>CAUQLV010000011.1:0-79527 GCA_963519235.1 uncultured Oscillospiraceae bacterium
CCCGAACACAGAAGTTAAGCTCAGCAGTGCCGATGATACTTGGCGGGAAGCTGCCCGGGAAAATAGGTCTATGCCAGTACTGAAAAACTCCTGTATTTATACAGGAGCTTTTTGCTATAATCGTTAAAATAAAATGAGAAATATTGGATTAATATTGCTGCAGATGGTTGATATTTATCTGTAAGAATGTTAAAATGAAAACAAAAATGATACCGGGGTTCCGGAGAAAGGAGCGTTTACATGTACATAAGGAATAAAAGCATCCCTATGGTAATTATTCTTTCCCTTGTGACCTGCGGCATCTATTATTATGTATGGATGTATCAAACTTCAGAGGAAATTAACAATTCTCTTGGAGATACTCAGGAAAATTCAGGTTTGGAGATTTTGCTTACCATCATTACTTGTGGAATTTATGGCTTGTACTGGCTTTATAAATACAACCATAAAATCCTACGGCTTGCCGCAAACTTAGATAAAACTGTTTCGGACAATTCGATTATCTGCATTGTTCTGGGAGTCTTCGGGTTTATGATTGTTTCGCAAGGCATCATGCAGTCACAGATCAATTTCTTGGCTGGAGACCCAACGCAGCAATAAAGTAAAAAAAGGACGGCGTCAGCCGTCCTTTTCTGTTATTCAAAGTTCCGTTGGAGTGCGACGACTTTGCCAAGAATCGAAACATGATCGGTATAAATCGGCTCCATCGTATCGTTTTCAGGCTGCAGGCGGTATCCGCCATTTTCTTTATAAAACCGCTTTACAGTTGCCTCATCATCAATCATTGCCACGACAACTTCACCGTTATGGGCGGAGGAGCCTTGGCGGACAATAATAAGGTCGCCGTCAAGGATGCCGGCATTGATCATGCTTTCCCCCCGCACATGCAGCGCGAACAGGCCGTTCACGTCCCCATGGCAAGGGAACGGGATATAACTTTCAACAGACTCCACCGCCAGAATAGGGGCTCCTGCGGTAACCCGTCCAACAACGGGGATTCGGGCCATTCCGGTCCCGGGAATACGGATGCAGCGGTTCAGGTTATCTGAACGCTCGATATATCCTTTGTCAGCAAGGCTTGTAAGATAACGGTGCACCGTGGATGTAGACTTGATCGAAAGTTTTGCGCAGATTTCGCGCACACTGGGCACAACGCCGCCGTCAATTGACCGGCGGATAAATTCGAATACAGCGGTTTCTTTTGGCGTCAATTCTTGCATGGCGGCCTCCTTATGCTTTTTCTTTACTATAACACAATCCCTTATCATTTGCAAACATATGTTTGCAAAATATTGCCTAATAAGTCTGATCTTTCGACAAGCGTACCAATTTGTTCAGAGAAAATGTCACTATTTTTAAAAGTTCGTACATATATCATTCACACAATCCGGATTATTAAGGGTATAATAAAGATGTACTCAAGATTAGCCGCAAACATTTTGAGTATCTCTACCCTCCTCAAAACACACCTCAAACAGATTGGGCCGGATGTCTCGTGCATCCGGCCCTTTTCTTTGTATTTCACTTTAAAATACGAAAAATAAGCACCAGAGTTCCATAAAGAACCGGCTGGTGGAACATATAAATCCAAAGGGTATAGCGGCCGATTTTAGATAAAATGGGGAGATGCTCGCGGTAAAAATAGGCGGGAAGGGTGCCGTCCTTTGCAAGAACCCCAAAATAACTGCCTGTCAGAAAAAAGAACAGCCACGGCAGAACCGGAAAATAGTCTGACGAATAAAAGCTGGGTGCCGGAAAGCCCAGCGGAAACAGCACCCCCATCTGATAAATTGATTCAGGCAGACGTACGGCGAACGGGGGAAACCCCAGAACACCATATGGCACGTACATGGTGAGGGCAAAGCAAAGCAGCATCAGAAAAAACCCCGCAGCGGGGTGCAGTTTGTCCAGCGGTCGCTGAAGGAAAGAATACACTAGCATTGCTGCGCCTAAAAGATGCAGCACGCCGAACAAGACCCGCTGAGATGGGATGACCAACAGGGTGACCACCGTAAGTGACATACCAAGCCCGAATGTAATCAGGCCGCGTTTGCGGTTGCTGCGGGAAAACCGGCAGGCCACGCCTGATATAAAAATAAAGCTGCCCGCAATTCCCACCTGCACCACATGCATGCCAAACGACTTAAAGAATGGCCAATCAACCCCAAATATTTCCACGACGTCATATGCGCCGTGGTAGAGAACCATTAACAGGATTGCCAAGCCGCGCCATTCATCAAAAAAATGAATCCGTCCGGCAGGTTTGCTCTGCTTGTCCACTGAAATACCTCCGCTTTTTTGAAAAACTGCGGTCCGGTTCAGGCCGGGATGTAGTGGTCGATAATCTTCCGCGCGGCTTCCATGTCATCCACCATCAGCATGACCAGATAGTCGCCCTGCTCAAAAATTTCAGCATCGCTGGCAATACGCAGAGAGTCATAAATGTCATAGTTCTCGAATTCCTTGATGCGGTTAATCTTCACCTGCTCCAGTGCTTCCCTTACTTTTGGCGTCTTGTCCGCCGCAGGCTTCAGGATAAACACATCCGCCACGCCGAAACGTCCGGAAGCATATCGAACATAGTATACATCAAGATCCTCTAAATTAAAAAAGAATTTATTTTCCATTGCAGATTTTGACGCTTGCCCCACACCCCTGACGTCACTCTCGCGATAAATTTCTTCCAGTGCTGTCTTTGGATCGGGTACGTCAACAGGGGGCAGCGAGCTTTCCGGAACATCTGAGCTGCCTGAAATTTCCGAACTGCCGGACGCAGAAAAACTCTGCGGAACGGCTTCGGCCGTTTCACTTGCACAGGCGCTCAACAGCAGGGAAAACGCTAAAATACAGGCGGCTGCTTTTTGCTTTTTCAAAGCGGCACCTCCTTTGATTTAATAAGCTGCTCAAACAGTATAGCGGATTTTTGCCCATTATTCAAGCATTCCACGTGATGTTTAAAAAGCGTTCACGCTTTTTAAGAACGGTTGCAAAAACAGGGGGATTTTGATATAGTACTTAATAGAATAAGGTCTGGAAATCAGAAAGGATACGATAAAAATGACACTCGCCGATAAAATTGCATTCGGTTCAGGAATCGCCGCACTGGCGGTTGCGTTGGTAGTCTTTGCAGCCCGTTTGATGCGTGTGCGAGCCGGCGCTGCCGGGCAGAAAAAACGGGTCTCCGCGGCGCTTCGGCGCTTTGCCGCACCCCGGGGATACAAGGTGGTTGACGATGCACAGTTTATTATAGGCCCTCTGAACGGCTGGGCGGACCATCTGCTGATCGGCAATTTCGGCGTCCTTCTGGTTTATGACCTGGGCATCCAGGGTGAATATTACGGGAAGCCGGTGGATGAGAAATGGACAGTTGCAGCCGCCGGCGGAAAACGCTGGGCGGTCGGGAATCCGCTGTTGGAAGCCGGGAAGTGCGAGGGCCGTGTCAGGACCTTGCTGAAGGATGCGGGCATCAAGGTGCCGGTGGAACACGCGGTGGTGATTGCGTGTCCGCTGAAAGGCTCTGTCAGCCATATTCCGTCGGAGGACGTTATGCTGCTGCAAAAACTGGGCAAATATCTTGGAAAAGGAAAATTTGAAATCGACCGCGGCATCAATGTAGAAAAGGTATATCAGGTGCTGTCCGGCGCAAAAAAATAGGAGGCCGTTATGGAACTGTTGGAACTGGAGCATGTCAGCCGCCGGATCAGCAGTGAATTTTCTCTGCGGGATATCAGCCTCACACTGAAAAAAGGGCAGGTGCACGCGCTCGTAGGGCGCAATGCCTCCGGCAAGAGCACCGTGCTTTCGGTGCTGATGGGGATCCATCCCGCGGACAGCGGCACAATCCGGATTCTGGGAAAACAAATTGAAATTCGGGAACCCAAAGACGCCGGTGCGAACGGCATCATGCTGATCAGCCAGAATCAGCAGATGTTCCCAAATCTAAGGGTTTATGAGAATATCTATTTCGGGCGGGAGCTCACTGTGGGCGGCAGTGTTGGAATGCTGAGCAACCGGAAAATGATTGAAACTGTCGAGGCGGAATTTCACAGCATGCACTCGGACATCAGCCCGATGTGCACCTACGGCAGCCTGACCCCGGCGGAGCGGCAGCTTGCAGTGATTGTGCGCGCGCGGGTCTCCCATGCGGACACGATCCTGCTGGACGAGCCCTCGACCCATCTGAATCCGGAGGAAAAGCAAAGACTTTACGAGGCGGTTGCCGCGCTGCGCCGGCAGGGCTGTTCTTTTCTGATTGTATCGCATGACCCGGATGAAGTGCTCACTCTGGCGGACGAGGTTTCCGTGGTGGAGGACGGGAGCATCGTCCGGTCAGCGCCGATCGGTGAATTTGACAAACCTGCCCTGATTGAGGCAGCGTACGGTGTCAAAACCGCAGACCTTTACAGACGCATCCGTGTGGAGCCTGGTGAGGAGCTGCTGCGGGCGGAGCATCTGTCCGGGGAAGGTTTTCAGGATGTGAGCTTCAGCCTGCACAAGGGCGAGCTGGTCGCGCTGCTGGGGAATGCAAAATCTGGCAAACTGAGGCTGGCGGGCGCGCTTTCGGGACTGGAGAAGCGAACTGGAAAACTGATCGTTTTGGGAACGGAGCTGCCGGCGGAGGCGCCGCTTGCCACCGTACGTGCGGGGCTTGTTCTGGCAGCCGGCGAGCAGGAGGAAGAGGTTTTTCGGGAATGCGAGGCGGTGACGGACGCGGGCGGAAAGGATTCTCCGCTCGGGCGCATGAGCCTTGCGATGAAGCTGTTCGCGTCCGGAATGAGCAAAACATTCGGCGCTTACGTCGGTGTCAGACAGAATAAAGAATATGTTACCGGAGGCAACCGCCAGAGGGAGCTGATGGAGCGCGCCCTGCGCAAGCAGGCGGCGGTCTATCTTCTCTGCGACCCATCCGCCGGGGTGGATGTTCCCGCGCGGATGCACCTCTACGATGAAATCGGACGCCTGCTGCAAAAGGGCGCGACGGTGCTGCTGGTGGCCTCTGATCCGGATGAGGCACTGGGACTTGCGGACCGCATATTGGTTTTGCAAGGCGGGAATCTGGTACTTGACAGAGAAACAGCGGGGCTTACAAAGGGACTGCTGGAAGCAGCGGTTTCTGAATAACCGATGCGGCGCGGGAAGCAACTGCTTCCCGCGCTTTTTTCTGCCATGAATAAACAAATATGGAAAATATGTACTCATTTTATCAAGATATGATAAAATGAGTACGCGATAAGAAAACAGTTGTTTTCAGGCGAAACACGTTCAATTGCGTAAAAAATTGCTACAAAGCGCGATAAAAAGCGGGTTTCACTTGCCTAAAACGTAGAATTTCAATTCGGCATTTAGAAACCGATTGACTATCGTCCGGAATAGAAATATAATAAAAATCAATGTTTATCGATTTAGAAGAATAAACAATACAAAACTAGGAGGCTTTGATTATGGCAAGAGTTTACAATTTTTCCGCTGGCCCGTCCATGCTGCCCGAGCGCGTGTTGGCAAAGGCGGCGTCAGAAATGCTGGACTATGAGGGCAGCGGACAGTCCGTTATGGAGATGAGCCATCGATCTAAAGAGTACGAGGCGATCATCAACGGATGCGAAGCTCTTCTGCGCGAAGTCATGGGCATCCCGGACAATTATAAAGTATTGTTTTTGCAGGGCGGTGCGTCCAGCCAGTTTGCAATGATTCCGCTCAACCTGCTCAACGGTTCCGGCAAGGCGGATTTTGTCATCACTGGACAGTGGGCCACGAAAGCCTATCAGGAGGCTTCCCGTTACGGCGAATGCCACGCGGTTGCTTCCTCCAAGGATCAGACGTTTTCCTATATCCCGAAACTTGACAAATCCACCTTCACGCCGGATGCGGACTATTTCCACATCTGCCTGAACAATACGATTTACGGCACCGTTTATCATGAGCTTCCCGATACGGGCAAGGTGCCGCTGGTGGCCGACATCTCTTCCTGCGCGCTTTCTCAGCCGATCGATGTTTCAAAATTTGGCATGCTCTATGCTGGCGCGCAGAAAAACATGGGACCTGCCGGACTGACGGTGGTTATCATCCGTGAAGACCTGCTGGGCCACGCCCGCGAGAATACCCCAACCATGTTAAACTATGTTACCCATTCGGAAAACGGGTCAATGTATAATACGCCGCCCACCTATGCAATTTATATCTGCAAGCTGGTGCTGGAATGGCTGAAAAACGACATTGGCGGCCTTAAAAACATGCAGGCGGTCAATGAGAAGAAAGCGAAACTCCTCTATGAGTTTCTGGACAGCTCCAAACTGTTCCGCGGTACGGTTGTACCTGAGGACCGCTCGCTGATGAACATTCCGTTTGTCACCGGCAACGACGCGCTGGATAAGAAGTTTGTTGCCGAAGTAAAAGCGGCAGGCTTTGTGAACCTGAAAGGTCATCGCAGTGTCGGTGGAATGAGAGCCTCGATCTATAACGCGATGCCTGTGGAGGGCGTTGAAAAACTGGTTGCCTTTATGGAAAAATTTGAACGCGAAAACGCCTGACTGGGCGATGATGGAAAGGATGAGACTGTGTGTATCAGATTCTGACTCTGAATAAGATCAGCCCCTTTGGGCTGGATGTTTTCGATAAAACCAAATACCGTATCACGGAGGAGGGTGCAAATCCCGATGGGATTCTTGTCCGCTCCGCCGCAATGCATGATATGCCGCTGCCCCAGTCGCTGAAAGCGATTGCCCGCGCGGGGGCGGGTGTCAATAACATCCCGATTGACAAGTGCAGCGAACAGGGCATCGTCGTATTCAACACGCCCGGCGCGAATGCCAACGCTGTGAAAGAACTGGTGATCTGCGCCCTGCTGATGAGCGCGCGTAAGATTTACCCCGCCATGGAGTGGACGCAGACGCTGAAGGGACAGGGCGACGAAGTCCCCAAGCTGGTGGAAAAAGGAAAGTCCCAGTTTGTGGGGCCGGAGCTTTGCGGCAAAAAACTGGGCGTCATTGGTTTGGGCGCCATCGGTACCCGCATTGCCAACTTTGCGCGGCACCTGGATATGGAAGTCTGGGGATATGACCCTTATATGTCGGTGGAGACCGCGTGGAACATCTCCCGCGATATCAAGCGCGCGACCTCTCTAAAAGAAATTTATGAGAACTGCGATTTCATTTCGCTGCACCTTCCCTCCACGCCGGAAACGAAGGGCATGATCAATTCTCAGTCGATTCAGATGATGAAACACGGCGTTCGCCTGTTGAACTTTGCGCGTGGTGATCTGGTCATGAACGAGGATTTGATCGAAGGGCTGAACGAAAAACAGATCCGCTGCTATTTCACCGATTTCCCCAGTGACGATCTGCTTGGCCATCCGGGTGTGCTGGCAATCCCGCATCTCGGCGCGTCCACACCGGAGAGCGAGGACAACTGTGCGAAAATGGCAGCGTCCGAATTGGTGGATTATCTGGAAAACGGCAACATCAAGAATTCAGTGAATCTGCCCGCAGTATCTATGGCCCGCAGCGGCGATATGCGCATCACCATTGTCCACAAAAACATCCCCGCCATGATTACCAAGATCGCTACGGAGATTTCTGACAGTGCCGTCAATATTGAAAATCTGACCAACAAATCCAAAAAGGATTATGCTTACACCATGGTCGATATCAATGGCGAAGTCAGCGACAGTGTGATTGCTAAGCTGCGCAGGATTGAAGGCGTTATCCGCGTGAATATTTATCACTGAGCACGATATGTTTTAAAGCCAGCCCGCCGCCGTGTGTCGAAAGCACGGCGGCGGGCATTGTAATTAAAAAATACAATACATTAAAACATGAGATTTAGCGAGATTGAGCGAGATCTGACGAGATATAAAAAGAACGAGAGAGATCACTTTCAAACGGGAAAGCGGGCAGCCGGAGGGGATTTGGAAGGAACTGTTTCCTGCCTTGTGCAGAGCTGATCATCTATGCTATACTAGATACATGCAGGAAACCCCATACAGGCAAACCTGCAGGCTATGAAATGTACATTGCATGCCAAGTAATCCAATGCCATATTATCAGAAAGTGAGGAGCGAGAAATGACCATTTTTGGACTTGCAAGCCCGCAAACCGCGGCAGTATTATGGCTGTTTCTGGGGGTCCTGTTTGCAGTAGGGGAGGGCCTGACGATTCAGCTGATTGCCATTTGGTTTGCGCTGGGCGCGGCCGGTGCGGCGATCGCCGCTATGTTTGGCGCCCCGCTCCTGATTCAGTTCGTTGTTTTTCTTGTTCTGTCGGTGGTCTCACTGGCCGCGACGCGCCCTCTGCTGAAAAGCAAGCTTCATTTCCATAAGGAAAGCACCAACGCCGACAGGGTCATCGGAGCAATCGGAATTGTTCGGGAACCCATCGACAACGATCTTTCCCTTGGGCGGGTTTCCGTTCTGGGGCTGGACTGGGCGGCCCGTTCGGCAGACGGCTCTCTCATAGAACAGGGAAACAAAGTCAGAATTCTCGCCATTGAGGGCGTCAAAGTAATCGTAGAATGTATTGTGCAGCATGATGCTGACACAGAATAAAGGAGGATATTTATGCCAATCGCAGGAACGCTGATCCCAATTTTTTTTCTGGTGCTCATCATTCTGGTGATTATCATCAGCAACATTAAAATTGTCCCCCAGGCAAGCGTCTATGTCGTAGAGCGCCTCGGCAGTTATCTTACTACATGGGAAACCGGTTTGCATTTGAAAATTCCGTTTTTTGACCGGGTTTCAAAGCGTGTCTCGATGAAGGAACAGGTCGTGGATTTTGCGCCGCAGCCTGTAATTACCAAGGATAACGTCACCATGCAGATTGATACGGTCGTGTTTTTTCAGGTAACGGATGCCAAGCTGTATACTTACGGCGTGGAGCGCCCGTTGTCCGCGATTGAAAACCTGACAGCGACTACACTGCGTAACATCATTGGCGAGTTGGAGCTGGACAGCACGCTCACTTCCCGCGACGTCATCAACACGAAAATCACTGCTACGCTCGATCAGGCCACCGACAAATGGGGCATCAAGGTCAACCGTGTTGAGCTGAAAAACATTCTGCCGCCGCGTGAAATTCAGGACGCGATGGAAAAACAGATGAAAGCGGAGCGCGAGCGCCGTGAATCCATTCTGCGCGCCGAGGGCGACAAACACAGCAATATCCTTGTTGCGGAAGGCGAAAAGGAATCCGCGATTCTGCGTGCACAGGCTGAAAAGGAATCCGCGATTCTGAGGGCCGAAGGTGTGCGCGAACAGAAAATCCGTGAAGCACAGGGCGAGGCGGAAGCGATCGAACTGGTACAGAAGGCATACGCGGCGTCACTGCGGATTCTGAGCGAAGCCAACCCCAGCGAACAGGTCATTAAGATCAAGAGCCTTGAGGCGTTTGCCAAGGCGGCAGACGGCAAAGCAACTAAAATCATTATTCCCAGCGATATTCAGTCGCTGGCGGGACTGGTTGCTTCTGTAAAAGAAGCGGTCGAAAAATAAACTGATTACAATAAGAGGGCGGGCTTCCAACGGAAGTCCGCCCTCTTATTCGGCAATTCGAGCGTTTTATTCGATAATTGCCCGATTGTAGGATGGCTTTGCGGTTTCTCCTTCGGTGACGACCGCGATGCGGGGATCCTCCCAGTTGCCGCCAAGCAGCGCTGTAAGCAGGGAATAATCGGCTTCGGCGCTAAAGAAATCCCAAGTGTTTTGCTGCGCAAGGGCTCTTGCCTTTAAGCTGTCATCCGAAAGCAAAAGCTGGGTATCGGCGAGATAGCACAGGCAGGCACATTCCGCACGGGGGCAGTCAAGAAGCTCTTTGCCCGATCCGGGAAGATACCACGCGAGTGCGCCGCCAAACCGTGTAAACAGTCGGCGGTAGGAATCAGCGCCTCCCAGCAGCAGAGAGACTGCGTTATGTACACGGGGGATTACTAAGGGGATACCGGTGGAAGACAGCCCGTCTTCGAGAAGCAGACATCCGCCGTCCGCAAGGATTACTGCGTCATAGCCATTAGCTTGCGCCAGCTGCTCCCGTACAATCAAACCAACGTCAGCGTGGGACTGCTCCGGCAGCCAAAAAAAGTCAACTTCATGGGGACAATTCGGAAGCAGTTTCTCCAAGTGGAGTCGCAGGGAGGGGCAGGCGAAGACAAAAAGCCTCATCGTTGTGTTCACATCCTATTCATTCTTTATATTGAGTGTACCGCATAAGAAGAATGCGTTCAATGCAAAGAATTTGGAAAAAAGGATGCTTGTTTTTTCATTCATGTGGTATAATAACCGAAAAGCGGTCATTCTACCGGGATTTCGATACTTTGGCTGCACAGTTGGGGGATTTTACCACCAGCTCAGCCGCTCTTTTACTCCGCTTTATAAGTCGTCTGCTTCGCGGTACATCCTGCTGCAGTGGGCGGTATAATCTTTCAAAGGAGCCGTATATGATAGAAAATCAACTGGATGAGCCGCAGAAGGCGGTTCTAGTCGCGGTGGACACCGGCGAGTATGACCTTCGGGTCTCTCTGGACGAATTGGAGGAGCTTGCGCTGACAGCAGGCGCTGTAACGATGGCAAAGATGACGCAGAAGCGTTCGTCTTTTGAGCCCGCGACCTGCATCGGCGAAGGCCGTCTGGAGGAACTTGCGGAATTCTGCCGCGCCAATGGAGTGGACATCGTTATTTTCGACCATGAGCTTTCGCCCGCGCAGATTCGGAACCTTGAAAAGGCCTGCGGAATTCCTGTAATTGACCGCACGATGCTGATTCTGGATATTTTTTCCCAGCGTGCGGTAACCGCAGAGGGCAAGCTTCAGGTGGAACTTGCGCAGCTGCGCTATCGGCTGCCGCGTCTGGCTGGTATCGGAACAGAATTATCGCGGCTGGGCGGCGGAATCGGCACGCGCGGCCCCGGAGAAACCAAGCTGGAAACCGACCGGCGGCATATCCGGCGCAGAATCTCCGCGCTTCAGGAGCAGCTGGAGGAATTGGAAAAACGCCGGGGACTTCTGAGAGCCCGGCGCAAAAAAGACGGGGTCACCACCGTGGCAATCGTCGGCTATACCAATGTGGGGAAAAGCACCCTGCTGAACGTGCTGACCAACGCGGGGGTTCTGGCGGAGGACAAGCTGTTCGCAACACTGGACCCCACCTCCCGCGCGCTTACCCTGCCGGACGGCAGGCAGGTGATGCTGATCGACACAGTCGGGCTGGTGCGGCGGCTACCCCACCATTTGGTGGAAGCGTTTAAATCCACGCTGGAGGAGGCGGCCGGGGCCGATCTGCTCTGGTGCGTCTGCGATATCTCTTCCGATGAGACCGAAGAGCAGATTGCTGTCACCCGGGATCTGATGCAGGAACTCGGGGTGGAGGATACCCCGATGCTGACGGTGCTCAATAAATGCGATCGCATCGCCGAGACCCCTCTTCCAATCAATTCCATGACCGCTGTCATTTCGGCAAAAACCGGTTTTGGCTTTGAGGCGCTGCTCAGAAAGACCGCGGACGCGCTTAAACCCACCCACCGCCGGATGCGCTTGCTGATTCCCTATGACAAAACCGGGCTGATCAATGAAATTACAGAGCTGGGTAAGGTATTTGCGCAGGAATATACCGAAACAGGCACAAAGCTGGACGCTCTGGTGGACCTTAAAATCCTTTATAAAGTGGAAGGCTTCGCAATTAGGGAATAAGCATCAAAAAGCGGAGGCAAAACTGCCTCCGCAAGTGCGTTATTTCTGGTAAACGCCGAGAATTTCGCCCACATAGAAGAAATGATAGTCTTTGTTGGGGTAGTTTGCGGCGTCGATGGAAGGATCGACAAACGATTCCGGGTCGAATTTCTGACGGAACAGCTTGCGGCAGGTAATGGCAATTTCCGACTGCGCAATCACCGGCGTATTATCCAGCGTTACCGCTTCAAACCCGCAGAAAGCCAGCTTATCGACCTCACGCCCGGTATGCGAACCGCAGTATTGCAGTTCCTTGCGATAAGACTCGGGCAGGAAACAGGCGGAAAAGGTTTCGGATGCATCCATCAGTTCCCGCGTATATCGCTGCGGGCGAAGGAAAATATATGTTACGGGCTTGTTCCACAGAACCCCCACGCCGCCCCAGCTCGCCGTCATGGTGTTGACATGCCCGTCGGCGGACTTTGTGGTGATCATTGCCCACTGTTTGCCGATCAGGTCAAACGGATTTTTATTCAGTTCCTGTGGTGTAATTTTGTTCATCTTCACACAGCCTTTCTGTAGTAATCAGAATCGGGTGCGGCAAAGCCGTCCCGGACGGCTGCCAACAGCCGTCTAACATTCTTATCATAGCACGAAGAAGGGAAGAATAAAAGGGGATTTTGTGCAAAGGTACATAATTCAGATGCAAACAGAATGAATATTTATGCGAATATGGGGATTGCAATTGCATAAAAACAGTGTATAATAGACATTACAATGAATGATTAACCAAACGGAGGGTATACATATGCAGAAACAATTCAAAAAAGTCGTGCTTGCCTACTCCGGCGGGCTGGATACATCGGTTATCATCCCCTGGCTCAAGGAACACTATGACTGCGAGGTCATCGCTGTCGCCGCCAATGTCGGCCAGGGCGATTACGAGCTGGAAGGCCTTGAGGAAAAGGCAATTAAAACCGGCGCTTCCAAATGCTATATCGAGGATCTGACCAACGAATTTGTGGATGAGTTCATTATCCCCACACTGAAGGCGGGCGCGGTCTATGAAGGCAAATACCTGCTGGGCACCTCGTTTGCCCGTCCGATCATTGCAAAGCGGCTGGTTGAAATTGCCAAGAAAGAGGGCGCTGATGCGATTGCGCACGGCTGCACCGGCAAAGGAAACGACCAGGTGCGTTTTGAACTGACCATCAAGGCGTTCGCCCCCACCATGGGCATCATCGCCCCGTGGCGTTTCTGGGAACTTAACAGCCGCGAAAAGGAAATCGCGTATGCCGAGGAGCATAACATCCCGCTCAAGATCAACCGCGAGACCAACTACTCCAAGGATAAAAACCTGTGGCATCTTTCTCACGAGGGTCTGGACCTTGAGGATCCCGCAAATGAGCCCAACTATGACAAGATCCTTGAAATGGGCGTTACCCCCGAAAAAGCCCCTGACAAGCCCACCTATGTGACCATCTGCTTTGAAAAAGGCGTACCGGTCTCTGTGGACGGCGAAAAGATGAAACCGGTGGATGCCATTTATAAGCTCAATAAGCTGGGCGGGGAGAACGGCATCGGCATCGTGGATATGGTGGAAAACCGGCTGGTCGGCATGAAGAGCCGCGGCGTCTATGAGACCCCGGGCGGTGCCATCCTTTACTTTGCACACCAGTCTCTGGAAGAAATCTGCCTGGACAAGGAAACCCAGCACTATAAGATGCAGATGGGCGTCAAGTTCAGTGAGCTGGTTTACAACGGCCAGTGGTACACCCCTCTGCGGGAAGCACTGAGCGCGTTTGTCGACAAAACGCAGGAGCCGGTTACCGGCGAAGTCAAACTGAAGCTCTATAAGGGCAACATCATGAATGCCGGCATGTCCTCCCCCAATTCCCTCTATTCGGAAGAAATTGCGACCTTCGGCGAGGACCATGTTTACGATCAGGCGGATTCCGCGGGATTCATCAATCTGTTCGGCCTGCCCCTGAAGGTGAAGGCGCTGCTGGGCGAGAAAAAAATCAAGTAACAGGCAAAAGTAAGGGGGCTGTAACGTCGGGGCAGGTGTCCCGCGTTATGGCCCTTTCCTATACTGACTCAGAACAAGTGACTGCGAGGTAACAATATGAAAATGTGGGCTGGGCGGTTTTCCAAAGAAGTGGATTCCCGCGTCAACGATTTTAATTCCTCCATCCGCTTTGACGCGCGGATGTTTGAGCAGGATATCGCGGGTTCGATGGCGCATGCACAGATGCTGGCCGCACAGGGGATTCTCTCCAAAGAGGATGCGGACCAGATTGTGGATGGGCTTGACACCATTTTGAATGATTTGAAAAGCGGCGCGCTTGCCATAGACCCCAACGCTGAGGATATCCATATGTTTATAGAGCAGGTGCTGACCGAGCGAATCGGCGTGGCCGGAAAACGCCTGCATACCGCCCGCTCCCGCAATGACCAGGTGGCACTTGATATCCGCCTCTGCCTGCGGGAAGAGTGCAAAAACATCGTGGGGCTCCTGCTGGAGCTGACAGAGGAGCTGACCCGGAAAGCGGGAGAAAATCTGGAAACCGTGATGCCCGGCTATACGCATCTCCAGCGCGCCCAGCCGGTTACGTTTGGTCACCACCTGATGGCCTATGCCAATATGCTGGCGCGGGACGTGGGCAGGATGCGGGACGCCGCGAGACGCATGGAGGAGCTGCCGCTCGGCTCGGGCGCTCTGGCGGGAACCACCTATCCCATCGACCGGCAGATGACGGCGAAAGTGCTCGGCTTTTCGCGTCCGACCGCGAATTCGCTGGACGGCGTTTCCGACCGCGATTTCTGCATTGAGCTGGCGAGCGCGATTTCCACCATCATGATGCACCTTTCCCGGCTTTCCGAGGAAATTGTGCTGTGGTGCTCATGGGAATTCAAATTCATCGAGCTGGACGACGCGTTTGCGACCGGTTCGTCCATTATGCCGCAGAAGAAGAATCCGGATGTGGCGGAGCTGGTGCGCGGGAAGACCGGCAGGGTCTACGGCGACTTGATGACGCTTTTGACCATGATGAAGGGGCTTCCGCTTGCCTACAACAAGGATATGCAGGAGGACAAGGAAGCAATCTTTGACGCAGTGGATACCGTGAAGCTCTGCCTTTCGACCATGATGCCGATGATTCATACCATGACCGTCCTGAAAGAAAATATGCGGACAGCGGCGGCAAAGGGCTTTATCAACGCCACCGACTGCGCGGATTATCTGACCAAAAAGGGCGTGGCGTTCCGGGACGCGTACAAGTGCACCGGCGGTCTGGTCGCGCTTTGCATCCAAAAGGGGCTGACACTCGAAACGCTTCCGCTTGAGGACTATCAAAAGGCATGCCCCGCTTTTGAAAAAGATATTTATAGCGCAATCAGTCTGGAAATCTGCGTAAGGGGCAGAACGAGCGAGGGTGGCCCGTCCCCGGAGGCTGTTCAGGTGCAGATAGAGAAGATACAGGCATTTCTTGCGGCAGAAAAGCACTGAGCCCCGCGGGGGTAACTATGTGAGGTGTGTGGAATGAAACAAATCAAGGCGGGTATTATCGGTGCGACCGGTTATGCGGGTCTGGAAATCGTCCGGTTGCTGCTGACCCATCCCGATGTAGAGGTTGCGACGGTCTCGTCCGTCAGCTTCGAGGGGCAGGCCATCAGCGAAATTTATCCCCAGTTGACGGGGCTGTTTGAACAAAAACTCACCGACGACGCTGCGGTTGTGGAATCCTGCGACGTGGTGTTCGGTTCCCTGCCGCATGGGCTTTCCGAGAGAATCGCTCGCCGATGCTATGACGCCGGAAAATTGTTTATTGATCTGGGCGCAGATTTCCGCCTGAAAAAGGAATCGGACTATCAAACCTGGTACGGCGGGCACTATGAGGACATGGAGCTGCATCAGAAAGCAGTCTATTCCATTCCGGAACTACACCGCTCCCTCGTGAAGGGCGCAAAGCTGATTGCGAACCCGGGCTGCTATGTCACTTCCGTCTGTCTGGGCCTTGCGCCTGTGATGAAAGCCGGCGCAGTCGACCCCGACACGCTTGTGATCGATTCCAAATCCGGCGTGACCGGTGCGGGACGCGGACTCGCGCTGAATACGCACTATCCCGAATGTAACGAGGCGTTTTCGCCTTATAAAATCGCTTCCCACCGGCACACGCCGGAAATTGAGCAGGTGCTGGGGGAACTTTCCGGGAATCCGGTTATGGTGACGTTTGTGCCGCACCTGCTTCCGGTGAACCGCGGCATTGTTTCCACCATGTATATGAAGCTGCGACCCGGATACGATGAGGAAAAAGTACGCGCGCTGTATGAATTGTTTTATAGCGGGGAGCAGTTTGTCAAGCTGCTGCCCAAGGGCACGGCGGCGAACCTAAAAAATGTCAAATACAGCAACCTTTGCCATATTTCCCTGCACACCGACGCGCGTACCGGACGGCTGATTGTGGTTTCCACTCTTGACAATATGGTCAAGGGCGCCGCCGGTCAGGCGATTCAGAATATGAACCTTGCGCTCGGGCTAAAGGAATCCGCGGGGCTGAACCTTGTGCCACCCGCATTTTAAAACCGGAATCAGGAAGGATGAAACGACTATGCCATATACGCTGATTGAGGGCGGTGTCTGCGCCCCGAAAGGCTTTCAGGCGGGAGCTGTACACTGCGGCATCCGCAAAAACCGCGAGAAAAAAGATCTGGCGCTGATTGTGAGCAGCACGCCCTGCACAGCGGCGGCAGTTTATACACAGAACAAGGTGAAAGGCGCCCCCATCCTTGTCACAAAGGAGCACCTGGAAAATGGGACCGCCCGCGCAATTCTTTGCAACTCCGGCAACGCGAATACCTGCAATGCCGACGGAGAATTTATTGCGCACGCCATGTGCGAAAGCGCCGCGAACGCTCTGCGCATCAGCGAGGAAGACATCATTATCGCTTCCACCGGCGTGATCGGACAGCCGCTGCCCCTCGACCCGATTACGGGCGCGATGCCCGCGCTTGCGGCGTCGCTCAGCGCGAACGGCAGCGAAAGTGCGGCCGAGGCGATTATGACTACCGATACCAAGCTCAAGCAGGTTGCGGTCAAATTTCTGCTGGACGGAAAAGAGTGCGTGATCGGCGGCATCTCCAAGGGGAGCGGCATGATCCACCCCAACATGGCGACCATGCTCTGCTTTATCACCAGCGATGCGGCGATTTCCGCCGCGATGATCCGAAAAGCCTGCAAGGAAGTCGCTGACGAAACCTTCAATATGATTTCTGTGGACGGGGACACCTCAACCAACGACATGCTTTCTGTAATGGCGAACGGGCAGGCGGAAAACAAGTTGATTGAAAGCGAAACTGCCGATTATTATAAATTTGTCGGCGCGCTAATGATTGTTTGCCGCCAGCTTGCCAAAGAAATGGCGGCGGACGGCGAGGGCGCGACCAAGCTGCTGGAATGCGCTGTAACCGGCGCACCCTCAAAAGAAACCGCAAAAAAGGTTGCCAAGTCGGTAATCTGCTCCAGCCTTTTCAAGGCGGCGATGTTCGGCGCCGACGCCAACTGGGGGCGTGTGCTCTGCGCTATCGGCTATACGGATGCCGAATTTGAGATTGGCCGCGTGGGCGTTTCGTTCAGCTCTAAGGCGGGCGAACTTCAGGTCTGCGAAAACGGAGCGGGCATTCCGTTCAGCGAGGAGCTTGCGAAAAAGATTCTCAGCGAATCCGAAATCCATATTGAAATCTGCATGGGGCAGGGCGGCGGGGCCGCCACGGCATGGGGCTGCGACCTGACTTATGATTATGTGAAGATTAACGGCGATTACCGCACTTGATGAATGGGAGGAAGCAACGATGAAGATGGCAAATTCCGATAAGGCGCAGATATTGGCCGAGGCGCTTCCCTATCTCCAAAAATATAACCATAAGGTAGTGGTCGTCAAATATGGCGGCAACGCCATGGTCAATGAAGAACTCAAGGAAGCGGTCATGAGCGACATTGTGCTGCTCTCCCTTGTGGGCATCCGTATTGTACTGGTGCACGGCGGCGGCCCGGAAATCACCGAGACGCTGGCGGCGCTGGGCAAGGAGAGCCGTTTCGTAAACGGTCTGCGCTATACCGACGAGGAAACCGTCCGTGTGGTGCAGATGGTGCTGGCGGGAAAGACCAATAAGGACCTTGTGGGTCTTTTGCAGAAGAACAACGGGCGCGCGCTCGGACTTTGCGGTATCGACGGCAAGATGATACGGGTGAAAAAGGTGAACGCCGACGTGGGCTATGTGGGAGAAGTGACCGGCGTCGAGACCAAGCTGATTGACGACGCGCTGGAAATGGGTTATATCCCTGTGATTGCCACGCTGGGCTGTGATGAAAACGGAACGGTCTATAACATCAACGCGGATGCCGCCGCTGCCCGCATTGCCGCGGAACTGCACGCCGAAAGCCTGATTCTGCTCACTGATATCCGCGGGCTGCTCACCGACAAAAACGATGAATCGACGCTGATTTCTTCGGTAAACGCCAGCGGAGTGCCTGCGCTTATCCGGCAGGGCATTATTCAGGGCGGCATGATTCCAAAGGTGGACTGCTGCGTGGAAGCGGTACGGCGCGGCGTCCGACAGGCGAACATTATCGACGGGCGGGTTGTGCACTCCATCCTCATCGAGCTTTTGACCGACGAAGGGATGGGAACCATGTTCCTCGGCTGATGCCAAGCGGGAACGACTGACAGAAAGAGGTGGATTTTATGGGATGGAAAGCGCTTGACCAGACCTATCTCGCGCACGCCTACGGCCGGTTCGACATGGAGGCCGCCAGTGGACAGGGCGCGGTTTGCAAGGATGCGGACGGCAGGGAATATATTGATTTTACCTCCGGAATCGGCGTCAATTCGCTGGGCTGGTGCGACAGCGACTGGGCGGCGGCAATCGGAAAACAGGCCGCCACGCTCCAGCATATGTGCAACCTTTATTACACCGAGCCGATGGCAAAGCTGGGAAAGACGCTCTGCGAGCGCACCGGCATGAAAAAGGTGTTTCTATGCAATTCCGGCGCGGAAGCCAACGAGGGAATCATTAAAACAGCGCGCAAATATAGCTTTGACCATTACGGAAAAGGCAGGCACACGATTCTTTCGCTGAACAACAGCTTTCACGGGCGCACGATTACCACGCTTTCCGCGACTGGTCAGGACGTGTTCCACCAGTATTTCGACCCGTTCACCGAGGGGTTCCGGTTTATCGATGCCAACGATCTCGACGGGCTGAAAAAAGCGGCGGACGAAACTGTCTGCGGCATTCTGATTGAGCTGATGCAGGGCGAGGGCGGCGTGGTTCCGCTGGAACCGAATTTTGTGAATGAGATTGCCCGTATCTGTGCGGAAAAGGATATCCTGCTGATGGTGGACGAGGTGCAGACCGGCATGGGGCGCACCGGGAAACTGCTCTGCTGTGAGCATTACGGCATCAACCCCGACCTTGTCAGCCTTGCGAAAGGACTGGGCGGCGGGCTGCCGATCGGCGCTGCGCTGATGGGCGGAAAGTGCGCCGATACGCTGCGTCCCGGCGATCACGGAACCACCTTCGGCGGAAACCCGGTGGTCTGCGCCGGCGCGAACGTGGTGCTGGAAAAATTGACCGGCGAACTGCTTGACGAAGTCGCCG
Source organism: uncultured Oscillospiraceae bacterium (assembly GCA_963519235.1). Lineage (GTDB taxonomy): Bacteria > Bacillota > Clostridia > Oscillospirales > Ruminococcaceae > Anaerotruncus. Next base: position 19,312 of record CAUQLV010000011.1, read on the forward strand.
CCAAGGGCGCCTATATCACCCAACGGCTGCTGAAAATGCCGGGGGTGAAGAGCGTTGAGGGCAAGGGTCTGATGCTCGGCATCACACTGGATAACGGCGACAGCAAAAAGCTTGCCGCCCAGTGCCTGGAACATGGCCTGCTGATTCTCACCGCGAAAGCGAAACTGCGGATGCTCCCGCCGCTTACAATTTCCTATGAAGAAATTGACAGGGGACTCAAACTATTGAATGAGGTGTTAAGCTTATGAACCATCTGCTCAAACTGCTCGACCTGACTCCGGAGGAAATCATCGAACTGCTCAATCTGGGCGATCAGCTCAAATACGAGCAGAAGCATGGAATCCGCCATCATCTGCTCGAGGGCCAGACGCTCGGCATGATCTTCCAGAAGGCTTCCACCCGCACAAGGGTCTCCTTTGAGGTGGGCATGAGCCAGCTCGGCGGCGATGCGCTTTTCCTTTCCAACCGCGACCTGCAAATCGGGCGCGGAGAGCCGGTGCAGGACACCGCGCGTGTGCTTTCCCGCTATCTCGACGGCATCATGATCCGTACCTTTGCCCAGCAGGAGGTCGACGACCTCGCGAAATACGGTTCTATCCCCATCATCAACGGCCTGACCGATTTCTGCCATCCCTGCCAGGTGCTCGCCGACCTGATGACGGTGCGTGAACACAAAGGCCGCCTGGAAGGCGTGAAGATGTGCTACATCGGCGACGGCAACAACATGGCGAACTCGCTGATTGTCGGCGCACTGAAAACCGGCATGCAGGTTTCGATCGCAACGCCTGACGATTACCGCCCCGATCCCGTGGTTCTGGAATTTGCCAAAGGGTACAGCAGCTTCAAGCTGACCAACAAGATTCCTGAGGCAGCTGCGGATGCGGATGTCATCTTCACCGATGTCTGGGCCTCTATGGGGCAGGAAGGCGAGGCGGAGATCCGCAAAAAAGCCTTTGCGGGCTATCAGATCAACGAGGAGCTGCTGAAAAACGCGGCCCCCGACGCCATGGTTCAGCATTGCCTGCCCGCCCACCGCGGGGAGGAAATTTCCGCAGAAACCTTTGAAAAGCACGCCAACGAGATTTTTGACGAGGCTGAAAACAGGCTGCATGCCCAGAAGGCCGTTATGGTCAAACTGATGAAACATTAATCCGCCGCGCAAACGGCGAACGGGAACGCGGTGTAACGAGCGTTCCCGTTTTTTTGTTCCGCCGCGCAGATTGACACGTTTCGCGCGATGGGATAAAATAGTGCTATCAGTTTAAAAAAGTGACGCCGAAAGGACAACATCATGAAAAGACGTTTGACAGCCCTGCTGCTGGCGGGACTGATGATCTTTATGGTAACAGCCTGCAAAAAAGGCAAGGATACAGAGCCGTCCTCCTCCGAGGAGGTCAAGGACCCCAACTGGCCGGTTGCCGTCGGCGACATCCGAGTGGCGGAAAAACCGGATTCGGTGGTATCGCTTTCGCCCGCGCTGACGGAAATTCTCTGTGAGCTTGGCGGCGAAGGACAGCTGACAGGGGTCAGCGATTACTGCGACTACCCCGATTCGGTGCAGGACCTCGAACGGTGCGGGACCAGCCAGCTGCCGGACCTGAAAACCATTGAAAAGCTTTCCCCGCAGGTGGTGTTTTCCTCTTCCGCCCTTTCTCAGGAGGATACGGTGACGCTTCAGCAGATGGGCGCGGAAGTGGTGGTGCTCCCTCACGCGGACAGCGTTGACGCGATTGAGGAGCTTTATGTGGCGGCAGGCACGATTTTGGGCGGCATGGTAGACGGTGAGCAAAACGGCGAGGATACCTTTGCCCCTTTGCGCGAAAAGTATGACGCCGTAACTGCTGCCGCCAAGACGGTGGAAAAGAAACTCACGGGCATTTATCTGCGGATGACACCGCTGGTAATGGCAACCGGTGACACTTTCGAGGGAAGACTACTGGAGGACATCGGCATTCAAAACGCCGCGGCGGAAGATACCGAATGGGAGTATCCCGTGGACAAAGCAAAAGACCTCTATCCGGATCTCATTTTCTGTGATAAATCGATTGACACACAGTATTTAAAAGATAATCAGGTTTACAATACGACCGACGCGGTTAAGAATGACCGCTGCTATGAGGTGGATGCCGCCGCGTTTGAACGGCAGAGCGCCCGCATGTTTGATGAACTGGAAAACATGTTCCGGCAAGCCTATCCCGATGTGGAACTCAGCACGGCGGAGCCGGAGTCCGAACAGGAATCCTCGTCCTTAGAGGAAAGCGAGAGCACGCAGGAAACATCCTCTTCCGCCGCGGACGACGAGGGGATGTTAAGCCTCGAGGACGCTACAAAAGTGAACTGATCTTCAAATTACATGGGTCGGGAAGTGAAATGATGATGACTGGTGCGCAGGCAATGGTAAAATGTCTGGAAGCGGAACAGGTTTCTTTGCTGTTCGGCTATCCCGGCGCGGCCATCTGTCCGTTTTATGACAGCCTTGCGGAGTCCTCTATCCGGCATATCCTGCCTCGCAATGAGCAGAATGCCGGACACGCCGCGTCGGGCTACGCACGGATGACCGGAAAGCCGGCGGTCTGCGTTGCGACCTCCGGCCCCGGCGCGACCAACTTATTCACCGCGATTGCGACCGCTTATATGGACAGCATCCCGCTGGTCGTGATTACCGGGCAGGTATCGTCCGAACTGCTGGGACGGGATGTATTTCAGGAGGTTGACACCACCGGTGCGGCGGAGCCGTTTACCAAATACAGCTATCTTGTCAAGGATGCGGCGGAGATTCCCCGCGTATTTAAAGAGGCATTCTATATCGCGTCCACCGGACGCAAGGGCCCTGTGCTGATTGATATGCCGGTGGATGTCCAGCGGCAGCTGCTGGAATTCCGTTATCCGGAAAAAGTGGAAATCCGCGGCTATAAGCCTTGCAGCAAAGGACACCCGATGCAGATCCGGCGGGTGGCAGAAGCGATCAAAACCGCAAAGCGTCCCCTGCTTTGTGTCGGCGGGGGTGTATTTGCGGCAGGTGCGCAGAATGCCGTGCGCACGCTATGCGAACAGTGCAGCCTGCCGGTTGTTGCAACAATGATGGGGATTGGCGTTTTGCCTACCGATCATCCCCTTTATGTCGGCATGCTTGGGCAGAGCGGCAGCGACGCTGCAAACCGCGCGGTGGAACAGAGCGACCTGCTGATTCTCATCGGCGCGCGGGCGGGCGACCGGGCCGTCGCTTCCCCGCAGACGCTCGAAACGATGACCACTGTGGTGCATATTGACATTGACGCCGCGGAAATCGGCAAAAATCTGGGGACGACGATCCCGCTGGTGGGGGACGCGGCCCGTGTGACCGAGCAGCTCGTCGAGCAGCATCCCGTTGGGGAATGGCACAAATGGCTGGACTGGCTGAAAGCCCGCCGAGAAGAGACCAAACGGCCGGATGCGCCCGCAAAGGACGGCTATATCGATCCGAATGCATTTATCCGCCTGCTGACCGAGCGGATGGAGGACGACGCAATCTATGTCTCCGATGTGGGTGAAAACCAGATCTGGTCGGCAAGAAATGCCATACTCCGCAGCGGGCGGTTTCTGACGACGGGTGGCATGGGAACCATGGGCTATGCGCTGCCCGCTTCGATCGGCGCGAAGCTGGCTGCGCCAGAAAAACAGGTGGTCACCGTCTGCGGGGACGGCGCGTTCCAGATGGCGATGATGGAGCTTGCGACCGCTAACCAGCATCAGGTGCCGGTTAAGCTGGTGGTGATGCAGAACGGTTTTCTCGGGCTGGTGCGTGAAATTCAGCAGAACCAGTACCGTGGGCGGGAGGTCGCGGTCTGTCTGGATGGCAGCCCCGACATCTGCGGCATCGCGGCAGCATACGGCATCCCCTGTGCGCGGATTTGCTCAATGGACGAAGCGGAGCGGGCAATTGGCACCCTGCTGGACGGGGAACGCTCGTTTGTGCTCGTTTGTATGATCGACCCCCGCGAAGGGACCAGATAGGAGGCGGCGGCATGAGACGGATTATGTCGGTATTGGTGGAAAACAAGGCAGGTGTCCTCGCGAGGACTTCCGGACTGTTCGCGCGCCGTGGTTTTAATATTGAAAGCCTTGCGGTGGGCGAGACAGAGGACCCCACCGTTTCCCGCATGACGATTGTGGTCAACGGGGACGAGCGGATGATTGAGCAGGTGGAAAAACAGCTCAACAAGCAGATTGATGTCATCAAAGTGAAGACGCTGGAGATTGACACCTCGACAAGGCGGGAACTGGTGCTGATTAAAATCAACGCCACCCAGCAGAATCGCGGAGAAATTATTGACATCTGCCAGATTACGAAAGCGAAGATTGTGGACATGTCCCACACGACGCTGACGGTGGAACTGTGCGACCGCCCGGAACGGTGCGATCTGCTGCTGGAGATGCTCACTTCCTATGGCGTCGCGGAGCTTGCGCGCACCGGCATGGTGGCGCTGCAAAAGGGTTCGGAAGCGATTGCGCTGAAAAAATAGAAATGAAACCAAAAACAGGCGCGGGAATTTCCCGCGCCTGTTTTGCAGTTGTTAATTAAATTTGTGCGATCGGCTTTTTTGACCGAATGGAGTAAATCGGCTGTCCCAGCCCGGAAAAATAAGCCTCGTATTCTGTGATGATGTTATCCGCGGCGTATTCGCTGCTGTGCAGGTCGCGGGTAACAAAGTAAGCGGGCATCGCGGCCTCAAATTCAAAGGTAGAAAAGTGGAACAGGTTGTAGTTGTCGGTTTTGAACCACAGCTCGCCCCCGTCCGCCAGCAGGGTTTTATAGAGCTCCAGCCACACGCGGTAGGTCAGGCGGCGTTTGAACTGCCGGTGCTTATGCCAGGGATCGCAGAAGTTGATATAAATTTGCATGAGCTCGCTTTTTTCAATCAGCTGCGGCAGAAGCTCCGCGTCGCAGAGCAGGAACCGGACATTTTGCAGCCCAAGCTCCACCGCCCGTTCGGCGGCAGCCACCGCGACATTTTCCTCTCGCTCAAGGGCAAGAAAATTAACGCCGGGGTTGCGCGAGGCGAGCTCGCAGACGAACTGCCCCTTGCCGCAGCCGATTTCCAGATGGAGCGGCGCGGAGGGATTGGGGAATGCATCCCGGATATGGCCTTTGAGAGTGGAAACCTCTTTCGGGTCTTCCGGAACCGGAAGAATCACAGAAGCGCAGCGGGACAGGCGCGGTATCAGGTTTGGCTTTTTACGTGGACGCATGGAAAAGACCTCCCATATTCAGCATTTTTCAGCATTGTTCAGGATTTGCGGCGAGCACGTCCGCGGCAAGCCGTTCGGCGTCGGCATAGGTGCAAAGCGCCCCGCTCTGCTTGCGGAAAGCGGGTGCGCCGCGCATGCCTTTCATATACCAGGCCGCGTGTTTGCGCACCTCTCGCATGCCCTGCCGCTCGCCTTTATAATCGCAGACCAGGCGGATGTGGCGCAACATGACTTCCATCCGTTCGGGCAGGGAAGGAACCGGAACCGATTCTCCGCTGGTCAGATAGCGGGCAACCTGCTCGAACAGCCACGGGCTGCCGAGCGCCCCGCGGCCGATCATCACAAGATCACATTTTGTATATTCGTACATATTGATTACTGATTGGATATCAACACAATCGCCGTTTCCGATCACCGGAATCGAAACCGCTTGTTTTACGGCGGCGATGATGTCGAGATCCACCGGCGGCTGATAAAACTGCTGGCGGGTGCGTCCGTGGACGGTGAGGGCGGCAGCGCCGCTCTGCTCCATGATGCGGGCAAATTCCACAGCGTTTACGTTTTCATCGTCCCAGCCTTTTCGGAATTTCACTGTGACGGGCAGCGGAACCGCTTTTACCACAGCCTCGGTGATTTTTCCGGCAAGAACAGGGTCTTTCATCAGCGCCGAACCGCCGCCGTTTCCGGCGATTTTCGGCGCGGGACAGCCCATATTCAGATCAATGACGTCAGGCTGAAATTCCAGCGCTTTTACCGCCGCTTCCGCCAGAATTTCCGGCTCGTCGCCGAACAGCTGCACGGCGATGGGACGTTCTGCGTCGGTAACGCCCAGCAGGGCGGCGGTTTTCCGGTCAGAAAAATGCATGCCCTTTGCCGACGCCATTTCGCCCACCATATAAGCGGCGCCAAAGCTTTTGCAGATTTCGCGGAACGCGCGATCGGTGACGCCCGCCATAGGGGCGAGCGCGGCGGTGCGGGGGAGTTCAAGATTTCCCAGTTTCATGGGTGCCTCCAAGAAAATTTAAAAATTGCACATTATATACTAACAGAAATTTGACTGTAAGGCAATGTTTTGTGTTATAATGTCGTATGTATGGAAATTTATAGATTGATTTTGCGCCGGAACGGACGGCGTTCAGATAGGAGACGGACATGAAACTTCTGGTGATCGACGGCAACAGCATTCTGAACCGTGCTTTTTACGGGATCAAAACGCTGACAACGAGAGACGGCGAGTTTACGAACGGAATTTACGGGTTTTTAAGCATCCTGCGCAAGCTGCTGGACGAGACGCAGCCGGACGCGGTCGCCTGCGCCTTTGACCTGCGGGCGCCCACCTTCCGCCACAAGATGTATGACGGATATAAGGCACAGCGCAAGGGGATGCCGGACGAGCTTGCTTCCCAGCTTCAGCCGCTGAAAGACCTGCTGACGGCGCTGGGCTATCAGATTGTCACCTGTGAGGGTTATGAGGCGGACGATATTCTTGGAACGCTGGCGAAAGCTGCCGCCGATTCGGGAAATGAGTGCGTCATTGCAACGGGAGACCGCGACAGCCTGCAGCTGGTGGGTGGCGCGGTCAGCGTGCGGCTAGCCACCACCAAAGCGGGACAGCCGGCCTCCACGCTATTTGATGTGGACGCTGTAAAGGGAAAATACGGTGTCACGCCCGAGCAGCTCATTGATGTAAAAGCACTGATGGGAGACGCGTCCGACAATATCCCCGGCGTGGCGGGAGTCGGTGAAAAGACCGCGCTCGACCTGATTATGCGTTTTCACAATTTGGATGCGATTTATGCGCAGCTGGACACTCTCGATATCAAGCCGGGCGTGCGCACGAAACTGCAAAACGGAAGAGACATGGCCTATATGAGCCGTGATTTGGCGCGCATCTGCTGTACTGTGCCGGTTGAAACCAATGTGGCGAGCTACCTGCCGCAGCCAGCCGACCAACAGACCGCGGCCAACCTGTTTGCGCGGTTTGAGATGTTTACCATGCAGAACAAGTGGGGTGTCACCGCTCAGGCGGCTGCCGCCCCGAAAACGGCGCAGGTTCCCGGCAAAACACTGCGCGTGGTCTGCAACGGGATTTATCCGGAGGGGTTTTTCGGGAAGCAGGTGGATTTCGTCTGCGATTTTTCGGCAGACGGCGAGATTGCGGGCGCGGCAGCCGCTGCGGACGGAAAACTTCTGCTGCTGGACGGAGAGGACGCGCACCGACTGTTGGTTTCGAAAGTCAGCCTGCGGGTGTGGAGCAGCAAACCGCTCTACAAGTATGCGTATAAAAACCAAATTAATATACAGAATGTTTTATTTGACGGAGAACTGGCGGCTTATTTGCTAAGCCCTACCAGTGCGTCTTACGAGATGGAGCAGCTCGCGGCGCAGTATGAAATTGCTCCCTGCGTGTTAGACGGGGAAATTCCGGAAGGCTATGCGTCCCTTGCGGCACGGGGCGCGCTGCTGCTGCCACTGTTTGGAAAACTGGGCGATTTGATTGCCGGGGCCCAGCAGGACCACCTGCTTTTCGAGATTGAACAGCCGCTCGCGAGGGTGCTCGCTTCCATGGAACACGAAGGCTTTGCGCTTGATACCAGCGCGCTGCAGGAATACGGGGTGGATCTGGACAAGCGCCTTGAAGAACTGCAGGGCGGTATTTACCAGATGGCCGGGCATACATTCAATATCAATTCGCCAAAGCAGCTGGGAGATGTCCTGTTTGTGGATTTGATGCTTCCCGCGAAGAAAAAGACGAAGAGCGGTTATTCCACCAACGCGGACGTTCTGGAATCGCTGCGCGGAAAGCACCCGATCATCGAGTCGATTCTGGAATACCGCAAGCTGGCCAAGCTGAAATCCACTTATGTGGACGGGCTGATTAAGGTCGTGGGCGCGGACGGACGGGTCCGTTCCACCTTTCAGCAGACGGAAACCCGGACGGGCCGCATCAGCTCGACGGAACCGAATCTCCAGAATATCCCCATCCGCACCAAAGAGGGCAGCAGGCTGCGGCGGTTTTTCCGTGCGCGTCCAGGCTGGAAGCTGCTGGACGCCGACTACTCGCAGATCGAACTGCGGGTTCTGGCGGACCTGGCGGACGACAAAAACATGATTGAGGCGTTCCGGAACGGCGAGGACATTCATACCACCACGGCGGCACAGGTATTCGGGATGCCGGAGCTGATGGTCACGCCGCTCATGCGCTCCCGCGCGAAAGCGGTCAATTTCGGCATTGTTTACGGCATCGGCGCATTTTCACTGTCGCAGGACATCGGTGTTTCTGTGGCCGAGGCGGACAGCTATATCAAGAGCTATCTGGCGCACTATGCGGGGGTCAAGCGCTATATGGACGAGACCATCCGCCAGGCGCGCGAATGCGGTTATGTCACGACGAAATTCGGCCGCAGACGTTACCTGCCGGAGCTTGCGGCGTCCAACAAGGTGACGCAGGCGTTCGGGGAACGGGTTGCGCGCAATACGCCGATTCAGGGCACCGCTGCGGATATTATCAAAATTGCGATGGTGCGTGTGTTTGAACGGCTGGAAAAGGAACATCTGCGGGCAAGACTGATCTTGCAGGTGCACGACGAACTGTTGGTGGAAGCTCCGCAGGAGGAAGCTACAATGGCAGCCATCATCCTGCAGGAGGAAATGGAACATGCCATTTCCCTGAAGGTGCCGCTGGAAGCGGACGTCAACACAGGTGAAAACTGGCTGGAAGCAAAATAACAATTAGGTGGTTCATATGACGATTACAACGATGACAATGGAAGATGTGCCGGAGGCGGCGGCGCTGGAAAAGCAGTGCTTTTCCCAGCCGTGGAGCGCGCAGGTGCTGGAGGCCGAGCTTCGGAATCCCAACTCCGTGTTTCTGGTGGCAAAGCAGGCGGACCGGCTTGCGGGCTACGCGGGGATGCACCGGGTGATGGACGAGGGATACCTGTTCAATGTGGCGGTGGATAGCGGGTTTCGGCGGCGTGGGATTGCCACAGCACTGGTGGAAAAGCTGGTGCAGTTCGCCACAGAAAACCGAATGGGATTTCTGACGCTCGAAGTGCGGGAAGGAAACGCAACCGCAATTGCGCTGTACGATAAACTGGGATTCGGCGAAGTGGGACGGCGGAAACGGTTTTATGTCAACCCGGCGGAAGACGCCGTGCTGATGACAAAATTTATCCAGAGATAGACGGCCGGAGGATCATCCGGCGGGATAGCGGGGAACATGGTGATGAAAATACTTGCAATCGAAAGCTCCTGCGACGAGACTGCGGCGGCGGTCGTTGAGGATGGGCGCAAAGTCTGTTCGTCCGTCATTAATACGCAGATTGCGGAGCATCGGAAATACGGCGGCGTCGTGCCGGAAATCGCGTCGCGCCGACATACGGAAAATATTGTGCAGGTGGTGCAGGGCGCGCTTGATGAGGCGGACTGCGCACTCGGCGACGTGGATGCGATCGCGGTCACAGCGGCCCCGGGGTTAATTGGGGCGCTGCTGGTAGGAGTAAATTATGCGAAAGGTCTGGCGATGGCCGCGCATAAGCCGCTGATTCCGGTGCATCATATTCGCGGACACATTGCGGCGAATTATCTTGCGCACCCTTGCCTCAAACCGCCGTTTTTGTGCCTTGTGGTTTCCGGAGGGCACAGCCATATTGTGGAGGTGCGGGATTATACGGACTATCGCGTGATTGGGCGCACCCGCGATGACGCGGCAGGGGAAGCGTTTGACAAATCTGCGCGCGCAATGGGATTTTCCTATCCGGGCGGGGTGTCAATCGACCAAGCCGCGCGAAAAGGCAATGACAAAATGTACAAGCTGCCCAAACCCCGTGTGGAGGGGTCGCCCTATGATTTCAGCTTTTCGGGATTAAAAACAGCAGTCATCAATTTGCTGCATAACGCCGAGCAGAAAGGGGAGCGCATTGATACCGATTCTCTGGCGGCGTCGTTCCAGCGCACAATCTGCGAAATACTTGTGGATCATCTGGCGGCTGCTGCCCGCGACTTTGGCTATAAAACCATCGCGGCGGCGGGAGGGGTCTCCGCCAACAGCGGTCTGCGAAGCCGCTTGGAGGAACTATGCGCGCGCAATGGGTATGAGCTGTACCTGCCGCCGCTTGCCCTTTGCGGGGACAATGCCGCAATGATCGGCTCGCAGGCCTACTACGAGCAGCTGAAATTTCCGCCGGCGGGTCTTGACCTGAATGCTGCGGCTTCAAAGGATATTGAAACGCAATTTTGAGGTCGCCTTTGCAAAAACGCAGGAAGACGGAATGAAATCCTGCATTTTTTTTAAAACTGAGACGATATCGGCAGCTGGGCAGAAAGAAAATTGCATAGGACAACCTGCATCTATAATAAGTAAGACAAGTGTTTCTGATGTATTTGCAGGAATTTAATTTGCGCAATTCAAAAATTGACTTAAATTTAACATAAAAAAGATTGCATTTTTAAAGATCTTCCGTTATAATGGTATTTGTGAAAAATTTCGACTAACTTCCGGCAGTAAAGGAAGTATTTGGGCTTTTTCGAATTTGTTTTTTTGTTTGTTTTATTTTAAAATTCAATAGATTGAGAGGAGAAAATACGATGACCAACAACAAGAATGTCCTCACTTGGATTGAGGAAATGAAAGCGCTTGTCAAACCCGATAATGTTGTCTGGATTGACGGAAGTGAAGCTCAGTTGAAAGAACTTCGCAACCTTTCGATTTCCACCGGTGAAATGGAAGAACTGAACGAGGATCAGCTTCCCGGCTGCCTCATTCACAGAACCGCAATCAACGACGTTGCCCGAGTGGAAGGAAGAACCTACATCTGCTCCAAAAATAAGGAAGATGCAGGCCCGACCAATAACTGGGAAGACCCCCAGGTGATGTACAGCAAGCTGCGCACCCTGTTTGACGGCTGCATGCAGGACAGAACCATGTATGTGATTCCTTACTGCATGGGCCCGATCGGTTCCCCGTTCTCCAAAGTTGGCGTTGAGCTGACCGATTCCACTTATGTTGTCCTGAACATGGACATCATGACCAGAATGGGTCAGTCTGCATTTGACCAGCTCGGTGACACCTCGAACGACTTTGTTCGCGGCCTGCACTCGAAAGCAAAGCTGGAAGAAGAAAACAGATACATTGTTCATTTCCCTGAGGACAATACCATCTGGTCTGTCAACTCCGGCTACGGCGGCAACGTGCTGCTCGGCAAAAAGTGCTTTGCGCTTCGTATCGCTTCCTATCAGGCGAAAAACGAGGGCTGGATGGCGGAGCATATGCTCATCCTCGGTCTCGAAAATCCGAAGGGCGAAGTCAAATATGTCTGCGCGGCGTTCCCGTCTGCCTGCGGCAAGACAAACCTTGCCATGCTGATTCCCCCGAAGCATTTCCAGGAAATGGGCTACAAGGTCTGGACAGTCGGCGACGATATTGCTTGGCTGCGCATCGGACTGGACGGCAGACTCTGGGCAATCAACCCCGAGAACGGCTTCTTCGGTGTTGCACCGGGAACCAACGTCAAGTCCAACCCCAACGCGCTGGAATCCACAAAGAAGAACACCATCTTCACCAACGTTGTGCATGATTTGGAGCATAACACCGTTTGGTGGGAGGGTCTTGATAAAAACCCGCCTAAGAATGCACTCAACTGGAAGGGCGAAAAGTGGGATTGCACCGACGGCTCCAAGGGCGCTCATCCGAACTCCCGTTTCACCGCTCCGGCAATCAACTGCCCCTGCATTTCCTCTGAGTTCGCAAATCCGCAGGGCGTGCCTATTTCCGCAATCATCTTCGGCGGACGCCGCGCGAAGACCGCTCCGCTGGTTTACCAGTCCAGAGACTGGCAGCATGGCGTGTTCGTAGGTTCCACCATGGCATCCGAGACCACTGCTGCAGCTTCCGGTGCTGTCGGCGTTGTCCGCCGCGACCCGATGGCGATGCTGCCGTTCTGCGGTTACCATATGGGCGACTATTTTGCACACTGGCTTGAGATGGGCAAAAAGCTCGGCGACAAGGCTCCGAAAATCTTCAACGTCAACTGGTTCCGCACCGACGATGAAGGCCACTTCATCTGGCCGGGATTCGGCGACAACATGCGTGTCCTGAACTGGATTGTCAACCGCTGCGAAGGCAAGGCCGACGCTGTGGAAACCCCGATCGGTTATGAACCGAAGCCGGAGGAACTTGACATTGATGGATTGGACATCGATCTGGCCACTTTGAAAGGCCTGTTGAATGTCGACAAGGATCTGTGGAAGGAAGAAGCTAAGGGCATCCACGAATTCTACGCGAAGTTTGGCGACAGACTGCCGAAGCAGCTCAACGAAGAGCTTTCCATCCTGGAAGCTAACCTGAATAAGTAATCCTTACTGAGAGAATACCGCGTGTTTAATCCGTGGCGCGGTGTGGTTGCGGTGGCGCTTGTCGCCGCAGCCGCCGTGATTGCGGCATTATATGGTATCATGGCCGTATTGATTCTCAATAGGGAACCCAAATAAGCAAAAAGGCATCCCGCGATTTTTCGCGGGATGCCTTTTTGTCTGTGAGCCTAGGAAAGGGCCAAGATCTCAACGATAGACTGAGCCGCCTTTTCGACGGGCAGTGCCCCGTCTATTCGGATGGCAGACGCGGCCAGATAGGCGTCACGCCTCTGGTTGAACAGGCTTTGAAGCTGGTCTGCTGTTGTGGAACGCACAATGGGACGCCCGCTGTCTTTGATACGGCTATAACAGACGTCAAAAGGGGTGTCCAGAAAAATAACCGTATCGCGGGGGTCGATCGTTTCCCTGTTGCGTGCAAAGGTCAGCGCGCCCCCTCCAGTGGATACCACGCAGCGAATCCGTTTTGCGATCCCCGCCACCGCCTGGTGCTCAAGGTCACGGAAATACGCTTCGCCGTATTGGGCAAAAATTTCTGGAATGGGCAGCTCCGCCGATTGCTCCAGTTCCGCGTCAAGGTCAATATACTCCATGGAAAGCAGACGTGCCAGCCGAAACCCGATGGTGGTCTTTCCGCAGCCCATAAAGCCGCAGAGAATCAGATTTCTCATTGGGTGTCTTCCTTCGCAGCTAAAATTTCGTTCATCCCGGAAATAATACCGGCAATCTGTGCATCTTCATACTGGCTGCCGTTCCAGATTTCATGCGCGGCAGCCGCCTGCCAGACCAGCATATCCATTCCGCCGGCCACCCGACAGCCTGCCAGACGGGCTTCTTTGAGCAGCTGGGTTTCTGCCGGGTTGTAGATGCAGTCAAAAACAGCATCGGTGCCGTTGAATATCGCCGCGCCCACGGGCGAAACTCCCGTATGGGGGGACATGCCGACAGGGGTGGCATTAATAATCAGTCCGTAAGGCCCTCCCGGCTCGGTAATAGCGCAGATAGCAATTTCGCAGCCCAACTTTTCACTGATTTCGCGGGAAAGCATGTCCGCTTTTTCTCTGCCGCTATCCCGGACCGCGACAGTGACCTGCGCGCCCTGACGCGCGCTTTCAATAGCGAACATCCGTCCGACTCCGCCCGCACCCAACACACACACAGAAGTTTTCAGTGAAAAGCTGTGTGCGGACATGGCCCGCAAAAATCCTGTGCAGTCGGTGTTGTAGCCCGAGAGTATGCCGTCCCTGCAGCTTACGGTGTTTACCGAACCGTACAGCAGCGCACTGCCTGCCAGTTCCTCCAGAGCGGGGATAATGGCCTGCTTATACGGAATGGTGACGTTAAAGCCGGCAAGCCTTTTCAGATCGGGTAGCCGGGCATCCAGTTCCCCGGGCGGAAAAGAGTTCAGCCGGTAGTCTGCCTCCATACCGTCCAAGGCAAAGAGCGCGCGGTGAATTTCGGGGGAAAGACTGTGTCCAAGCGGGTAACCGATTAGCTCATACTGCTGCATATGCATGGCTCCTTTTGATTTCTGCTTTCTGTCAGACAGTGCAGGAAGTCATTCGTTCCGCGCAAAAGCTGCGCGGACTTTTTCCAGCGTCTTCAGGTTTTCCACATTATATGTCTCTGCTTGTTCAAAACTACGCTTAATCAGCATAGAAAGCACCTTGTTGGGGCCAAGTTCGACAAAACGGACGATCCCGTCATTCAGCATAGCGGACACTTCTTCGTGAAAGTGAACCGGCGAAACAAGATGCTGTGCCAGATAGGCGGGCAGATCGGTGCCAGCTTCCAGCAGTTTTCCGGTGACATTGGAATAAAACGGCTTTTGCGGCGTGGAAGTCGGAATTTCTGCCATGCGCTCCTTTAGCTCATCGGCGGCGGAAGCCATCATTTTGGAATGGAACGCACTGGAGACAGCCAGCTTGACCGCTTTTTTGGCGCCCCTTGCCAACAGCGCGTCAGCCGCCCTTTGCGCGGCTTCCACTTCTCCTGCAATCACAGTCTGGTTCAGACTGTTGTAATTGACCGGGAGGACATAGCCTTCCGTTTCTGCGCAGACCTGCGCGACGGTTGCTTCGTCGCTGCCGAGGATGGCAAACATGCTTCCGGGGTTTTCGTCGGCGGCACGCTGCATGGCGGCGGCTCTTGCGTGAATCACACGGAACCCGTTTTCCAGAGAAAATGCGCCTGCGGCGGTAAGCGCCGCGTATTCGCCCAGCGAATGACCGGCGAAAGCATTCGGTTCACAGAATTCCAGCGCCGCATAATAAGCGGCCATTGATACGGCGAAAATAGCGGGCTGAGAAATTCCGGTGGGGGCCAGTTCGGCGTCGGAACCTTCAAAGGAGCTCTTTGCAAGGTCAAACCCCAGAATATCGCTTCCGCACTCATAAACACGCCTTGCAGAGGAGAACTGCTCGAAAAGTTCTTTTCCCATACCGGCATATTGCGAGCCCTGCCCGCTGCACAAAAAGGCAATTTTTTTCATTTGTGATCCCCATTTCAAATTTGTTCATAAATTTATGGTTGACAAGTTGAACGATTTAACGGTATTATAATCGTAAATATAACAATTGTTACATTTTTTGTTTGCTCTAGTATACCATAAAAATATTTGCCCTTGCAAGCGAAAAATGCCATACAGGTCAGGAGTTACGCATGACAGGAATCAGCATACTGGGAACTGGGCGGTATCTGCCCAACAGGATTGTGCCCAATGAGGAGTTTACAGCCTTCATTGAGACCTCCGATGAATGGATTTCCACCCGCACAGGAATCTCCCAAAGGCACATTGCCAACGGGGAAACAACCTGGCGCATGGGCGCGAATGCGGCGCAGGCGGCGCTTGACAAAGCGGGTGTCAGAGCGGAAGAGATTGACTTGATTATCGGCACGACCGTAACGGCGGACTATCTGACGCCGTCCATGGCATGTATTGTGCAGAATGCCATCGGCGCGGAACATGCGAGCTGCTTTGATATCAACGCGGCTTGCAGCGGGTTTGTTTACGCGCTTGATCTTGCTCGAAATCAGCTGGCCTGCGGCAGCGCCAAAACGGTGCTGGTTGTCAGCTCGGAAATGCTTTCCCGCATCACCGATTATACAGACAGGTCCTCCTGCGTAATTTTCGGAGACGGCGCCGGTGCGTGTGTCGTGCGCGCCGGAGAAGGAAGGTTTGCTTCCTGCACAGGTTCGGTAGGTTCCAGTTACGGATTGATTTTCTGCAAAAATCCGCCGCCGACATCTCCGTTTACCAATGTGCCGCCAGAGACGGATGAGATCAACTCAAGCGAGATAAAACTGGGGCATCTTTGGCAAAACGGGCGTGAAGTCTATAAATTTGCCACAAAGATTATGCCGGAGGCGGTTCACAACGCCTGTGTCAAAGCAGGCGTCAAAGAAGAAGATCTTTCCTATATTATACCACATCAGGCAAATGCCCGCATCGTGCAGGCAGCAATGAAGAATATGGGACTGCCGATGGAAAAAGCGTGGCTCACCATCACACATACCGGCAACACCTCGTCCGCGAGTATTCCCATCGCACTGGATGAACTGGAGGAAAGCGGAAAAATCAAGCGCGGAGATTTGCTCTGCGCGGTCGGGTTCGGTGCCGGCCTGACTTACGGCGCGGTAGTCTTTGAATGGTAAACAACACTGACAATAACCGGTTGGGAGGATTTTAGGATGATCAAAACAAAGATGACCGAGTTGCTTGGCATCGAATATCCGGTGATCCAGGGCGGCATGGCGTGGATCGCGGACGCGAAACTGGCCGCGGCGGTTTCCGAAGCCGGTGGGCTCGGGCTGATCGGGGCGGCTAACGCACCCGGCGAAGTAGTGGAAAACTGGATTCGCGAAGCGAAAACCCTGACGAAAAAGCCATTCGGTGTCAACATTATGCTGATGAGCCCCTATGCGGACGATATTGCCCGCATCTGCGTGGAGCAGGGCGTCAAGGTGATTACAACCGGAGCAGGTAACCCCGGAAAATATATGGATATGTGGAAAGCGGCCGGCATCAAGGTGATTCCCGTAGTACCGTCGGCGGCGCTTGCAAAGCGCATGGAGCGCGCGGGCGCGGACGCTGTGGTCGCAGAGGGAACCGAATCGGGCGGACACATCGGCGAGCTGACCACGATGGCGCTGATTCCGCAGGTGGCGGATGCGGTTTCCATCCCGGTTATCGCGGCGGGCGGCATTGCCGATGCGCGCGGCGTAGCGGCGGCAATCGCACTGGGGGCCTGCGGGGTGCAGTGCGGAACCATTTTTGTCTGTGCCGAGGAAAGCCCGGCGCACGGCAATTTCAAGCGGATGATTGTCGAAGCAAAGGATACCGATACGGTGGTAACCGGGCGCGCAAGCGGCGCTCCCGTCCGCTGCCTCAAGAATAAGCTCACCCGCAGCCTGCTGAAGCTGGAGCACGAGGAAGAACTCGACCGCGAAGCGTATGAAACCCGCACTGTGGGTTCCCTGCGAAAAGCGGTTGTCGAAGGGGACGAGGACAACGGAACCTTTATGGCGGGGCAGATCGCTGGGCTTGTGTGCCAGATCGCACCGGCGGCCGTCATCATTGAGAAACTGATGAAGGACAGCGAGGCGCTGCTGCAAAATCTGTTGCAGGAAAGGGGCGTTACGATTGCGTAAGGTGGCTTTGGTAACCGGCGCGAAACAGGGAATCGGCCGCGCAATCGCAATTGCACTGGCAAAGGACGGATTTGACGTGGCGATCAACTGCCGCAACGAAAATTCTGTGCCCGCGGCGCGCGAAGTTGCTGCGGAATGCATGAAATACGGCGTGGACGCCGACTGCTTTACGGCGGATGTCTCCTGTTTCGGCGAATGCGACGAGATGGTGCGCAAGGTTGTGACACAGTTTACCCGCATCGATGTGCTGGTCAATAACGCGGGGATCACCCGCGATGGGCTGATCGCCCGCATGAGCGAGGAGCAGTATGACGATGTCATTGCCGCGAACCAGAAAAGCGTTTTCAATATGATGCGTCTGGTAACCCCGATTATGATGAAGCAGCGGGAGGGACGCATTATCAACATCACTTCCGTGGTAGGGCTTTACGGGAACCCCGGACAGCTCAATTACGCAGCCTCCAAAGCTGCAATTGTCGGCATGACCTATGCGGCGGCAAAAGAACTCGGGGGACGGAATATCACGGTTAACGCGGTTGCACCGGGCTGCATCGGAACAGAGATGACCGAGAAGCTGCCGGAAAAGGTGAAGGAAAGCATGCTGGCCGTAATTCCGCTCAAACGGATGGGCACTCCGGAGGATGTTGCGGATGCCGTTTGCTTCCTCGCGGGCGACAGAGCCGGTTATATCACCGGGCAGGTTCTTAATGTTGACGGCGGCATTATCATGTAACAACATCATAGAAGACACACATATTCGGGCGCCGCTTGGCGCCGGGAAAGCAATCCGCCGCAGTGCGGATAGATCAAGATAGGGAGATTACACGATATGAAACGAGTCGTCATCACCTCGGCAGGCGCTGTGACGCCGGTCGGACTGAATATACAAACCCTCTGGGAGAGCATCGTGCAGGGGCGGCATGGCTTTTCCCCGATTACTTCGTTTGACGCTTCCCGGTTGGAGGTTAAATGCGCAGCGGAAATCAAGGACTGGGATCCCGCAGCGATGGGACTGAATAAGAAGGAAGCGCGCCGGATGGACCGTTATACCCAGTTCGCGGTGGCTGCGGCGAAAGAACTGATGGAGCGTGCGGGCGATCTCTCCGGGATAGACCCGTACCGTGCGGGCGTTATCGTAGGGAGCGGCATCGGTGGATTTGACACAACCGTGTCTGAGCATGCAAAATTTATGGAAAAAGGCCCGGACAGGGTATCTGTTTTTCTGGTGCCAATGATGATTTCCAATATGGCTGCCGGACAGATTGCGATTGAATACGGCTTTAAGGGCGACAACTTCTCCATCGTCACAGCCTGCTCCACCGGCGGGAACTGCATCGGCGAGGCTTTTCGCAAGATTAAGCACGGATATCTCGACTTGGCAATTGCGGGCGGCTCGGAAGCCGCAATCAACGAATTCGCAATTGCCGGTTTTCAGAATATGAACACGCTGACAAAGTCTACTGACTGCGACAGGCTATCCATCCCGTTTGACAAAGAACGCAGCGGGTTTGTCATGGGCGAAGGCGCGGGGCTTGTGCTGCTCGAGGAATATGAGCACGCCAAACGGCGCGGCGCGCAGATTCTTGCGGAAGTAGTGGGCTACGGCGCGACCGACGACGCGCACCACATCACCGGCCCGTCCCCGGACGGGGAAGGCGCTGGGCACGCAATGCAGGGCGCCATGGCGGAGGCGGGCATCGCCCCCGAACAGGTGGGCTATATCAATGCGCACGGAACTTCAACCCCGTTGAATGAGAGATGCGAAACCGCGGCGGTTAAATATGCGTTCGGCGACCACGCCTATCATCTGGCGATCAGCTCCACAAAGTCCATGACCGGTCATATGCTGGGAGCCGCCGGCGGCGTAGAGGCGATCATCACCTCTTTTGCGCTGAAAAACGGCATTCTGCCTCCGACCGCCGGTTACCGCGTGCCGGACGAGGACTGCGATCTCGACTATGTAACGGAGGGCGCACGCAAGGCCGATATTCAATATGCAATTTCCAATTCGATGGGCTTCGGCGGGCATAACGCGTCGCTGCTGCTGAAAAAGTTTGAGGACTGATAGGAGGAGCGTTTATGGGTAGAGAATTTGGAATTGAACAGATCCAGGCGCTGATGAAAAGCGTAGCCGAACATAAAATTGGGGAGCTGTGCTTTGAGTGCGAGGGCCTCAAGCTGAAGATTAAAGGGCAGTGTGCGGCGCCGCAGATAAGCCCGCAGCTTCCCGCACAGGCGGCGGCTATCGCCGTTACAGCGGACAGCGCCGCTGCCGCAGCAGTCGGGACGGTTTCGGTGGAAAGCCACGCAAAGGCAACCTACCTGACCTCTCCGATCGTGGGGACTTTCTACGCCGCCAGCGCGCCTGATAAAAAGCCGTTTGCCAGCTTGGGCTGCCGGATTGCAAAAGGCTGCACCGCGTTCATTGTGGAGTCTATGAAAGTGATGAACGAGGTGCCTGCGGAACTGGACGGTACCGTTGCCGAAATTCTGGTCAAGGACGGCGAAGTGGTCGAATATGGCCAGCCAGTCATCCGACTGGAGTAAGGAGACAGAAATGCCGCTTTTAAACAAAGAACAGATTATGGAAATTATTCCGCACCGCGACCCGTTCCTTCTGATTGACGAAGTTGAGGAGATGGAGCAGGGGAAACGCGTTGTGGCAAATAAGTATATCGCTCCGGATTCTTTTTGGTTTCGGGGGCATTTTCCGGAACATCCGGTGACTCCCGGCGTGCTTACCATTGAAATGCTCGCGCAGGCAGGCGCGGTCTGTGTGCTGTCCCTGCCGGAAAACAAGGGAAAGCTGGCCTTTTTTGCGAAGATTGATAAGGCGAAATTCCGCCGGCCGGTTCTGCCGGGCGATACGGTGCGTCTGGAAGTGGAAATGCTCAAGCTGCGCGGAAGTTTCGGCGTGGGCAGCGCAAAAGCCACCGTCGAAGGGGAACTTGCCGCGGAGGCCGAAATCACGTTTGCCCTGTCGAAATAAGATTGCGGATTCCGCTTTGAATTTATATAAATGAGGGAAAGCCATGTTTTCAAAAGTTCTGATTGCCAACCGCGGCGAAATCGCGGTGCGTATCATCCGAGCGTGCCGCGAAATGGGGTTGCGTACGGTTGCGGTCTGCTCCACCGCGGACAAATCGGCGCTTCATGCGCAGATTGCCGACGAGTGCGTCTGTATCGGCCCCGCTCCCTCCAAAGATAGTTATCTGAATATGCACGCCATTCTGGCGGCTTGTGAACAGACCGGCGCGGACGCCATTCATCCGGGTTTTGGATTCCTCTCGGAAAATGCGCGCTTTGCCCGGCTTTGCAGCGCCTGCGGGGTTAAATTTATCGGCCCGAGGCCGGAATCCATCGAATTGCTGGGCGACAAGGCACAGGCCAAGGCGACCATGAAAAACGCGGGAGTTCCCGTTATCCCCGGCTCGGACGGCGTTGTGACGGACGAAAGAAAGGCGGCAGAAATTGCCTCCTCCGTAGGTTATCCGGTGATGGTGAAGGCATGCGCGGGCGGCGGAGGCCGCGGCATCCGCATTGCGCGAACCCCGGAAGAACTGGAAACGGCGTTTACAGCCGCGCGGCAGGAAGCAATTGCCTGCTTCGGGGATGGGAACATTTATCTGGAAAAATTTTTACAGGACCCGCGCCATATCGAAATTCAGGTGCTGGCGGACGAATTCGGAAATGTCATTCATCTGGGGGAGCGGGACTGCTCCGTGCAGCGCCGCAACCAGAAAATGATTGAGGAAGCGCCGTCCCCCGCATCGGTTATGAACCCGGAGCTGCGCGGACAGATGGGCGAAGCGGCCAAAGCTGCCGTGCGCGCCGCCGGCTACCAGAACGCCGGGACGATTGAGTTCCTTGTAGATGGGGACGGCAGATTCTACTTTATGGAAATGAACACCCGGATTCAGGTGGAGCACCCGATTACCGAACTGGTGACCGGCGTGGATATTGTGAAAAACCAGCTGAGCGTTGCGCAGGGTGAGCCGCTGAAGCTTTGCCAGGACGACATCGTCATGCGAGGGCACTCGATTGAATGCCGCATCAATGCCGAAAATCCAGCGCTCAACTTCCGCCCCTCTCCGGGGGTCATCCGGGCGCTCTATATGCCGGGCGGCCCGGGCGTGCGCATTGACAGCGCCGTTTACGCGGGCTATACCATCCCGCCGTATTATGATTCGATGATTGCGAAGCTGATTGCGTTCGCGCCTACCCGGCACGAGGCAATTATGAAGATGCGCTGGGCGCTGGCGGAATTTTTGGTGGAGGGTGTGGACACCAATATTGATTTCCAGCTTTCCCTGCTGCATAATCCCGATTTTGAGGCGGGCAGCTATGATATCGGTTTCCTGGACCGTCTGATGAAACAGGAGTGAAACACGCATAAACAGAGAAACAGGAGGTGGGCGGATGTTACAGGATTTATTTTTTAAGGTGAAATCCCGCGCGGCAATTAACGGCGGGGAAAAGCAGAAGGGCAGATTGAACATACCAGATAATCTGATGTTTAAATGCCCGCGCTGCGGCAAGGTGGAATTTATGGAGGCATTTGCGCTGGCGGGAAAAATCTGCCCGAACTGCAGTTATCATGCCCGCCTGACAGCACCGGAGCGCATTGAAATTACAGCGGATAATTTTACATTTACGGAATATGATAAGCACATGAAAAGCCTCAATCCGATTGACTTTGAAGGCTATACCGAAAAGACCTTTCAGCTGCGGCGGAAAACCGGCCTGCGCGACGCAGTCGTCACAGGGAACTGCACCATTATGGGGCAGCCGTGCGCACTCGGCGCGATGGACACCCGTTTTATGATGGGTTCAATGGGGTCTGTGGTGGGGGAAAAGATTGCGCGCCTGTTTGAGCGCGCGAGCGACGAGGAGCTGCCGGTGGTGCTTTTCACCGCAAGCGGCGGCGCCCGCATGCAGGAGGGAATTGTATCCCTGATGCAGATGGCGAAAACCGCGGGCGCTGTGGGACGCCATTCCCGCAAGGGCCTGCTTTACCTCACAGTGCTCACCGATCCGACCACAGGCGGCGTTACTGCCAGCTTTGCGTCACTCGGCGACATTATCATCGCGGAGCCGAAGGTACTGGTGGGCTTCGCGGGCAGGCGCGTCATCGAGGGCACGATTAAACAGCGTCTGCCGGAGGACTTCCAGTCAGCGGAATTCGGTCTGGAACATGGTTTTGTAGACATGATTGTAGAGCGCAGCGCGATGCGAAAAACCATCGCCCATCTGCTCAAGCTGCACGGCGGGAAAGGAGCGGTACTAAATGAAAACAGCGTGGGATAGACTGCTCATTGTCCGAGAGAAAAACCGCCCCACCGTGCGGGACTATATCCCGCTTATTTTTGAGGATTTTGTCGAGCTGCACGGCGACCGCTTTTATGGGGACGACGGAGCGATTCTCGGCGGAATCGGAACCATTGGCGGAATCGCCGTAACCGTTATCGCGCAGGTAAAAGGCCGCGATCTCAAAGAAAACCAACAGGTGAATTTTGCGATGCCTCACCCTGAGGGGTACAGAAAGGCGCTGCGCCTTGCTAAACAGGCTGAAAAGTTTCACCGTCCGGTCATCTGCCTGATTGATACCCCCGGCGCGTTCTGCGGCGTGGGGGCCGAAGAGCGCGGGCAGGGAGAGGCGATCGCCCGCAACCTGATGGAATTTATGGAGCTTAAAACGCCGGTTATTTCAATTGTCCTCGGAGAAGGCGGCAGCGGCGGAGCACTTGCGCTTGGCGTGTGCGACGAGCTTGCCATGCTGCAGAACGCGATCTATTCGGTAATCTCTCCGCGGGGGTTCGCATCCATCCTCTGGAAAGACGCGGCGCGGGAAGAGGAAGCGGCCAACTGCATGCGCATTACGGCGGAAGATTTAATGGAGCTTGGGGTCGCGGACGCGGTCATTCCGGAGCCGGGCGAAGGCGCTCATACGGACCACGAAACCGCGGCCGAAAACATATCTGTATACATTTTGAAAACAATCCAAAAATATCTGGAAATTCCTATTGCCAAACTGCTGGAAAACAGGTATTATAAGTTCCGTAAGATTGGAGAGTTCACAGAATAACGCATGCGGACGCTCTTTAATCAGTAAATAATCCATTTCATATAATATTAGGAGGAAACGGTTATGGTTTTTGAAAAGGTTAGGGAAATTCTTGTGGATCAGCTGGACGTTGAGGAAGAGGCTGTTACCATGGATGCGAGCATCCAGAATGATCTGGGGGCAGATTCTCTGGACATTGTAGATCTCGTCATGAGCTTGGAAGAAGAATTTGATTGCGAAATCCCTGACGAAGAAATTGAAAATATTAAGGTTGTCGGCGATATCGTTAAGTATATCGAAGAATTACAGAGTTGATTCGGCGGACACATTGAGAAAGGTATGGCAGAGGGGTGTCCCTCTGCCCTTTCTGTTTCTTTGGGAAAAGGCACACACGGTCTGCCTCCCTTGCATTTTCTGTGCAGATTCGTTATGATAAAAGCATCTGAACCAAAGGCGGTCTCTGTTTTGCGCTGTCAGAACAGGGCTCCGCGCAAAAGCCGGCGGGCGGCAGCTTTGTTGTTGTGGCGCAGCCGGATAAAAAGGAGTTTGTTGTTAAAATGGCCGATCAGAAAAAGATGGTGGAAGCGATTACCTCTATGGAGGTGGATTTCGCAAAGTGGTATACGGATATTGTGAAAAAAGCCGACCTCATCGATTATTCCACAGTGCGCGGATGCATGGTCATCCGTCCTTACGGATATGCGATCTGGGAAAATATCCAGCATCTGCTGGATACCCGCTTTAAAGAGACGGGGCATGAGAATGTCTATATGCCGATGTTTATTCCGGAGAGCCTGCTGCAAAAGGAAAAGGATCATGTGGAGGGATTCGCGCCGGAGGTGGCGTGGGTCACGCATGGAGGCAGCGAAAAGCTTTCCGAGCGTCTCTGTGTTCGCCCGACGTCGGAAACCCTGTTCTGCGAACACTATGCGAAAATCATCAAGTCCTACCGCGATCTGCCCAAGCTGTATAATCAGTGGTGCTCCGTCGTGCGCTGGGAAAAAACCACCCGCCCGTTCCTGCGCACCTGCGAGTTCCTCTGGCAGGAAGGCCACACCATGCATGAAACCGGTGAGGAAGCGCTGGAAGAAACCGAGCGGATGCTGAATGTTTACGCCGACTTCTGTGAAAAGTCTCTCGCCATTCCTGTCACCAAAGGCCGCAAGACCAAGAAGGAACAGTTTGCCGGCGCGGAGGCTACCTATACAATTGAAGCGATGATGCATGACGGCAAAGCGCTCCAGTCCGGAACCTCTCATTATTTCGGCGACGGATTTGCGCGGGCGTTTGAGATTACCTTTCAGGGGCGCGACAACAAGCCGCAGTACCCGCATCAAACCTCGTGGGGGCTGTCCACCCGCATCATCGGCGCGATCATCATGACCCACGGCGATGACAACGGCCTTGTTTTGCCGCCCGATATTGCGCCGATTCAGGTCATTGTGCTGCCGATTGCGCAGCATAAAGAGGGCGTGCTGGAGAAAGCGCGTGAAGTCACCGAGCGGCTGAAAAAAATTTGCCGCGCGAAAATCGACGACAGCGACAATTCCGCCGGATGGAAATTCTCGGAGTATGAGATGAAAGGCGTGCCGCTGCGTCTGGAGATGGGCCCCCGCGATATTGAATCCAACCAGTGCGTGCTGGTTCGCCGCGACAACCGCGAAAAGACCATCGTCTCTCTTGACGAACTGGAAGCCTGGGTGCCTGAACTGCTGCAAGCGGTGCACGACGGTCTTTACAGCAAGGCTCTTGCCAACCGCGAATCTCGCACCTATACCGCCCTGACCTTTGACGAGCTGAAGGAACTGGCAGCCAGCAAAAACGGGTTTTTCAAAACCATGTGGTGCGGCGACGAAGCCTGTGAGCTGAAGGTGAAAGAAGAGGCTGGATTAACCTCCCGCTGCATGCCGTTTGAACAGGAACATCCTTCGGATGTTTGCCCGATCTGCGGAAAGCCGGCAAAAACCAGCATTATCTGGGGCAAAGCGTATTAAGCAGTAAAAACCTGGACAAAATTCCATTAAAACGGGGCGCGACGGCTCAGCTTTCGCGCTCCGTTTCCGCTTATGCTCTATAAAAACCGGGATCCAAAAGCAGGCGAGAATTCTGCCAAAAATTTTTATAAATATTTATGAGAATTTTGAAAAAAACACTTGCAATACGAAATGTCATATGGTATTATACTTAAGCGTGACTGCACAAGATATGCGTTGATGCGGGAGGTGGCCACCCTTTGTGGTGGGGAATTTCCGCGGAGTATGTCCGATTTAAAACCGGGCGACTTTAATACTGAACAGAACTTGCTGCCTTTTTTTAGGTTTGGCGGCGCGGTTTGGCGGAGAAATCCGTGAGCGGTATAAAGTCCGGATAAACGAAAGTTTACCGGATTTTTTGTATGCTCATCCGCGGAACACCCGGTGGGGTGTGCAGGTAATATCAGTTCTTAAAGCGTCGCTATGTGGAAACTGTAAGGAGGCGATGTTAAGTGGCAGTCAAGGAAAAAATCAGGATCAGGCTCAAAGGTTACGATCATCAGCTTGTTGATTCGGCAGCGGAAAAAATTGTGGAGACAGCGAAGCGCACAGGCGCCCGCGTGTCCGGACCGATTCCCCTTCCGACCGAGAAGGAAATCATCACCATTCTGCGTGCTGTTCATAAGTACAAGGACAGCCGTGAGCAGTTTGAGATGAGAACCCACAAGAGACTCATCGACATTCTCAGACCTTCCAACAAAACTGTGGAAGCTCTGACAGGGCTTGAACTACCTGCCGGCGTTGAAATTGAAATCAAACTTTGATTTCTTTTACAAAGGCAGAAACCCCGACGACGGATTCGCCGTCAGGTCAAGTTGGCTTAGTGCCAACCAATAACCGTAGGAGGTAAAGAAAGGTATGCAAAAGTGCATCGTAGGCAAAAAGATCGGCATGACCCAGCTTTTTAACGAAAGCGGCAAAGTGATCCCTGTAACTGTTATTGAAGCCGGCCCTTGCGTTGTCGTCCAGAAGAAAACAGCCGAAAACGACGGCTATGAAGCTGTGCAGATCGGTTTCGGAGACATCAGCGACAAAGCCTGCAACAAACCCCAGAAGGGACATTTCGCGAAAGCCGATGTTGCCAACAAAAGAACACTTAGGGAATTCCGTCTGGAAGACTGCTCCACACTGAATGTGGGCGATCTCATCAAGGCCGACGCTTTCGCCGCGGGCGACGCGGTGGACGTGGTTGGAACTTCCAAAGGTAAAGGTTACGCGGGCGTCATCAAGCGTTACAATTTTGGCCGCTTGAAAGAAACCCATGGCACCGGTCCTGTAGCGAGACATCAGGGCTCGCTGGGCGCCTGCTCAGACCCGTCAAGAGTCATGAAGGGCAAGAAGCTCCCCGGCCATCTGGGCGCGGAGCGGGTCACTGTTCAGAATCTTGAAATCGTCAAGGTTGACGTTGAAAACAATCTTATTGCTATTAAGGGAGCTGTTCCGGGCGCCAAGGGCGGCCTGATCTGCATCACCAATAGCGTTAAGGCGTAAGGGAAGGAGGATACACACAATGCCAAAGGTTAATGTATATG
This sequence comes from uncultured Oscillospiraceae bacterium, assembly GCA_963519235.1. Lineage (GTDB taxonomy): Bacteria > Bacillota > Clostridia > Oscillospirales > Ruminococcaceae > Anaerotruncus. The sequence goes on from CAUQLV010000011.1 coordinate 46,191, forward strand.
ATATGGCCGGCAAAGTCGTTTCGGAGATGGAGCTTTCTGATTTCGTCTTCGGTATCACGCCCAACCCGACGGTGGTACATCAGGTTGTTGTAAACTACCTTGCCAATCAGCGCCAGGGCACACAGTCTACGCTTACCCGTACGGAAGTTTCCGGCGGCGGCCGCAAACCCTGGAAACAGAAGGGTACAGGCCACGCGAGACAGGGCTCTATCCGCGCTCCTCAGTGGAGAAAAGGCGGAATCGCACTCGGTCCTAAGCCGAGAGATTACAGCTACGCGCTTAACAAAAAAGTCCGCCGTCTGGCAATCAAATCGGTCTTTTCCGATAAAGTGCTCACCGGCGACATGATCGTTGTGGATAACATTGCGGTCGAAGGTTACAAGACGAAAGCAGTAATCGGTATGCTCAAGGCTTTGGGTGCGGAAAAGAAAGCGCTCATCTTGATGCCTGAGAGAAACGATCAGTTCATTAAGAGCGCCGCGAACATCCCCGGCATTAAGACCGCTCTGGTAAACACCATCAACGTTTACGACCTCGTAAACTGCGACAAGTTCATTGTTGCGAAAGATGCTGTTGCCAAACTTGAGGAGGTGTACGCATAATGAAAGCACCGCAGGATATTATCCTTACCCCGGTAATCACCGAGGCTTCCATGGCGAATGTGCAGCTCAAGAAGTACACTTTTAAAGTTGCAAAAGACGCCAACAAGATTGAAATCGTCAAGGCTGTCGAGGCGTTGTTCCCCGGCACCAAGGTTGCAAAGGTTAACACCGTTAACTGCCGTGGCCGCTTTAAGAGAATGGGTCAGACCGGCGGCTACCGTCCTTCTTACAAGAAGGCGATTGTTACGCTGAAAGAAGATTCGAAGACGATCGAATTCTTTGACACCATGCTGTAATGGGCGCCTTTGGCTCCCGAGTATGGGGTAACTCATATGCCCCGCTAACCACATTATGAGGAGAGTGAAACCGAATGGCTATTAAAAGCTATAAACCGACAACGCCTAGCCGCCGTCAGATGACCTGCACGGACTACAGCGATTTGTCGAAGGTTGCTCCGGAAAAAAGCCTTCTTGAACCCATCAAAAAGCACTCCGGCCGCAACAGCAACGGCAGAATTACGGTTCGCCACAGAGGCGGCGGCAACCGCCGCAAATACCGTGTGATTGACTTCAAGAGGGACAAAGCCGACATGCCTGCAACCGTCCTGACTCTTGAGTATGATCCGAACAGAACCGCCCATATCGCACTTGTGCAGTATGAGGACGGCGAAAAGCGTTATATTATCGCTCCCAACGGCCTGAAAGTCGGCGACCAGATCGTTTCCGGCGCGAAGGCGGACATCAAGGCGGGCAATGCCCTGCCGATGATCAACATCCCGACCGGTACCTTTATCCACAACATCGAGCTTTATCCCGGAAAGGGCGCGCAGCTTGCACGTTCCGCCGGAATCATGGCACAGCTGATGGCAAAGGAAAACGGCCACGCAATGGTGAGACTTCCCTCTGGCGAGCTCCGGAACATTCCGGACAGCTGCTATGCGACAATCGGTCAGGTCGGTAATATCGACGCCGAAAACGTCAATTACGGCAAAGCCGGACGTCGCCGCCATATGGGTTGGAGACCTACTGTCCGCGGTTCCGTCATGAACCCCTGCGACCATCCGCACGGCGGTGGTGAGGGCAAGAGCCCTGTTGGACGTCCCGGCCCTGTTACCCCGTGGGGCAAGCCGGCGCTGGGTTACAAGACCCGCTCGAAACACAATCGCTCCGACAAGTTTATTGTCAAGCGCCGCGACGCTAAGTAAAGCGGGCTGAAAGGAGGCAAATGATTCATGGGTAGAAGCGTTAAAAAAGGACCTTTTGTGCAGCCCGTTCTGCTTGAAAGAGTTCGCAAGATGAATGAGAGCGGCGAGAAGAAAGTAGTTCTGAAGACCTGGAGCCGCTCCTCCACAATATTTCCTGATTTTGTAGGACACACCTTTGCCGTCCATGACGGACGCAAGCATATGCCGGTTTATGTGACCGAGGATATGGTTGGACACAAACTCGGCGAGTTTGCTCCCACCAGAACCTATCGCGGGCATGCCGGCGCGAAGAAATCCAACTAACGTGGCCGAAAGGAGGACATCACAATGGAAGCAAAAGCTTCTTTGAGACATGCTCGTATCGCGCCCCGTAAGGTGCAGATCGTGCTTGATCTTATTAGAAACAAGCCGGCCGATCAGGCCATAGCAATCATTAAGCACACTCCCAAGGCCGCATGCGAGCCTCTGGAGAAGCTGCTCAAGTCGGCAATTGCGAACGCGGAAAACAACTTCAGCATGGATAAGAACAATCTCTATGTTTCGGAGTGCTACGTTACGCCCGGCCCGACAATGAAACGCATCAGACCCCGCGCCCAAGGCAGGGCTTTCCAGATTCTGAAAAGAACTTCACATGTTTTTGTAACCGTGAAGGAATACGAATAAGCTGAAAGAGGAGGTAAACTATGGGCCAAAAAGTAAATCCGCACGGTCTACGTGTCGGAGTCATCAAGGATTGGGATTCCCGCTGGTTTGCTAAGGACGACGCTTTCGGCGATATCCTTGTCGAGGATTACAAGCTGCGCAAGTTCTTAAAGAAAACCCTGTTTGACGCTGGTATTCCCAGAATTGAAATCGAAAGAGATGCCACCAAGGTGCGCATCCATATCCACTGCTCCAGACCCGGCATCGTGATCGGTAAAGGCGGCTCGGAGATCGAAAGAATCCGCAAGCTGTGCGACGACATGATCAACAAGGGCAAAGCGGACACAGACAAACGTCAGGTATTTATCAACGTTGTCGAAGTGAAGCAGCCCGATAAAAATGCGCAGCTGGTTGCCGAAAGCATCGCTGCTCAGCTTGTCGGACGCGTCTCTTTCCGCCGTGCAATGAAGCAGGCAATCGGCCGCGCGATGAAGTTCGGCGCTAAGGGCATCAAGGTTGGCGTTGCCGGCCGTCTGGGCGGTGCTGAAATCGCCCGTACCGAGCATTACCATGAGGGTACGATTCCCCTGCAGACCATTCGTGCCGACATCGACTATGGCTTCGCTGAAGCCGACACCACCTACGGAAAGATCGGCGTTAAGGTCTGGATCTACGCCGGAGAGGTGCTCGGGGATGGGAAGAGAACCCGTAAGGAAGGAGGCAATAAATAATGCTTCTGCCGAAAAGAGTAAAGTACCGCAGGGTACACAGAGGTCGCCTGACCGGTAAAGCCACCAGAGGCAACACGGTCACTTACGGTGAGTATGGCCTTCAGGCGCTGGAGCCGGCTTGGATCACATCCAACCAGATTGAAGCCGCCCGTATCGCTATGACCCGTTATATCAAGCGTGGCGGTCAGGTTTGGATTAAGATTTTCCCTGACAAGCCGATTACAGAAAAACCCGCCGAGACCCGAATGGGTTCCGGTAAAGGCAGCCCGGAATACTGGGTTGCAGTCGTGAAGCCGGGCCGCGTGATGTTCGAAATCAGCGGAGTATCCGAGGATCTTGCCCGCGAGGCAATGAGACTTGCTGCCCACAAGCTTCCGATCAAATGCAAATTTGTTTCAAAGGAAACCGAGGAAAAGGGGAGTGAAGAGTAATGAAGGCAAGCGAGATGAGAGAATTGTCCGCAGCGGAATTGACCCAGAAGCTGTCTGACCTCAAAGCCGAGCTTTTTAACCTTCGCTTCCAGCACGCTATCAACCAGCTTGAAAACCCGATGCGTTTGAACGCTGTCAAAAAAGACATTGCGAAAGTCAAAACTATGATCCGGGCAAACGAGCTCAAGAACGTGCAGTAAGCGGAAGGGAGGACGACGGTAAATGAGCGAAAGAAATCTCAGAAAGACCCGTGTTGGCATGGTTGTCAGCGACAAAATGGACAAAACGGTTGTAGTCGCGATTGAAGACAACGTGAAACACCCCCTTTACAAAAAAATCATCAAACGCACCACGAAGTTCAAGGCACATGACGAGAACAACGAATGCGGAATTGGCGATAAAGTAGAGATTATGGAAACCCGCCCCCTGTCCAAGGACAAAAGGTGGAGGGTCACCGAGATCATTGCAAAGGCGAAATAAGCAACTAATCCGACCGAAAGGAGGAACGCACTGTGATACAGATGCAGACCTATCTCAAAGTAGCTGACAACACCGGCGCCAAGGAACTTATGTGCATCAGAGTGTTGGGCGGCTCGCGTAGGAGATACGCCAATATCGGCGACGTGGTAGTGGCTTCCGTCAAGAAAGCTGCGCCCGGCGGCCAAGTAAAAAAAGGCGATGTAGTAAAAGCAGTAATCGTTCGTTCCGCCAAAGGTGTACGCCGTGATGACGGCACATACATCCGTTTTGACGAGAATGCGGCGGTTATCATTAAAGAGGATAAAAATCCCAAGGGCACACGTATTTTTGGACCAGTGGCGAGGGAACTCCGCGAAAAGGAGTACCTCAAGATATTAAGCCTCGCGCCTGAGGTACTGTAATGGAGGGCTCGAAAGTGAATAAAATTCACGTGAAAAAGGGCGATACAGTAATCGTTCTGTCCGGTAAGGACAAGGGCAAAAAGGGTAAGGTTCTTGAGGTAAGCCCGAAGGAGCAAAAAGTGATCGTCGAGGGCATCAACATGATGACCAAACACCTGAAACCCCGCAAGATGGGCGATCAGGGCGGCATTGTGAAGGCTGAAGGCGCCATGTATGCTTCTAAGGTGATGCTTGTTTGCCCGAAATGCGGCAAACCCACAAGAATTGCCCACAAAATCCTGAAGGACGGTTCTAAGGAACGCCTGTGTAAAAATTTAAAGTGCGGTGAAACTTTTTAAGTAAGGAGGATACATCATGGCAAGATTAAAGGACCAGTTCAAGAGCGAAATTGCTCCTGTACTGATGAAAAAGTTTGGTTATACTTCTGTCATGCAGATCCCCAAGCTTGATAAAGTTGTCATCAACATTGGCTGCGGAGAAGCGAGAGATAACCCCAAAGTTATTGACTCGATCGTGAGCGACCTTGCAAAGATCACCGGTCAAAAGGCGAGCATTTGCAAAGCGAAAAAATCCGTTGCCAACTTCAAGCTTCGTGAAGGCATGAACATCGGTGCAAAGGTTACCCTGCGGGGCAACGTGATGTACGAGTTTGTAGACAGGCTGTTCAGTGTAGCGCTCCCGCGCGTCCGCGACTTCCGCGGAATAAACCCCAACGGGTTTGACGGCAGAGGCAACTATAATATGGGCCTCAAAGAACAGCTCATCTTCCCGGAGATCGAGTTTGATAAGATCGACAAGGTTAGAGGCATGGACATCTGCTTTGTCACCACTGCGAAAACCGATGAAGAGTCCCGCGAGCTTCTGACGCTCATGGGCGCTCCATTTGCGAAGTAAGGAGGAATCACTGTGGCAAAAACATCAATGAAAATCAAGCAGCAGCGCCCGGCGAAATTTTCTACAAGAGAATACACCCGGTGCAAAATCTGCGGCAGACCACATGCTTACCTTCGCAAATTCGGCGTCTGCCGTATCTGCTTCAGAGAGCTAGCCTACAAGGGGCAGATTCCGGGCGTAAGGAAAGCAAGCTGGTAAAACAAAGCTGAGCTATAAAAGGAGGTTGACGGCATGCATATCACCGATACAATCGCTGACATGCTGACACGTATCAGAAACGCAAACAGTGCGAAACATGATACTGTTGATATTCCTGCTTCCAACATGAAGAAGGCAATTGCTCAGATTTTGTTGGATGAAGGATATATAAAAGCATTCCAGGTCGTCGAGGACGACAAGCAGGGCACAATCCGTGTAGCCCTGAAATACGGGCAGGGCAAGACCCCGGTTATTCAGGGTCTTCGCAGGGTTTCTAAACCCGGCCTGCGTATATACACCAGTTGTGAGGAAATGCCCCGCGTGATGAAGGGTCTCGGCACCGCCATTCTCTCCACGAACAAAGGCGTTATGACCGACAAACAGGCTCGTAGTGAGAATGTTGGCGGCGAAGTCCTCGCATTTATCTGGTAAGGGGGGGACAGACGATGAGTAGAATAGGCAGAAAGCCCATCACTGTGCCTGCGGGCGTTGACGTCAAAATTGACGGCAGCACAGTTACTGTCAAAGGCCCGAAGGGCACTTTGACCCAGAGCTTCCGCCCGGAAATGACCATCGCGCTGGAAAACAGCGAGATCCTCGTTACCAGGCCAAACGATGAGAAATTTGAGAAGAGCGTCCACGGGCTCACCAGAACGCTGATTGCCAACATGGTTCACGGCGTTACCGAGGAGTTCCACAAGGATCTCGAAATCAACGGCGTCGGTTACCGTGCTGCGAAGCAGGGTAAAAAGCTTGTCATGACCCTTGGTTATTCTCACCAGGTGTTCATGGAAGACACTGCCGACATCACAATTGACGTGCCTGCACCTAACAAGATCATTATCCATGGTCCCGACAAGCAGAAGGTTGGCCAGTTTGCAGCGGAAGTCCGCGAAAAACGCCCGCCTGAGCCGTATAAGGGCAAGGGTATCAAGTATATCGACGAAGTGATCCTCCGTAAGGAAGGTAAAGCAGGCAAGGGCAAGAAGTAATCGAAGGAGTGAATCAACATGATAACAAAGCCTGACAAAAACACAGCCAGACTGAAAAGGCATGTAAGAGTCAGAGCAAAGATCTGCGGCACGCCCGAGTGCCCTCGTCTTGATGTTTTCCGCTCCGCTAAACACATTTATGCCCAGATTATTGACGATGCTACCGGCGTGACCCTTTGCGCAGCATCTTCAATGGACAAGGATTTCGAAGGTTTTGGCGGTAATAAGGAAGCAGCGAAGAAGGTCGGCGCAGCACTTGCGAAAAGAGCGGCCGAAAAAGGCATTGAGAATATTGTCTTCGACCGTGGCGGCTATATTTATCACGGACGTGTGAAAGAACTTGCTGAAGCGGCTCGTGAAGGCGGCCTCAAATTCTAAAAAGGAGGGATACTTTTGGCTCTTATCGATGCAAGCAAATACGAGCTCACAGAGCGCGTGGTAGCAATTAACCGCGTTTCCAAAACAGTGAAGGGCGGACGCATTTTTAAGTTCGCAGCGCTTGTTGTTGTCGGCGACGGCAATGGCATGGTGGGCTTCGGGCTTGGTAAAGCGGGCGAGGTACCCGACGCAATCCGCAAGGGTATTGAGGACGCGAAAAAGAATCTGCACAAGATCTCGTTGAAGGGTACAACCATTCCCCATGAGATCATCGGTGTATACGGCGCGGGCAGAGTGCTCATGAAGCCGGCTCCGCAAGGTACCGGCGTTATCGCAGGCGGCCCTGTGCGTGCAGTGCTGGAGGTTGCGGGAATCAGGGATATCCGTACGAAATCCCTTCGTTCCAATAACCCCTGCAACGTTGTCAGCGCAACTATTCAGGGGCTGTGTGCTCTGCGTGATGCCGAGCAGGTAGCCGCAGTGCGCGGCAAGTCCATTAAGGATATTATTGGTTAAGGAGGAAGCGAACATGGCACAGCTGAAAATCAAGCTCGTCAGGAGTCTTGTCGGTCGTAAAGATGGCCAGATTGCCACCGCGGACTCCTTAGGACTGCGCAAAATCGGCGACGAGACCATTCAACCCGATAACATTGCCACAAAAGGCAAAATCGCAAAAATTTCCCACCTCATTGAGGTTACCGAAGCATAAAGCAAGGAGGTGCAGGTAAGATGAAATTGCATGAACTTTCCCCGGCGCCCGGTTCAAACAAAGACGCGTTCCGTAAAGGCAGAGGTGCAGGCTCCGGTAACGGAAAGACTGCCGGTAAGGGACACAAAGGCCAGAAGGCCCGTTCCGGCGGCGGTGTCAGACCTGGGTTTGAAGGCGGCCAGATGCCCCTTCAGAGACGCGTACCCAAGAGAGGCTTTGTGAATATCTTTGCCACTAAGTACGCAACGATCAACGTTTCCGATCTCGAGAAATTCGAGGACGGTGCGGTTGTAGACGCTCAGGCATTGCTCGAGTCCGGTCTGATCAAAAAGACCCTTGACGGTGTCAAAGTGCTCGGCAATGGCGAACTCACAAAGAAACTCACAGTCAATTGCGCAGCTTTTTCTACTTCCGCGAAGGAAAAAATCGAAAAAGCAGGCGGAAAGGCTGAGGTGAAGTAAGAATGTTTACGACCTTAAAGAACGCATGGGGGATTCCGGATTTAAGGAAAAAGATTCTCTTCACCCTGATGATCATCGTTCTGTTCCGGCTCGGCGCAGCCGTCCCGGTTCCGTTCCTTGACGCATCTGTTCTTAAAAATATGATAGCGGACACAGGCAACCTTTTAGGCTACCTGGATATTCTATCAGGCGGCGCATTTGCCAACGCAACAATTTTTGCGTTGTCGATTACACCGTACATCACTTCCTCCATCGTGATCCAGCTGCTCACAGTTGCCATTCCGGCACTGGAGCGCATGGCCAAAGAGGGAGAGGACGGCAGAAAGCAGCTCCAGAAGATTACACGTTACACAACCGTGGGTCTTGCTCTGCTGCAGGCGTTCGCTTATTACACAATGCTCCGCAATCAGGCGGGCGCAATCATGTACAATAGCGGATTCTCTGGCGTATTTGCCGCTCTGGTTATCATTGGCGCGTTTATTGGCGGGGCCATGCTGATTGTCTACATGGGCGAAAGAATTGATGACCACGGTATCGGAAACGGTATTTCCCTGATCCTTTTTTCAGGCATCGTTTCCCGTGCCCCCTACGCTCTGCAGAAGCTATGGGCTTACTTTAAACTGGCATTCGGCGACAACCCCCAGTCGATCTACCTGCTGACCGTTCCGCTGATCGTTGTACTGTTCATGGCTCTCATTGTTGCGATTATCATTATGACCAACGCTGAACGCCGCATTCCGGTGCAGTATGCGAAAAAAGTGGTGGGCCGCAAAATGTACGGCGGGCAGTCGACCTTTATCCCCATTAAGGTCAACATGTCCAATGTTATGCCGATCATCTTTGCTTCTTCCCTGCTGGCGATCCCGGGCACCATCAAGGCGTTCGTTGACCCCAACGGCACGGGAATGCTGGGCAAGATTCTTGGCGCATTCAACTATAACACATTCCTTTATGCAGCGCTTTATTTCATCCTGATCCTCGCGTTCAACTATTTTTACGTGGCGATCCAGTATAATCCGATCGAAATATCCAACAATCTGCGTAACAACAGCGGTACCATTCCGGGTATCAGACCCGGCAGACCGACATCCGATTTCATTGCCAGAATCATCTCCAAGATCACATTGATCGGCGGCATTGTTTTGGCTCTCATCGCAACTCTGCCTATCGGCGCTGGCGCGGTGACCAGAATGAATATCTCCCTCGGCGGTACTTCGATCATTATCGTTGTGGGCGTTGCGCTGGATACCTTCAGACAGCTTGAATCTCAGATGATGATGCGCCACTATAAAGGCTTCTTAGAGTAAGGGGAGAAAAGGTTATGAAACTGATACTCCTTGGCGCTCCAGGCGCCGGTAAGGGCACACAGGCGGAAATCATCTGCGACCGTCTGCACATCCCCGCAATCAGTACCGGAAACATTATCCGGGAAGCGCTGAAAAACGGGACCGAAATGGGGCTGAAAGCCAAATCCTATATGGAAGATGGCAAGCTCGTTCCGGATGATGTGGTGATTGGAATCATTAAAGAGCGTCTTGCTCAGGACGACTGCCGGAACGGCTTCATTCTTGATGGCTTTCCGCGCACTGTTCCGCAGGCGCAGGCGCTCGACGCGATGGGAATCGAAATTGACCGCGTGATCGACATTGAAGTTGCCGATGAGGCGATCGAGAAGAGAATGGGCGGCAGACGCGTTTGTGAAAAATGCGGCGCCAGCTACCATGTCGAGGCGAAGCCTTCTAAACAGGAAGGCATCTGCGACAGGTGTGGCGGAGGCCTGGTAATCCGCAAGGATGACCAGCCCGAAACCGTCCGTGACCGTCTTGCGGTTTACCATCAGCAAACAGAGCCCCTTAAGGATTATTATTCCAAAACGGGCAAACTTAAAATTGTTGTAGGGCAGCAGGAGCTTGAGGAAACAACGAAACTCACTCTTGCGGCTTTGGAGGCGTAGCGTATGGTAGTGCTGAAAACGTCCCAGGAGCTTGCGAAGATGAAGAAAGCGGGTTCTGTATCGGCACAGGCGCTACAAGTCGGCGGTGCGGCTGTTCATCCCGGTGTTACTACCGGGGAAATCGACCGCATCATTAAGAGCTTTATCCTTTCCAAAGGCGCCAAACCCTCGTTCTTGGGGTATGGTGGTTTTCCGGCCAGCGCGTGCATCTCGATCAACGAGGAGGTCATCCATGGCATCCCCGGCAGACGGGTTATTCAGGAAGGCGATATCGTCAGCATTGACGTTGGAGCCATTTTGGACGGCTATCAGGGGGACAACGCGGGAACCTTCGCGGCGGGAAAAGTAAGCACTGAAGCTCAGGCATTAATGGATGCGACGCAGCAGAGCCTGCTTGCCGCGATTGCGGTAATGCGGCCGGGCGCGCGTCTGGGAGACATTGGTCACACCATCCAGTCCTATGTGGAAGCGCGCGGTTTCGGAGTTGTCCGCGAATATGTCGGGCACGGAATCGGCCGTAAAATGCATGAGGAACCTGAAGTACCCAATTATGGGCACCCGGGCCACGGCATACGGTTAGTCGCGGGCATGGTTCTTGCGGTGGAACCAATGATCACACTGCATTCACCGGCGATAAAAGTGCTCGACGACGACTGGACAGTGATCACCGCTGACCGTGGACTCGCGGCGCACTATGAACACACGATTGCGATTACCGATAACGGCCCGGTAATCCTGACCTTGCCTTGATGGGAGGGCCCGGGATGCCGACTGAAGCGGGGACCATTGTGTGCTCAACAGCCGGGCATGATGCCCGCGGATGGTTTGTGGTTGTTTCAGCGGAAAACGGTTTTGTCTGCCTGGCAGACGGTAAAACACGCTTGCTTGAAAAGCCCAAACGAAAAAGCGAAAAACACATCCGGAAAACCAACACACGGCTGGATTTATCCGGCAACACAACGAACAAAAAGCTGCGGGAAGCCCTCCGGGAATTCCGCGGAAATGAGGGAGGTAATCAGCTTGTCTAAGGAAGATGTCATCGAAATTGAAGGCATTGTCGTAGAAAGCCTGCCGAACGCGCAGTTCCGCGTTGAGCTGCCGAACGGCCACCAGCTTTTGGCGCATATATCAGGTAAGCTGCGGATGAATTTTATCCGTATCCTGCCGGGAGATAAGGTCACACTGGAGATGTCTCCGTATGACCTGACCAAGGGACGCATCACTTGGCGTTCCAAGTAGTCAACGGCCTCGGCCGTTCGTAAACAATCCACGGGATTTTAGGAGGTAGTTTCAGATGAAAGTAAGACCTTCCGTTAAGCCCATTTGCGAGAAGTGTAAAATCATCAAGCGCAAGGGCCGTGTCATGGTAATATGCGCAAACCCAAAGCACAAACAGCGTCAGGGCTAAGTGCAAACCAAATAATGGAGGTGCAACAGAAGTATGGCTCGTATAGCTGGCGTTGACCTGCCGAGAGAGAAGCGGGTCGAAATTGGTTTAACCTATATCCTTGGTATAGGCCGCAAAACCGCTCAGCAAATTCTCGAGTCCACCGGAGTGAATCCTGACATCAGAGTCAAGGATCTTTCCGAGGACGATGTTTCTAAACTGCGTGATTATATCGACCATCATGTGCGTGTGGAAGGCGATCTTCGCCGTGAAACAGCACTGAACATCAAGAGACTGGTCGAAATTGGGTGCTATCGCGGCTTACGCCACAGAAAGGGTCTCCCTGTCCGCGGACAGAGAACCAAGACGAATGCGCGTACCAGAAAAGGACCCAAGAAAACAATCGCCAACAAGAAGAAGTAATTAGGGAGGGATATACACGATGGCGAAAGCTATTGCCAACAAAAAGACTGCCACTCGTAGGCGTCGTGAACGCAAGAATATTGAGCGTGGCGCCGCACATATCCAGTCCACTTTTAACAACACGATCGTCACGATCACCGACACTCAGGGCAACGCGCTTTCTTGGGCTTCGGCAGGCGGACTCGGCTTCAGAGGCTCCAGAAAGAGCACTCCGTATGCGGCGCAGACCGCAGCTGAAACCGCTGCAAAAGCTGCTATGGAGCACGGCTTGAAGTCGGTTGAAGTTTTTGTTAAGGGACCGGGCGCCGGCCGTGAGGCTGCTATTCGTGCGCTTCAGGCTGCAGGGCTTGAGGTTAATATGATTAAGGACGTAACTCCGATTCCGCATAACGGATGCCGCCCGCCGAAAAGAAGACGCGTATAAGCGGCAAAACCAGCCCGAATGTGCTGCTGCACAGGGCGTTAAACCAATCAGGAGGTGCAATTCATGGCAAGATATACCGGTGCTGTATGCAGACTCTGCCGCAGAGAGAACAAAAAGCTGTTCCTCAAGGGTGAAAGATGCTACACCGACAAATGTGCCGTCAGCCGCAGAGCTTCTGTTCCCGGCCAGCACGGCAAAGCGCGCGCAAGAAAATCTTCCGAATACGGAATTCAGCTTCGCGCAAAACAGCAGACCAGACGCTACTATGGAATCCTCGAAAGCCAGTTCGCAAAATATTTCGATATGGCTGCACGTAAAGAGGGCGTAACGGGCGAAAATCTGCTGCAAATCTGTGAGAGCCGTCTCGACAATGTTGTTTACAGACTGGGCTTTGCTTCTTCCAGAAAAGAAGCCAGACAGCTTGTTCTTCACGGACATTTCACTTTGAACGGCAAAAAAGCCAATATTCCTTCCATTCTGCTCAAAGCAGGCGATGCTGTCGCGGTAGCTTCCAAGAGCGACAAGATTAAGAATGTGGTAGAAACAATGGCTTCCCGTCCGGTCGCAAAATGGCTGGACTGCAACAAGACGAACATGGCCGGACGCGTCATCGATCTTCCGAAGCGTGAGGACATTGATCTGGACGTCGAAGAGCATCTGATCGTCGAGTTGTACAGCAAATAATTGCAGCGCTGCATAGAACGGTTTGCGCTGTGTACGGTTTATGGTTACAGGGAAACGAGAATGATACGGCGGGAGCCATTCCGCCAGACAAGGAGGGTCCAATATGGTCAAGATCATAGAGCCCAAGATTGAAACGGTTGAGCTCAAATCTGACGGAACCTACGGCAAATTTGTAGCGGAACCGCTGGACAGAGGGTTTGGCACAACGTTAGGGAATTCCCTGCGGCGTGTGCTGCTTTCCTCTCTTCCTGGTGTTGCGGTCATTTCTGTCAAGATTGATGGCGTGCAGCATGAATTCTCGACAATCCCGGGAGTAAAAGAAGATGTAACGGAAATAATCCTCAACATCAAGGGCCTTACTGCAAAGCTGTATTGCGACGAGCCCAAGACGGTGAGAATTGACGCTCAGGGTGAGTGCGAAGTCACCGCCGGCAGCATTGAGTGCGATTCTGAGGTTGAGATTCTCGACCCCAGCATGCACATTGCAACGCTGGACGCGGGTGCTAAGCTTTCCATGGAGATTACGCTGCGCAAGGGACAGGGATATATTTCCGCCGACCGCAACAAGCACACCGAGCTTGAAAAAGCGCCGGTAGGCACCATCGCTGTGGACAGCATCTATACACCGGTGTTAAAGGTTAACTATACGGTTGAAAACACCCGAGTGGAACAGATAACCGACTATGATAAATTATCGCTTGAAGTCTGGACAGACGGAACGATCTCCGCAAAAGAGGCGGTCAGTCTGGCGGCCAAGATCCTCAATAGGCAACTCAATCACTTCGTCGACCTGTCTGATGAGGTGAGTGCGACAGAGATCATGGACAAGAAGGAAGATACCGGCAAGGATAAACTCCTTGAGATGACCATTGAAGAGCTTGACTTATCTGTTCGTGCATTTAACTGTCTGAAGAGAGCCAGCGTCAACACCGTGGCGGACCTCATCAACAAATCTCCGGAGGAGATGATGAAGGTGCGCAACCTCGGCAAAAAGTCGCTGGAAGAGGTTATCGAAAAGTTACAGTCACTGGGATTTGACCTTTCTAAGGACGAAGAATAACGCAAAGCGCGCGAGCGCTTGATCTAAAGCATGGGTAAGGAGTGAAATTCGATGCCAGGAACCAGAAAACTCGGCAGATCTACTAGCCATAGAATGGCTATGCTCAGAGCGATGGTTACTTTTCTGCTGGAAAACGGCAAGATTGAAACCACTGTGACGAGAGCCAAAGAGGTTAGAGCAATGGCCGAGAAGATGATTACTACAGCGAAAACCAATGACCTCCACTCCAAGCGTCAGGTCTTCTCTTTCGTGACGAAAGAGGATGTAGCGAAGAAACTGTTTGACGAGATCGCTCCGAAGTACGCCGAAACAAAAGGTGGCTACACGAGAATCGTCAAGATCGGTCCTCGCCGCGGTGACGCAGCAGAGATGGCAATCATTGAGCTTGTGTAATTAATGAGTTAAAAAGGGCGCATCCGTAAGGATGCGCCCTTTTCACATATTCAGTTCAGCCTTTGCGCGCGTTCCTGAAATAAATTCCGGACAGAAACGGGGAAAATTCAATATCACTGACGCCCTTGCCCATAGCATAATAGGATGTTTCAAAAAAGAGCGGCACAACGACACATTCCTCCAGAAGCTGCTGCTCCGCCTGCATATAGGCGGTAAGCTGGTCGTCGCTATCCATGATGGCGATGGACTGCAGCAGCTCGTTATAGGAATCACTGCGGTAAGCAGCGTAATTCTGCGGGGAATCAGATTTGAAAGCAGACAGTATGGCATCAGGCGAGGAGTAGGAGGCTGAAAGCGGCAGGACAGCCGCCTCAAAATTGCCGGCGCTTACGCGCGAGAGCAACTCCTCGCGGGAAAGCTTGACCATCCCCGTGTATAGCCCCAGGTGTTTTTGCCAAGCCTGCTGGATAAACCCGGTGAGCAGCGGAAGATTGTTTTCATCACACACCAGCAGTTCGCCCAGCGACACGCGGTTCAGCCCCAGAGCCTCCAGCGCCGCGTCGTAGTAGCGCTTCCCGATTTCCGGACTCGAAAGGATAGGGGAAACGTCCCCGGCGGATTCACGAAAAGAACTGCCCATAAAGGAGACTGCAGGGGGAATCAGCATAGAGGTCGTGTGCAGGTTGCCCGGTAGATACTGTTCAAACAGGGTTCGGTCAACGGTATGGGAAAGCGCACGCCGGATGTCGGGGTTTGCAAGGCTCTGGCTGTTGCAGTTGAGAACCAGAACCCAGACCGTGTCCTCGAAAGAGGTACAGGCCCCCTTTTTCTCCAGAATTTTGGGTAATGAGGGGTAGTCAACTTTGCAAGCATCGGTATCACCGGATAAAAAGCGCGTCAAAGGGTCGGCCGCCTGTTCCTTATCTGAGGAAGGAATATACAAATTCACGCCTGCGGCAACTACTGAGCTTGCATTGGAGTATTTTGTATTCTGCCGCAGCGCAACCACGTCGTCGCTCCATGTGCGCACAACATAAGGCCCGTTGAAAATCATCGTTTCTTTTGCCAGCCCGTACCGGGCGGAGGTGGATTCAAAAAACAGTTTGTTGCAGGGCATCGCATAACTTGATGCCAGCCGTTCCGGCAGCAGCTGGTCCGGCCGCTCCAGCCGGATGATCAACCGGCGGCTGTCGGCGGCGGATACCCCCAGCGCCGACTGGTCAGAGCCTCCGCTCAGAATCAGACTTGCATTTTCGATTACGGAAAATTGCGCGGCGTAGGGGCTGAAAGCAGCAGAATCAAACATCCGGCGCAATGCGAATTCAAAATCCATGGCGGTGACAGGGTCTCCGTTTGACCAGAAAGCATCCTCGCGCAAATGAAACGTATAGATGAGTCTGTCCGGTGAAACCTCATAAGATTCGGCGAGGCAGTTTTCGATTTTGCCTGACGGCAGCTGCCGGAACAACCCTTCAAATGTATTGGAAATAATCATGCGGGCGGTGTCACTGGTTGCAAACTGCGGGTCTAAATTTTTGACGACCGCGGGGATATCATAAGCAATCACTTGCCCCGCGGAGGAATCGGAACCGCAGGCAGACATGCTGAAAATCAGCAGTACCGCCAGTAACAGAGTGAGTGGTTTTTTCATTCTGGCGTACCTTTCACAAAGTAATCAATATATGCATTTTAACAGAAGAACAGGCAGGTTGCAACGCAGAACCAGAAATTCCCGATTTAAAAACATAGCGGCGCCCGGGAAGGACGCCGCCGACTGTATGGTATCAAACCCGGAGAAGCAAATCGGTATAGGTAGGAATTGGCCAAACCGCACGGTCGGTAATCTTCTCGGCGGCGTCGCACGCGGCGCGCAGGCTGTCCATGCGGCCGAGAACCTCATCGCGCATATAAGTGGCGCGATGGTGCGGGTCTTCCAGAGACTGGCTTCTCGCATAGACTTCCCGCAGCGAGCAAAGCTCGCTGTCAATCTGGTCGATGATGGCGGTCAGCGTGTTCAGCTGATTAACGGTCGACTGCGACACAAGGTTCGCGGTTCGCATCCGGTTAATAATTTCTGCCACATCGCCGGCGTAGCGAACAACCGCGGGGTAGATCTCACGGCATACCATTTCAATCATGGTTGCCGCCTCAATATTGACCACTTTGGCATAGTTTTCAAACAAAATTTCATGTCTGGACGCACATTCCACCGCGGTGAACACCTTGTGACGCTTAAAGAGAGCGATGTTCTTCGGGGCAATGAAAGCGTCAAAAGCGTCGACTGATGAATTTAAAATCGGCAGTCCGCGGCGTTTTGCCTCCTGTACCCAGGCGTCGGAGTAGTTGTTGCCGTTAAAAATCACGCGGCCGTGTTCCCGCACAACATCGGCAAGAAGGGCGCTGATCTCCGCGCTCCTGTCGGCAGCCGCTTCAAGGCGGTCCGAGAAGAGAGAAAACACGTCTGCAAGGGCGGTATTCATTACCACATTGGTCAGCGCAATCGACTGCGAAGAACCGAGCATGCGGAATTCAAATTTGTTGCCGGTGAACGCAAAGGGCGAAGTGCGGTTGCGGTCAGAATCATCCTTCACCAGATCGGGCAGGGCGGAAACGCCCGTTTTGATCAGCTCCAGATCATGCATATCGCCCGCGCCGCCGGCTGCGGCGGAAAGCAGCTGCGAAGTCAGGTTCTCGCCCAGGAACATAGAAATAATCGCGGGAGGAGCCTCGTTGCCGCCCAAACGCTGATCATTTCCCGCCGACGCGGCGGAAGCACGAAGCAGATCGGCGTAATCATCCACCGCCTGCACAAATCCGGCGAGAATCAGCAGAAATGTCCGATTTTTCACCGGGTCCTTTGACGGGGAAAGCAGGTTCAATCCGTCATCGGTGGACAGGGAGTAGTTGTTGTGCTTTCCGGAGCCGTTGATGCCGGCGAACGGTTTCTCGTGAAGCAGGCAGGCAAGCCCTTTCCGTTTTGCCACGATACGCAGGCTTTCCATGGTCAGCTGGTTATGGTCGCAGGCGATGTTCGCAGAGTCAAACACTGGCGCAAGCTCGTGCTGCGCGGGTGCCACTTCATTATGCTTGGTCTTGCAGGGGATTCCGAGCGACCAGAGCTCTTCGTCCAGCGCATGCATAAAATCTGATACACGCAGGCGGATCCGACCGCAATAGTGGTCGTCCAGCTCCTGCCCTTTGGGCGGTTTCGCGCCCAAAAGGGTGCGTCCGCAGATTTTAAGGTCCAAGCGCTTTTCATAAAGGCCGCGGTCGATCAGAAAATATTCCTGCTCCGCGCCGATTGTCGGCACCACACGTTTTGAAGAGGTATTGCCCAGCAGCCCCAGCAGCCGCAGAGCCTGCGTGTTGACAGCCTCCATCGAGCGAAGCAGCGGGGTCTTCTGATCGAGCGCCTCGCCCGTGTAGGAACAGAAAGCGGTGGGAATATAGAGCGTACCGTCTTTGACAAACGCGGGGCTGGTAGGATCCCATGCGGTGTAGCCGCGTGCTTCAAAGGTGGCGCGAAGCCCGCCGGACGGGAAGGAAGAGGCGTCCGGCTCCCCCTTGACAAGCGCCTTGGGAGAAAACTCCAAAACCGCGTTGCCGTCGCTGACCGGTTCAAGAAAAGAATCGTGCTTGCCGGCTGTAATATTGTTCAGCGGCTGAAACCAGTGCGTATAGTGGGTGGCACCCTGCTCGGTTGCCCAATCCTTCATTCCCTCGGCTACTGACGCGGCAATCGCGGGGTCGAGCGGGAGCCCGTCTTTCTGGGTGCGTTTCAGACTTTCATAAACATCTCTGGATAAATATTTGCGCATAGCGGCATCGCCGAATACGCGGCTTCCATAAAGCGTCGTCAGTTCCATAGCAACCTCCTGCAAGTTTCATCAACACAACACAAACACTCACGAACGCCTACCAACCGGCAGGCAGACTTTCATAAATTAAAACCAAACTTTATTTTATCATTTCGCAGGTCAACATGCAAGCGGCGGCGCCCATAACTGCAATATTTTTACCCCGCCTAAATAAACATTGACGGAAAAGCTAACAGTTGTTACAATTAAGACAGAATCATTTAAAGGAGTGGCAACTGTGCAGAGAACCGTCTGGCTGGCACTAAGCTATAACGTACCGATCAATCCGTCAAAAGTGCGTGTCTATGTGTGGCGCAAGCTCAAGGAATTCGGTGCCGAATATTTCAAGCAGGGAGTCGCGATTCTGCCGATTTCCGCTCAAAGTATACAGCGCTTTGCCACGCTTGCCCAGAAAATCCGGCAGATGGGCGGGGAGGCTTCCATTGTGGAGCTTCGCTTTACCGACCCGGTCGATGAAGCCCAGATGACCGCCCGGTTTAAAAAACAAGCCGAGGATGAATATACCGCGCTGCTGAACGACTGTAAAAATGCGTTGCTTGAGCTGCGCAATCTGCCTTCCGCCTTTTCCCTTTCCCAGCAGGAAGGGGAGCGCATGAAGCAGGTGGTCAAGCGATATCGCAAGGCCCGCTCCAAAGACTATTTCAAAACCGGGACTTCGCGGGAAATTGAGGCGGGAATTGACGAAATGATCGACAGCGTGCGGGAAATCGCGTCGGATTTCAGCAAACAGCTCCGCGCCATGCTGGACAACTAGTCCGTAAATTGCCCCGCACAGAATCCGGGTATGAAAAAGCCATGCATCCTCGGATGCATGGCTTTTTCAAATCTATATCAGTCGCCGGAGTCCAGCTTGAGCACAGACATAAACGCCTCCTGCGGAACCGAGACACTACCGAGCTGCCGCATGCGCTTTTTGCCTTCCTTCTGCTTTTCCAGCAGCTTTCTCTTACGCGAAATGTCACCGCCGTAGCACTTGGCAAGCACATCCTTGCGCATCGCCTTAACGGTTTCGCGGGCAATGACCTTTCCTCCGATCGATGCCTGAATGGGAATCTCAAACATCTGGCGCGGGATGTGTTCCTTGAGGTTTTCCACCATTTTGCGGGCGCGGGGATAGGCCTTGTCCATATGTGCAATAAACGACAGGGCGTCCACAACGTCGCCGTTGAGCAGGATATCCAGCTTGACAAGCTTGGAATCCTGGTATCCGCAAAGCTCGTAATCGAAAGACGCATAGCCTTTGGTGCGGGATTTGAGCGCGTCGAAGAAATCGTAGACAATTTCATTGAGCGGCAGTTCATAATGCAGCTCCACACGGTCGGTGTCCAGATATTTAGTATCAAAATAAACACCGCGACGATCCTGGCAAAGGTCCATAATATTGCCGATATAGGCAGTCGGCGTAAAGATATTTGCTTTCACAAACGGCTCCTGCGCGCTGGCAATCTGCGCGGGATCGGGGTAACTGGTGGGGTTATCAATCCAGCGCTCCTCGCCGTTTGTCATCGTCAGCTTATAAATAACGCTGGGAAGCGTCGTGATGATATCGAGGTTGAACTCGCGTTCCAGCCGTTCCTGAATAATTTCCATATGCAGAAGCCCCAGAAATCCACAGCGGAAACCAAACCCCAGCGCCACAGAAGTCTCCGGCTCATAGGAAAGGGAGGCGTCGTTGAGCTGCAGCTTTTCCAAAGCATCGCGCAAGTCAGGATATTTTGCGCCGTCCAGCGGGTAGATGCCCGAGAAAACCATCGGCTGTACTTTGCGGTAACCGGGCAGCGGCTCGGAGGCGGGGCGGGAAGCGTCGGTGACGGTGTCGCCGACAGCGGTATCCTGAACGGTTTTGATAGAGGCGGCGATATAACCCACCTGTCCCGCATACAGCTCGCTGCGCGGAACCGGTGTGGTCGCTCCCATAACGCCGCATTCCACCACATTAAATTCGGCGCCGGTCGCCATCATGCGGATGGCCATGCCGGGCTTTACAACGCCGTCCTTCACCCGAACATACACGATGACGCCGCGGTAACTGTCATAGTAGCTGTCAAAAATCAGCGCGCGCAGCGGCGCGTCCTCATCGCCTACTGGTGGCGGGACATCTTTCACAATGCGCTCCAGCACCTGATGCACGTTTTCGCCGGTCTTGGCGGAGATGCGGGGCGCGTCCATGCACGGAATCCCGATGATGTCCTCCACCTCCTGCGCCACACGCTCCGGCTCAGCCGCGGGGAGATCAATTTTGTTGATGACCGGTGTTACCTCCAGGTCGTGCTCAATCGCCAGATAGGTATTGGCGAGGGTCTGCGCCTCGATGCCCTGAGAAGCGTCGACAATCAGCACCGCGCCTTCGCAGGCAGCGAGAGAGCGCGACACTTCATAGTTAAAATCGACATGTCCCGGGGTGTCAATCAGGTTAAAATAATAGTCCTGCCCGTCGTCGGCATGGTAGTTCAGCGAAACCGCGCGCGCCTTGATTGTAATGCCGCGTTCCCGCTCGATATCCATATTATCGAGGATCTGGTTCTCCATATCCCGTTTGCTGACGGTTTCGGTCTGCTCGAGGATACGGTCGGCCAGTGTGCTTTTACCGTGGTCTATATGTGCGATGATGCAAAAATTGCGAATATTTTCTCTGCGGTCTGCCATTTGATACCTGCCGTTTCCGCCCGCCGGACGGGCTTTTCTGTTGCTTTGTTCAATGCTAAATTATAGCACATTCGGTTCACATTATGCAACGGGAATCTCTGCGGCGAAAAGGCCGGAAACATCAAAAAACGCCCTATAAAGCAGGCGTTTTTTTGATGTTTTGTAGATACTGGCTATTTAAATACTGATTGTAATATTTGATCCAGTAATATTTGCATAGGGACGTGGCAATTTCCCCGTTCAAAAGGGTACGAGGCGTTACGAGACAGGCGTGCTCCTTTCGCCAGTTTTCCCATTCATTGACGGAATCGAGGGAAAAGCGGTATTCCTGTCCCAGCAATGCGAAACGATAATGTAGCGCATCGGGCTGGGAAAGGGAAAGGGCGGGCACTGAATCTTCGCTTTCGTATTGTGAACTGCTGGAATCGACCAACAGAAACGCGGCAAGCCAGCCGCTGAGGAGCAGGGATAGGAAGAATGCGGAAAAAAAGAGTCGTAAATCATTTTTGGTCATCCTGTATTTTCACCTTAGATTTATCCTATTTGTTATTTCCTGTAAGAAGCCTTGCAAGGGATTTTCCAACCATCTGTGCCGTATAGACGCTTTCCTCCAGCGTGTTTCCGTTGGAGCCGACCTCCAGAAGAAGCGAACCGGTTGTCTTATCCATATTATATTTCCGGTAGCAAAAGAAGATCGGGCGGGTCAGCTGCGGAAAGTCCCGCTCGACGGCGTCCTGCAGGGATGCCGCAAAGCGCAGATTTTCCTGCCATTTTGGTACATTCATTGTGCCGTCGTCGCTTCCGGTAATGATCATCAGTTGAGCGGCCTTTTTGCCGTCAATTTCCACGACTGGCTTCACAACCAGTTTCTCTTCGCGCTGAATTGCGTCTCTGTGCAGATCAAGCACAATTTTGATAGACGGATATTTATCGAGGTAGGACTGGATGGTTTTGGCGCTGCGATCGTAAGCGCCGTTATAAGAAGGGTAGTCGTGCTGCGTGGTATCATGCAAAACCGTGATGCCGGCATCCTGCAGCTCTTTGACCATGGCATTTCCAACCGCCACCATATTTTTCGTGTTGTTGGTGGAGCGCCACGTGTTGCGGATATCGTAGGTGCCGCTGTCATAGGGTTCAAAGCTTTCGGTGGCGTGGGTGTGGAAAATGAGTACCTGCGGCTCTTTGATATCTTCAAGCCGGATGCTCAGGCCTTGCTTCATGATAGAAACCACTTCACTGTCCGGAACCTGCGTATAGTTCCGGAGAAGCCCTTTCCCATAAGCAAGCAGATTTGAACCGCTGCCAGACATGTTTTCCTGAAGCAGGGTGCCACGGTAGGCTTCGGGAACTTTGTGGGTATTATCCGACGCGGGCGAAGGGTTCTTGCTGGTCGCCTTTTGGGGCGTCGGGGAAGGTGCGGACGAAGATGCGCCCGAAGAAGCGGCGGATGAGACGTCCAAATTTTCCTCCTCGGGGAAAGGCTCTATATAAGGAGCAACCTCGCTTTCATTGCCGCCGTAATACGCTTTATCCAGCTTGTCTGAAAAACGATTCTCCAAAAGTGATAGCGAGCCTTCCGGCATGTTAATCATGGCGGAGACCAGCGCCGCTTTCTGTGTGAATTCGGACATGTCCACCGAAAAAACAGCCGCAAGTATTAAGCCGACTGGCAGAATTGCGGCAACAGCAAGCAGCAGCCATGGTTTTTTATCTGTCCGCTGTTTACGGCCGTAATGTTTCAGCATCCCTGTTCCCTCCCCAGTCGACAGAACCGTTTCTGTTCATTTTATGAGAGGCTTCGGGAAAGTATGACAAACGGTGTGATTACGAAACCAGATAGGTAATGTCCTCCAGGGAAAGCCGCGGCTGAAGCGCGCTGTTGATGGCGAGGGAGAGGTGCCGCGCCCCGCGGGCAATCAGCGCGTCAATGTCGCGCGGAGTGACCATGACGGTACGCGCACGTTCGGGAATTTGATCCGGTTGGGACTCCATCAGATCTGAAACCATGGTTGCGCCGTCCACGACGGTGGGAATTCCGATTGAGACAACCGGAACACCGAGTGTCTGCACGGAAAGCTCTTTGCGGGAGTTCAAAACACCTGCGCCGGGGGCGATTCCCTGGTCGGAAAACTGAATGGTTTTTCCAAGGCGGTCGAGCGATCGGGCGGCCAGCGCGTCCACCACAAGTACGGCGGCGGGCTTCAGGTCATGTATCATGCTGAGGATAAGTTCGCTTGTTTCGATTCCGGTCTGGCCAAGCACGCCGGGAGCTATCGCCGCAACCGGACGAAGCCCGGTTAGTCCGGTTTGTTTGGCGACCTGGGCGGGAATATGCCGTGTCGCGAAAATCTGCCGGGCCGTCATCGGGCCCAGTGCGTCGGGCGTGATATCCGAGTTGCCGAGCCCTACAACGAGCACCAGCCCGAGGGTAGGCAGCAGGGAGGCAAGTTCATCGGCCAGCAGATGGGTGGCGTCGTCGGCGGGGCTGACCGAAGAATCGATTGCGGGCAGCTCAATGGTAATATATTGTCCCTGTGCACGGCCAAGCGCACGCGCCCCCTGTTCACTGGAAATTACTACCCGCGTCAGCCCCACTCCGTTTCGCGTATATTCCTCTACTGTAACCCCATTCGGAAGGGTGTCCCGATATTGTTCGGTCTGTTCCACCACGAGATCGGTTCTGAGCAGGGACATGAAAAACCTCCTAACAAAACGTTAAATTTTTGTGTTCGGTTGTAAATCAGGCGCATCGGGTGTATATTAAACTTACGCCGTCAAAACGGCCGAAGCCGTACCGGCAGTGGCAGATTCAGCCGCCGGTGCGCTGCCCGGTACCGCTATCCGCTGGGCGGATATGCAGTTCACATGAGCAAATGAAAAGGATTTGAGAATCATGTCAAAAAATAAATTAGGTCTGATCATCCTTTCCGTAGGAATACTTCTATTGTTGGTTGCACTGCTGCTTTTATTCAATACAAATTCAGTCTGGGCGCTGATTACGCTGGGCGCCTCAATTGTAGTAAATACAGCGGGTCTGTCCGTGATTCTTGCGAAGAAAAGGAACGACTGAACCAGACTTTGCCGGAAACAGACCGGCAAAAAACATATGACAAAAGGAGATCTTTTTTCCATGGACTATCTTCAGCGAACTTGGGCGAAGATTAACTTAGACAACATCGTCCATAATTACAATGAACTGAAAAAGAAGATGAAACCGGACTGTAAAACCATGGTGGTTGTTAAAGCGGATGCCTATGGGCACGGCGACGGATATGTCTCTCTCGCTCTGGAGAACGCCGGTGCGGACTGGTTTGCAGTTTCCAATATAAATGAGGCGGTTTCCCTGCGCAAACAGGAGATTACCCGCCCGATTCTGATTCTGGGTTATACGCCGCCGGAAATGGCGGGAATGTTGGCCGCGCAGACAATTTCACAGACGGTCTATTCCCTCGAATATGCGCAGGCACTGTCCCGCGCGGCGCAGGTAGCGGGTGTCTGCGTGGATTGCCACATTAAGGTGGATACGGGCATGTCACGCATCGGCTTTTTTGCGCAGCACGGACATGAAGCGGGCGCGGCGGCGGAAATCGCGGCGTCCTGTGCGCTGCCCGGACTGGACTGCACCGGAATTTTCACGCATTTTGCCTGCGCCGATGAGTTTTCGGAGGACAGCCGCGCCTATACAATGCACCAGTTTGATAGCTTAATGCGCACGATTTCTTTGCTGGAACAACAGGGGATCCGGTTTTCGATCCGCCACTGCTGCAACAGCGCAGCGGCTATGGCCTATCCCCAGATGCATTTGGATATGGTTCGCCTGGGCATTGTGCTTTACGGGCTGAACCCTTCGGAGGAATGTGCCGGAATGGCGGATCTTCGCCCGGCCATGTCGCTTTATACCATTGTGACCATGGTGAAGAAGCTGGAAACCGGCATTAGCATCAGCTATGGCAGGCGCTATACCACAAACGAGGACGAGAAAACAATCGCGTCGATCGCGGTAGGTTATGCGGACGGTTACCGCCGCAATTTCACCAACCGGGGAAAGGTCATTGTGCGTGGAAAGTACGCTTCGATCACGGGAACGGTCTGTATGGATCAGCTGATGATTGACGTCAGCGGAATCGAGGGGGTCCAAACCGGCGATCAGGTAACCTTGATCGGCGAAAGTGGGGAGGCCAAAATCACATTGGACGATTTCGCCGCCTGCAACGGGACAATTAATTATGAGGAATCCTGCCTGATCGGAAGGCGTGTTCCGCGCGTCTATTGGAAGGACGGGCGGCAAATCGCAGCGGTGGATTATGTGATTTCCGCATGGAAATAAGCATTTTGCACAAAAACAATCTTGATAATTGCGCGTTACGCGAATATAATAGTTTCGTTGGCTTTTTATAGTAGAATAATGATCGTTTTGGAGGCAGTCATTTATGGACAGCAGGGTTCAGCATTTTTTTGAACAGATTAAAGGTGTGAAGATCAGTGTCATCGGAATCGGCGTCAGCCACTCCGACTTAATCAGCCGTCTGGCGGAATACGGTGCCAAGGTCACCGCGTGCGACAGACGCTCACGGGAGGCGCTCGGGGAGGCGCTCTGCAACAACTTTGAAGCGCAGGGAATTAAACTGCGCCTTGGCTCCGGTTATCTCGACAACATTGACGCCGAGATTGTTTTGCGCACACCGGGAATGAAATTCTATCAGCCTGTGTTTGACGAACTGCGCCGCAACGGCGTGGTGGTTACCAGCGAGATGGAGCTGTTTTTTGACCTTTGCCCCTGCAAAACCATTGCCGTAACGGGTTCGGATGGCAAGACCACCACCACAACCCTGATCGCTGAGATACTCAAGGAAGCAGGACGCCGCGTCCATGTCGGCGGCAACATCGGCCGCCCGCTGATGCCTTTAATTCGTGACATCCGCGAGAATGATTTTGCGGTTGTGGAGCTTTCCAGCTTCCAGCTGATTTCCATGCGTCAGAGCCCGGATATTGCCGTCATCACCAATATTACACCGAACCATCTCGACATTCACAAGGATATGCAGGAATATGTAGACGCAAAGAAAAACATTTTCCTGCATCAGGGCGCATTTTCCCGCACCGTGCTTGGCGTTGACAATGAGCTTGCCGCATCGTTTGCGGATGAAACGCGCGGGCAGACGTTCTCGTTCTCGGTCAAACATCCGGTTCGCACCGGCGCCTATCTGGGAGAGAACGGTATCATTTATATGTCTGTGAACGGAAAGCCGCAGAAGATCATGCACGCAAGCGAAATTAAACTGCCCGGCATGCATAATGTGGAAAACTATCTGGCGGCAATCTGCGCCGTCTGGGGCTATGCCGATGCCGAGGCCATCTATAACGTCGCCGTGGAATTTGGCGGCGTGGAACACCGCATCGAACTGGTGCGCGAGAGAAATGGCGTGAAATGGTATAACGATTCCATCGCTACTACCCCAACACGTACGATAGCGGGGCTGGACAGTTTTCAGCAGAAATTGATTCTGATCGCCGGGGGCTATGACAAAAAAATTCCGTTTGAGCCGCTTGCGCCCAAACTGATGGAGAAGGTAAAGGTTCTGATTTTGACCGGAACGACCGCGGATAAAATTGAGCAGGCAGTCAAATCCTATAGTGGGTACGACGCGTCGGAACTGGAAATCCTGCGCGCGAAGGATCTGCCCGATGCGGTGCGGCTTGCTGACGAGCAGGCAAAGGATGGGGATATTGTATCGCTGTCCCCGGCCTGTGCCAGCTTTGACGCTTATCCCAATTTTGAATCCCGCGGGCAGCATTTCAAGGAGCTTATCAGGGCACTTTCATGAAAGCGGGGCGGCATTGAATGCCGCCCTTTACAGTTAAGGAGGCGAAAACTTATGACGACCAGGGAACTGCTTTTTACGCTCTGTGAAGCGATCGGCGTTTCAGGGCTGGAAACCGGCGCGGTCGCCGAGGCGGAAAAGCTGCTGGCTGATTTGGGGCCTTGCGAGGTCACCGCGCTCGGTTCGCTTGTCTGCCGGATGAAAACGCAGCCGGAAAAGCCGCATATTATGCTGACGGCGCATGTTGATACCATCGGGCTGATTGTTTCCTATATCGAGGACAGCGGATTTCTGCGCGTTTCCAACTGCGGCGGCATCGACCGCTCCCTGCTGCTGGCATCCCATGTGATTGTGCACAGCGACAGCGGCGATTACGACGGGGTGGTGTGCAGTATCCCGCCGCATTTAAATCCGGATGATTCTCTGGTTCCCAAAGTGGAGGACATCTATATTGACGTCGGCTTCGATGGGGAAACCGCCCGCAAAAAAATTGCGCTGGGCGACCGGGTTACCTTCTATGGGCAGTTCCATGAACTGCTGAACGGGCGCGTCAGTGCGAGGACGCTGGACGACCGCGCGGGATGCGCGGCGGTTATTCTTGCGGCGCGCACGCTTGCGGACTGTACTCTGAACTGCTCACTTTCCGTTGTCCTCGCGACGATGGAGGAGGTCGGCAGCCAGGGAGCTAAAACGGCGGCGAACCTGTTGTCTCCCACCCATTCCATTATAGTGGATGTTTCTTTCGGCCACACGCCGGACGCGCCGCGCCAGAAGTGCGGCATTTTGGGCAAAGGCCCGATGATCGGCATTTCGCCGATTTTGGACAACGGTATGACCGCAAAGCTCAAGGAAACCGCGGCAAAAGAGAAAATCTCCTATCAGCTTGAAATTATGGGGGGAAACACCGGAACCGACGCGGACGCGGTCGCCTCTTCGGGCGCGGGCGTGCGCTGTGGTATAGTTTCAATTCCCCAGCGATATATGCATACTCCAATTGAAGTGGTGGAGATTGCCGATGTGGAAGCGGCAGCCAATTTGATTGCTGCCTATGTCCGGGACGAGTTTGGAGGTGCGTGCTGATGCTTTTGGAAACGATCAGACAATTGAGCGAAATCCCGGGAGTTTCCGGCTGCGAGGAACAGGTGCGGTACGCAATTTTGAACCTGATTGAAGGGCACTGCATCTACAAAGTGGATGCGCTCGGCAATATCCTTGCGTTTAAAAAGGGCAAACGGGAGCCGAACCAGAAGCTGCTACTTTCTGCCCATATGGATGAAGTCGGGCTGATTATCACCTACGCCGAGGAGGACGGCTTGCTGCGGTTTTCACTTGTTGGGGGAATCGACAAGCGCGTAATTGTCGGCAGGTCGGTTCAAATCGGCGATGTATACGGAGTCATCGGTATGAAAGCGCTGCACATGCGCTCATCGGAAGAGAAGGACAAAGCGGTTGAATCTGACAAGCTGACAATTGACATCGGGGCAAACAGCCGCGAAGAAGCGCTTGCGGCGGTGTCGCTGAGCGACCGCGCGGTGTTTACCTCCCGATTCGCCCCGTTTGGGGATGGGTTTTTGCGTGGACGCGCGCTCGATGATCGGGCGGGCTGTGCGCTGCTGGTGGAGCTGATCAAAAGTGAATTGGAGTTTGATACCCACTTTGCGTTTACCGTGCAGGAAGAGACCGGAACAACAGGGGCTAAAACGGCAGCCGCACAGGTGGAACCGGAAATTGCGATTGCGGTGGAAACCACAACGGCGGGCGACATTCCCGGCACAGACCCTTCCAAAACGGTTTGCAGCCTGAAAAAAGGGCCGGTGCTTTCATTTATGGATAAGGGCACGATTTATGACCGGACGCTGTATCAGAAGGCGCTTACCGTGGCGGAGGAACAGGGGATTCCCTGCCAGATTAAAGCGGGCGTCTATGGCGGAAACGAGGCACGTTCTGTGCAGGTGGCGGGGAACGGTGCGCGGGTGCTTGCGGTATCGCTGCCGTGCCGGTATCTGCATACCCCATCCTGTGTGCTGCATGAATCGGATATCCGGGAGACTGCCCGCCTTCTGCCGGCGCTGATTAGCGCTTTCGGGGAATGATTCGGTTTGTCTCGCCGGAACTGGAGGCGCAGCTTCTGGACTACTGCAATACAGATGATGCATTTTCTGCGAAGCTATACTCACAGTATCAAACCTACGGTGCACAAAGCGGAATAATTCATTTTTGGATGCTGTTTTGCGATGAAACGCCGGTGGGCGCGGTGTCAGGATGCGGCGATTGCTTCACGCTGGCAGCGCGATCAGTACCGGATGCGGACGAGCTGGCGGCGTTTCTGCGGGCATCCGGCTGCCGCACCATAGAGGCGGAACGGACGCTGCTGGGCGGTCTCGGAACGGTCGTGCGCTCGGGTTTGATTTTGCGCGCAGATCAGCCGCCCGAACAGGCCGAAGGCGTGAAGCGGGCAGAAAAGCTGCCCGCTGTCTGGGAACTGCTCTGCGAGGCAGACCCGGAATTTGCCAGGGAAGTCTGCTATGACGCGTGGTTGACAGAGTTTTCCCATAAAATACGACATGGCTTAGCGGAGTGCTATACACTAGAGGTTGAAGAAAAGATTATATCAACTTCTAGTATACTTTTTCGAAATGACCAAACGGCGGTTATTGCCGCAGTTGCCGCACACCCCGCATTTCGGGGGCGCGGGTTGGGGCAGCGCGTCGTCCATGGGGCGGTCGCGTCTGCTTTCCTGCAGGGGCTCAGCCCGCAGGTTCTAATCAAAACCCCCGAATTGCTTGCGTTTTATGCTGCCTGCGGATTTCGGCCGGCAGGCGAATGGGTACAGGCGGCGCTCTGACAGCCGCAGGATTCTGATTTTTGAGGAGATTACGTATGCTCGAACAATTTTTCCGGATTAATCCTTACATATTAAACCTTGCGCGGGAGGCGGAGGAGACCTGCGCGGGAGCTTTTGCGCGCATTGACCGCAATGCGGAGTATAATTCCGCAAAGGTGCTTTCTGCGTTCATTCAAAACGGCGTCAGTGAAAGCCATTTCGCGGGGTCTACCGGCTATGGCTATGGTGATCGAGGCCGCGAGGTGCTGGACGCCGTTCTAGCGCAGATTTTTGGTACAGAGGACGCGTTGATCCGCCACAACTTTGTGTCGGGTACCCATGCGATTACCACAGCGCTGTTTGGCGTGCTGCGACCGGGCGACCGGATCGTTTCGCTCACCGGCCTGCCCTACGACACGCTCCAGCCGGTGCTCGGCATTGTGGAGGGCGGCAGCGGCTCCCTGAAGGAATTCGGTGTGCGCTATGAGCAGGTCGACTTTTTGCCGGACGGAACGCCCGACTTTGACCGTGTCGGCGAAGCGATAAAGGGCGCAAAGGTCGCCTATATGCAGCGCTCGCGGGGTTATTCCCTGCGGGAATCGCTTTCCGTTTCGCAAATAGAAAAGATCATCGGGCTGGTGCGCAAGGCAAATCCACAGGCAATTGTCATCGTCGATAACTGCTATGGCGAGTTTGTGGAACAGCAGGAGCCGACACAGGTAGGTGCCGACCTGATCATTGGTTCCCTGATTAAGAACCCGGGCGGCGGAATCGCTAAGACCGGCGGCTATATCGCGGGACGCGCCGACCTGATTGAACAGTGCGCCTGCCGTTTGACGGCGCCGGGCGTCGGCAAAGAGGTCGGCTGCACTCTGGGCGAGCTGCGGGGCATGTTTTTGGGGCTGTTCTTCGCGCCGACCGTAGTGGCTTCCGCGCTGAAAACCGCAGTTTTTACGGCAGCGCTGTTTGAACGTCTCGGCTTTGAGGTTTTTCCACACTGGAATGCCCACCGAACGGACATTATTCAGGCAGTCAAGCTGGGAACGCCGCAGGGGCTGGAGGCCTTTTGTCAGGGAGTTCAGCGTGGAGCGCCTGTGGATGCGTTTGTCCGTCCCGAGCCTTGGGACATGCCCGGTTACGACAGCAAAGTCATTATGGCGGCGGGTGCGTTTACGCTGGGCGCTTCCATCGAGCTTTCCGCAGATGGCCCGATGCGTGAGCCGTATGCCGCGTGGATGCAGGGAGGGCTTACCTACCCCAGCGGGAAAACAGGTGTCATTCTTGCCGCGCAGTCGTTGCTGGAAGCAGGCGTAATTTCCGCCGGTTGACAACGGCTGTTTGGGATGCTATAATAACTGTTGTTTCTGCCGCAAAATGCGGCAGCTTTGCGGGCGTGGCGGAATGGCAGACGCGCTGGTCTTAGGAGCCAGTGGGCAACCGTGTGGGTTCAAGTCCCACCGCCCGCACCAGCGGAGGTTTTCCGCATCAGAACGAAGCGCCTCCGGGAATCCGGAGGCGCTTCGTTTCGCATAAAAGGCACTAAAATAAAACTGAGGTGAGTTCTATTCTGAACAGAAAGAGCCAGCCCTCTAACCTGACCCCGATACAGAATACATTGCCAACCGGCATTCTGCTCGCACTGGTAGGAGGATATCTGGATGCCTATACCTACCTATTCCGCGGAGGCGTCTTTGCAAACGCGCAAACCGGTAATATGGTTTTGCTGGCAATTTCGGCGGCAAAGGGTGATTTTTTAAAAAGCTTTTATTATTTTATTCCAATCACCGCATTTTTTCTCGGTATCCTGGTTACGGAATGGCTGAAAACCAAAGTCACCATTGCCGGATTTGCCGGCTGGGAACATATTGTGGTTTTGCTGGAGGCGATTCTTCTTCTGGTCATTGGCTTTCTGCCGCAGAGGGTTCCTGACGCGGTCGTCAATGTCACCGTATCGTTTGTCTGTTCCATGCAGGTCAATAGCTTTCGGAAAAGCGGTGACCTGCCCTATGCGACTACGATGTGCACCGGGAATCTGCGCTCGGCGGCTGAATACTTCTTCTCGGCGGTCAGCCGCGGCGACCCGGAAGCAAGACGCAGCTGCCTGCAATATTTCATTATCATCTTCACCTTCTGCATTGGAGCCGCCGCAGGCTGTCTGCTGACCGGCCGGTTTGGCGGAAAGTCTGTCTGGTTCTGCTGCGGTCTTCTTCTAATTGTGCTGCTGCGGCTTTTTCGATCTTCCAAATAAAATAAAAGAGTGGCGCAGAAATGCACGCGGCCCTGTCTGGCAGGTTTATTTTATTGCCCTTAGATGTACGTACAAGTTAGAGGAAAGACAAATGGAAATTAGAATTATCGTACAAAATGCCTGAAAAGAAATCAGATTGTACAGAGACAAGCGACCATTATTAGTCAGAATTTCGGCTAAGATGTATTGACAACTTTGTTTGTATCTTGTATATTTAGAGCATAAAGTATTTATAACCAATAAAAAAATGTGTTTAAAACAGGATTTTTTAATCAATATGTTGGTTATACTTGCCGACAGCAGGCAAGTGAATAGTATAACTTTAAGAAGGAGAGAAAGAAATGAAAAGGTTGTTAGCAGTATTTGTATCCGCGGCAATGATGTTATCCCTGGCGGCTTGCGGTTCTTCCGCATCCCCCGCAGCGTCTTCCTCCGCAGCCCCTTCTGCCGCTGCTCCGGCAGCAAGCTCCGCGACGGAGAGCAAAGCCGAAGCTTCCGGCGCCGGCAAAAAGATTGGTGTTGCAATGCCTACCCAGTCCTCCCAGAGATGGATTCAGGACGGCGGCAACATGAAAGAAAAGCTGGAGGCGCTCGGTTATGAAGTTGACCTTCAGTATGCGGAAGACGATGTCCAGATGCAGGTTTCCCAGCTGGAAAATATGATCACCAACGGCGCAAACTGCCTCGTTGTCGCCTCCATCGACTCGAGCGCGCTGGTCAATGTGCTTGCGCAGGCGAAATCTGCAGGAATTCCTGTAATCGCTTATGACCGTTTGCTGATGGACACGGACGCCGTTGACTATTATGCAACCTTTGATAACAAAGGGGTCGGCACCGCGATCGGTCAGTACATTGAAGAAAAAATGGGTCTGAAAGAAGGCAAAGGACCGTACAACATTGAATTCTTCGCCGGTTCTCCAGACGATAACAACGCGCATATGCTGAATGCCGGTGTGTTTGAAGTGCTCCAGCCTTACCTGGACAGCGGAAAACTCGTCTGTGTATCCGGGCAGACAGACTTTGACACCATCTGCACCCTTCGCTGGTCTCAGGAAACCGCTCAGCAGCGCATGGAAAACCTGCTCTCCGCGAACTACAGCACCGGTAACGACGTTGACATTGTAGTCAGCCCGTTTGACGGAATCTCCTATGGTATTGCCGCAGCACTTGAAGGCGCAGGCTATAAAGTTGGCGAGAAATGGCCGCTGATCACCGGTCAGGACGCGGAACTGATGGCTGCGAAGAACATCATCTCCGGCAAACAGGCTCAGACAATCTTTAAAGATACCCGTGTGCTCGCTGAAAAATGCGTCACGATGGTTCAGGCGGTTCTGGAAGGCTCTCAGCCGGAAATCAACGATACCGAGACTTATAACAACAATGTTAAGGTAGTCCCGTCCTATCTGTGCACACCGGTTTCCGTTGACAAAGACAATCTTACCGAAATGCTTGTAAACACCGGCTATTACAC
>CAUQLV010000012.1:0-77355 GCA_963519235.1 uncultured Oscillospiraceae bacterium
GTGGATCTTTGCTCGGGGGGTGTGATTTATCAGGGGGCCGGTGCCCATTAACCTGGGTACCCCCGAAACAATGCGCAGAGGCGGGTGCGCCCTGATGCAGGGCGCACCGACTTCTGCTTGATCTGCTTTGCAGCGCCGCTGTGCTAGACCTTTGCGGTCTGCCTTACGGTCTTGCGCAAAATTAAATCATACCGACGCAGGTATCTGCTAATGTCGACACCATGACACAGGTAATCTAAAAGCAGCATTGCGCAGGCGCGGCTGTCGCTTCCGGCATTGTGATGGTCCAAATCAAATTTCAGATAGCTGCATAGGGTATCGAGCCTGTGGTTTCCAAGCTCCGGATAGCAGGCGCGCCCCATCACGCAGGTGCAGGCATAGCGGGCGAAGGGCTGCCATTCTATTTTGTATGCTTTTAAGCATTGAGCCAAAACGCTCATATCAAAAGGTGCACTGTGCGCGATGAGCACGCCGCTCTCCATAATCGGTCTGATCTTTTCCCATAGCTGCGGGAAAGCTGGCTGATCTCGCACCATTTCCGGCGTGATCTTTGTCAGGCTGATATTAAACGGAGAGAAAGGCACCTCGGGGTTCACCAGAGAATAAAACTCATCGATAATCAAACCATCCTCGATGACAGTGATGCCGATTGCGCTCATTCGGTCATTCGCATAATTTGGCGTTTCAACATCAAAGGCGATATAGCGCTCACTCATGCCCGTATCCCTCTTTGATGCGTGTCAAAATCGTCTCATCCGCCGGACAAAACTCATAACCGGGTATCTCGCTAACGGTTATCCAGCGGATATCATTGTGCTCCAGCTTCTGCGGCATGCCCTTGGCAATAACGGCGTTGAACAGCGTGAGATGCACTGTCAAATCAGGGTATTCATGCACCACATTCATAAATTCATCTCTAACAGAAAGCTTGATGGCAAGTTCTTCCCGACATTCTCGTATGAGGGCTTGTTCTTTGGTTTCACCGGGTTCAACTTTGCCGCCGACGAACTCCCACAGCATGCCGCGCGCCTTGTTTTTTGGGCGCTGGCAGATCATAAATCTATCGTTATCCCATATCAGTGCAGCTACTACTTCGGTCATTTATTCCACCACCAAAAATTTGTCTTGAAAATTATACACTGTTTTGCAAAAGAGCGCAACACGGATATGGAAATCCTGCCCATTGTGCTATAATGACCTTATCAAACAGGAGGTAAACGGCAATGAGCAAATATGAGACTTTATGGGAATCAATCAGCCACCACGAGGACGACAGCTTTCAGCTGACCTTCGCCGATATCGAGAAGATACTCGGTTTCCCCATCGACCATTCCTTTTTGAACTTTAAGAAGGAACTGGCGGGTTACGGCTGGCAGGTCGGGAAAATATCTCTGAAAGCGCAGACGGTTTCATTCAGCCGCCTTAATGCATGACAGAGAGCGTTACGCTCTTTTGCGCCCTTGCAGAAAGCAGACATACCATGGAATATCTAGCGCTTTTGCGCGAAGTGACGCCGACCGGCAAAAACCGCATTCCCTCAATGGCGCACCCGCGCCGTTAAGGGAATGCGGGCATTCTGTTCCTGCCATGCTGTCTGTCAGTCCGTTTTACGGAAAAGCACCGTTTACTCCTTCATAGAAAATATCGGTTCCAGATATCCTTTGATAAAAGCGATTCTGTCCCTGGGGTGCGGTACGAATCGAGAAACGATGGCAATGACCAAATTCTTTGCCATATTCACATAGATCAAGTTTCCGCCGTCGCCCATAGCCGCGTAGCTGTGTTCTTCTTCGTCGATGACCCACCACAGGTAACCGTACTTTAGCCCCAACTCGTCCCAGCGACTGTGCTCCTGCGTGCTTTCGTCAATCCATGCGTCGGATACGAGCTGGTTACCATTCCATGCTCCGCGATTGAAGTACAACAGACCGATCTTTGCCATCTCCGTTGGTGTGAGGAAAAGGCCCCAGCCTGCCGTGTTGATTCCCTGCGGGTCGGAAACCCAGCCATTGATGTTGTTCTCTTTCATCATAATGGCAAGCTGCTCTTCTTTGCTGTGAAACACCACGTTGCGGTCAACCTGGATGCCCAGCGGCACGAATAGGTTTTCACGGGCGAATTCAAGCGTGGAACGACCGGTCGCCTTTGCCAGGATACCCGTCAAAATGTCGGGCCCAATGAGGGGCGTATAACGAAACCTGCCGATCTCCCCCTTGCCGCCCAGCAGATCAAGCGCGGATTTTACCCAGCTTTCACTTGCGAAATACTTCGTGTACGGCGCCGACTTGTATTTATACGGCGCGGTCATGGTCAGAATGTCCCGGATTGTGATGCGTTGTATTGCTTTTTCGCCACGTTTTACCGTGTAATCCGGGAAAAACTCCAGCACCTTCTGATCAACGCTTTTGAGATGGCCTTGATCGATCGCAATACCAATCAGCGCATTGACCACGCTCTTCGTCACCGAAAACACATGAAAGGCGTGCGCGGGGGTGTTTCCATTGAAGTATCCCTCATATGCCGTTTTGCCGTTTTTCAGCACAACCATTCCTGCGATATTGTCGTAGTCACGGCAAATCGTCTGTTCAAGCTCAGTTATTATTTTTTGATTCATACTACCCGTTTCCTTTATGTTGATCTAAAGGATATCCTCAAAGGATAGGATAAATCCATTAAAAATTATTTGCAAGAGGCATTTAAAATTTTCTTAAAAAAGATAAGCCAATGTTTATGCTTGCCCACGCAGTTAACTTTCGTCGGTACTGTCAGATTGCTCTGCAAGGCCCCGGTATACTGCAATGGTTGCGAGAGTATCACCCAACTGCACAAAAATTGCCGCGTACATTGCTAAATCATCCACACTCATACTTTCCGACATAGAGATTGCCAAAGCGGAGACGGCTGCTGTTAAATCATAAGAATTCATGCGATCACCCAAGACAATACTATGTCAGATTATTCGAGAAAAGAAATAAATTGTTGAAAACTTGGTTGAAAGTGTTGGAAACCACAAAATACATGTGGAAAATATAAATTAAATCAATATATGGAATTACTTTAGAAACCCCCTTCCCATGATTGCTCACGGGAAGGGGGTTGTTAAATCTTGGGATTATTGTCGTCAGCATTTTCGACGGTTTGCCGAAGCTGCATCCGGTTAATGGTTTGCGGTTACAGGGAAGAAAAGTCAAGCAAAAGGGGCGCGGGTTTTCGCTACCCCTTTAGCTGCGTCGACAGAATGATTCCTGAAATCATACCAAGAATGCTTCCGAGTGAACCAAACCTCCCACTGTACATCCGTTTAGACTCCGGCAGCATATCTGCAAAAATCACATACAACATCGCTCCTCCGGCAATGGCAAGACACATAGAAATCATGATTTTTGAAGCCCTTCCAGCCCAAGCTCCCGCCATAGCCCCGAATCCCATAGGCAAGCCGGAGGTGAAGGTTAATAAAAATGCAAATCGCCTGCTTGATCCGCCTGCGCGCAGCGGAACCGCGATAGAAGCGCCCTCTGGAATGTCATGAAGCATAATGGCAATTGCCAGCGACAACCCGAGAGAGGCCCTTGCTTCATAGCCAGAACCAACCGCAAGCCCTTCCGGAAAATTATGTATCGCGATTCCCAGGGCGATGGAGAAACCAGCATGTTGGATGCTGCTAATGGATTTTGAGGACTGGCGAGAATCCATCCATAGATCAGACAAAACCATGATAGCTACTCCAAGAATTAATCCGAATAATACGCAGAGAAGAGTGGAAAACTCAAAAGCACTAGGCAAAAGATCAAAACATACAATTGCAACCATTAATCCTGCGGAGTATTCCAGAACGAAACTGTTCATTCGCCGATTGCTTTTTGGTACAAAGCAACCCAGCAAGCCGCCGGCGGCTGTGCCCACTGTTCCGGCGATAAACCCGTAGATTGATACAATCCAAAGATCGGACATTCTGATCACGCCCCTATACAGATAAAAGAGTATATGCAAGCCTAGTCTGTAATATGAAGTGGGAAATTCTACAGGATGTTGAAAACTTGGTTGAAAGTGTTGGAAACCACAAAATACATGTTGAAAACATAAACAACCCCAAGATATTGAAATACATCAAAACTAGCTTCAAAATCTTGAGACATTAAACATAAGAGAAATAAAAACACCGCTTATACAAGCGGTGTTTTTATGTTAGGATTCTACAGAAATAACAGACACAGGGCAGCTTTCCTGCGCGGCAATTGCGCCGTTTTCCGCCTCTGTGGGAACTGGGTTCTGGTGGACATCCGCCAGATCATCCGTCCCCATATGGAAGACTTCAGGGCATATTTCAATACATAAACCACAGGAGATACAGCCGCTTCGATCAATGTGAGCTTTCATATAATAACTTCCTTTTTTGAAGAAATTTTGAAAAAATAACGCATATCATTTCATAATGAATTTATTATTAAATTGGAAATCGGTGATGTAAAGTGAGCCCCATCCTAAAACAATTGACAAAATATCTCTATCTGTTTTTGTTCGGAGGCCTTGTATACTATCTTATTGAGGTGCTTTGGCGCGGACGCTCCCATATCGCAATGGCAGTTGTGGGAGGGGGTTGCTTTGTGCTGATCGGATTGATCAATGAGGGCCTCCTGCACAGGGGAATGCCCCTAGTGCTGCAAATGACAATAGCGGCGGGAATCGTAACGCTTGTAGAACTTGTTGCCGGACTGATTCTCAACCGGTGGCTTGGTCTTGCAATCTGGGATTACAGTCATCTTCCGCTGAATCTTTGGGGGCAGATATGCCCGCAGTTTTTAGGCGCGTGGTGGATGCTGTCGCTGGTTGGAATTACACTGGATGATTATTTGCGTTACTGGTTTTTTAAACAAGAAAAACCTGAGTATCATTTTTTTTAACAAACAAATAAGCAAAAGCCGCTCCGTCCGGGGCGGTTTTTGTATGAGCATTATTCAAGAACGGTAACGCGGGCTGCTCTGAGTTTTCCATTCTTGGGGTCTGTTTCCAGTTCAAAGGAAACCCGCTGCCCCTCGTTCAGCGTTTTGTAGCCTTGTGAAACAATATCAGAAAAATGGACGAACGCATCCTCGCCGCCGCTGTCATCCGAAATAAATCCGAATCCTTTTTCCGCATTGAACCATTTGACTGTACCGGTACTCATTTTAATCACCTCCGATTCTATTATAACCTCTTTAAAAATAAAAATTGATGTGAATGAATTCCACTAGCGGGTCAAAGTGGTTCAGTCATCGCCGCGCAGCAGATTTTCTGCGTAATCCTGCAGGCTTTCAAAGGTCTGCACGCTTTCGGCCCGCGTTTGAATATGTTCCTGGACGTAATCGGGGAGGGAATCAAAATATTGCTTGGCCTGCTGGCTGCTATCTAACAGGGTATATATATCAGGATATTTTTTCATAAACTTACCCCTTTTGGTCGGTATTGGAGGCTTTGCCTTTCGGAGCATCACATTTGGAAAAATCGGTAATCGGTTCGCCTGCTTTTGTTTGCGCGATATCATAAATTGCCCCATAAGATTCCGCTTCATCCTCGGTGTAGGGGTTGAACGGCATCAAGCCGGTGCAGTCCATGCTGGACGCAACATTTTTTTGATGCAGAAAATCTTCGTTGTCCAGTGGAATTCCATACGCATCTGTTTTTCTTTTTTCCATAATGATATCTCCTTTAACTTTAATAAAAGTAGTTTAACCATTCGTCTGCTTTTTAATAATGAAGTTTTTGGAGATTTTTATTCATGTAAAAATTTGAAAACGTATAAAAAGCGTATTTTCTATAAAAATATTTACGAGCAAACAACAATAGATTTGAATAAAGGAGAACTGATTCATGGAACATCGCTTTTCGGAGCAAGGATCTGCTCCAAAGGAATTTTTACGTTGGCTGGGAAGGATGGTAATCATCGCGATTGTACTGGCTGTTGTGTCCTTCCTCACACCGGGATTTTCAATCAGAGGTTTGTGGTCCTTTCTGATTGCGGCAGTCGTTATCAGCGTTTTGGATTATTTGGTTGAAAGATTTATGAAAGTAGACGCGTCTCCCTTTGGCAAAGGCTTGAAGGGGTTCCTTATTTCGGCTGTCATTATTTACGTGACACAGTTTTTTGTTCCCAACATGACGGTATCAATTTTTGGCGCCATTCTGGGCGCGTTGGCAATCGGAATTTTGGACGCGGTTTTTCCAAGCAGAGTGATGTAGAATAATCATTAAAAAAGTGCAGGCGTCCTTTGGACGCCTGCACTTTTTTTAAAATCATTTTGACTAATCCTGATAAGTTTTGGCATGCCGGAATTCGGCAACAATCTCCTGTGAGGGTGCTTCTGTTGAGAGAGAAACAATGATAATCACAATACAGGAAAGCACAAACGCGGGAAACAGCTCATAAATGCCGAAAACACCACCCAGCGGCTTCAGCAGCATCTTCCAAATAAATACCATAATGCCGCCGGTCAGCATACCCGCCACAGCACCTTTTCGGCTAATCCTCTCCCAGAACAGGGAAAACAGTAAAACCGGTCCGAAAGTTGCGCCGAAGCCTGCCCAGGCGAAAGAAACAATGGTAAAGATTACGCTGTTCTCGTTCCATGCGATCACCATGCCCAGCAGTGCAATCGCAATCAGCACTATGCGGGAGACCTGCATGACCTGCTTGTCGG
The DNA here is from genome assembly GCA_963519235.1 of uncultured Oscillospiraceae bacterium. GTDB lineage: Bacteria > Bacillota > Clostridia > Oscillospirales > Ruminococcaceae > Anaerotruncus. The sequence continues at coordinate 6,675 of CAUQLV010000012.1, forward strand.
AAGCATCTTTTTTCAGAATTCCCTCATAAATATTTTTGGAAAAAGCGGATGCGGCGATCAGCAGATAAGAATCGGAGGAACTGATGGTTGCCGCAAGGATGCCCGCCATAACAATTCCCGCAAGAAGAGGGGGCAGCAGCGACTGGGAAAGCGAAATGAATACATTTTCCGCGTGGCCCGCCGTAAGAAGGGCCTGATCGGCGGGGAACACAGCTCTGCCGATGATGCCGACTGCGACCGCCGTAAACAGCGAAATAACACACCAGGTTGTGGCGATCCGGCGGGACTGCCGGAGCTCGTCCACTTTGCGGATTGCCATAAAGCGCAGCAAAACCTGCGGCATGCCGAAATAACCAAGCCCCCAGGAAAGGGTGGAAATAATCGTGAGAAGTCCGTATTTTCCGGCAGCTCCGAATAGTGGCGCACCGCTTGCAATCTGCTGCACGCCGTTCGCATCAACCTGAGGCACTGCAATTGAGGTTAATGAAAAATAGCCGGGAATCGATTTGGCATTTTCAATCACCGCGGAAACGCCGCCTGCGGCGGAAGTGCCGGCAATGACAACAGTCAGAAGCGCAAAGATCATAACAATCGCCTGCATGAAATCCGATGCGCTCTCAGCGAGAAATCCGCCCACGAAAGTGTAGAAGATCACGAACAGAGCACCCGCAATCATCATGGAATGATAGGAAAATCCGAACAGTGTTCCAAACAGTTTTCCGCAGGTTACAAAGCAGCTGGCGGCATAAACGGTAAAGAATACCAAAATGAACAGGGCAGAAATTGTCATCAGCACTTTTTTCTTCTCGTGGAATCGGTTGCTGAAAAATTCAGGAATGGTGATAGAATCACCACAGACAGTGGAATACTGGCGCAGCCGCTTCGCAACCAGCAGCCAGTTGAGATAGGTGCCGATTCCAAGTCCAATTGCTGTCCACGCCGCGTCGGAAATGCCGCACCAATAAGCGACGCCGGGCAGACCCATCAAAAGCCAGCCACTCATATCGGAGGCTTCGGCGCTCATCGCAGCAACCCATGGGTTCAGCGACCGACCGCCTAAAAAGTAGTTCTCACTGCTGGATTGTGCCCGCTTGGCGAAAAAGATTCCGATGCCAATGACGATCAGCATATAACCGGTCATGGCAATAAAGATTTGCAGCGTTCCGGATGCCATTTGATCAACCCCTCAAACACATTTATTTTATTATAGTAATATAAAAAAGCGTGAAAGTAAAGGCTTCGCCGCGATTTTTTAAAAAACCGGTCAGCACCTTGCTTTACGGCTGTTTTACAGCAGCGCAGTATGCTATAATAGCCTTAAGAACAGGCAATCGGCCAATCATAAAATCAAAAGGAATTGGGCATACGAAAGTGTGAAACAATAATCGGATACTATATCAAGCGCACAGTCACTTCAGTGCCAAGGCATAGCTATGATAGTTGAAGCGGAGGAAGTAAAAATGGATGATCTTGAGAAAGAATTTCCGGAGCTGCCAGATGGAGGCTTTCCGGTTTCAGAACTGCTGAGAAAAATAGAGGAAAATACAGCAAAGCAGACACGCTGTGCGCGAAAACAGCTTTTATGGGTGCAGTTTTGTGCGGTATTGGTTGCTGTTCTGACCCTGTCTGCGTTTGCCGCCGGCGCGGTGCTGCTGCCCCGGATTTACGCAACGCTGGCGCGTGCCGACAGTGTCCTGCAAAATCTTGATACGGTTACCGGCGAAATCGCGGACGGTGATCTGTTCAAAAACATGGAACTATTTATGGCTGAAGGCGGTTCCGCCGTGACGGAAACATTGGAAGAAGCCAAAGACGCGCTGACAGCGCTGAAGAGTGTGGATATCGCCGGGCTGAACAAAGCGATTCAGGACCTTCAGGCAGTGGTAGAACCGCTTGCAAGGCTATTTCGGTGAAAGCATGATTTGAGTTTTTCGCCATTTTATGGTAGACTATATCAAGTATACACAAGGGGATAAAAGAATGAAGAAAAGTTATCGGTTCCTAAAATCCGCAACGATTTTTTTTGCGGGTCTGGCCATGATGATTTTGGCGATACAGGCCGCGGTGAAAGCGCTTCTCATCCATTCTTTGCGCGGGCAGCTGAATATCGGTGCCGGTGATGCCGCCGCTATCGGAATTATCGGCGGCGCGGACGGGCCGACCGCTGTATTTGTAGCGACAAAATTTGTATGGGGGAATCCCTATCTCTGGGCGGGCATATGTGCATTTTTGGCGGCTGCCGGGTTTGTCACATTGTTGGTCCTCAAAAAACGTGCAAAATGAGCATTCATTTTAATTGCATAAGCTCTGCCGGCTGTATGGGGCGGGCAGAGCTTTTATTTTAATAAAACAGGTGGGTTCAATATGGAATTTTCCGCAATCCTTTCAAACGAATTTGGTATCGCACAAAATCTTGTAGAGAATATTATCGCGCTGATTGATGAGGGAAACACGATCCCGTTCATCGCCCGCTACCGCAAGGAAAGAACAGGTTCCTGCGATGATCAGGTGCTGCGTGAGCTGGCCGACCGGCTGGCTTATCTGCGCAGCCTCCAAAAGCGCAAGGAGGAAATTACTTCCTCCATTGCGGAGCAGGGGAAGCTGACCGAGGAGCTTTCCGCTGATATCGCCGCAGCAAAGACGCTGGCAAGGCTGGAGGATATCTACCGCCCCTATAAGCAGAAGCGACGCACCCGTGCCACCGTCGCCAAGGAACGGGGACTGGAACCCCTCGCGCAGAAGATTTTCGCGCAGGATTTAAAAAGCGGCAGTCTGGAAGCGCTTGCGGCGCCTTTTATTGATGCGGAAAAAGAGGTTTTAACGGCGGAGGATGCCATCGCCGGGGCATGCGACATCATCGCCGAAGATATCTCGGACAGCGCGCAGGGCAGGCTGCTGCTGCGCGAATACTATCAGAAAAACGCCGTTCTGCACAGCGTAAAGACAAAAGGGGAAGAATCCGTTTATTCTATGTACTATGAATACACGGAACCGATATCGAAAATCCCGAGCCACCGCGTTTTGGCAATTAACCGTGGCGAAAAAGAAGAGTTTCTCAAGGTCACCGTCGACGTTGACGCGAATTTCTCCTGCGGTCTGCTGGGCGGCTTGTTTGTAAAAAAAGGCAGTTTGACCACCGAAACTGTGAGGGCTGCGCTGGGGGACGCCTATAAGCGTTTGATTCACCCGTCACTGGAGCGTGAAATCCGTTCCGATCTGACCGATATGGCGAACGAGCAGGCAATCAAGAACTTCGGCGTAAACCTTAAAGCGCTGCTGATGCAGCCGCCGGTGAAGGGTAAAACGGTACTGGCTATCGACCCCGCGTACCGGACAGGCTGCAAAATTGCCGTGGTAGACCCTACCGGAAAGGTGCTCGCGACAACGGTGATCTATCCGACACCGCCCCAGAACAAGGTGGAAGAAGCCAAAAAGACCCTGAAGTCGCTCATCCAAAAACACGGTGTGCAGGTGCTTTCCATCGGGAACGGCACCGCGAGCAAGGAAAGCGAAATCTTTGGGGCGGAGCTGATCCGCGAGCTGGACTGCGGGCTTTCCTACATGATGGTCAACGAGGCGGGCGCGTCGGTTTATTCCGCGTCCAAGCTGGGGGCGGAAGAATTCCCCGAATTTGACGTTTCTCTGCGCAGTGCGGTTTCAATTGCCCGCCGCATGCAGGACCCTCTGGCGGAGCTGGTCAAAATAGACCCCAAATCGGTGGGGGTGGGGCAGTATCAGCATGACATGCCCGCAAAACGGCTGGATGAAACGCTCACCGGCGTGGTGGAGGACTGTGTAAACCGCGTGGGAGTAGATCTGAATACAGCGTCCGCCGCGCTTCTTGGCTATGTATCGGGGCTGTCGGCCGCAGTTGCGAAAAATACGGTTGCTTATCGGGAAGAAAACGGGGAGTTTTCCAGCCGTGCACAGATTAAAAAAGTGCCGAAGCTAGGGCCCAAGGCGTTTGAGCAGTGCGCTGGTTTCCTGCGCATTCCGCACGCCAAAAATGTGCTTGACCAGACGGGTGTGCACCCGGAATCCTATGAGGCCGCGAAAAAGGTGCTCGAGCTTTTTTCCTATACCTTGGACGATGTTTCCGCAGGCAGACTTACCGGGCTTTCTGATAGGGTTTCTGCTGAAGGGGAAAGCGAAGTGGCGCAGCGCTGCGGCATCGGTGTGCCGACCCTGCGCGATATTGTTGCCGATTTGATGAGGCCCGGACGGGACCTGCGCGACGAACTGCCGCCGCCGATGCTGCGCAGCGATATTATGGAGCTGAAAGACCTGAAAGAGGGTATGGAGCTGAAAGGGACGGTGCGCAACGTCATCGACTTCGGCGTGTTTGTGGATATCGGCGTCCATCAGGACGGGCTTGTGCATATCTCGCAGATTACCAACCGGTTTATCAAACACCCGAGCGAGGTGCTCAAGGTGGGCGATATCGTGACGGTCTGGGTGCTGGGCGTGGATACGGCGAAAAAACGGATTTCGCTGACGATGAAGCAGCCGAAAAACCAGAATCAGCTTTAAAACCGACGTGAGTTTTAAACAGAAAGGAGGCGCACGGTTGAAAACTCTGCTGGTTGCGATTAACGCAAAATATTCTCACACGAACTTGGCTGTGCGCTCTTTAAAGAAATCGCTCGATGCCGCGGGAATTTCCGCTGAATTCATGGAGTTTACAATCAACCAGACGCCGGATGAAATTCTGCGGGGAATAGCGGCCTTTGCGCTCGACAGGGTGCTGTTCTCCTGCTATATCTGGAATATTGCGATGGTGCGGCGCGTCGGCGCGGATTTGCGCCTGCTGTTTCCGGAGGCAGCCATCCTGCTCGGCGGGCCGGAGGTCAGCTTTGACGCGGAAGAGCAATTGGCGTCCATGCCGTGGGCTGACGGTATTCTTTGCGGCGAAGGGGAGGGGCAGATTGCGCGTGTGCTCGGGGAAGACCGGCCGCGCGGCGTGTTCTGCGCGGACGGATTTATCGACTTAGACACGCTGCCGTTTCCTTATGAGGATTTGGATACCCTGCAAAACCGGGTGATTTATTATGAATCCACAAGGGGATGCCCGTTCGGCTGCAGTTATTGCCTGTCCTCCGCCGACCGCACGACGCGGGCCCGCTCACTGCCGCTGGTCTTTGCGGATTTGCAGCGGCTTCTCGACGCCAAGGTGATGCAAGTCAAATTTGTCGACCGCACGTTTAATCTCGACGCAGATCGTGCCCTGCAAATTTGGCGCTACCTCGCGGAGCATGATAACCGGATTACCTGTTTTCAGATGGAACTTGGCGGCGACCTGCTCACAGAGAAACAGATTAGGTTTCTGCAAACAGTGCGCCCCGGGCTGTTCCAGTTTGAAATCGGCGTGCAAAGCACCTGCGGTGAAACAATGGAATCCGTCTGCCGAAAGACGGACTTTGCAAAGCTGCGGGAGCATGTGTTGGCGGTCAAATCCGCCGGAAACATTCATCAGCATCTGGATTTGATCGCGGGGCTGCCCGGAGAGGGCTTTGCGCGGTTCGGGCAGTCGTTCGATGAGGTATTTGCCTTACGCCCGGAGCAGTTACAACTGGGATTTTTAAAGCTGCTGCGCGGTTCCCGGCTATATGTAGAGCGCGAGGCATACGGGCTTATACACAGCGACTACCCGCCCTATGAAATCCTGCGCACACGCGAGCTTTCCTTTTCCGAGCTGACCCGCCTGAAAGCAGTGGAGGAGATGACCGAGGTTTACTACAACAGCGGTCGGTTTGAGAAGACGCTGGAGTATCTGCTCCGGTTCTGCCCGTCCTCATTTGAGGCGTTTCTGGCGCTGGGGGAACGGATGCCAAGGCAGAGAAGCGTGGGCAAGTATGAATATTATGATCTGCTGTTTGCATTTGCGACGGAGCGGGGCTGTGACCCCGAGGTGGTTCGCTGGCTGGTTCGCTTTGACCTTCTGTGCAAGGAGCGCCCCAAAAAACTGCCGACCTGCTGCGGGGAAAGTCTGAGCGGAAATTACCGCAGAGAGCTTGCGCAGCTTCGTCTGTCCAAAAATCAGGCGGCGGAGGTGTTCCCGTTTGACGTAACCGTTATAGAGCACACGCCCGGTATCGTCGCGGTGGTCTGCGATTACGAAGCGAAGGACGCGCTCGGCCGCGCTGCCTATGAAAAAATACCGCTGTCGGAAAAGGAGCCCTGTTTCGATTGAGAAACAGGGCTCCTTTTGATTTGGTGATTGCATCCTAATAAGTACTCGTATTGCGCTTAAGTCAGCTGCTTAATCAAGCACTTTCATCGAATAACCGACCTTAAAGCTTGTGCCCGGCTCGAGGAACCTCACATAGGGCTTATCCTCAAAGTTGCCGGTTTCACCTTCATAAGCGGGAAGTCCGCACCACGGCTCCAGGCAGACATAAGGGGCATTTTTGTTCGGGGCGGACCAGATGCCCAGCGCGTCAAATTTATGGAAATCAAACTCCAGACCCTTTTCGGTTTTTGGGTTGATCAGCTTCACAACACGGGATTTTGGGGCGGCAAAGATCAGCGCGTCACGCGGGTCGAACAGGGTGTGCTTGAGGGCGAGGGTGTCGGTGTCCGTAAATTCGGGCAGCCATTCGGTGCCGGTGATGCAGCCGCCGTTGGGCGCAAGGGTGTTTTCGGTATGTTCCGCACATTCAAATTTCAGCACATAGTCCTCAAACGATTCCCCGTCGTTGAGCGGGCAGCAAAAACCCGGATGCCCGCCGATGCACATGGGCATGCGTTTGTCCGATTTGTTTTCCACCAGGAAATTGGTGCAGAATCCGTCCTCGCTGATCGTATGGGTGACATGCAGGGTAAACTCAAACGGATACTGCTTGAGCAAATCGGGATTGGAGCTCAGCGTGTACTCCACAAAATCCTCGCCGTGCTTGCCCAGCTGGAATTCCAGCTTGCGGGTGAAGCCGTGCTTCTGAATTTCGTATTCTTTGCCATCAATTTTGACTTTTCCGTCAATGGTCGTGCCCACCACAGGGAAAAGCACTGGGGAATGGCTTGCCCAGACTGCGGGATCGCCCTTCCATAAATAATCTTTGCCGTTTGCGGCCGTGTAGGAAGCAAGCTCGCCCCCGACAGAATTGACGGTTGCGGTTGCTTTCCCATATTTGAGTTGATACTGTGACATAGGATGTCCTCCTCTATTTTTGGTTTAAAAAGCGGTCCGCGAGAAAGCGCGGACGGTGCTTGACCTCAATATAAATCTTGCCGATATATTCGCCGATGACGCCGAGGCAAAGCAGCTGAATGCCGCCGATGGCCCAGATGGAGCCCATCAGGGTTGTCCAGCCTGTGACGGTATATCCAAACAGCTTGAGCAGCAGCAGCGTGAGCAGAGCGACGACGCTGCCGGCAAAAATCAACATCCCGAGAGCGGTGATAAACCGGATGGGCTTCACCGAAAAGGACGTGATGCCGTCAATGGCGAACGCCAGCATTTTTTTGAGCGGATATTTGGATTCGCCCGCAAACCGCTCGCTGCGTTCATAGGTGACGATGGAGGTGCGAAAGCCGATGAGCGGCACGATTCCGCGCAGGAACAGATTCACTTCATCGTACTGCATGAGCGCTTCCAGCGCGCGGCTGCTCATCAGGCGGTAATCCGCGTGGTTTTCGACAATCTCGACACCCATCAGCTTGAGAAATTTGTAATAGCCCAGCGCTGTGGAGCGCTTAAAGACGGTGTCCTTGGCGCGCGACGAGCGGACGCCATAGACGATGTCACAGCCGCTGTAATATTCGCTGACAAACTTGTCAATCGCATCCACGTCGTCCTGCAGGTCGGCGTCCAGCGAGATTGCCATGTCGCAGAAATCCTTAGCTATGGTCAGCCCCGCAATCAGCGCGTTCTGATGCCCCCGGTTGTGCGCCAGCTTCAGTCCGGAAAACAGATGGGGCTGCTTTTTATGAAGGTCGGCAATGATGGCCCAAGTGGTGTCCCGGCTGCCGTCGTCCACAAACAAAATGCGGCTGTTTTCCGATACAACCCCGTTGTCCATCATACCGCCCAGCTTTGCAGCAAGACGCTTGGAGGTTTCCGGCAGCACCTCCTGTTCATTGTAACAGGGGATAACAAGGTATAAGGTTTCGTTCATCTGTGAGCCTCCTTAAAAGTCAGCAGAATAGATAATACAAGGTTACTGGTGGTCGCTATTTTCCGGCGCGTCGGGCGAATCAAACCATTCTTCGGGCGGCTTGGGAAGTTCTTCTTCGTTTTCGTCAGTTGCCGGAAGCTCAAGCCACTCCGCCTGCGGCTCGTCCTCGGCATAAAAGAGGTCGGATTCTTCGCCAACCATCGGTTTTTGCTTTGCATGGACGGATTTTCCAAAGCGCTTCAAGAGCAGAAGATAGGCAAGCAGCAGTACCAACCCAACAAGGCTAGCGGCAATGCCGGCGTACAGCCCGGACGGGGTGTACGTAAAGCGGATGGTATTTTGACCTGCCGGCGCGCGAACCGCCATAAAACCGATGGAAACCTGCTGGACTTCAGCCGGTTCGCCGTTTACTGTGGCAGACCAGCCTTTGTCAAAGGGGACCGAATAAAAAACAAGATTTTCACGCGGCAGGTTGATTTCGGAGGTAAAACCACGCTTGTCGATTACGAACGATTCTCCGGCGGTTGCGCGCCGGTTTTGGCAGTCGGCCTCATAATCCGTTTGGCCGAGATCGTCATAATAGTCCTCTGGCATTTTTTCCAGAATATCGGCGTAATCCAAACTGTCTTCGTCCGGCAAGATCAGCGCGCGCAAGAGTACAGCCGCCCGATTATCTTCCGCAATTTTTTCAAAATCACGCTCGTTAATATAATAGTCATAGGTGAATCCCATCGGAATAAAATTCTGGTTTTCATAGACATTGTAATCAAGCTGAGTGGACTGCAACGCCCACCCGGGCATCAAATCCTGATCCTCTTCCTCTTCCTTGACAAACAGCCAGCGTACGGAGAGCAGGGGACGCAGTTGATAATATTTTATTTCCGGCTTGGAGGAAACGTCGCGCTTAACGCCCACTTTTGGATAAAAATCCATGATGGACACAGGGATAATGCTATGAAAAGCCTGAATATTCGGCAAATGCCAATACATGCCCAGGTTGTCCATGCCTTTATAGATATCCGACCGCGCAAAGGTATCGCCATCCGGAAGCTGGAGCTGGTAGCGTCCTTTGAGGGCTACGTCGCGAATAAAATCGGTATCATCCGAGTGGGTTTTGCCCATGCCGAGAAAGGTGCCGGTGTAAGCGACGATGATAAAACACAGACAGCTGCAAAGCATGCGGAAAAACAGTTTGGATTCGCGGTAACGGTGCAGGAGAATGCCCAGAACAATCAGCCCCACCAAAGCAATGGCGGCAAGGGCAAAAAATCGGTCGGGATATTTGGTAAGCCCCCAGGTCACCTTGCCCGCAGAATCGATAATAGGCGTAAACGCCAGAATCGCAGAAGTGACCGCGGTAATAATCATAGTCCAGCGAAAACCGCGGTTCAGGTCAATCGAACGGTTTTCCAGCGCGCGAATGGTGGCAAGCGCCATCAGAAGCACCGGCATATAATACCAGCGCGCGTAATAGGAGCCGTTAAACAGAACGAACAGGCTGTTCAGCCCGGGAACCAGTGCAAACAGAAAGCTAACCAGCAGAATCCTGCGCAGCCAATCCCGCTTGCACTGCAAATAAGCAATGACGCCGGACATGCTGAAAAACGGCAGCCATGCCGAAAGCGAGGCCCATTTTGCGCCCCGGTCAGGAAACAGGTTGGGGCGAGAGGGCAGGTCAGGCGGAAAAAAGGCGGAAGCGCCGATTGCGGGATAGAGCTGACAGTGCCAGTACAGCCAGAAATTCCAGCCGTCAAGCAGTTCCGTAATGCCGGTTCTGGGGTTGCCTGTAATTGCAAGCACCGAGGGCAGCAGCAGGCACATCGACAGCAGGACGCCAATCACGGATTCAAACGCTGTCCAGAAGAACTTGCGGAAGCTCATCTTCCAGTCGGGAGACAGCGAACGGATGATAAAATAGAGGATGACGAACACCACTTCGCCGATGAAAAACCAGTAATTGATAAACGCATTGACCGCCACCGAAAGCGCGAACAGGCCGCGCCGATCGTTTACAATCAGTTCCTCAAGCCCGACCAGAAGCAGCGGGAAACAGATAATTGCCTCATGAAAGTGGTTGAAAAAGATGTTGTAAACCGCAAACCCGGAAAATGCATAGAGCAGCCCTCCGAGGACGGCGTAATTCGGTGTGCGGACAAACCGTTTCAAATAGAGCGTGCCGGTAAATGCGGCGCAGGCATGCTTGAGGATAAACAGCGGCGCCATCAAATGGGGCACAAATTCCGTTGGAAACGGCAGCGTCAGCCAGAAAAAGGGGCTGCCGATCAGATAAAAGCTGTAGGAGCCGATAAAGTTTGCGCCAAGGTCGGTGTACCAGTTCCAGAAAACAGCGCCGCTGCGCACTGCCTCGTGAGCCAACTTATAAAAAGGAATCTGCTGGACGTTAAAATCTCCAAAAAAGAAAAAATATCCTTTATCCCAAATCATAAATGGGATAAAAATAACAGACGCTGTCAGCAGGGCGATACAAAAAGCCTTACGGCAAGGCTTTGATGCCACTGCGTTCTGCTGCAATTCCATGGCAAACCTCCGTGATGCGATAACAAAGATAGTTAAATTATACCACAATTCATGAATTTTAAAAGCGCGTCTTTTAAAAAGTGAAAATTTCTGTTATCATGGAATTCATTGGAAAAGGAGTGGATAAAATGGAACGATATAGTTTTTTTGCGCTGCTTTCACGCATGAAGTATATTAACCGCTGGGGGCTGATGCGCAACGCAAGACAGGAAAATCTATGCGAACATACGCTGGAAGTGACCTATATTGCGCACGCACTGGCGCTAATGTCGGGGGTGGAGCCATCCCGCGCAGTATTCTGCGCGCTGTACCATGACTGCAGCGAAATTATTACCGGGGATCTTCCGACACCCATTAAATATGATAACCCCGAAATCCGCAAAAACTACCGGGAGATTGAGCGAACTGCGGAAAAACGTCTGCTGTCCGCCCTTCCGAAAGAGCTGTCCAAAGAATATGAATCGTGCTTTTTTGAAGAAGACGAGCAGGTGCGAAAGCTGGTAAAGGCGGCGGACAAGCTTTCTGCGCTGCTGAAATGCGTGGAGGAAATTCAGATGGGAAACCGTGATTTTCTCAGCGCCAGAGAAGCGCAGCTCTCCGCGCTCAAGGCGATGAAGCTTCCTGCCGTTGATCAATTTCTGGAACAGTTTCTTCCCTCCTATGAGCGGACACTGGATGAATTACAGGCTGAATAATCCGTGGAAAACGGCATGCCCTCCGGGGCATGCCGTTTTTAGGACTCCTCCGCAAGCTTATTTAGAAATGCATCCACGGGCAGCGGCTTTGAATACAAAAAGCCCTGAGCGAGGTCACAGCCCGCGGATTTGAGAAATTCCGCCTGTTCGGCTGTCTCCACGCCTTCGGACAGCACCACAATATCAAGGGATTTTGCCATATGAATCACGCTGGAGATGACCGCCTGCTCTTTTTGGGTGGTATGCCCGGAGCTTAGGAATTCCCGGTCCAATTTGAGCACGTCGATCGGAAGGCGCCTCAAAAGATTCAGCGAAGAATAACCCGAGCCAAAGTCGTCTATGGAGAACAGCATGCCCATTGCACGAAGCCGGTTAATGGATTCTATCAGCGTATCCGTCGTGTCGAGAAAAATGCTTTCAGTCAGCTCAAGCTCGATCAGCTCCGGAGGAAGCCGATATTTTTTCAGTGAGGTTTCAAAAAACGGGATGAACCGGTCATCCAGAATATCAATGCGGGAGATGTTAACGGAAATCGGTACCAGAGGTTTCCCCTCATCGAGACATTTCCGCAGCAACTGGAACACCTGATCGTGGATATAAAGGTCAAGCTGTTTGATAAAATTGTTTTTTTCAAACAGCGGAATAAATTCTGATGGCATCACCATCTGCCCAAAATCCCTGTGCCAGCGCACAAGCGCTTCTGCACCTACGATTTTTCCGGTTTTCAGGTCAATTTTCGGCTGGAAGAACACCACGAACTCATTGTTTTTTAAAGCCCCGGCCATCAAAAGCTCAATTTCCTTTTCACGGGTGGTTTTGAGGTGGAGCGCACGGTCATATACCGCAAAACTGTTTGCCTGAGCCCCTTTGATGGACTTGCGTGCAATGTTGGCGCGATCCATAATTGTAATAAAATCACCCGTCCCGTCAGGCTCTACATAGCAAATGCCGCCGGAAATTGAGATTGCAAGACCCTGCGTGATGTCGCGCACGCTTTCCGCCATTTTCGCCTGAAGGTTCTGGAGACGCGTCTCCAGTTCTCCCCGGTCGTCATAACGCAATAGAGTGAGAAACAAGTCAGAAGTATACCGGCAGGCCAATTCGCCCGGATGCAGCGAGGAAAGCAATGCCCGGGAGAAAGCAATCAGAACCTGATCGCCTGTATGGTAGCCGCAGGCCTCGTTGATGTATTTGAACTTGTTAAAATCCATATATACCAGCGCATACTTTGATCTGCCGCGCCGTTTCAACAGGGAAAGCGCGTCGGTTTCAAATTCTGTCATATTCGAAAGGCCGGTCAGCGAATCGGTAGTCATAATCCGGCGGCGGAAGCTGGTAATATTGGAAAAACAGAGTACGATGGAATCCTCGTTGCCTTCCATCGAAATCCGAGAGGATGTCGCGTTGACCCACCACCCGAGCTGGCTGTTGAAATATTCCGAAATACCGCCGTTTTCCGGTTTCATCGGGCAGTCCATACAAGGAGAACCGCCAAAATGGAATGCCTGATAGCACAAGTCGCCTGGATTGGCGTCAGGATATAGCTGCTGCATTCCGGGGTCAAGAAAAACCAGCTTGTATGTATTGGGGCGAACCGCATAGGAATAGAGGTTCGGATTGTGCTCCGCGGCCTCCAAAAGCAGATTGCAGCCGCTGAACTGTTCTTTCGCGCGCGAATCCAGCAGCCGCGCGGCGATCACCTTTGCCAAAGCGGAAAGCGCGTCGATTTCTTCGCAGGACCATTCGTGCACCCGGTCACAGATATCAAAGCAGACAGCCCCCAGCGGTATTTTGGGGGTCCCAATCAGATATTGGACTTGTGCTCGCGTTGAAAAACGGACATAGATCACGCGTATGGATTCCGGCAGACGGAGCATGCGCGTGTCGGAACAGACCAGAATTCCATCGCGGAAATGAGGCAGGAATCCGCTGCGCCACTCAGGAACAGATATTTTTTGCTGCGTTCCTCTCATGGAAGGCGCGCCTTTGTCGCACCACTCATTGGAAATACGCAGTCTGCCTTCCGAACCTTCGGCGGACTCGAGAAGCACAACCCTTGACAGATTCAGCAGCTTCCCTGTTCCGGCGAGAAGCTGCTGGGTGGTGACTTGGGAATCGGTCGCGCAATCAAGCAGTTCCCGGAGCGTCTGTTGAAATCCCGGCGTGTATAAAGCGCCTTCTTCCTGTGAATCCGGCTCGTCCGGCGATGTGCCGTCAGGCTGCTCGATTTCACTGGAATAGAACATATAACAGTCTTTTCCCCGCCGTTTTGCGCCATATAATGCCGCGTCGGCCTTGGCAAACAGCTCGTCAAAGTTTCTACCGTCATGCGGGTACAGAGCAATCCCCACGCTACCCGAGATGGGACGGCTGTTATTTCCAATTTTGGTGCCGCGGAAGATGTCGCAAATTTCCTGTGCCTTGCGCCGGATGGCTCCCACCGTGCCAATGCTTTTCAAGAAAATAAGGAACTCGTCACCGCCAAGGCGCCCAACGATATCGGTGTCCCGCATGATCTTGCGCAGCTGCCCCGACACCTCAGTGAGGACAGAATCGCCGGTCATGTGCCCCAGCGTGTCGTTAATATCCTTGAAGCGGTCCAGATCGGCAATGATAAACGCATGCTGATGGTTAGGCTCCTGGGCAATGATCTGCCCGAGCAGCGTTTCTGCCGTGCCGCGGTTATAAAGGCCGGTGAGGGTATCAAACTGAGCTTTTTCAATCAGGCCCTCAATTTCCCGCTTTTGCGCGTCGATATTGGAAAGGCTCCCGATGACCTTGACCGGGACGCCCAGCTCGTTACAGATGGGTTTTCCCTGCACACGCATCCAGCAATACTGATCGGTCAAAAGGCTGCACCGGAGCTCAAAGGTAAATTCGCTGATGCCGTTCTCCATGTGGTCGCAAAGCTGATGAAAAACGGGAAGATCTTCGGGATAAACCGCATTCCTTCCAACCATTGTTTCTCGAAAGGATGGGAAGTAATACTCAGACTGCGACGTTCTTGACCCCGAATTGAAATAGTACAGGGAATCGCTTGCAAGATCAAATTCAAACAAACGATCTTTGCTGAAACTGGCAACGATACGGTAGCGTTCCTTTTCAATTTCAAGCGCCTGCTGCGCGGACTTTAGATTTGTGATGTCCATGAACACGCAGAGCATCAAAGGGAAGCCGTTTTGTTCATCAATTTTGCTCGCATTAAGTGCCAGCCAGATATATTTGCCGTCGGCCAATCGAATCCGACATTCCGTATGTGCCATTTCATTGCGGATGATTCGCTCCCGCAACAGCTTTTGCAGGCCGCAAAGATCGTCGGGGTGCACGGATATTCCGAGCTGACAGCTGTTCCCGCTGTCATTATCAGAGCACCCAATCAGATTAAAAAAGCGGTCATTGGCATAGAGCAGGGTAAGCTCTTCGTCGAGCAGCACGGCGGCAACACCACCCGGAATGGAATCGGTAAGCTGCCTTAACTCGCGATTGGTTCGTTCAAGATTCTGCTGCGTTTTTTTCTGCTCAGTCAAATCCACAAAAACGCCCTGAAATACTGGGCGCCCGCCCTGCATTTCTAAAAAAGTGATGCGCAGGTAAATCCACGCAAGGGTTCCGTCCTGCTTATAAATACGAATCTCTCTGGAAAGCGTTTCGCTAGTGCCCGCAGTTTTGTGGAGGGCCGCAAGCAGTTCTTTACAATCCGCCGGATGAATCAGCTGCTCCGGATTGCACTTAATCGGCGTGTCTCCGAATTGCGCGCACTCCCGGCCGCCCAACAGAAAAAAACCGTCGTTTGCATATAGCAAAACAAACCGATCCTCATCCAACAGGATTCTTGCAACTCCTCCGGATATTCCGTTGGCGAGGGCCTGCATTTCGCGGGTTTTCTTGCTCATTTGACGAGCGAGCGTCTCGTAAGAACGGCGCGAAATGCAGGCGGGTAAAAAAGCCCCATTCTCCTGTGAATCACTTGAAACAGAGGTGTGAAAGTGGATGATTTTAAAATCAGTCTCCGGATTCCTGCGAATGACGGCAGTAAACCGGATTGGCAAAAATGCAAGATCCTCCCTGCCCCCAGGAGCGCAGGCAAGGATGAAACCAATTACCAGCCAAACCCCGTTCCCAAGACTGATCGGATGATAACGCTCGCGCAAAATCTCCAGAGAACCGGAATCTTTGCTAAATTCGCGGCGCACAGCGGACAAAGCTTCCTTAGAAAATGGATAAAACTCATCTTTTCCGGTACCTATCCAGCTGAGTTTTTCGTCAAAATGCGGAAGAAGGAAGGCATAGTCCCTGTCAACCAGATAGGAATGCCAGACTTTTTTTGCAAAAGATAAAACGTAGTTGTGTTCCGGCTCCAATATGGCACATCCTTTCTCAAATCTGAGAAGCGCTAAGGGGATTATACCTTGAAACTGTCCTTTAAGGTAACCACGCGGTTAAAGGTTCCGCTGTTGCGGCTGTCGACGCAGAAATAACCCATCCGGACAAACTGAAACCGGTCGCCCGGGTTCGCCTGCGCAAGCGATGCTTCAAGTTTACAGCCGTTCAGAGCCGCAAGCGAGTCGGGGCTCAGATAGTCTAGATAATTGGTGCCTTCCGGAACATCCGCCACGTTTTCCAGCGTGAACAGGTTATCGTACAGCATAATCTGCGCGTCCACGGCGTGTTGGGCGGAAACCCAGTGGACGGTGCCGCGCACCTTGCGCCCGTCGGTGGGAACGCCGTTTTTGGTTTCCAGATCGGCAGTGCAGCGCAGCTCTATGATCTCGCCGTTTTCATCCCGTACGATTTCGTTGCATCGGATAATATAAGCACCCATCAGCCGGACCTCCCCGTCTGGTTTAAGCCGCTGGTATTTTGGCGGGGGAACCTCGGCAAAATCGGATTTTTCAATATAAAGCTCTCCGGTAAATGCGACCTGGCGGGAACCCGCATCGGGATCAACCGGATTGTTTGCCACCTCAAAGTATTCCGTCTGCCCGGCGGGATAGTTGATAATTACAACCTTAAGCGGCTCGGTAACTGCCATGCGGCGGGGTGCGGACGCGTTCAGCTCCTCGCGGATGCAGTATTCCAGCAGCTTGATATCCACCAGGCTGTTCGCTTTCGCGACGCCGGCGCGCTTCACAAACTCAAAAATGGAGCTGGGGGTATAGCCGCGGCGGCGCAGGGCGCAGAGCGTCGGCATGCGCGGGTCGTCCCAGCCGTCCACCTTGCCCGATTCCACCAGTTCGCGCAGATAGCGCTTGGACATGACGGTGTGGGTGATGTTGAGCCGCGCAAACTCACGCTGTTTTGGCTTCTTGGCAAAGTCGATATTATTGACCACCCACTCGTAAAGCGGACGGTGGTTTTCAAATTCCAGCGAGCAGAGAGAATGGGTAATCCCCTCGATCGCGTCCTGAATCGGGTGCGCAAAGTCGTAAAGCGGGTAGATACACCATTTGTCCCCCTGACGATGGTGGTGGGCGCGTACAATCCGATAGATCGCGGGGTCGCGCATGTTCATGTTCGGTGAAGCCATATCGATTTTGGCGCGCAGCGTTTTGCTGCCGTCGGGGAATTCGCCGTTCTTCATCCGCTCAAACAGGTCGAGGTTTTCCTCGACGGAACGGCTGCGATAGGGGCTTTCACTGCCCGGCTCCTTCAAAGTGCCGCGGTATTCGCGCATTTCGTCCGACGTGAGATCGCAGACATACGCCTTTCCGTCCTTGATGAGCTGGACAGCATAGGCATAGCACTGGTCAAAATAATCGGAACCGTAATAGATGCCGTCCGGGATTGCTCCCAGCCAGCGCAGGTCCTCTTCAATCGACTCTACGTACTCGGTGTCCTCTTTAACAGGGTTGGTGTCGTCAAAGCGCAGATTAAACAGGCCGTTATATTTTTTGGCTGTGCTGTAATTGATCCAGATCGCCTTTGCGCTGCCAATATGCAGATAGCCGTTCGGCTCTGGCGGAAAACGGGTGTGAATTCGTTCTTTCAGCCCGTTTGCAATATCTTCATCAATGATTTCATGGATAAAATTCGAGGCGGTTTCGCCCATTGATCATCACTCTCCAAATATTCAGTTTTCAGCCGCTCTTCGCAGGCGCTCAAGAACCTTATTCTGACCGAGTACCTGCATCACATCGTACATGTCGGGGGAATTCTGCCGTCCGGTTACCGCCACGCGGATGACCATGCTGACATCGGCCACACTTCCCCGGTATGCTTCGGGGTTCTTTTTATAATCCTTCATGTTGGAGGCATACCCAAGCTTGTCCGCAAGCGCCTTGATGCGCTCGAACCACTGGCCGCTGTCGTCGGCGGGGTCATAGATTCCGGCATATTCGTTTAGAATCTGGCGGACATCGCCGCGGGTGTTTTCAGGGTACGCCGTATAATCCGGCTGGAACAGCTCGTCGAAGAAAAAGTCCATATAAGCCTTCGCCTCGCTCCAAACCGCAAGGTCCTTGCGGGGCTTTTTGCCACCTCGGCCAATGGCCAGGATGGCTTTTGCATAGTCCAGGTCGCGGGAAAGCAGCGCGTAAAACGGCTCGTCAAACTGCTTTGCCCATGCGGACAGCAGGGTATAGACCTCTTCTGCGGTCATCCGGGAGATGACGTTTTTAGAAACGTCGTTGAGCTTTTCAATATCAAACAGCGCGCCGGAAACGCCCATCTTTTTGGTGGTGAACACAAAGTCCTCCATCGGCGCATCCGGGTTAGCAAGACGCCAATCCTCAAAATTGGAATTCAGCAGCGTGAGGATATATTCCTTGACAGCCGGTACGCAGTAGCCCTGCTGCCGATAGAAATCCAGCGCCAGTTCGGGGTCTTTGCGCTTGGAAAGTTTGCGCTTGGATTCGCCGTCCATCTTCATCAGCTGGGCGGTGTGGATATATTTCGGCGGTTTCCAACCCATGCCCTGGAACAGCTGCACATGAATCGGCAGCGTCGCAAGCCATTCCTCGCCGCGCACGACGTGGGTGGTGCCCATCAGGTGGTCGTCCACCACATGCGCGAAATGATAGGTCGGGATGCCGTCGGATTTTAGCAGCACCACATCCTGATCATTTTCAGGGAATTCCATTGCACCCTTGACCAGGTCGTTGAACTTCACGCGGCGCTCCAGACTGCCTTCGCTGCGAAAACGCAGCACAAACGCCGCTCCGGAGTCCAGTTGTTTCTTTATTTCATCAAAGGGCATATCGCGGTGGACAGCCCATTTGCCGTAATAGCCGAAGTTTTCTTTTTGTTCCGCCTGTTTCTCATGGACGGCGGCAAGCTCCTCCTCCGTGCAGAAGCACGGGTATGCCTTGCCCTGCTGCACCAGCCATTTGGCGTAGGTCTGGTAAATCTGCGCACGCTGTCGCTGTCGGTACGGCCCGTAAAGACCGTTATCTCCGTCAAGGACGGCCCCTTCGTCAAAGTTCAGCTCATAGTCGCGGAAAACGTTCAGAATCGTTTCCACGCCGCCTGTCACCTCGCGCTTCTGGTCGGTGTCCTCGATGCGCAGGTAGAAGATGCCGCCGCTCTGGTGGGCGAGGCGCTCGTCCGCAATGGCCCCGAACAAGTTGCCCAAATGCATAAAGCCGGTCGGGCTGGGGGCGATACGGGTCACTTTGGCTCCCTCCGGAAGCTGACGCGGCGGATAACCGGCCTCAATGTCAGCCGGCACCGTGGTGATTTGGGGAAACAGCAGGTCTGCAAGTGCGTTGTAATCCATGATTGTGCTCCTTTGTTTGATACTTTCCAATAAAGCTATTCTACTACGCTGTTATCAGAATTTCCACTCATTTCCACATGGTTCTTACGATAATTGAGGAAGCTTTCCAAAATAATGGTAGCAGCGACAGCATCTACCACTTCTTTACGCTTTTTTCCGCGTGTATCTGTCTCATTGAGATAGCCGATGGCGGATACGGTGGTGCCGCGCTCGTCCCAAAGCCGGACGGGAACGCTGACCAGTTCACCGAGCTTCTCCACGAAGCTCTCACACAGCTTTGCCCGCGGGCCGGCGGAACCGTTCATATTGAGCGGGTGGCCTACCACCACCATGCCGACGTCAAATTCCACAGCCGCCGCCGCCACTTTGCGCAGCACACTCTCAAACGTGCGGTCGTGGATAACGCCGACGGGCGAAGCCAGATATTCCGTGCGGTCGCAGACAGCCAGCCCTGTGCGGGCGTCTCCGTAATCTACAGCCATAATTTTCATAATGCTTCTCCTTTTGCAGGTTCTTCTTTGGGCAGCTCCGGCACCTTTTTCCACCAGTCCTGTGTTGCAAAGGTGGACTGCCCTTCGGGCAGATGTCCGGAGTCATTCAGATAAATCAGTCTGGGGACAAAGCTACCGTCATATACAATTTTGCTGACCGCGGTATTGTCGCACCACGGCATATAGCGCAATTTTTCCATCCCCCAGCCGCTGGCGTGGCATAAATAGCAGCGGATTGCGCAGCCGTGGGAGACGACCGCAACGGTCTTTCCCGGGTTTTCCCGCGCAATGCCGTCTACGGCGGCTTTCATGCGGGCGTAAACCTCTGCCATCGGCTCGCCCTCCGGCGGGGCGCAAAGCTCGGGATGTTCCTCCCAATGGCTGAACGCCTCCGGAAACCGCTGCGGCAGTTCGCAGAACAAAACGCCCTCAAACGCGCCGCCGTTGATTTCCATCAGTTCGGGGCGGGTGATGATGGGAACGCCCTGATTGACAGCCCGGGCGGTCTGGACGGCGCGGGCGAGCGGGCTTGCGTAGACCGCGTCAAAGCGGGTGTCCCGCATACGTTGTGAAAGCAAAGCAAGCTGCTGTCGTCCCACATCGCTGACTTCGGAATCGGTGTGCCCTTGAAACAGCCGTTTCCAGTTGCCTTCCGCCTGTGCATGGCGAATCAGATAGATCGTTGTTTCCATGTGTTCCTCCAAGGGTCAGCTGTTCCGAACAGACACTTACCAAGGCCTGACCGTGCCGACGATTTCGTTGATGTCTGCAATGCCGTTTTCATCGAGCCACTGCTCCATTCCCGCCAACACCTTGAGCGGGGCATAAGGGTCGCTGAATAAAGCGGCGCCGATCTGAACTGCGCGCGCACCCGCCATCATCATTTCGATGGCGTCCTGCCACTTTTCAATGCCGCCCAGCCCTACAACGGGGATTTGAACGGCGTTTGCCACCTGCCAGACCATTCGGACAGCCACCGGAAAGACGGCGGGACCGGAAAGACCGCCCACGTTGTTGTGCAGGATAGGGCGGCGGGTTTTGATGTCGATGCGCATACCGAGTAGGGTATTGATCAATGAGACGGCGTCAGCGCCCGCATCCTCGACCGCCTTGGCGATGGAGACGATGTCGGTTACATTGGGCGACAGCTTGACCATCATCGGCTTGGTGGTATACCGGCGCATGCCGGCGATGACGCTCGCGGCGGTTTCACAGGAGGTGCCGAAAGCCGCACCGCCCTCCTTGACATTGGGGCAGGAGATGTTGACCTCCAGCATATCAATAGCGCTGTTATCCAGACGCTCCGCGATGGCACAATAATCCTCCGGCGTGGAACCTGCGACATTTGCAATGATGACTGTATCACGCCCGAAAAGCGCGGGCAGCTCCTTATGAAGCAGCACCTCTACGCCCGGGTTTTGCAGCCCCACGGAATTCAGCATACCGGACGGCGTTTCGGCGATGCGGCAGGGCGGGTTGCCCTGCCGTTCCAGCAGGGTGGTTCCTTTCAGCGAAAGGCCGCCCAGTTTCTCAACGGGGTAAAGTTTATCATATTCGCGTCCGAAGCCGCAGCAGCCGGACGCCAGAATAACAGGGTTTTTTAACGCGACGCCCGCGACAGTTACCTTTAGGCTGCTCATTTAAAAACCACGTCCTTTCCGTCAAATACCGGGCCGTCCTTGCAGACGTGGGAAAAAATCTCGCGGCCGTCCTTTACGGTTTTGCAGGCGCAGACCAAACAGGCACCCACGCCGCATCCCATGCGTTCCTCCAGGGAAACCTGCGTGGGAATTCCATGCGCCTGTGCCATTGCGACAACGCCACACAGCATCGGCATCGGGCCGCAGGCGCAGATCAAATCCGCGCCGCCCTCCGCCAGCCGCCGTTCCAGCAAACCGGTCACAAATCCGTGATAACCGGCCGAGCCGTCGTCGGTTGCAAGGCGTGTGTCACAGCCGAGGCGTTTGAAGTCGTCTTCAAGGATCACGGCGTTGCTACTGCGGAATCCTATGATAGCAGTGGTATTCCCGCCGAAACGTCTGGCGGTTTCCAGCATGGGAGGCACGCCGATGCCGCCGCCTACCACAATCAGTTTCCGGCCGGGCGCAGGAAGAGTAAACCCGTTGCCAAGAGGCCCGAGAAGATCCATCGTGCCGTTTTCGCCTGTTTGAGCCAGCCGTTCCGTTCCGGCACCGCGCACCTCAAAAACGAGGCGGATGGTGCCGGCCGCCGGGTCGGTTTCACAGATGGAAATCGGGCGGCGCAGCGAAAAGCCGTTTACACGGACATGCACAAACTGTCCGGGCTGTGCCCGCTCGGCAATGGTCGGGCAGCAGATGGTATAATCGTAAATTCCGCGGGCAGACTCCCGCTTTTTTGCCACAGGGTAGGTTCCTTGCAGGTATGCCATGCGTAATGACCTCCGATTGCGATTAGAATTACCCATTATTATACTATAAAACCGTCATAATAACAATCTCAGTTGCATTTTTTACAGAATTGCGGTACAATTATTGTGCCGTTTTACACAAACGGTGGTCAGTCGGAAATTCCTGACCTTAAAACAAACTAGGGTGCGCAAATTGTGCTTTTTTGTGGCGCCTACGAAAGGAAAATTGAATATGAAAACAACTAATGTCAGAAGGCTGGCGGTCTGCTCGATGATCGCCGCTCTCTACACCGCTGTCAGCCTTGCGCTGGCGCCGCTGACGTTCGGCGTTGTCCAGATGCGCATTTCGGAGGCGCTGGGGCTGCTTGCCGTTTTGTCGCCGGTGGGCATCTGGGGCGTGACGCTTGGATGCCTGATCTCGAACGCGGTGGGCGTCTTGCTGGGGGTCACTATGCCGCCGGATATCGTGTTTGGCACGCTGGCGACACTGATTGCGTCGCTGCTGTCCTACCGGCTGCGGAATATCCGCATCAGAAACATTCCGTTCTGGTCCGCGGTTCCGCCGATTCTGGTGAACGCCGCAATCATCGGCTTGGAGCTGACCTATTTCTTTTCGGGAGGGTTCACCATGAAAATCCTCCTCATCAACGCTGTGAGCGTGGGGATAGGCCAGATCGTCCCCTGCGCAGTGCTCGGGCTGCTTCTGGTTTATACACTGGAGAAAACCGGGTTGGACAAAAAGTTGTTTCAGAACATATAATCAAAAATGCCGCTTGCAAAAGCGGCATTTTTTATCGGGATTCTTCTTCGGAGATCACATATTTTCTGACACCATAATAGGCGCAGAACGTCGTGATAAAATTCATCAGCGCAAACCATAAAAACGGGAACAGCAAAAGGGTGACCGGCAGCAACGACAAGGCAAGCAAAGTCAGCCCGGCGGTAACCACCAGCGCTAAAAGATTGTAGTGCAAGCAGAGAAAAGTCAGCAGGAACGCGTTCTGGATGACTTTTTTTAAGGGAAGCTCCACCAGAGCGATCATCGGGAAAACATAAAACCCCATCAACGTCATCACCAGTACAATCAGGAAGGAAAGGGCCAGCGGCAGATAAAAAAACGAGCTGGTAGCAAGCAGTTTGCCGTAAAACCAGGCACCGAACACCCCTGCGCCTATACCGAAAAAAACCAGCGCGCCGGCGCCAGTCGATTTTTTAAAATCAGCCTTGAACTCCGCCCAGAAATCCGCCCATAAAAAGTGGTTCCGGTCGCGCACCATGGTGACTGTGATTTTGCTCATGGCGGCGCAAGCCGCGGGAATTGTGATTACTGGCAGGCAGAAGGCGCAGAATAAAAGATTTAGCTTCACAAGTTCAAAAAATTCTCGGAATAAAATATCCCAAAACAGCTCCAGTCCCTTTTTTGCCGGCACATCCTTTGGGATGCCTGGTCCGGGACGATTTATGCGGTTGCCGAAAATACCCATCAGAATCCCCCGTTTGACAAACAAATCTTGATTGCGTCCATCATATCACGAACAAAGCAAAAAATGCAAATCCGACAGCGCGCAAACTCGCTGCCGGATTTGTAAGGAAGAAAATGAAAATCAAAAATCAGTTGCAGATGGTCTTTTCGGTCTCTTTGTCGAACAGATGAATTTTTGTGCAGTCGATGGCAATTTTAATGGTATCTCCATCCTTTGCACTGCTGCGGGGCGGAACCTTGGCAACGAGCTTGGCGTCACCGCTGGTCATGTACAGGAAAATTTCAGAGCCCATCAGCTCGGCAAGGTCCACATTGGCCTCGATCATGCTGGCGGTGGAAATATTGTTGTAAGCCTCTTCGTCGTGCAGATTTTCAGGGCGGATTCCGAGAGCAACCACTTTTCCGACATAGGGCGCAAGAACTTCCGGAGAAGCTTTACCGGCGGGAATTGTAATTTCAGCGTCGCCGAACATGCCCACAAAGCCGCTGCCTTTTTTCTCAATGGTAACATCCAGGAAGTTCATCTGCGGGGAGCCGATGAAGCCCGCTACAAACATATTGCAGGGTTTGTCATATAGGTTTTGCGGGGTATCTACCTGCTGGATAAAGCCGTCCTTCATAACAACGATGCGGTCACCCATGGTCATCGCTTCCGTCTGGTCATGGGTAACATAGACGAAAGTGGTGCCAAGGCGTTTATGCAGCTTGGTGATTTCTGATCTCATTGCGGTACGCAGTTTTGCGTCCAGATTGGAAAGAGGCTCATCAAGCAGGAAAACGGCTGGATCGCGAACCATGGCACGCCCGAGGGCGACACGCTGTCTCTGGCCGCCGGACAAAGCCTTGGGCTTTCTGTTGAGCAGATGCTCGATATCAAGGATTCTCGCGGCATCTTCGACCTTTTGCTTAATTTCTTCTTTTGGGGTCTTGCGCAGCTGAAGGCCAAAAGCCATGTTCTTAAACACAGTCATGTGCGGATAAAGGGCGTAGTTCTGGAACACCATTGCGATGTCGCGGTCTTTGGGGGCAACATCGTTGACAAGACGGTCGCCGATGTAAAGCTCCCCTTTGGAGATCTCCTCCAATCCGGCAATCATACGCAGTGTGGTGGATTTTCCGCAGCCGGAAGGCCCAACCAAAATGATAAATTCCTTATCCTGAATTTCCAGATTAAAATCATGAACAGCGGTGACCTCTCCCGGGTAGATCTTATAGAGGTTTCTCAAAGAAATACTTGCCATTTTTGTGCCTCCTGTGGTAATTTGTTGATTTTTTTAATTTTACTGTTATACTAGTTGCATCTGCTTATGTTCCAATTGTATCAGCAAAATGGCGGATAAACAAGGGTAATGTTTTGATTGATAGGGTGAAAAATTGATGTTTTGCATAGAAGATATGGAATATGGATCCTTCCCAATGGATTTTCCGGTTCCCGAAAACTTTTCGTGGATCTACCCGACGAGATGCGGTTATCAGGCAACAAAAAAATCCCCCGCCGCAGTCAGCGGAGAACACAGCGCGCTGTTTCTCTATTTGCTGAGCGGCGAGGGAGAAGCGGAATTCGAGGGCCAAAAATGCGGCTATCTTGCGGATTGTATCCTTACGGTTCCGGATGCCTCCGGCCTTTTGCTGTATCCGATGGAGGAAACACAGTATCTTTATCTGCTGCTTGAAAATGGAAAAGACCTGCTTGGACGCATCGGCTATTTTCAGCCGGTTGGAAGCGGCAGCAGGATAGACCGGCTGCTGGAGCGCATCTGCTACCACGCCCGCGGCCGAACGCCGATGGACATTTATACGGCGTCGGCCGAGGTCTATGCGCTGCTGATGGAGGCGCTTTCCAGGTGCGGGGGCAGAAAAACCGAATACAGCCCGCTGGTGCGAAAAGCAATCGCGGTAATCCGGGAAGAGTTTGCTTTTCTGACCGGGGTGGAGGAACTGGGACAGCGGCTGGGCGTTACAAAAAACCATCTGATCCGGATGTTTACGGCCGATACCGGCGAAAGCCCGGGGAGATTTTTGCAGTCCGTCAAGCTAGATAACGCCAAACTTATGCTCCAGAATCGGGATTACAGCATTGAAATGGTGGCAGACATGGCGGGCTATTCGGGCGCCAACTATTTTTGCAAGGTCTTTCGCCGAGCGACAGGGGAGTCGCCGGGAGAATATCGGGCGCGCAATCTCGCGCCCGCCGCGCTGGACTTGGAAAATCAGCGCAGACTGCGGGATATGGAAGCGATCTATCACGTCTGATTGATTAAGTCACAGAATATCAGGCCAAATTCAGCGACTGCGCCCATTCAATTGCCTTTTGCCTATTTTCATCCGGATTTCGCGCAAGCGGGTCAAGGAACGAAACTTCCCCTAAAAATTTGCAGCCGGGCAGGTCTTTTTTGAAATTCTTAAAGCATTTACCCGCACCGCCGCCTAAGTGGCAGGCGAACAAGGCAATTTTCTTGCCTTCGAGATTTTGGGTTTTTAAAAAGGTGTTGACCGGGGATGCAAACGACCCCGCCCAGATGGGGGTTCCGATCAAAACGGTCTCATACTCCGCAAAATCCGGAAACTCATTTTGCAGTTCCGGCTGTTCATGCATCACAACGCTTTTCCCGCCCCAAAAAAATTTCCGAAATCCTTTTGTGGGGACTTCCTTCTTTGGTTTAAGCTCCAGTAAGTCCGCTCCGGTTTCTTTTGCGATGGCTTGGGCAATCATGCGGGTATTGCCCTCTAGAGAATAAAACACCACAATATTTTTCATAAAAATCCTCCTCAAGATAATTTTATCAGCTTGTAAGAACAGCTTGCGTCAGATCATCTGCCGGAGCTTTTTGCGATCTAAAATGTGGATTCCTCCCCGGGACAGCTGCACGATCCCCTCGTCGGCGAAATATTTCAGCATCCGCGATACCACTTCGCGGGCGCTGCCCATATATTTTGCCACCTGCTCATGAGTCAGCCGGATGGTGTCGTCCTGGGTTTTGGCAAGTTCATCCCATAAAAAAACGGCGAGCCGTTTGTCAAAGCTCATAAACAGAATCTGCTGCATGGTCCACATGACATCAGAAAAGCGATCCGTTGCGAGCCGGTAGGAAAAATTCTCCACAAATACATTGGTTCGCGAAAGTTCGGAAAAAACCGGTGCGCTCACCTGAAGTGTCTCACAGTCGGACTCGGCGTCGATATGAACTTCAAAAGTGATGTTGTGCAAAATACAAGAGGCGGAAAGGATGCAAACATCCCCCTCATAAAGGCGGTAAAGCGTGATTTCACGCCCTTCTTCCGAGAGCATATAGATACGCAGAATGCCGCTCTTAATCAAAAGCACGCCGATGCAGTTCTGGTCTCCACTATGGATATTTGTCCCCTTCGGATAGTTGGCTGTCATGACATTTTGCAGCAGCCGTTCCCGTTCCTGGGCGGAAAGATGATCCCAAAACGGAAACTGCTTTTCAATGATTGCTTTGTCTTCCGGACGGTCCATTCCCAAGGCCTCCCTTTTTATGCAGCAGCCCAAACATCGTTGTCTAACTGCCGCCATTACGAACAGTATACAACGATTCTCTTCAAAAAAACAGAAAGGTTTCTAAATTTAACAGCACATTATCAAATAAAAGGGGGCAATGAATTTGTTGGATATCTGTCTGCCGGGTACAGGCGGAGTGATTCCGCAGGAAAACCGTTGGCTTTCCTGCTGCTGGATGGAGTATCAAGGCAGTGCGCTCCTGATTGACTGCGGCGAAGGAACCCAGATCGCGCTGAAAAAATCCGGCTGTAAGCTGAGCCGTCTGGATACGCTGCTGATCACCCATTTCCACGCGGATCACATTGCCGGGCTGCCCGGGCTGTTGCTTACACTTGGCAACAGCGGAAAAACGACGCCCCTGACCATCGTTGGGCCGGCGGGGTTGGGGCAGGTTGTAAGTTCGCTGATGATTATTGCCCCGGTGCTGCCGTACCCGCTCCGAATCGGCGAGCTTGCGCCACAAGAGAAAGGCGCGTTTGAAATAGCGGGGCTGCAAATCTCCTGCCTGCCGCTCAGCCACGCAATACCGTGCTTCGGCTACGGCGTTACGGTGCAGCGCAAACCGGTATTTAATCCCCACAAGGCAGAACAGCTCGGGGTGCCAAAGCCGCTGTATAAAACGCTGCACGCCGGACAGCCGGTACGTCTGGCAGACGGGCGCGTGATAGAACCGCCGATGGTTCTGGACGGCGATCGCAAGCCGATTTTCGTCTGCTATTGCACCGATACCCAGCCGATAGCCGCAATTGCGGACTTTGCGCGCGGCGCCGGTCTTCTGATTTGCGAAGGCATGTATGGCGACGACAGGCTGCATGAAAAAATGGAGGAGCGGGGACACATGGTGTTTTCCGACAGCGCCGGGCTTGCGAAAAAAGCGGGCGCAAACCAGCTATGGCTGACCCATTTCAGCCCCGCATGTTCAAATCCGGAGGAATCGCTTGACTGTGCCCGTCAGATTTTTCTGAATACGCAGGCGGCATACGATGGAATCCGCCTCACCCTGCCATAAAAGAAAGCCCGCCGGCAGCAGCCCGGCGGGCTTTTTTTTTAATGACATGCTGCGAAAAAGGTTTCAGCATTTTTAAAATCGCCGCAGATACCCTAAAAATTACAAAATAGTTTCGAATTCTATAAGTAGTATAACGAATAGTCAGACACATTTTCCGGAAAGGGGGAAACCGAACAATGTCATATATCCCAACCTATACGATCAAACAGCACAGCCGACAGTATCTGCTCCTTCGGAAACTTGCAACATTTGAGCGCCATTTCTATCACTCGAAAGAGTATCTGTATGACGGCACCGGCTTCTGGCTTGTTCTGGATTCTTCCCATGACCAGAGCGCGGTTGAACTGAAACTGCGGGATTTGCTGGAAATCGCAAGAAAGTGGGCACAATCGGAAGAATATAACCTTATGGAGTCCGGATGGAAGCTTTCATCTCACTGACATAAGAGGATAGAGGACTGCCCGCGTTCTCTCCGTATTGTTCCACGAGCTTCACAATTGCACTGCCCACAATCACGCCGTCCGCAAGCTTGGATATTTGATGCGCCTGCTCCGGGGTACTGATGCCGAAGCCGACAGCCACAGGAATTTTGCTTACAGATCTGACCGTTTCGATGATGGAGGTCAGGTCTGTTTTGATTTCACTGCGCATGCCTGTGACACCCATAGAAGACACAAGATACAGGAACCCTTTGGCATCCGCCGCTATTTTTCTGATTCTGTCCGCCGAGGTGGGCGCGATCAAAGAAATCACGTCCACATGGTGCGATTCCGCGATACCCGCCAGCTCGCCTTTTTCCTCAAAGGGGAGATCGGGAATAATGATTCCGTCCAGTCCCACACGTTCACAGCGCGCAAAGAAGCGCTCATAGCCATACTTAAATACGGGATTTAAATAGGTTAAAAACACGAGAGGAACTTCCGTCTGTTTGCGCACAGTTTCCACGATGTGAAACATCGCTTCCGTGTCCGCGCCTGCCGCCAGCGCGCGGATGTTAGCCTCCTGAATGACAGGGCCCTCCGCGATCGGGTCGGAAAAGGGAATGCCGATTTCGATGAGGTCCGCGCCATTTTCTGCCATATTCAGAATGCGTTCGCAGCTTTTTTCAATAGACGGGTCTCCGCCTGTGACAAATCCGATAAACGCTTTTCCATTTTCAAATGCCTTTTGAATCTTACTCATGGATCTCCCTCCCTCTGTATCTCGCGATTGCCGCAACGTCTTTATCGCCCCGCCCGGACAGGCAGACAATGATAATCTCGTCGTTCTTCATGCTGGGCGCTATTTGCATGGCGTGATAAACCGCGTGCGCGCTTTCAATGGCGCAGATGATGCCTTCTGTCCGCGCCAGATACTCGAATGCCTCGACCGCTTCGTCGTCGGTCACAGGGACATATTCGGCTCTCCCGATGTCGTGCAACTGCGCGTGCTCCGGCCCGATTCCAGGATAGTCCAGACCTGCTGATATGGAATAAACCGGCGCAATCTGGCCGTTTTCATCCTGGCAGAAATAGGACTTCATGCCGTGGAAAATGCCGGGGGTACCTTTTGCGATGGTGGCGGCGTGTTTGTCGGTATGAATCCCGTGCCCCGCCGCCTCGCAGCCAATCAGTTTTACATCGGCGTCGTTAATGAAGTGATAAAACATCCCCATCGCGTTGGAACCGCCGCCTACGCAGGCCATGACCACGGAGGGAAGCTTTCCCTCACGTTCCAGAATCTGTTCTCTTGCCTCGCCGCTGATAACGCTCTGAAAATCCCGCACCATCATCGGGAACGGATGCGGCCCCATGACCGAGCCGAGCACATAATGGGTATCGTGCACGCGGTTGGTCCATTCCCGCATGGTCTCGTTAACTGCGTCCTTGAGCGTCATGGTGCCGCTGGTGACGGGATTCACCTTTGCCCCAAGGAGTTCCATGCGGTAAACGTTGAGCGCCTGCCGCTCAGTGTCCTCTTTGCCCATAAAGATTTCGCATTCCATGCCGAGCAGGGCGGCGGCGGTCGCGGTCGCAACGCCGTGCTGTCCTGCGCCCGTTTCCGCAATGACACGGGTCTTTCCCATTTTTTTCGCCAGCAGCGCCTGCCCCAGCACGTTGTTGATCTTGTGGGAGCCGGTATGGTTGAGGTCCTCACGCTTGAGATAAATTTTCGCGCCACCCAGGTCTTTTGTCATCTTCTCCGCGTAATACAGCAGAGACGGTCTGCCCGCGTATTCTTTCAGAAGCGTATCAAGCTCCGCGTTGAAAGACGGGTCGTTTTTGTAAAATTCGTATGCGGCTTCAAGCCGGATAATCTCGTTCATCAGCGTTTCGGGGATATACTGTCCGCCGTGAACGCCGTATCTTCCTTTTGCCATCTGGTTGACCTCCCTTATATAAGTTTCTGTTCTACCTTTGCCCGGGGGTTCAAAGTTTCCATTAAATCATGAAACTGCTTCAAATCGAGTGACTGCCCGCCGTCACATAGCGCGTGGGCGGGATCGTTATGGACTTCCACCAGCAAACCGTCCGCCCCGACCGCCAGCACCGCTTTGGAAAGCGGCTCAACAAGGCTTCGGATTCCGGTTGCGTGGCTGGGGTCAACGATGACCGGCAGGTGGGACTTCTGTTTTAAAAGCACCACCGCCGAAAGGTCGAGGGTGTTGCGCGTCATCGTTTCAAACGTGCGGATGCCCCGTTCGCAGAGGATAATTTGATTGTTGCCTTCCGACATGATGTATTCCGCGCTCATGAGAAGCTCCTCAATGGAATTTGCAAGCCCCCTTTTCAGAAGTACCGGCTTTTTCAGCTGGCCGACCGCTTTCAGCAGGTCAAAATTCTGCATATTTCTGGCGCCGATCTGAATCACGTCGATGTTCTCAAACAGCGGAATCTGGGTTTGATTCATGATCTCAGACACTATGGGCAGTCCGGTGGCTTTCTTTGCTTTCAGCAGCAGGTTCAGCCCATCGGCGCCGATGCCTTGAAAGGAATAGGGGGAGGTTCGCGGCTTAAACGCTCCGCCTCGCAGCAGCTTTGCCCCGCTTGCTTTCACCGACTCGGCCACCTTGATGATCTGCTCCTCGGATTCCACCGAACACGGCCCGGCGATGACCGTAAAGCTGCCCTCGCCAATGACGGCGCCCCCGACGGGAATCAGCGTATCATCCGTGTGCACAGTGCGATTGACGGCTTTATACTGCTCGGTGACACGCCGTCCGTATTCCACGATTCCGCTCGTCTGCACCACATGATCCAGATCAACCGGGGCGGTGTTTCCCAGCAGGCAGACCGCCGTATGCTCGGTTCCGACGCTGAGAATGGTGGAAAAGCCCTTTGCCTCCCAGCTCTTGACAAACCGGTCAATTTTTTCCTGCGAAACGCCGGGCTTTAAAATGAATACCATATCTAGATCTCCCTAACTTCGCGGACAAGCCGCAGAATCTTATTTTTATCCTTCACACCGCCTGTTTCCGCGCCGCTGCTGAGATCGACGCAGTAGGGCCGCATCCGGACGGCCTCCCGGATATTGGTTTCGTTAATCCCGCCCGCCAAAAAATACGGCTGGATGACGGTGGGAATCTGTCCCCAGTCAAAGGCTTTTCCCGTGCCGCCTTTGCCACTGTCCAGAAGCAGGAAATCCGCCTCGGAGGGCAGGAACTGCGGCGGAATTGACGCATCCACGCGCAC
Organism: uncultured Oscillospiraceae bacterium; assembly: GCA_963519235.1. Taxonomy (GTDB): domain Bacteria; phylum Bacillota; class Clostridia; order Oscillospirales; family Ruminococcaceae; genus Anaerotruncus. The sequence goes on from CAUQLV010000012.1 coordinate 38,302, forward strand.
CGCCTTGATGATAGGAACATCAATCTGGCTTTTCAGGGCTTTGATATAACGGTCATCCTCCTGCCCGTGCAGCTGAACCAGTTCGATGCTGTGTTCTTCGCAGAGCCGGAGAATTTCCGCCTGCTCTGCGTTGACGAACACGCCCACGGGAATGATGTCGGGGCGCAAACGGCTTCGCAGGAGTTTCGCGGTTTCGGCGCTGACCTGCCTTGGGCTTTTGGCAAACACAAAGCCGATATAGTCCGGCACCGCCTCGTTGACAAAATCGACATCACATTCCCGAAACAGACCGCAGATTTTCACCTTGGTCATAGCCGGAATCCCCGCAGTTCGTCAAGCGCGGCCTTTTTGTCGGGGCTTCGCATCAGCGTTTCACCGATCAGTACGCCGCTCACCTTTGCGCGGCGCAGTTCCTCCACATCCCGCGCGGTTTTGATTCCGCTTTCCGCTACAAACAGGACATTGTCCGGAACCAATGACCGCAGCCGGATTCCGGTATGGAAATCCACCGTAAAATCCTTGAGATTCCGATTGTTCACGCCGATGACCCTTGCACCCGCGCGCAGGGCGGAGCCGATTTCCACTTCATCATGTGCCTCTACCAATGCAGAAAGCCCGAGGCTGTCAGCAATGCGAAGATATTCCGCCAGCGTTTCTGTGTCAAGCAGGGAACAGATCAGCAGAACCGCCGCCGCGCCCAGCGTTTTCGCCTCGTAAATCTGGTAGGCATCCACCGTGAAATCCTTGCGCAGGACAGGGATATTCACCGTCTCCGCGATTTCCCGCAGATAGTGGTCGCTGCCCTGAAAATAATATGGCTCCGTCAGGACAGAAATCGCCGCGGCTCCCGCCGCCTCATAGTCGCGCGCAATCGTAAGATAGGGGAAGTCCTCTGCAATAATGCCCTTGGAGGGGGACGCCTTTTTCACCTCGCAGATAAATGAGATACTATCTTTTGCAAGCGCCTGTTCAAACGGGAAATCCCGGCCCGCGGGCAGGGTTTTTGCTTCCGACATGACAGCACCCAGACTTTTGGCCTCTTTCGCCTGCGCAACCCGCAGGCGGGTTTTCTCCGCAAGTTCCTCCAAAATCATGCGGCTACCTCATTGGACAGACGAACCAGCTCCGCCAGTTTCTGCATAGCCTTGCCGCTGTCAATCAGTTGTGCCGCCATGCTTACGCCGTCTTTGAGGGAGGATGCTTTGCCCGCGATATAAAGCCCGGCCCCCGCGTTGAGCAAAACAGCGTCCCGTTTCGGCCCTGTTTCTCCCTTAAAAATCGAGAGCGTGATCTGTGCGTTCTGTGCCGGTGTGCCGCCGACCAAATCGGATTTGCTGCATCTGAAAAGACCGAATTCTTCCGGAGCGATGCTATACGATTTGTATTGATTTCCTTGGAATTCACAGATTGTAGTCGCGCTGCTCATGGAGATCTCATCCAGCTGATCCTGCCCGAACACCACCATGCCGCGTTTCACGCCAAGGCTGGACAGCACGTGCGCAAGCGGTTCCACCAGCTTTTCCGAATAAACGCCCAGCACCTGCAGTTTTGCCGACGCAGGATTGGTGAGAGGCCCCAGAATATTGAAGATCGTCCGCACGCCAAGCTCTTTCCTCACCGGGCCGACATACTTCATGGACGTATGGTATTTCTGGGCAAAGAAGAAGCAGATGCCGATTTCCTGCAGCAGTTTCCGGCACTGCTCGGGCTCCAGCGAGATGTTTACGCCGAGCGCCTCCAGCACATCCGCGGCCCCGCTTGCGGAGGAAGCGGCGCGGTTTCCGTGCTTCGCCACCAGCACGCCCGCCGCGGCGATGACGATGGAGGCAGTTGTTGAAATATTGAAAGATTTCGCGCCGTCCCCTCCGGTTCCCACAATTTCCAGTAACTCCAGATCATGTTCGAGCTTCAGGGCGTGCGCGCGCATACCGGCCGCGCAGGCAGCGATTTCCTCATCGGTTTCTCCCTTGGTGCTCAGAGCCGCGAGAAAAGCCGCAGTCTGCACCTGAGAGGTATTTCCACTCATAATTTCGTCCATTACGGTGTTGGCCTCCTCATAGGAAAGGTCTTGCCGCTCAATCAGTTTTGCCGTTGCTTCTCTAATCATCTTCAATGCCTCCTATAAAATTTTTAAGAATGGTCTTGCCGTGCGGCGTCAGAATGGATTCCGGGTGGAACTGAACGCCGTATACTTCATAAACACGATGCCTGACCGCCATAATCTCGCCGTCGTCTGTCCGCGCCGTAACAATCAGCTCCTCCGGCATCGTGTTTTCCAGCGCCGCAAGGGAGTGGTATCTGGCGCCCTTGATTGTAGCGGGCAGACCCCGAAAGAGGGGACATTCGGCATCAACATGAATCTCCGACTGCTTGCCGTGCATGAGCCGCTTTGCGTAGGACACGATTGCGCCATAGGCTTCGCAGATCGCCTGGTGGCCAAGACAGACGCCAAGCACCGGAACTTTTCCGGCGAAGTGTTTCGCCGCTTCCACGCATACTCCCGCATCCGCGGGCCTGCCGGGGCCGGGTGAGAGGATGATCCGGGCGGGGTGGAGTGCCTCGATTTCCTGAATGGTCAGTTCATCGTTGCGAATGACGCGGATGTCACGATGGATTTCCCCAACCAGCTGGTAAAGGTTGTAGGAGAAGCTGTCGTAATTGTCAATCAACAAAATCATTTGTCCATTCCTCCATCGGCAGACTCCAGCGCATTGATAACCGCTTTTGCCGTGTTGATGCACTCTTTAAACTCGTTTTCGGGAACGCTGTCCGCCACGATGCCCGCACCCGAACGGACAAATACTTTTCCGTTTTTCATAAACGCAATCCGGATGGCGATACAGGTGTCCATGTTCCCGGTAAAATCGATATAGCCGATTGCGCCTCCGTAAATGCCGCGCTTGTTGTTTTCCAGTTCGTTGATGATTTCACAGGCGCGAATTTTCGGCGCGCCGGAAAGCGTTCCGGCGGGGAGCACCGCGCCGATGGCGTCTAGCGCCGTTTTGTCTTCCCGAATGACGCCGTGCACGGTGGAACCGATATGCATCACATGGGAAAACCGCTCTACCGACAGGTACTTTTCCACTTCAACGGTGCCGAACCGGCTGATTCTGCCGAGATCGTTGCGCCCAAGGTCAACCAGCATATTGTGTTCGGCAAGCTCCTTCGGGTCTTCCAGCAACTCCCGCTCCAGCTGTTTATCCTGTAAGCTGTCCGCGCCGCGCGGCCTTGTGCCCGCAAGCGGAAAGGTGTACAGATTGCTGTTTTGCAGCTTGACCAGCGTTTCGGGCGACGCACCCGCGATTTCAAGATCATCGCTGGAAAAGTAGAACATGTAGGGCGATGGGTTGGTGGTGCGCAGCACGCGATAGGTGTCGAACAGGCTTCCCTCCGCGTCCGCCTCCAAACGGTTTGACAATACGACCTGGAAAATATCACCCTCAAAGATATAACGCTTCGCTTTTTCCACCATTGCGCAGTAGGCGCTTTCATCAAACAGGGGACGGAATTTGCTTTTCAGTTTGAACGGCTGAATGTCCGCGGGTCGGCCGTTTTTGATGAGCCGTTCCATACTGTCCAGCTCCAGCAGGGCTTTGGCGTAATTCTCCTCCAGAGCGTCAGTTTTGATATTCGCGATCAGTGTGATCTCCTGTTTGAGATTATCAAACGCGATGACCTTGTCAAACAGCATCAGGTCGAGATCCTTGAAGCCCTCCTGATCTTTGGCGTCAAGCTTCAGGCCCGGTTCGCCGTACTTGATGTAGTCGTAGGAAAAATATCCGACCAGCCCACCCGTAAAGGGCGGAAGACCATCCAAACGAGGGCTTTTGTTGTCGTCGATAATCTGCCGGACGTATTGCGCGGGGTCGCTGCCTGCCATTGTGATTTTTGTTCCGGCGTTAATGCTTACCGTGCCGTTTTGGCAGGTGATTTCCATCTGCGGGTCATATCCGAGGAAGGTATAACGTCCCCATTTTGATGCGTCTTCAAGGCTCTCCAGCAGGTAGCAATGCCGGCTGACGCCTTTTATAATTCGTAAGATTTCGATTGGCGTGCAGAAATCCGCATACAGTGTACGGCTGATTGGGATTGTCTGGAAATTCTCCGCTAACTCTTTTGCCTCTTTCAAGCTTGGTTTGCACATGGCAGCATCACACTCCTCTGAAAATAAAAAAAAGTCCGTCCTTGACAAAATAAATTGTCAAGGACGGATTGAATTGTTCATCCGCGGTGCCACCTTGATTTGAGAGAGGATAGACCTACTCTCACGCTCGTCGGGATACCAACATATCCCCGGCCATTCACGTATGCCTCACGTCGCGGAATACTCAGCATAAAGCCTTTGGCCGCGCCCTCTGTGGTCCATTTAACAATCTGCGTTCTGCCGGTTTCTCAGCGCCCCGGCTCTCTGTAAGTGCACGAACTGTTTTTATCTCCACTTCAACGGTTTATCTGGATAATATGAAATTTTTTATATTATATGCCGCCTGTTGCGGTTTGTCAATAGTGCGTTTGCCAAAAATACAGCCCAAAATCACATGGATTGCGCCGGATGCTTAAAGAAATGCCAGCCGTTTTGATGAAAACCACTGAAATTTTTAAAAAATAAAGGCAATATTTTTTGAAATAGGTCGCATTAGCGAGAAGGTCTCAATTGACAGAATATTTAAATGCATAACAGAAAAACTATATGATGAGTCGAAAGACTTATCAAAATGAAGGAGTGATATAATGGCTGATAAAAGCCTTGAAGAAGCAAAAAAACAGAACCAGAAATCCCAGCAAAGCAGCTCCGGTTCCAGTTCTTCCTCCTCTTCTGGTAGTTCAGGCAGCAATTGGAGCCAGAATCTCCAGCAGGCAAAGCAGCTTAACCAGCAGTCCGGCGGTTCCATGTCCGGCCAGAGCGGGATGAGTAGTTCTTCCAATTGGAGCCAGAATCTTCAGCAGGCAAAGCAGCTTAACCAGCAGTCCGGCAGTTCTATGTCCGGCCAGAGCGGGTTTGGCAGCAGCTATCTGAATTCCGTAAACAGCGGCAGCCAGGATTTGCAACAGGCCAAACAGGCAAATTCACAGTATTCAAGTTCCATGTCCGGCCAGAGCGGGTTTGGCAGCAGCTATCTGAATTCTGTAAACAGCGGCAGCCAGGATTTGCAGCAGGCGAAACAGGCAAATCAACAGTCCGGCAGCAGTTCCTCATTTACAACGGGTTCCGGTTCAAATCTGGACTCAGTAAAAAAGGAAAATCAAAAATCGCAGCAAAACAAGGGAAAATAATTGTAAAAAGGACGTCTGACAAGACGTTCTTTTTACATATTGTTGAGAAAATGTGAAATATTACGAATAGTACGTTCGTCAATAAAATGCTCAATCCGTTCCACCTGCTGAAGCTCGTCTTCCGAGTCATTGATATAGCAAAGAAACTGATTGAGCAGGTTATGGCGGTAAAGCAGGTAATTCCCAACAATCAATCCTGATTCAGTCGGCGTAATACAGCCATACTTTTCTGAACGGACAAGCGACAGGGATTTCAGATGATCCACCATTTTAGAGGCGGAGGAAGGCTTGACGTTCAGGCATTGTGACAAAATATGAACGCGCGTATATCCCGTTTCTTCCCAAAGACGGCAGATCATTTCCAAATAATCTTCCATAGCAGCGGTCATTCCGGATTTTGCCACCAATTCATATCCTTTTTGTGTATGGAAATCAAACTGACTGTGCATTCCTGATACTCCTTTCGGGAACACAATGCTTTTTCCTCACATATATTAGCAACAAGAAAAAAAGTTTCCCTAAACTAATACTTATTTTGAGGAGAATACATTTATGAGTGAGAAAACTTTTCTGTCCAGTTTAAAAGTAGGGCAAAAAGCAAAAGTTACATCGTTGCTGTCGGAGGGGAGCATGAGGAGGAGACTGCAAGACATCGGGCTGATTGAAGGCACGGTGGTCGAGTGCATTCAAAAAAGTCCTGCGGGTGACCCGGTGGCCTACCTGATTCGCGGCGCGCTGATCGCACTCCGGTCAGAAGATTCCGCAAAGGTGCTTATAGCCTGTTGAGCAGCATCGGGGATAGGGCGGAAACGCTTCCCCGATTTACATATTAAACTGAGGTGATAGTCTTGGGCTTAACGAGCGATTCTACCGGAATCAAAGCAATGGACGCGGGATTAGCCGTAAAAAAGCAAAATCAGGACGATATCGTAGTGGCGTTGGCGGGCAATCCAAACGTCGGGAAGTCAACTGTTTTCAATGCGCTGACAGGAATGAATCAACATACCGGAAACTGGCCCGGCAAGACGGTAGCCAACGCGCAGGGTTCCTGTACATATTGGGATCATCATTTCATCATGGTGGATATCCCGGGAAGTTATTCGCTGATGGCGCATTCCGCGGAAGAAGAAGTGGCCAGAGATTTCATCTGCTTTGGTAATCCTGATGCCGTAGTGGTGGTATGCGACGCCACCTGCATGGAGCGAAACCTCAATCTGGTGCTTCAAACCCTTGAGATCACCGACCGTGTTGTCGTGTGCGTCAACCTGATGGACGAAGCAGAGCGTAAAGGAATCCAACTTGACCTGAAAAGTATTTCAAATCAGCTGGGGATTCCGGTGGTGCCGGCGGCTGCCCGAAGCGGCAGGGGATTGGAGGAACTGATGCGGGCGGTCTGCGATTTGCAGGACCGCAAAAAGGAGTCACATCCAATCACCATCAAGTATATCAATCCCATTGAAGAGGCGATAGCAATCCTCGAGCCGGCGGTTGAAGCCGTATGCGGAAACCGGATCCGTCCGCGCTGGCTATCAATCAAGCTTCTGGATTATGATGAAACACTAATCCAGTCTGTCAGCGAGTATTTGGGGTTTTCCATATTGGATCACAACGAAATTGTGAAGAAACTGAGTGAGGCAAAGGAACATCTGCAAAACAGCGGAATATCCATGCAGGAATTGCGGGATAAGATGATCTCGTGTATTATCTTATGTGCGGAGGGAATTTGCGTAGATACGATCCGCTATGAACTGTCGGAGCGGGACAAAAGGGACCGCAGAATTGACCGCCTCCTGACCAGCAAGTGGACCGGGTTCCCGATCATGCTGCTGATGCTGATTTTGATATTCTGGCTGACGATTACAGGAGCAAATTTCCCTTCGCAACTATTATCCAGAGGATTATTTTGGCTGCAGGACCGATTGCAGGAGTTCTTTCATTGGCTGGGGACTCCCGCATGGGTGGGAAGTGTTTTAGTTGAGGGTGTCTATCGTGTTTTGGCATGGGTAATCAGTGTCATGCTGCCGCCAATGGCAATTTTCTTTCCGCTGTTTACCTTGTTGGAGGACATCGGCTATCTACCGCGCGTGGCATTCAATCTCGATAAATATTTTAAAAAATGCTCCGCGTGCGGAAAACAAGCGCTAACCATGTGCATGGGGTTTGGATGTAATGCCGCAGGAATCGTGGGCTGCCGCATTATTGACTCCCCAAGAGAACGCCTGATTGCAATGATTACAAACAATTTTGTGCCCTGCAACGGGCGGTTCCCGACGTTGATTGCGATTCTGACGATGTTCTTTGTCGGTACCCAGGCGGGCCCGCTTCAACCCGTTCTGTCGGCCGTTTTGCTGACAGGTGTTATTTCATTGGGGGTCTTCATGACATTTGTTGTTTCAAGGCTGCTTTCCCAAACAATTCTGAAAGGGATTCCTTCCTCTTTTACGCTGGAACTCCCGCCTTATCGGAAGCCTCAGATTGGAAAAGTTATCGTCCGTTCGGTTCTTGACCGTACACTGTTTGTACTTGGAAGGGCGGTTGCGATTGCAGCTCCCGCCGGACTGATCATCTGGATTGCCGCGAACATAACAGTTGGAAACGCGACGATTTTGTCCCATTGCTCCAGCTTCCTTGATCCGTTTGCCCGCCTGCTTGGAATGGATGGCGTCATCCTGATGGCATTTCTATTAGGACTTCCCGCTAATGAAATCGTAATACCAATTATTATTATGTCCTATATGGCAACCGGCAGCCTGCAGGAACTGGAAAATTTGTCGGAACTGAGGCAGCTGCTGGTTCATAACGGGTGGACTTGGATGACCGCTGTCAGCACGATGCTGTTTTCGCTGATGCATTGGCCCTGCTCCACGACCTGCCTGACAATCCAAAAGGAAACGCAAAGCTGGAAATGGACTGCGGTATCTTTTTTGATACCAACGGCAATTGGAATGCTTGTCTGTTTTCTTTTCACAACTTTATCGAGGCTGTTTTTTTAATATTGCTAATCCCTGCTGGACGGACTAAGCTCGTCGGCTTTATCAGACAGACCAATCAAAAATAAAAAAGCGGAAAACTTCCCGATACACAGGGAGTTTTCCGCTTTTCCATTCGATTTAAAGCTTGCATTATAATTTTCTTTATTTTACTATAGAGTTAGGGTTGAGGGCTGTCTTGCGATTAGAGGAGCTTGTATGTATTATGAGGGAGGACAAATATGGAAAAGCGTTTGTTAGATTGTTCTGCATCGGACTTTGCCGGCTGTTCGAAACAAGACCTGCTGACGGCAATCGCTGCAAGCGAAGGCCGTACGCTCCTGTGTGAGACAATCGGTGCGGCAATGCCGCTTCTGGGCGATGTCACCAATGCCGAGCTTGCTGCCGCCATGGGTACGGATATGTTGCTGCTCAACCTGTTTGACGTAAACGAACCTGTCATCAACGCATTACCGAAAGTTGCTCCGCAGGAGACCATACGGGAGATGAAACGGCTGACCGGACGGCCGGTTGGCATCAATCTGGAGCCGGCGCCGGCTGTGCAGGACAGCAATGCGCAGCATGCAATCTGGTCGCTAACCAAGGGGCGTCGCGCCACGCTTGAAAATGCCCGAAAAGCCTATGAAATGGGCGCGGATATGCTTGTGCTGACAGGCAATCCGGGTGTTGGGGTAAACAACGAGGCAATTGTGGAAACACTGAAACTTTTTCACGAAAGCCTTGGCGGAGAAATCATTCTTGCCGCCGGCAAGATGCATGCATCCGGAGTCCTTGGCGAAAGCGGGGAACAAATCATAAAAAAGCAGGATGTCAGAGAATTTCGGGACGCGGGCGCCGATATCATTCTCATGCCTGCTCCGGGAACCGTCCCCGGGATCACCATGGAATATATCCGTTCTCTGGTTGCCTATGCGCACAGCCTCGGTGCGCTTACAATCATCGCCGTGGGAACCTCGCAGGAGGGCGCGGATGCAGCAACAATCAAGCAAATTGCGCTAATGTGCAAAATGACAGGAACGGATCTGCACCACCTGGGAGATTCCGGTTATTTGGGAATTGCCTTGCCGGAAAATATTCTCGCTTACTCAACCGCCATACGGGGTGTGCGCCATACCTACCGGAGGATGGCGGCATCAATCAACCGATGATATCTGGCAGAAAGGAGGATTTAGTGATGACTGTTAAACTACGTGCCTGGAAAATGAAAGACGCTCAGCATCTCGCACGCGTAGAATAGGAGCATAAAGCCATTTTGAAATGGTCTCTATGCTCCCAGTGCTTCTATTGTTTATGCCTGAATGTTTCAGCCTTTGGTCTTAAATTATGCGTCCTTGCCGAAGAACAATTCCATATCGTCCTCCACGGAACCGATGCCGGCGATGCCGAAGTTTTCCACCAGCACCTTTGCGACATTGGGAGAAAGGAACGCGGGCAGGGTGGGGCCGAGGTGAATGTTCTTGACGCCGAGGTAAAGCAGGGCCAGCAGAACAATAACAGCTTTCTGCTCGTACCAGGCGATGTTGTAGATGATCGGCAGATCATTGATATCGTCCAGACCGAATACCTCTTTCAGCTTGAGGGCAATGACAGCGAGGGAATAGGAATCGTTGCACTGACCGGCATCCAGCACGCGGGGGATACCGCCGATGTCACCAAGATTGAGCTTGTTGTACTTATATTTTGCGCAGCCTGCGGTCAGAATAACAGCGTCATTAGGCAGAGCATTCGCAAAATCGGTGTAATAGTTTCTGGATTTCGCTCTGCCGTCGCAGCCCGCCATAACAATAAACTTCTTGATCGCGCCGGATTTTACCGCGCCGACCACGGCGTCAGCAAGCGCCAATACCTGATTGTGAGCGAATCCGCCAATGATTTCACCGGTTTCAATTTCTGTAGGCGGTGCGCATTTCTTTGCTTGTTCAATGATGGCGGAGAAGTCCTTCTCTTCGCCGATGTCGCCCGGAACATGTTTACAGCCCGGGAATCCGGCGGCGCCGGTGGTGTACAGCCGGTCTTTATAGCTGTCCTTCGGGGGAACGATACAGTTGGTCGTCATCAGAATCGGGCCGTTGAAGCTCTCGAATTCTTCCTTCTGCTTCCACCACGCGTTTCCGTAGTTACCGACAAAATGCGAGTATTTTTTGAAAGCCGGATAGTAGTGGGCGGGCAGCATTTCCGAATGCGTATAAACATCCACGCCGGTGCCTTCCGTCTGCTTGAGCAGCATTTCCATATCACGCAGGTCGTGACCGGAAATCAGGATACCTGGATTTTTCCCGACGCCAAGGCTGACTTTAGTGATTTCCGGATTTCCGTAGGCGGACGTGTTGGCCTTGTCAAGCATGGCCATGCCGTCCACGCCGTATTTTCCGGTTTCCAGCGTGAGTGCAACCAGGTCGTTTGCGTCCAGAGAATCATCAAGCGTTTTGGCAAGGGCACTTTGCAGGAACGCGTCCACTTCCTCGTTATCCTCCAACAAGGCGTTTGCGTGCTTGCTGTAGGCGGAAAGCCCCTTCAGACCGTAAGTAATTAGTTCGCGCAGGCTGCGAATGTCCTCGTTTTCCGTGGACAGTACGCCGACCTTTGCAGCCTTGCCTGCAAATTCTGCGCGGGAGCCTTCCCAGGTCGCCGCTTCGGGCAGGTTCTCGGTGTTGCCGAGCTGTCCAATCAGTTCTTTTTTGCATTTCAGCGTTTCTTCAATGCGGGCAACAATTGCGGCCTCATCAAAGTTCGCGTTGGTAATTGTGGTAAAGAGGTTCAGTGAAACAAGGTGGTTGATCTCGCGGCTGACCGGCTTGCCCTGTGCGCGCAGGCGGGTTGTGACGGCGGAAAGCCCTTTGGTCACATAAATGAGCAGATCCTGCATAGCGGCGACTTCCGGCTTCTTGCCGCAGACACCGACCTGTGTGCAGCCGGTGCATCCGGCGGTTTCCTGACATTGATAGCAGAACATTTTGTTTTCCATGTTTGATTCCTCCTGATCTGTTTTTATGAAATGGATGCCGGGCGTCTGCACCGGCAGATTGCTTCGATAGCCTTATCTTATCAGAGAAAACAAAAAGATTCAGTAACCAATGTTACGGAATTCAAAATTATCATTTATTCCGAATAAATTTTCGACAGAGATTGCTGATACCGGATTAAGCTTGTGGCAAGCTAATAATTAATAAAAAGTAAAACGGAGGTTCAAAATGGGAAAGAAATTAACGGATAAGGTCAGCTGGGTGGGCAAAGTTGACTGGGAACTTAAAAAGTTTCACGGCAATGAGTATTCGACAGGCAAAGGCTCGTCCTATAATTCCTATCTGGTGCGGGACCAGAAAACAGCGCTGATTGACACGGTATGGCAGCCGTTCGACAAGGAATTTGTCAAACGGCTGAAACAAGAGATTGACTTGCATAAAATTGACTATATAATTGCCAATCATAATGAAATTGACCACAGCGGCGCATTGCCGGAATTGATGCGTGAGATTCCCGACATTCCGATTTACTGCACGGCAAACGGCGCAAAGGTCATCAAGGGGCACTATCATCAGGATTGGAATTTTGTGACCGTCAAAACCGGAGACACGCTTGATCTTGGCGGCAGCAAGCTGGTATTTGTGGAGGCTCCGATGCTTCACTGGCCGGACACCATGATGACCTATATGACGGGAGAAAACATTCTGTTCAGCAACGACGCTTTTGGGCAGCACTATGCAACCGAGTCTCTATATAACGATACAGTGGATCAGGCAGAGCTTTTTGCAGAAGCGCTCAAGTATTACGCCAATATCCTAACGCCGTTCAGCACCTTTGTGACGAAAAAAGTTCACGAGGTTCTGGGGCTGAATCTGCCGCTGAACATGATCTGCCCGAGCCACGGCGTGATTTGGAAGGACAACCCTCCACAGATTGTTGAGCAGTACCTGAACTGGGCGAACAACTATCAGGAAAACCAAATCACTCTGATTTACGATACCATGTGGAACTCCACGCGCAAGATGGCGGAGGCAATTGCCGCCGGGATTCGTGAAGCTGATCCGTCGGTTACAGTTAAGCTGATAAATTCCGCAAAAAAAGACAAAAACGATATTATTACAGAGGTGTTTCGTTCCAAAGCCATTCTTGTCGGCTCGCCGACCATTAACAACGGTTATCTCTTCTCGATCGGTGGAATATTAGAGATGATGAAAGGGCTCAAATTTCAGAACAAGTGCGCGGCTGCGTTCGGCAGCTACGGCTGGAGCGGCGAAGTGGTCAAAAAGCTGACAAAGGAGCTTGCGGACAGCGGATTCCGGGTTGTGAATGATGGCCACAGGGCCCTGTGGGTTCCGGACGAGTCGGGGTTTGCCGACTGTGTGGAATATGGAAAGCAATTTGCAAAGGCGCTCTAATCCAATCAAAGCGTTGAACGCAGCAATGGATGCTTTTGGACTATAAAATAAAAAGCGACCGGTATAGAAACCGGTCGCTTTTCTTGGTTTACACGGCGAACTGACTGTTATAAAGCGCCGCATAGAACCCGTCTTTTTTGAGCAGCTCCATGTGGTTGCCCTGCTCGATGATATGACCGTCTTTCATAACAAGAATGACATCCGCCTCGCGGATGGTCGACAGGCGGTGCGCTACGATGAAGCTGGTTCTGCCCTGCATCAGCCGCGCAAACGCTTTCTGAATCTTGAGCTCGGTGCGGGTATCAATCGAGGAGGTGGCTTCGTCCAGAATCAGCATTGGAGGCAGGCACAGCATGACGCGCGCAATGCACAGCAGCTGTCTCTGCCCCTGCGAAAGGCTGCCGCCGCCCTCGCTGATTTTTGTTTCATACCCATTGGGCAGGCGTTTGATGAAGCTGTGCGCATGGGATGCTTTCGCGGCGGCGACGATTTCCTCCTCTGTGGCATGCGGCCTGCCCATAACAATATTTTCTCGTATGGTGCCGTTTTTCAGCCACGTTTCCTGCAAAACCATACCATATCCGCTTCGCAGACTCTTGCGGGTCATTTCGCGGATGTCGCTGCCTTCAACCTGGATGCTGCCGCTGTCTACATCATAAAATCGCATCAGCAGATTAATGATGGTTGTCTTGCCGCATCCGGTTGGCCCGACAATCGCAATTCGCTGCCCGGGCTTCACGGCCAAATTAAAGTTTTGAATCAGCTTTTTATCGGGAACATAGGAGAATTCCACGTTCTCCAGCCTGACCGTTCCTTCGATGCGCTCTAGCGTGATTGCGTTGGCGGCATCGGGAACTTGCGGGGTTTCTTCAATCAATTCAAAAATCCGGGAAGCGCACGCAAGCGCGTTCTGTAATTCGGTGACAACGCCGGAAATCTCATTAAATGGCTTCGTGTACTGATTGGCGTAACTGAGAAAACAGGAAAGCTGCCCCACCGAAAACGCCCCTCCAGTTGCCACACTGGTCAGCGCCCCTGCCAGCCCAACGCCGGCATAGACCAGGCTGTTGACAAATCTTGTGGCAGGATTTGTGATGGAGGAAAAAAACGTGGCTCGCAGCGAGCATTTTTCCAGGCGCCCGTTGATTTCATCAAACTGTTTGAGCGCTTCCGGTTCGTGGGAAAAGGCCTGGACCACCTTCTGGTTACCGATCATCTCATCAATCAGGGCGGTCTGTTCGCCGCGTGTTTCTGACTGAAGACGGAACATGCTGTAGGTTTTTTGCGCTATGAAACGCGCTACGAATAACGACAGCGGCGTTAAGAGCACCACTACCAATGTGATTTTCCAGTTGATTGAAAGCATAAACAGCAATGTGCCGAGAATTGTGACAATGCCGGTAAACAACTGAGTGAATCCCATTAACAGGCCGTCGGCAAACTGGTCGACGTCTGCAATCACACGGCTGACGATCTCTCCGTGGGCATGTGCATCAATATATTTCAGCGGCAGAATCTCAATTTTCCGAAACGCCTCGTCACGGATATCCCGAACCACCTGAAAGGTGATTTTGTTGTTGATTGTGTTCATAAACCACTGAAAGACTGCGGTCGCACAGACAACCACGCCAATCTTTACCAACAGGCGAAGAATGCCTGCAAACTCCACATTGTATATGTCCACAATCAAGTCAATGGCATTGCCGATCAGAATTGGCACATAAAGGGTCAGTACCACCGTCAATGTTGCAAAGAGGATCGACAGCGCCAGCAACAGACGGTAACGATTCAAATATTGCAGAACTTTTTTCAGGGCGCCTTTTTCAACGGCGGTTTTTTTATTTTGAACGGCCATCTGTCGTCTCCTCCTTTTTGAATTGAGAATCATAAATTTCCCTGTAAACCTCGCAGGATTGCAGCAAATCTTCACTTTCCCCAATACCCGCGATCTTCCCATCGTCCAACACAATGATTTGATCAGCGTGCTGGATGGAGGAGGCCCGCTGTGAGACAATAAAAACGGCAGGGCGATTTTTCATTTCCCGAATCGCTTTGCGCAGCGCCGCATCCGTCGCGAAATCAAGCGCAGAGGCGCTGTCGTCGAGAATCAGAATTTCCGGCTGTTTCACAAGCGCGCGCGCAACGGTAAAGCGCTGCTTTTGTCCGCCGGATAGATTTTTACCACCTTGTTCAATCATATAATCAAGGCCGCCCTTGCTGTCCGCTACGTCCTTTGCCTGAGCGGTCGAGAGCGCTTCATAAATTTCCGCATCGGTCGCTTCTTTTTTCCCCCATTGCATGTTTTCTCTGATGGTGCCTTTAAACAGCACCGCCCTTTGGGGCACGACACCAATCTTGCTGCGCAGTACTTCTAGCGGATAGTCATTAACGTTGATTCCGTCTACCAGCACTTCGCCGTCCGTGGCGTCATAAAAGCGGGGAATCATATTGACAAGCGAGGATTTGCCGGCTCCGGTGCCTCCTATGATACCGATTGTTTCTCCGCGTTTTACCGAAAAATCGATATCGGTCAGCGCGCTGTTTCCGGCGTTCTGATAGCAAAGATTCACTCGGCGGAATTCCACGATGTTGGCGTTGGCGTCAGGCGATGGCATCCGGTCGGTCAGAGCGAGGCTGGAATGGATTTCAAAGATATCCTGAATCCGGTTGCCGCAGGCAACGGATTTGGTAATATTGATAATGAAACTGGCCAGCTTGATCAATTCCACAAGAATTTGGGACATATAGTTATATAAAGCGACAACCGCCCCCTGGGTGATTACGCCCACACTGACCTGTATGGCACCAATCCAAATCAAAAATACAATTGCCGCATTGATAATCACATAAGTTCCCGGGTTCATCAGCGCGGAAATCCGTCCGACAAATTTCTGAATTCGGGTCAGTTCCTCGTTCCCTGACTTGAATTCCTGAATTTCCTCTTCTTCTTTACAGAACGCCCGGATTACGCGCACACCGGTTAAGTTCTCTCTCGTGATGCTAAGAACCTTGTCCAATTTTGTTTGCACCTTTTTATAAAGCGGAATGCACCAAATCATAATGCCGAACACAACTGCGGAAAGCACAGGAATCGCCGCGGCAAAAACAAGCGCGGCATGGGCATTAATTGTAAACGCCATGATCATTGCGCCGAACACGACAAACGGGGAACGGAGCAGCAGCCGCAGCGTCAGATTGACACCGGTTTGCACCTGATTCATATCGCTGGTCATGCGGGTAATCATCGTTGAGGTTCCAAGGGTATCAATTTCAGAGAAGGACAACCCCTGAATATGTGCAAATAACGCGTGTCTGAGCTGTTTTGCGAATCCTGCGGAGGCTTTTGCGGCAAAATACTGTGCGGTAATTGAGCAAACCAGCCCGATCATGCCCAGACCCACCAGAATCAAGCACATGTAGATAATATATGGTTTATCCGCGTTCGCAATTCCGTTATCAATAATTGCCGCCATAACCAGCGGCACCAATAGCTCTAAAGATGCCTCCAGCAGCTTGAAAAGCGGACCGAGAACACTTTCTTTTTTGTAATCTTTTAAATAGATCAATAGTTTTTTCAAAGCTTGCCCCCACCATCATTGATTTGATACGAACACTATTATATCATGTTTTACTATATAAATTTTACATGCATTCCCGCAATTATAAATACTTGCATAGGTACGGGGAACATTGAAAGAGGGCAGCCAAGCCAAAAACGGCGAGGTTGCCCTAACGTGAAAACAAACCTGTGATTATGACTTGCGCACTGGTCTGACATACTTAAAAACCCGTTCCGGATTAAAATAAAAGTAAATTAATCTACCGGGGGAAGTATCAAAGCAGTAACCGGTGCCTGCAAAATCAAAAGTTGACATTGCCTTTCCAATCTTTTCCTCCACACTACGGCATTCCTGCTCATAATCGAATGGGCCATGTTCAAAAACGATATATTCGGCTTCGGGGACATCAATCATAAGCATTTGTGATGGCACTTCGCCTTTATAATCTAAAGGAAGACGCACCCCATAACACTCTGTACGCGGAATACCCCAATCGCAGAGCCTGCCGTCCGGGTCATTGATATATGCCATAATCTGACCGTTGCCGCTGTTCACTTCGCTCCCGCCGTCGTCATCCAATTTTCCCTTGATACTTTCGAGTAAGCCGCAAATTGTATCACAGTCCTGCCCCGGAACGAGACTTTGCTTTTGCCAAAAATCCCAATACCCATTGCTCTCATAGTTTTTAATGTGCAAAAATTTGTGTGCGGGAATGGTTACAAAATAAATTTTAACATCGTCCGTGGATTTCATCATGCCAATCTCTCCCAATCCGAAAAAGTAGCGGTCGAAAGGGTTTATTTTTGTACGAAGAACGACAGGCTTAGGCTTTTTTCGGTATTCACTTGGAGTTACACCATACGTCCCCTTGAAAGCTCTGGTAAAAGCTTCATGTGATGAAAAGCCGTAATCAAAAGCAATATCCAAAATACTTTTTTCACTATCCCGAACCTCTTTTAGTGCAAAGGCTAACTTTCGAAGCCGCAAATAATCTCTAAACTGCATGCCCGATATTTCCTTAAATTTTCTGGTAGTATGAAATTCAGAATAACCCAGCTTGCGGGAAAGAAACCGCAGTGTTAGCGCTTCATCGTGATGATACCTGATACACTCGTCAATTTCATTAACGATTATTTGGATCTGCTTGTGCCACTCGTACATTCGTCTGCTCACCTCATTTCAATCACCCTATAACAAGTATAGCGTAATGGAAATTGCCCTGCTTGATTTTACTTGCGGAAATCAATGTTTTCTTTTGCGCCTGTTCGGTATTCTCAATTTTTTTCACTGATTACCAATACATCATCCGCTTCAATGATTGTATCGCCGTTGGGAATAACGGTTTGTTCACCTCGTAAAATCATAACCACGAGTTCTTCTTTTCTGGGAGAGAATGTTTCGATTGTTTTTCCAACCCACGGGCTGTATTGAGCGATATGCTGCTCTTGAAGCACAAGCCCCACCTCATCCTGATAGGCGGGTGCGCTTAAAATAACGGAATCGCCGGAATGGAATATTGTACCGCCGCCCTGTAAAACATTTTCCCCATTTCGCAGCAACATAACCACCAGAATATCCGGAGGAAGATTGACTTCTCGCAGGCGTTTATTTTCCCAAGAATGTCCATCGAAAATCTCAAGATTGATAAAGTTAAACTTCATCTGATCGGTATAATCGCTGAAACTCTTTGAGTCGTCAATGCTCTGGTCACACATTCCCAGCCACCGGGCCACCGGAGCCAAGAGGGAGCCCTGAATCGCAATCGATAAAAGCACAATGCAAAAAACCATGTGAAACAAATCTCCGGGAGTTTTTGCGTCATGAACGGTAGCCATAATTGCAAAAACAATAGATGCCGCGCCTCGCAGCCCTGCGAAAGAAACCAGCAACTGCTGCCGTATACTGCAGCGCAAGGGGGTGAGGCAAGTAGCAACCGCCAAGGGGCGAACCACAAAGGTCAGCAGCAGCGCAATCGCAATTGCGGGCAAAAAAACCTGCAGGATGCGTGCGGGAGCAGCCAACAGCCCAAGCAGGAAAAATATCAACATCTGCATCAAGCTTGTGAAACCATCGAAGAAATGAACCAGCGACTTTTTCTTTCGTATACGGCAGTTTCCCAGCACGATTCCGACAATATAGGCACTCAGGTAACCGTTTCCACCCAGTGTTGCCGGAAGCTCGTAGGAAAGCAGCGCAACCCCTATCAAAAACGCCATGTCAAACACCGGAACAGGAAAATGATAGTGCCGTAAAAATTTCCTGACCAGCAGCGCGATAATGGCGCCAAACAAAATTCCGAACAACAGTTGTTTAACAGTTAATATCGCCAGTTCGGCACCGCTGGAGTCCCCGCTTATGACAGAAAGCAGAATGATAGTGAGCATATAGGCAAAAGGGTCGTTGCTTCCGCTCTCTACTTCCAACAGGGATGCCGTGTTTTCCCGAAGCCCCAGTTTTTTGGAACGAAGCACCGAAAACACAGAAGCGGCGTCGGTAGAACTGAGTATAGAACCCAGAAGCAGCGCATCCAATACTGGCATTCTTAAAAACAGGATACAGACAGCGCCTATTAAACCGGCTGTCAAAACAACACCAAACGAAGCCAAAACGGCTGCTTTTAGGGCAACAGGTTTGGCTTGATCCCAATTCGTTCCGAATCCGCCGTAGAACATAATGAAAATAAGGGCAATAGAGCAAATTTGTTCTGACAACAGATAATTTTCAAACGGGATATGAAAGATTCCATTTTCCCCCAAAAGCATCCCCAAAGCAATAAAGGCCAGCAAAACCGGTACTCCCAATCGATAGGTTAAACGACTGGCCAGCACGCAAAGAAGAATGATTACAGCACACGCAAGTAAATAGGACATAATACCTCCTATAACGAACTAGATAAAACACATGTATTTGCTTTTATCGGCGTAATAGCAGACAGTGACAATTCCACTAATACTGAAAAGTAATAATAAATTCGTTCTACGAGTTTAAATTCCTTTCACTGCCGTTTCATAGCTTTTTCTCCAGTAGTATACCCCCATTATTTTACCACAGTAAAGGACTAACTTCAACCGCAGACAACCTATCTCGTGCAGAAATTAACAAAAGAGCGCTCTTTTATTTTCAAAATACAGCCGCTGCCGTGCGAATTTCGATCATTGGTTAAAACCTCCACTTTTAGGTTGTTTTCATCTGGTTGTTGCCTTATAGTTAAGTTAAGGAATTTAGCATTTGGTGATGAAATTAGCAGCAACACTGCAAAGTCCGTCCCATTGGCGGGGGATTGAAAGGAGGTGCGCTATGAAATACTGTGAAAATTGCGATAGGGAATTCGATACCAAAGAATCGAAATGTCCGGACTGCGGGTTTCTCCTTGTAGATAAAGAGGAAGAGAAAACCGCTGAGACCGTAGCCACAATGACCATTCTGAACATCTTGTGAATCCTGTAGATCAAAAACGCTTTTTTCGGCTGGAGAAAGCGTTTTTGCATTTTGGATAAACACTTCAAACATACAAGCTGAATCATCCTGCGGCTTTGAAAGTGTAATAGATCGATCCTTTTGTTTCTCATCCTGCTGCGCCAGAAATTCCATAAGGTCGTTAATTTCCACATAAGGGTTTTTAGCGCCGCACCCTTAATTTTTCTGGTAACGGAACATTTTGTGTGGGATCAGAAATTTCACAATAGCCTGGTATCTCTATCGAGTAATCGGAGACTCATTAAAGCGCATGATGAGCTATTGCTGCAGTTGACTCGCATG
Organism: uncultured Oscillospiraceae bacterium; assembly: GCA_963519235.1. GTDB lineage: Bacteria > Bacillota > Clostridia > Oscillospirales > Ruminococcaceae > Anaerotruncus. The sequence continues at coordinate 58,264 of CAUQLV010000012.1, forward strand.
CGTTTTTTAACTTTTTTAAAGCGTTCACTGCAAAACAAAGCCTGCAACGATCACCAGGAACTTTTGCAGGCAATCAAACAGGGCGACTGTGAACGCGGCGTCCAAGTCCTTACACATCATATCCGTACATCAAGAGATGATTACATTACTTTGCTTAAAAACGATTTTTCAATGAACTCTGTGCGTGCACTGCATTTTTTTGTAAAGGACACAAACGTATTGAGTCAAGGTGAATTCGAACAAATTACGGCTGAGAAAGAAAATTAAATTTAACTTGGAAGGAAAGTGGGGGAAAGCCGTCCTGGTTGGCGGCTTTTAAACTGTTGGACAGCTATTTACAATTGTGAAGACTGCCGCAAATAAATCTATTGCAGATGTGCACAACCGGATGCCGCTATACTCCCGAAAGAGGATGTAAGTTCATGGCTGCAAAATTCAGCCACTGCCGTGCGAATTATGAATAGAGAGCCGCCGATGCTGGTGAAACAGCCGGTTGCATAGAAATACTGCCCCACGTGCACAAATCGTACATGTGGGGCAGTTGTCTGTAATAACCTGTATTGTCATAAATCACAACAGGTAAGATTAATTTCGGGTGTTTGGTCGAAATTCCCAGTTTTAGGTTGTTTTCACCTATTTGTTGTCTTATAGTTAGTTTATTGATTTCAATTCTGTAGATGTCAGATATGACGGCAAATATCATAAAAAAACACCTTATTGCATATACCCAAGCGCGCAGTGTACTCTTTGGAATATCCAATTGACCGCTGGAGTTCCTTCAGGATTCTATTGGGAACGCAAGATGAATATTTGGGACAACCAGAAGCATTGTCATAGGGGCAGCCTTTCATGCTGAGAGATCTCTGGATTCCGAATGCTTGTAAAGCATCATCAATTAGCTGGTTTTGCGAAGTTCTATCAACTCTTGCTGTTCAGCACTACGATTATCTTTTTCTTTGAAAGAGCCTGTAGAAATTCTTCTTTCCGAATCTACCGATCGAGCAGCGAAGATGCGATATCATATTCGCGTATGATATCGCATCTTCGTTTTCCACTATGATAGAGCTGTACAATTTGTTGCTTTAATTCCGGCGTGAATGTCCACCGTGCTCTGGATTGATTTTTTTGGACATGTTTTGTTCTCCTTTTCATATGCTTTTATTTAACATGCCCTGAAAATATCTGTCTAGTTTATTGTAGCCTATCCAAAGCGAACAGATACGTCGTTGCTACTATCTAGTAAAGCCCTTTGACATTTACATATAAGGCTTTATACTTTGCAAACTGTTCCTCATAACGGCTGGCGTGTTTTGAATTAGGAGTTAATAAAGTCCCCTGTTTTGCGAGCTTTTTACCGAAATCACAGGGGATAGCTCCAATTCCTACACTTTGTGCTGCAATAATTGCGTCGCCAAGGGTTTCAGTTTCATTGGATCTTAGCTGGATGATCGGGCGTCCCAATACATCTGCAAATATCTGGCACCAGACTGTACTGTTAGCGATACCTCCACCTAAGGGTATTGCCTCTGACTTTCTGGACATCTCCGGCATAATGCTGATACAGTCTCGCAAAGAAAAGGCGACCCCCTCCATGATTGCGCGCAAAAAGTCCCCATATGTGGTACCCAGTCCCATATTAAAAAATACACCGCGGGCTTTTGAATCCCAAATCGGGGCTTTTTCACCGGAAAGGTAGGGAAGGTAAAGCAGCCCGCCTGCGCCTGCCGGCGCTTTCTGCGCCAACTCGTCCATGTACTGGTAAATGGATTTTCCCGATTTTTGGGCGTCCGCAGCAACAGCTGAACCAAACACATCCCGAAACCAGCGAAGGGATATGCCGGCGTTGTCAGTAGATTGAATTGTTGTGTAAAGCCCATCAAAGGGGCTGCTGCAATTGAGCAGCCGTTTATCAAAGACTGGGCGGTCATTAATGCAGCAAACCCTTCCGCTGCTACCGATCGTAAGTGCAACATCTCCGGCATTGACGGCTCCGGAGCCTGCTGTTGCCACCGCAGTGTCCAGACAGCCTGCCGCCACTGGAGTCCCCTCACGAAGCCCAGTCAATTCGGCGGCCTGTCGTGTGACACCCCCTACAATATCACAAGACCCGTAAGCCTCGGGCAGCAGTCTGTCCTGGATTCCGGCTTGTTCAACAATGGTTTCCGACCATTTTCCAGTGCGGATTTCAGACAGGAGAGTAAGACCCATGCGGGGGCGGTTTATTGAAAATTTCCCAGTAAGTTTTTGAATAATAAATCCGCTGGGCATCAGAAACTTATAGGCTTGTGCAATCAGTTCCGGTCGATTGTCATAAAACCATCGCAGAGTTGGCAAAGAAAAGGTCCCTTTTGCGAGCTGGTTCGCGGTGATCTCAAAAATAGTTTCTTCACCGACATGCTCTCGCAGCCAGGCAACTTGCGCATCCGCACGCTGGTCATGATGGCCAATTGCGTTATAAACGGGATTTCCGTCATGGTCTACCAATGTCAGTGCATTTGTGCAGCTAACACCGATTGCCGCAATCCGGCTGCTGTCAACTTTCTGCCGAAAAAAGCAGTCGTTCAGGTTTATCTTTACGGCATTCCACCAACGGTTCGGATCTTGTTCAGCCCAACCTTCCTGCGGGCAGATCATCGGATATTCCTGATACGCATGGGCGACAATTTCTCCCAGTAGGTTATAGATTGCACATTTCGTACCTGTGGTACCAATATCAATACCCAGTAGAAGTGTATTTTCGTCAAGAATCATTGTGCTAAAACTCCTCCAAAAATGTTAGGGATGAAGTGCGAATTTATGAACTTGTATATAAATTAGAATGATTGCCGCATTCCCATCGGGGATAGCTGCGCCTGCTGTTTTTCTGAGAGCGCTCGCCCTTGACCCGCCAGCGCAAAGTGCATTTTAGCGGCTTCCTCGATTTCTTCAACTAGGTTAAGGGCGTCTTCAGATGTTTTACCTACTGTGAGGACACCGTGGTTGGCCATCATTGCAGAATTACGCTTGTCGATTACAGCGGCAACTTTTTCCGCCAGCTCGACAGAGCCGGGAAGTTCATAAGATATGACCGGAAGTTTGCCTACGCGGGTTCCATATCCAGGTGTGTATACAGGGATTGCACAAAGTTGGTCCAAACTACATAAACAGGAAATGGCCATAGCATAAACACTGTGAACATGAATGACAGCTCCAATGTCGTCCCGGTTGTAACAGGAAAGGTGCATTCGCCATTCCTTTGACGGTTTGCAGCCGTTCTGCGAAGTAAAGCTGCCATCGGAAGAAAGGAATACAACATCCTCTTCTTTTAACGATTCCAGCCTGCGTCCGGAGGGAGTTATCAAAATATGATCTCCATGCCGAAAGCTGACATTTCCGCCCGGCCCGCTCACCAAATCTTTCTCATGGAGTAAATGGCAGAGATCTAAAAAGCTACGGATCTCGTTTTTCAGTTCCATGTAAGTTCTCTCAATCTGTTGAAAACAAAATTTTTAGGTAAATTTTAAGAATATCATATCTTAATATCAATCAGATAGCAAGATGAAAATTGCATAAACAGATATTAGAATTCTCTACATAACTACTAAATTATATATTTTTTGTAAATTATAGACATCTATATAGCCAATTAATTGTGAATAAAAGTTCTTTTTTTGTTTTAGAAAGTATGATAGTATTGATTTGTTGAAAAATATTTAGGTAAATTCAGAGGTGAAAGTATGGCTATTGAAGTGATTTCTAAGATAAAATCGGAAAATATGCTTGAAGCAAATGCGGATTTGAGCGATTTTGTTAGTACCTCGCTTGTTGATTTGGTGGCAAGCAAAATCCGTACTAATATCTATCTTGGAAAGTATCCTGCAGGGCAGAAATTGGTGGTACGCGAACTTTCTGAGGAATTCGGCGTTAGCCATACTCCAGTAAAAGATGCGCTTAATCGTCTGATTGCAGAGGGATATATAGAGGCCTTGCCCAGGCGCAGTATGGTAGTTCGTACGTTTACAAACAGTGAACTGATAGAAAGCATACAAATAAGATTAATGTCTGAAATTTTTTACGCAAATGAGATTATTGACACCGCACGTCAAAATGCTGCTGTTGTTTCCGAAATGCAGGAAATTCTGGAAAAAATGCGGGCATGTATCGCAGATAAAGAACATTTGGATTATGAAACCTGGGTAAGCAACGAAACCAAATTTCATTGCAGCTATATGAGACAATGCGGCAATGACAAGCTTTTCACACTTTATAAAGGCTTGGATACAAACAGGGTGACCTATCTGGCTTACCTTGGTAATAGCCATTCTCCTTTGAAACTAAGCACACTGGAAAGTAATCTGATGGAACACGGCGCTATTGTTTCAGCGATTGAGGCACTGGATGTGCAGAGGTTCATTAATGCAGTGATTCGCCATCTGTATCGTGCCTGTGAAGACTATGCAACGGATGATTTAGCTCGCGCCAAAATTGCTCAGCTCAAACGGATGACAGAAAAATATGAGACTTAAAAGGTAGGGAACATCTATGAGAAAGAGGTGATGTTTCAAAAATTTTTTTACCCAAATATTTTAAGGTTAATAGTTGAACAAAACAGATTCAAAAGAAGGAAGGATTTATTTATGAAAAAAATCATTTCTCTGGTACTTGCAAGCACCCTTGCTGCTGGAATACTATCCGGATGTGGAGGAACGAGCTCGTCTAATTCCGCGGCCTCAAGCCAAGCATCTGCCTCTGAAGCGGCTTCCGTTGCGGCATCGAGTGAAGCCGACGGTGATGTTATCGTTATGCGCCTTGCGCACATTAATGCCGAGACAGACCCTAAACAGAAAGAGGCTGAAAAGTTTAAAGAGCTCGTTGAGGCAAAAACAGAGGGCAAAGTTCGAATTGATATTTACGGAGCCGCTCAGTTAGGCGATGTTAATGAGATCATCGAAGGCCTGCAGCTCGGAACAGATGAAATTGTAATTGAAGGTTTCGGTACGATTCCTTCCTATACAGAGTTGTCCCTGCTGGATCTCGTGCCATTTATGTGGCGTGACCGCGATCATTTTGACAACGTGTGGAATGGAGAAGTTGGCGAAGCGCTTTTAACTGAGGCGGGGACCCAGGCTGGGATGAAACTGTTTGGGGCATCCTATCGCGGCGTACGCGTTACAACCAGTGCCAAGCGTTTTTCCAACATGGATGAACTTAAGGGCCTGAAAATCCGCGTCCCTAACGATGATATGAGCGTGAAAACCTGGCAGGCGCTGGGCGCTACCCCGACCCCAATGGCGATGAACGAGGTGCTGACCGGAATCCAGCAGGGAACCGTGGATGCGCAGGAAAACCCGCCGATCCTTTCCTATAATTTCGGCCTGGCGGATGCTTGCAAATACTTAATTAAAACGGACCATCGCTGGAGTGCGGACATTTTCATGATGAACCAAGATTATTTTGCAAATCTCCCCGAAGATGTGCAGGCTGCAATTATCGAAGCCGGAGAAGTGGCTGCCGCTTATGTCAGCCAGATCAATACTGACGGGGAAGCCGATGCATTCCAAAAATGGAAGGATGCCGGCGCGGAAATCATTGAACCGGATATTGGACCTTTTAAAGAGGCTACTAAAAATGTAGTTGTAGATAACTTTCCGAATCTGGTGGATTGGGTCGAAAAGATCAAAGCTGCTCAGTAAACAGAAACTTATAAGGCCGTGCGCCCATGTTAAGTGGGCGCCGGCCAATTATCCCCATTTGAGGAAGAGGTGCGGATTCAGATGACGAGAAAGGTCTTCAACGGTATTGACTATATCCTTCGTCTTACTATTTCAGTGTTGCTGCTTCTCATGACAGCTGTTATTTTTTATCAGGTTATTTTACGTTATGTATTCAATGGCTCTAATGTTTGGGCGGAGGAATTTGCAAGGTATGCTTTTATTTGGGTTGTGATGCTTGGCTCTGCCTGTGCGGTTCGGCGGTATAAACACATCCGTATTGATTTTTTAGTAGACCGAATGTCTCCTAAAGTACGGTATGTGGTTGAATTTGCTACATATCTGATTATGATTGCAATGTTGCTTCTTTTGACTTATTACGGGTTTTCGATAGCAAATCAAACAATGGGCCAGCTTTCATCAGGAATGCATATCTCAAAGGGCTTTATGTATACCAGTATTCCTGTTGGCTCAATCCTTATGATAGTATTTATTGTTGAGATCCTGATGAATGATTTCAATCTAAAGAAAGGATCCACCAATAAGGTGTAGAGTGAATAAAATGGGAATTGGAATTCTTTTGCTTGTTATCTTAATCGTATTGGTTATGTTAGGGGTTCCGGTGGCCTTTGCGATTGGGATTGCTTCAATCGGGTCAATCCTGATGGGTAATTATCAGCTGATTATTTTGCCGCAGAAGATCTTTGCCGGTTTAGACTCTTTCCCGATGCTGGCCATTCCTTTTTTTGTGCTGGCCGGAAATTTAATGACTGCGGGCGGAATCAATGACCGTATTATGAGATTTGCTTCCGCGGTTGCCGGTTGGTTGCGCGGAAGCTTGGGAATTATCACGGTAATCAGTTCTGCAATCTTTGCTGCAATCTCCGGTTCCGGTACTGCCACCGTTACAGCTATCGGGGGAATTACGATCCCAGCCATGAAAAAAGATGGCTATCCCGCTGATTTTGCGGCTGCGATTGCCTCTTGCTCTTCTATCCTTGGCCCACTAATCCCACCGAGCATTATCCTGATTGTCTATGGAAATGCGGTACAGTATTCGGTCAAAGATTTGTTCATGGGGGCGGTTTTCCCCGGACTGCTGATGGCAGGGGGGTTTGCGGTTTATACTTATTTGGCAGCCCGGAAGCTGAACTTACCGGTGGGCGATAAATTAGATGTACATGTTGTTGCGCGTGAAACAAAAAACAGTGTTTGGGCACTACTGATGCCAATTATTATCCTGGGCGGAATCTTTGGCGGCATCTTTACGCCCACCGAGGCAGCAGCAGTTTCAGTTGTGTATGCACTTCTGATCGGTGTTGTTGCTTATCGAAACATTAATTTTAAGAATCTGGAACAGGTTTTGGTAGACAGCTGCATTACTTCATCTATTATGCTGTTTCTGGTGGGCTGTTCGAAAATATCCAGCTGGGCGCTGGCTGTTGCAAAAGTTCCCGCAGCCATATCCGAAGCGATTCTTTCGGTGACAAGCAATTCGATTATATTGCTACTGATACTGAATGTATTTTTGATAATCGTAGGCATGTTTATGGAGGCAAACGTGGCAGTTGTTATCTTTACTCCGATTCTGCTTCCGATTGCACAGGCGTGCGGCATGGGTGTGTTACAGTTTGGCATAATGATGTGTACCAACCTGTGTATCGGCCTGATTACTCCTCCGGTAGGTTTATGTGCGATGCTTGGAAACAGCATTGCCGAGACTAAACTGGAAAAAACTCTAAAATCTTGTGGTGGATTTATGGTTGTTGGGCTTGTAACACTTCTGCTGACCACTTATTTTGCTCCAATGACAGAATGGCTGCCTAATGTACTAAAAGGTGCTTAAGTCTTCATTGTTGCTACATTCAAAAGGAAGGAGTCTCTTTGACTCCTTCCTTTTTGTATCCGTTCAATACACGGTTCGCCGCAATATTTACATTCATTGAATCGCATCCAGGGTAGAGAGGATATTTGAACTCCTCCGTCAGCATGGTAATCTGATTAACATGACGGTCTTTCTTTCATCTTTTCGGCAGCGTAGCTAAGTCCTTTAGCGCGTTCATCTAAAATTGGATGTGGAAAAGTTAAGAACAATGCAGAGTATGAACACTCCAAGAGATTTACTTAAGCAACTAGTTCTCTTGTAGCATGTCGGTACATAATGGGCGGAAAGCTATCAGGATTGAATAAAAATCCGAATGCGATTATAATATATCATTGAAATAGTATTTTAGAAAGCGGTGCTGGTACACTGGTTGATCCGGTCATTGTGTAAAATCATACCGCTGCCAGAGAGCAGCAGGCAGACTGCCCTTACTTCCAAGTACAATAAAATTCATCACATTGGCAGTACGTCGATAAATGGGATTTGGGCAAAGCCAATTATTGATAATTTTAACTGGGTTTTTAAAGGGAAACGCGAACTTCCCAGTTTGTTTATGATCTGCTAATGGCCATCAATTCTTCAAATAATCTGTTGTACCATATAAATTTAATAGTTGTTTAGACCATTAATGTAATGAAAAGGTGGTGGTAAAATGAAAAGATGCATTGCAATTGCTGGAATAGTAAAATAGTATTATGCAGGAGGTTATTATGACTATTCCAGATAAAAAAATATATCCAAGAACAAACGATTATACTACGGTGTATTTAAAAAACGTCATTTCTAATTCTAATATTATAGTTGGCGATTATACGATGTATAACGACTTTGTTTCAGATCCAGTACTATTTGAAAAAAACAATGTACTGTATCACTATCCAGTAAATAATGACAGGTTGATTATCGGTAAGTTTTGTTCTATCGCTTGTGGAGCTAAGTTTATTTTTACCAGTGCAAATCATACGCTCAGGTCACTATCCACTTATCCTTTTCCGATATTTTTTGAAGAATGGGATTTGGATAAAAATCTGGTTGCGAGTGCATGGGACAGCAAGGGCGATACTGTCATCGGAAATGATGTATGGATAGGCTATGAAGCAGTGATACTGTCCGGCGTTCATATTGGCGATGGCGCGATTATAGGTGCACGAGCCGTCGTGACAAAGGATGTTCCTCCGTACACGGTTGTCGGAGGTGTACCCGCAAGAGAAATCAGAAAGCGTTTCGATGAAGATACTATAAAACAATTGAAGCAGATTCGATGGTGGGACTGGACATTTGATAAGATACAGAAGTTATTACCCTATATAATGAACGGTGACGTGGATAAATTATGCTTTTAAATCTACACATATAAACATGCAACAAGCCCAGGGTTTAGATCTTGGGCTTGTTAATCTAATTCGCATTATGTTTAATTAAAGAACGTCAAATTGCCCCCAGCATTAAAACAAATGCTGGGGGCAAAAAGTTATTACAAAATTTTAAAACGAATGGTATATAATATGACAAGACCTATCAGGCCGTACCAGAAGCTGGCGGTGAAAAAGCGTTTGAACTGCTGCGTGCCGCACTTATGGCGGAGCAGAAAATTGCGATCGGCAAGACAGTTCTGAGAACCAGCGATACCCTCATGGCGATAATCCCACGGGAAAACGGCGTTCTGATTTCAACGATGTTCTATGCAGACGACATTAAGGGGTTGCAGAAGTCCTATAACAAACCGGAGATCTCGGAGCAGGAACTAACGATGGCTAAGACGCTGATCAGCTCCATGGACACACCTTTCGACCCGTCGCAGTACAAGGACGAATACCAGGACAAGCTTCGCGCCCTGATTGAAACCAAGAATTCCGGGAAAGAGGTTGTTGCCGCGCAGCCGGAAAGCGCGGGCAATGTCATCAGCCTGATGGATGCGCTGAAAGCGTCCATCGAGCAGACGAAGCCTGCGTCTTCAACCGAACCGGAAAAGCCGAAACGCGGGCGACCTAAGAAGGGCGCATAATGGGCATTTTTGAAGAACGCAATATCAAACCCATGCTGATCGGTGAGATGCGAGACGCCTTTGATTCGCCGGATTATATTTATGAGCTCAAGCTGGACGGGATCCGTGCGGTAGTTTATCTTGATAGTGTGCGCACTGATTTGCGCAACAAGAGAAATTTAATGGTAACCTCTATTTACCCCGAATTGAGAGACATTCATAAACAGGTGAAAAAACGCTGTATACTCGACGGTGAAATTGCTGTCATCAATAACGAGAAACCTGATTTTCCCGAAGTGCAGCGCAGGACGCTCATATCAAAGTTGATTTAGCATTGCTCGACTTTTAAATGCAAAAAACATCGAATCCCCATAAATCCATTTGAACTAGAGTATCAGAGTATGTCAGAATTATTTTTGGGAAATAGGGCGCATAGCCGATCTTGTCCGTGACTAAGTTTCGCTGCGGTCTTCCGATATGCTCTGCAGCGACCAGTTATCCCCCTTACCGTCCACAGGGATAATAATCTCGCTCCTGTATGGATACAGGAGCGAGATTATTTTCAGTCAAATGAAAAGTGTATCAAGTCATCATGTTGGGAAGAAGCATTACTATGCCGGGGATAAAGATACATCCAATCAGCACCAGAATCATTGCAATGAGAAACGGCATGGAGCCTTCAAAAATTTCTCCAATTGTAGTGCTCTCTGCCCCGTCAATACCCATCAAAGCGGCCTTGACTGTGTAAACGTTCATCCAATATTTTGCGGAAGGTGAAATAATGAGTATAACAATTCGCCCAATAAATACAGGTTATGTTACTACTTATCCCAAGCAGTACTTGTACCACCATTCTACGGTTCCTTACCTTAAGAACGTATCAGATGATAAGGTACTGATGCCATGCTACTGCTACCTTGTCGAAGGCGGCAGCGGTCCGTTGCTGGTTGACACAGGCATGGCAGACACTGAACGTGCTAACAACTATCATCATTCCGGCTCTTTCCAGCCCGAGGGCATGTCCATCATCGAGCAGCTTGCCAAAATAGGATACAAACCTGAGGATATCGAAACCGTTGTCTTCACGCATATGCATTGGGATCACATTTATTACATGGATAAGTTTGTGAATGCCAAGTTTTTTGCCAATGAAACTGAGTATAAATTCGCACTCGACCCCATCCCGCTTTATTATAAGTCTTACGAGCACCCAAGCCTCGGAATCGTCCGCCCCTTTGAGAATGTCACTGTGAACACAGTCAAGGGCGAGACAGAGATCGTGCCGGGGGTACGTGTGTTTGAGACTCCCGGCCATTCTCCTGGACATCAGTGCGTGGAAATTGACACCAAGGATGGCAGCTATATCTGCGCAGGCGACGCTATCTTCATTCTGGATAATCTTCGTGAGATTCCCGAGATCCACTATGATGTTACACCTCCCGGTCGTTACGCTGATGTTATTTCCACCTGGAAAAGCATTGAAAAAATTAAAGCCAGAGTGAAAAGACCTGACTTGCTCCTTCCGTGTCACGATGCATCAATGGAAGAGCGCTCAAAGAACACGCCTGTTTTAGGCTTATAAGCGGGGGTTAATATGGGAGTAATTGCTGTTGTTGCCTGCTGTGACACAAAATATCACGAAATCAATTTCGTTAAGGAAAGAATAACGAAGGCCGGCCATACTCCGCTGGTAGTGGACATGAGCATCGGACCGAATCTGCCCATGCAGGGAGATGTGACCAGAGAAGAGATTCTAAAAGAAGGAGGCTATTCCTGCAAACAGGTTATTTGCGATTTTTCTAAGAGTGAGGCTGTTGACGCAATGGCAAACAGCATCCGCCTGACGGTTCCGAGACTATACAACGAGAAAAAAATCGATGGCGTGCTGGGCATGGGAGGACTGCAGAATACCATGATGTGTTCCGCCGCCTTCAGGCAGCTTCCTCTGGGATTTCCGAAGCTGATTGTTTCCACAGTTGCCTGCGGATACCGTTATTTCGACTTTGTCGTGGGAGATAAAGACATTACCGTGATGCCATCTATTGTGGATTTTTGCGGTATGAATGTGATCTCTGATGCTATTCTTGCCAATGCAACTGCTGCCATAACAGGTATGGTTGAGCTGGTGCCAGAGAGATCGACACAAAGGGACGTTTTATCATTGGTACGACTCTTATGGGTATCACCAACGACACGGTAATGGCGGCCACCAATATATTGACTGACCACGGCAAAGAGATTCTCAGCTTTCATTCGACCGGAATCGGCGGACAGATACTGGAACAGATGATCCGTGACGGGTATATCAGCGCCGTAATGGATATCACTCTGCACGAGCTGGCTCCGGAATATTTCGGCGACTACGGATACTGTAAGGGTGCTGTTAATCGCCTTTGCGCCGCAGCTGAAAAAGGAATTCCGATGCTGGTTTGCCCGGGCGGAATAGACTTTATCGCTCTGCGCAAGAATGAGCTTTTTGAAGATGAAGAGAAGAGAGGCTATGTGTGGCATAATTCAGAGTTAACACACACCAAACTCTACGAGAACGAGATCCTTGATATCGCTCACGTTATCGTTGAGCGTTTGAATAAGGCCAGCGGCAAAGTCGTGGTGCTGCTGCCCATGGGAGGCCTGCGTTCTCTGAGCAGAGAAGGTGATCCGTTCTTTATGCCGGAGACGATCAAAAGAATCCGTAACATATTTGAGAAAGGATTCAAGCCTGAAATTACCCTGAAGTGTTACAACTACAATTATATGGATAAGGAGTTCGCAGAGATTATAGCATCCGAAATGGAGCTGCTTCTCAGCGAAACGAAAGAAGGCTGAAATGAGTTGTTTTATTCTGTATAAGGATATCGCAGAGGAAATCATCCACTGTGCTAAAAAAATGTACACTCTTAAATATGAAATGGGCAACGGGGGAAACATGAGTGTGCGTTTGCCAGGAACGGATTATATGATGGTAAAGGGCTCCAATGTTGCTTTCTGTGATATGACCATTGATTCTCTCGTAGTCACGGATTTCGACGGGAACGTGATAGAGGGGACGATCAAACCGTCCAAGGAGTCTCTGCTTCACGGAGCAATATATAAAAATGCACCTGAAGTCGGTGCCATTATGCACAACCACTCTCCCTGGGCCAACGCCTGGTCTGCTCATCATGAGGAGTTGGAGTTTTCCACCTATCATTCCGCAATAAAGCTGAAGCAGTACTGTCCGGTATACGATGCTGAGTGCTATATTGTACCCACCTCATATTTCTCCGTAATAATCGAGGATATAAAGCAGCACCCGGATATGAATTCATTCATTCTGAAAAAGCACGGCCCGGTTGCCCTGGGAAAGTCCATTTCTGACGCAACCTATGTGGCAGAACTGGTTGAAGAGACAGCCCAGATCGCACTGCTTTCACGTCTTGGCTAAATAAAAAATGCTTTATGCCCTGCAAAACACAATTGTGCCGATTTGTAAAACTGCATGCACCTAGCCCCTGGGGATTCGGTAGATTTTACTGAAAAATCTTTCTATATGGAAAAGGGAAACAACGGCATTTATAATTGAGCTTGCTATGACATAAAGCCATAACAAACAAAAAAGGAGCAATGGAAAATGTATATTGACCCTATCATCTACCAGATTCCCGAAGGAATCGACCGTGAGCGTTTTATTATAGCAACCTACTACTGTGCTACCAAACCAAGCACAAATATGGTGAAGTTTGCAGCTGCTCTGGCTATAGAGCAGACCTGCGGCACCTGGCTGAAGGTACCCGGCGAGACTCCCGAAGTCCGTGAGCGTGCCATTGGTCGTGTTGTTGGCGTTTATGAGACACCTGCATACCAAATTGGCATTCCCGAGAACGTCACCGAGAGACAGTTTATCGTGAGAATTGCATATCCTTGGCAGAATTTCGGCCCCCACTTTTCCATGATGCTTTCAACGATTCTCGGCAACATTTCAAGCTCCGGCAAGGTCAAGCTGGTTGATCTGGAGTTCCCGCCCTCTTTCCTCGCAAACTTCAAGGGGCCGAAGTTCGGTATTTCCGGTATCCGTGAGCTGCTGGGCGTTCCCGAGAGACCTCTGTTAAACAACATGATCAAGCCCTGCATCGGCCTGACCCCCGAAAAGACCGCTGAGCTGGCTTATGAGGCAGCTGTAGGAGGAGTAGACGTTATCAAGGACGACGAACTGGTCTGCGATCCTGTTTTCTGCCCGTTGGAAGACCGTGTCAAGGCAGTTATGGCTGCTCTTAAGAAAGCAGATGAGGTTAAGGGCGAAAAGACCCTTTATGCATTCAACATTACCGGACCTCTGGATCTGATGCGTGAGCGTGCATTCAGAGCAATTGATGCCGGGGCTAATGCACTTATGATCAACTATGCAACCGTCGGTCTTGATAATGCACGGGCAATCGCAGAAGATGCCAACTTCAATGTTCCTCTTCTTGCGCACTCCGATTACACCGGAGCTACCTATGAGTGCGAGTGGTCCGGCATGGCAGCCACCCTGATCGGTGCAAAGCTGCCCAGACTGGCGGGACTTGACATGGTAATAAGCCTTACTCCATACGGTAAGTTTGCTATGATGATGGACACTTTCGTCAACTGCGGGCTGCAGATGCTCACTCCCTTCGGCGACATTAAGCCCATCTTCCCCATGCCCGGCGGCGGGACTACTCAGGGCCACATTGAGGACGTGATGAAGAAGTTCGGCAACGATGTTATGATTGCAGCAGGCGGGGCCATCCACGGTCATCCCATGGGTCCTGCAGCCGGTGCAAGAGCCTTTCGACAGGGAATTGACGCTGTTATGGCCGGACAGAGCATTGTCGAAGCTGCAAAAGAGCATAAAGAACTCGAAATGGCGCTTAAGCTCTGGGGTGTCTACGAAGAGAAAAATGGAGGTATATTTGACCTTAAGGGCTAAGATCAAACATACCTCTTCACAGGGCTGGATACGAATCAATAACGTGTCCAGCCCTTTTTGTAGAAAAGGGAAGGAGACAGGTTTTAAAAAGTGAAAAAATTTGAACGCTGTATGATAGTCAGTGACGGAGACGGTACCCTTCTCAATACGAATCGAGAGATCGCCGTCAACAACCTGGAGGCTATCCGATATTTTGCCGATAACGGAGGCATGTTCGTCTTTGCTACGGGAAGACCAATGGCGGGGGCAAAACATATTCGCAAGAATTTGCCAGCGGGAACTCCATCTATATATTTCAATGGGGCTTTGATATATGACCACCTCAATGAGAGCGTCCTATTTTCTGATCCACTTCCCCCCGGAATGGGTAAAGTAGCAGAATTTCTGACGAATGAGTATCCGCAGCTTGGCCTTGAGAGCTTTACTATGGACAAGGCGTATGTCATAAAGGATGGTCCAGTAACCCAATATCATATTCACATCCTGCATGTAGAGGCTGATGAACAGACCGTAAATCAGGTCCCTGATGAAGGCTTGCTCAAAATGTTCTGTACCGGCGAGAAAGCGTTGATTTTAAAAGCGTGGGAAAGTCTGCAGGAGAAATTCCCGGGCATGTTCAATGTTCTGCCCTCTGGAGATAATTTCCTAGAGATCTTCTCCTCCGGCAGCACGAAAGGGACTGCGGTAAAGATGCTACGCGAACACTATTCCGAATATTCTGTCAATGCAGTTGGAGATAATTATAACGATATTGCCATGTTTGAGCAGGCTGACAGAGCCTTTATTCCTGCCAACGGGGTCGAGAAAGCCAAACGATACGGTGTAGAGGTGTGCTCCTGCAATGAGGGTGCACTTGCCGATGTGGTTAACTACCTGGAGAAACATTTGTAAGAATTTTCATTGACCACCTGCGTATGATGGGGGGAAAGATATATGCAAAAAGAAGTTTATTTATCATCTGATTGGATCATGTATAAAGCAACAGAATTATTTTTCCAGAACAACTTATCGCAAAAGGATATAGCCATCCGGCTCAACATCTCTCCTGTCACCGTCTGCAGAATAATCCAGCGAGCAAAGGAGCTTGAAATCGTTAAATTTCAGATGCAGGATGATGTGAGTCGCATTCTGGACCTATCCCATCGCCTGCAAAATAAGTACAAACTGGACGAGGTGATAATTGCGCCGTATCCGAATAAGCTTCATCCGCAACTTCAGGATAAAAAGCATGCTGTGGCGCTGGAGGGGGCCAGATATCTGCAAAGGATCATAAAACCCAACGATATAATAGGTATCGCGTGGGGTAAGACCATGTATTATCTCATCAATTATCTGAACCCGTGTCAGCGTACCAATGCTTCGTTTATCACAATGCACGGCAGGATATCCAGTTGTGATTTCGATCTTGATGTGCAGACGCTCACATCAAGGGCCGCAATGGCTCTGGGCGGGAAAAAGTATTGTCTGTTTTCCAACGGCCTGCTGGATGATTCAGACACTGTTAAACAGCTGAAAAAAGAGCAGAATGTCCGGCAGATCTTCGATATGTACGAAAAAATCACCATTTCCATCAGCGGGATAGGCGTTCACTACCCCAAATCCACATCATTGCTTACATCACAGAGTTATATGCCCGCAGATGACTACAGTACTCTTCTGGACGCAGGTATGTGCGGCGATATTATGCTCCGCTTCTTTGACAAAACCGGATGTGAATGCAATACTCCTATAAAGGATCGGACCATGGCGATAGATCTGGAATTATATAAGAAAATACCAAAGAAAATTCTTGCGGTCGCAGGAGAACACAAGGCATATACACTTGAAGTCGCAGTGAAAAGCGGACTGTGCGACGTTATGATCATAAGCGAGGATCTGGCAAATTTGCTTGTGTAAAGCCGCAGATATTTTTAGAGGAGGTTATACTATGAGCGTTTTTGAAGCGGGGATGCTGCTGATGTTTGGCCTCGCCTGGCCAATTAATATATATAAATCTATTGGGTCACGTACTGCAAAAGGGAAAAGCCTTGCCTTCCAGTGGACAGTGCTTATAGGCTACCTATCCGGTATTATTCATAAGCTGCTTTATAGCCGAGACCTTATTATGGCTTTATACATACTCAATTTCTGCATGGTCGTTTTTGACACCGTGCTCTGCTATAGAAATAAAAAACTGGATAAAAAAGGGCGATATATGGACTGAATGTCCCACGTAACTACGTACCCAACACAGATCATAATCTGCGCCTTGAGCTGAGCAAAATGCAGAATCTGAATGGACTTTTCTTTTTCGGTCTTAATCTCCGAATTGAGAGACATACACAAACAGGTGAAAAAACGCTGTATTCTTGACGGTGAAATTGCTGTCATCAATAACGGGAAACCGGATTTTTCCGAAGTGCAGCGCAGGTCGCTCATGAGCAATAAATTCAAGATTCAGATGGCGGTGGCAAAGTTGCCGGTATGCTTTACCGCCTTTGACATTCTGTATCTTGATGGACAGCAGCTAACCGATCTGCCGCTCATGGAACGCAAAAAGCTACTGGAAGAAACCGTCGATGAGAGCCCGCGCCTTGCAATATCCCGTTATATTGAGGAAAAAGGCGTGGCTTTTTATGCGCTTGCGGAACAGAACGGTTTGGAGGGCATCGTAGCAAAGCGAAAAGACAGCAAATATTATTTCGATAAGCGGACAAAGGATTGGATCAAGATCAAGAACCTGCAAGACGATGATTTTGTAGTCTGCGGTTATATTGAAAAAGAAAGCAATGTCGTGAGTATCGTGCTGGGCCAGTATCTGGATAATCAGTTAATTTACAAAGGGCATGTAACGTTGGGCATTTCCGGCGATGATTTCAGGTTTATACAACAGAAAAAATGACAGATTGTCCTTTCTCCCCTGCCCCAAAAGGGAATGAGAATGCTGTCTGGCTTGCTCCGGGTCTGGTCTGCACGGTGAAGTATATGGAAAAGACGGAGAGCGGCTCCCTTCGCCAGCCGGTGTTTAAAGGATTAAGAGCAGATAAGTTACCAGGGGATTGCATAGAAAAGGATGGCTGATGCTGTCCTTTTTTCTTTTGGTGTCATTTTCCGCTTTTCTTTTCACAATATCCGTATATAATAAGAAGATTTTTGCCAAGCTGGGCAGCGATTATCTGAAAGCTCTTGTTTTTTGGTGTTAACGTCAACGGCGTTTTCACATATATAAAAAAGTATTGTTCATCCAGAGCCCTACCGTTTATATACTGACTTTAATAAAAAACGAGCCAGCCAGATTTCTTTCAGCTGTGCCGCAAAAGCGTTTTTCTCCTTCTGCGGTACATGAGCCAGAATATTCCGCATAAAGTGCACTTTACACCGCTGCCCAGGAAGCACCGGGAAAACTCTCCCGGATGGTGGCAATCAACTCCTTATTGGCGTTGGATACCACTAGCAATGAAGTTTGCAGCCCTCGCTGTTTTAAGCTTTGAAACAGCTGAAAGTAACTTTCTTTGGACTCATCCATCATCGGCTCCACCGCTAGTACCTCTCGTTGCCCCTGCGCATTGACGCCGCAAGCAACCAGTACCGCCATGCTGACGACGCGACCTCCATGCGGACTTTCTCGTACAGTGCATCTGTCCATATGATCGGACAGCACCCTGACAGAGACCGGCTGCGGAAGTCCTGCATCTGCTCGTTCAGGCCTTTTGTCATCTCGCTGACCTGGCTTCAGGAGAGATTCTCAATTCCCAAACTGTGGGCCAGCTTCTCCATCTTCCGGGTGGACACGCCTTGCACAAATGCCTCCTAAATCACTTGAATCAGAGCCGCATCGCTACGTTTACGCTCTGTGACAAAAAACGGGATGTATCCACGGCTACGCAGCTTTGGCATCATGAAGTACATGGTTCGTCTAGCCGCTGGGGGCGGTAGCTGCAGCGGTAATCGCTGCGGGATGGGTTGTGTACATTCTTTTCCGCGCAAACGATGCCAGAGGCTTCCGCCTCCATGAGCTGCGCGCACAACCACTCCAACATACTGAGCATGGATCCTGCTCACTCATACATTTCAGTAGCAAATCTGTGAGACCTGTGATATTCTTTCCTTGAGCCATTGGGTGATTACTCCTTCTTTGAATGTCTCGACACCATTCATTTTACCGGAGTCCCAATGACTTTTCTATGCTTTTTTAAATTGCGAACTTCATTATACAAGGCCAGTGAAAATAAACCACCCGCCCTGCCTGTGTGAATAAAAATCTTTAGATACAAGAAAACCATAGATAGCTTATAATTTAAAATAGAGATTCATTCTCGCAATGTATAAATAATAAATTGTAAGTCAGCGGGGTATGGGGTAAGTACTTGTATTTGTAACGAGCAAGTATTATACTTTAAAAGTATTATGCATCTAATGAACATGGTTAGTAGATTTATAATATAGATTACCTTAATAATAAAATCAATATGGGAGCACGACACTGTGAAAACATAAATAAACAAATGGACAAAGGAACAGGGCAGAGGATTATATATGACAAAAGAATTGAGGAGGTTTATTACGATGGTAAAAATTTTTTCGGCTGTAATTGCAGGAGCGATGGTTGCTATGGTGACGGTTCCCG
>CAUQLV010000013.1:0-68744 GCA_963519235.1 uncultured Oscillospiraceae bacterium
AGCATGCGGCTGTTAACCGCAGGGTCGTTGGTTCGAGTCCAACTTGGGGAGCCATTTTTTTAATTGTGCCGTCGTCTTCCGACGGCGGCACGACCCTTTTAGGGCCATTAGCTCAGTTGGTTAGAGCAACCGGCTCATAACCGGTCGGTCTGGGGTTCGAGTCCCTGATGGCCCACCACTTATTTATTGTGACCATCGATTAGGGAGTATATCTCTGCAAAATCGCTATGAAATGGTATTTATAGGGGTATAGCTCAGCTGGTAGAGCAGTGGTCTCCAAAACCACGTGCCGAGGGTTCAAATCCTTCTGCCCCTGCCAATCTCTACACAGGCTGGGCAGCCTGTATTTGCTGATGTAGCTCAGTCGGCAGAGCACATCCTTGGTAAGGATGAGGTCACGCGTTCGAATCGCGTCATCAGCTCCAAAGATAACCCGCATAGATAGGCTTATAAAGCCAGTCTATGCGGGTTTTGCTATGCCGTAAAAAAATTATTTTCTATTGGCGGAATCAGGATTGCAGCAAACTATCTGTTTTAAAAAAGTTGCGATCTTCTTTTCCTGACTTTCAAATATGCCAGCCCGGTTTTTACAGAGCAAACACATTTCCAGGGATTAGGAATAAGATGAATTAAAAAGTAATGAAAGGGAGGAGTATATGAATTGCAAAGGGCATCCGTGCCCAAACTGCGCTGGTCCTCAAAAGCATAATCCATCCAAGCAAACTGTAAAATCTTCGGACTACGGGCCCAATCCATATGCATTAAATATTGAAGAAGCGACTAAAATGAACCATACGTTTCGTACTGTGATATGGACAGGGGAACACTTACAGGTCACCTTGATGAGCATCAAAGTTGGAGAGGATATAGGCCTGGAGATTCATCCTGATGTAGACCAGTTTTTACGGATCGAAGATGGCCAAGGACTCATTCTGATTGGGGCAACTAAAGATAGAGTGGATTTCAAGAAACTTGTCTATGATGGCTGCGCAATCATGATTCCTGCGGGTAAATGGCACAATTTAATCAACACAGGCAATATACCGCTTAAATTGTACTCAATTTATTCGCCGCCGCAACACCCGCATGGCACCGTTCACGCAACAAAAGAAATTGCGCAGGCCGCCGAAGAGAAAAACGGTCATTAGAATCCAAACTGATTTTCTGCGATAATAACAGTGTGCCATACGAATACCCGCATAGATTTATGCGGGTATTCGTATGGTACACTGTTAAGTATCGCTGCTTTCTGCTGGAAATATCGTGAAGGGGGATATGTGCTATCATTCTGTACAAACTTATATTCAGCGTCAGATTTACAATGAATGAACGTCACATAAAGGATTGCTTTATTACAAGATGCGGCAAGAACCGACAAAACCCGACTAATTATCAAATTATTTTTAATAATACTTAAAAAATCAGTTTTTGGACAAATATTACAAACCAATTACAGAGTGGTAACAAAAGAGTAACAAATATGAAAAAAATCTTAACAAACATGTAATTTCCTCTTGCATTTTGCGTATACTATGATATAGTAAGTATAGAAGCTATACAAAACGTAAATAAATTAGATAAATTTATTGAAAAGGTTACAATTTGTAACTATTAAAGGAGTGACTACTGTGAAAAAAAGAGAAATTCGTCAAGCTTCAGCTGTAATTGCAAGCGCAGTAGCAGTTGCCACCCTGGTTACTTTTTCGGTTGTCGCCGCAGGCCTGATTGAGATTTCGCCGGATATAGGTTTTTTACGTTGGGCTCGTGAGGCCGTGGTTTATGCATTGATGAACAAATTTGCGCAAAAACTGGCGGCGTCTGTTTTTCTGGGGCTGGTCTCTTATTTTGTCAGCAATGTGATTTTAGGCGTCAGAAGCGGAAAAACTACCAGACATGCGAGCTCCGCAAAGCTGCACTGCTTTCCGAATGATACGCAAATGGGCAGAACAGCTTAATAAATTGCTTTTCATTTTTTCTCCTAATTCATAAAAACAAGCCGGCGCCGCAAGGCGTCGGTTTGTTTTTGTGAATATTTAAAACAGATACGAATTGTGCAAATTGATAAAATCCTTGCCATTAGTATGACTGGTTTCATGTCAGATATATTCTTTCTTTTTTCACTAAAATATGCTAAACTAATAAACAATGAAAGAGGGGGATGACTGGATGTCTTTTTTCAACCGCCCGACGCCTCCTACATGGCGAATTGTTGTATATTGTATTGCTTCCGTGCTTATTTTGCTGCTATTTGGAAAAATCATTGCAATCTTCCAACTTCCAATTTGATGACAAAGCGGGAATTTTTTAGGCGGTGCATACGGCTGATCCTCTTTTTGGGTGTGGCTGTTTTACTGGTGTGGCTATTTACACACGGACTGCCTTACTTTTGCCCGCTGCGGTGGATAGCAGGCATAGAATGCCCCGCCTGCGGGATGACAAGAGCGGCGGACGCTCTGCTGCAGTTCCATTTTTTACAGGCATGGCGCTATCATCCGCTGATTTTTGTTGTTTTGCTCTATGCAGGAATTCTGGCTGTTTTGTGGCTTTTGGGAAAAGATAAACTGATGCATGCAAAGGAACTATGGATTCTGTTGATTCTTCTGTTTTTAATTTGGTGGGTTATCAAGGTCATTGCATATGCCAATGGGCAGTATCCCGCTTTTTATGAATCGCAGGCTGTCATTCCCCAGATGATCCGTTTTATCGGCCAGTTTTTCTAATCCTTGTGTTTTTATTATACGAAATTAATCGGAGGTTTTTGAAATGTATCAGGATTTCATGGATTCAATTGGGTTTGTTTCGGAACGTGACCCGGAAGTCGGCGAGGCAATGCAGAAGGAGCTGGCTCGTCAGCGCAGAAACATTGAGCTGATCGCTTCGGAAAATATCGTAAGCCCTGCCGTGTTGGCCGCTATGGGCACTGTTCTCACCAACAAATATGCGGAAGGCTATCCCGGCAAGCGCTACTACGGCGGCTGTCAGGATGTCGATATTGCGGAGACAATCGCAATCGAGCGCGCCAAAAAACTGTTCGGCGCAGAACATGCCAATGTGCAGCCGCACTCGGGCGCGCAGGCCAATCTGGCGGTCTATTTTGCTCTGCTGAATCCCGGCGATACGGTGCTGGGAATGAGCCTGGCGGACGGCGGTCATTTGACCCATGGCTCCCCGGTAAATATGTCGGGGAAATACTATCACTTTGTCCCTTATGGACTCAATCCCGAAACACAGCAGATTGACTATGAAAAATGCCGTGAACTGGCGCTGGAGCATAAACCGAAGCTGATTGTGGCCGGTGCTTCCGCCTATCCGCGCGCGATCGACTTTGAAAAGCTCAGCAGCATCGCCAAGGAAGTCGGCGCGTATTTTATGGTGGATATGGCGCACATCGCGGGACTTGTTGCCGCGGGAGAACACGCCTCTCCGGTTCCTTTTGCGGATGTGGTGACCACCACCACCCATAAAACCCTGCGCGGCCCGCGCGGCGGTCTGATTCTGTGCCGCGAAGAGCTTGCCAAGGCAATTGACAAGGCGATTTTCCCCGGCACGCAGGGCGGCCCGCTGATGCACATTATCGCCGCAAAAGCCGTCTGCCTCGGGGAAGCAATGAAACCCGAGTTTAAGGCTTATCAGCATCAGATTGTCCTGAACTGCCGCGCGCTGGTTCAGGGGTTCACCAAACGCGGATTCCAGCTTGTTTCCGGCGGGAGCGACAACCACCTTGTCCTGCTGGATCTGCGCAACTTTGGAGTTACCGGCAAAGAGCTTGAGAAAAAGCTCGACGAGGTCTATATCACTGTCAATAAAAACGCGATCCCGAACGACCCCCAGAGCCCGTTCATTACCAGCGGCGTGCGGATTGGTACGCCGGCGGTAACCACCCGCGGCTTCAAGGAAGAGGATATGGACAAAATTGCGGAGTTTATCTACCTGTGCGCCACCGACTATGATAACAAAGTGGAAGAAATTCGCGCAGGTGTGGAAGCGCTTTGCGCAAAATATCCACTGTACGAATAAAGCTGTATTTTTCGATTGCCCGCCGCGCCGCGGCGGGCTTTTCTTCTTCATTTTGAAAGGAGGCCGGCGTGATGTCTGCACCGCTTGCCGATCAAATCCGCCCGCAGTCGCTGGACGATGTTGTGGGGCAGCCACACTTGCTGGGGAAGGATAAAGTGCTCCGACGCATGGTGGAAACCGGAAATATCCCGAATCTGATCTTTTTCGGACCGTCCGGTGTCGGAAAAACCACAGTTGCGTCCATTATTGCCAAACGGGCGGGAAAGAAACTGTTTAGGCTCAACGGCACCACGGCTTCGACCTCCGATATTCGGGAGGTCGTCAGCCAGTTGGATACCCTGGACGGAATGGGCGGTGTCATTCTTTATCTGGATGAAATTCAGTATCTGAATAAAAAGCAGCAGCAGACGCTGCTGGAGTTTATCGAGAATGGTTCTGTCACCCTGATTGCGTCGACCACCGAGAACCCATATTTTTATGTGTATAACGCGATCCTTTCCCGCAGCACGGTGTTTGAGTTTTTACCGGTTGAGCAACGGGATGTTCTGCTCGCGGTCGGACGCGCGTTCCAGAAAGCGGAGGCGTTTTTCGGGGGACAGTTCACCGTGGAAGCGGGCGTCGCGGAGCATATTGCGTCCGCCTGCGGCGGGGATGTTCGCAAAGCCATCAACGCGGTGGAGATGCTCGCGCTGGCCTCCGCCGGGGGACGGGTCACGCTGGAGGACGCCAAGCAGGTGGCGCAGAAAAGCGCCATGCGCTACGACCGGGACGGGGACGCCCACTACGACATTTTATCCGCGTTCCAAAAATCCATCCGGGGTTCAGACGAGAACGCGGGGCTGCACTATCTCGCGCGCCTGCTGGAGGCGGGAGATTTGATTTCTCCCTGCCGCCGCCTGCTGGTCATTGCGAGCGAGGACATCGGACTTGCCTATCCGCAGGCAATCTCCATTGTAAAATCCTGTGTGGACGCCGCAGTGCAGCTTGGATTGCCGGAGGCACGGATTCCGCTTGCGCAGGCGGTCATTCTGCTTTGTACCAGCCCCAAGTCCAATACCGCGATTTGCGCGATTGACGCTGCGATGGCGGACGTGCGGGACGGAAAAACCGGCGAAATTCCCGCTCATTTGCGGGACGGTCACTATTCGGGCGCCCAAAAGCTGGGACATGCGCAGAACTACCGTTATGCCCACAATTATCCCAATGATTATGTGAAGCAGCAGTATCTGCCCGACGCGCTGAAAGATCGTGCTTATTATAGGTTTGGGGAAAATAAGCTGGAATCAGCCGCCAAAGCCTATCGCGAAAAGATTGTGCGAGAAGCCGAGTAGGCAGAAAATAAGCCGCCCGTCACCGGGCGGCTTATTTTCAATCGTATGTAGGAGGTTTGAATACGGTTTCAATTAAGCGGTCGGAGCATTCAGGGGAATACCGCCAATTGTCCAGATGCCCCTGTGTGAGAAAGTAAGCGGAGGGCGTAACCCGGTATGAAGCGTCAAACGCATCCACAATAATCAGTTTTGCCTTCATCTTTTCGGGAATCAGGCTTTTGATATAAACGCTTGCGTGCTGCCCCACGCTGATGTCATCCCGCGGTTCCGCCAGCCCGGCAAGGTTGGGGGTGAGTTCGACGAAGACACCGTAATCCTCAATCGAGCGCACAATGCCCGCGACCGTTTCGCCGGGAGAAAACAGCGTGGCGTTTTCGCTCCAGGTTCCCAGCAGCTCTTTGTGAGACAGAGAAATCCGCCCGTCCGGCTCAACCGCGCGCACAATTGTCTTGATATCCTGCCCGGGGCGGAACCTGTCCCGCGGGTGGGAAATCCGGCTGATGGAAATGGCGTCAATGGGAATGAGGGAAGGAATGCCGCAGCCGATGTCGACAAAGCATCCAAAGGATTCCAAATGGGTGACTTTTGCGTCTATGATGTCTCCGGGTGTCAGCTTGCTGATGTAATTCTCCATGCATTCCTGCTGAACCGCGCGCCGGGACAGCCGGGGGATGATCGAACCGTCTTCATGACGAGCCAGTTCTGTGATTTTATAGCAGACCGGTTTATTTACCTTGGAAATAATGGCAATATCACGCGTGGTGCCGTCCGCAATGCCAAGCGCACCCTCCTCGCGCGGGATGATGCCGCGGAATGCCCCCATATCCACAATCAGGTTGTGTTGGGCATCGCAGACAATTGCGCGGCTTTCAAGAACTTTTCCGGCTGCAAAGGCCTCCTGCAAGGCTGAAACCGAACGGAAGGACTGCCGATTTGCTAAAGTATCCGCCCACATACCTTCTGGTTTATAGGTTGACATTTTGATACCCCTCCTCTTTGCACATGTCCTATCATATGCGGTTACCCGCACGGATTATGCGAGAGGAAGAGCCGCTTAGGCAAATGTCAAATAATTTACAGCGGAATTCTTGCGTTAAGAGGGAGTAACCTGTATAATAATAGATTGTAATATTCTGTAAGAATGGAGGGAGCTCCTGTGGATATCCGGGTGGGCGATGTTCTGGCGATGAAAAAGCCGCATCCGTGCGGAGAGACTCATTTCACGGTTGGCCGGGTGGGAATGGACTTCCGCATCCGGTGCAACGGCTGCGGGCACGAAGTGATGGTGCCGCGTGCTAAAGTGGAAAAAAACATCAAAAAGGTGATCCGGGATGGCGTGGAGATTGACAAAAATGTGCTCCGAGAATCACATTTGTAGCTGGGCGGAGAGCCGGCCCGACAATGTGATTTTACGAAATAAAGGAGTTCATTTATGTTTGACAAACTGGATGCTGTTGTTGCGCGTTACGATGAAATCAACCACAGGCTGATGGAGCCGGACGTGGTAAACGACCAGAAAAAATATACTGATTTGATGAAAGAGTATAAACGCCTGACTCCGATTGTGGAAAAATATCAGGAGTATCACAAGGCAAAGCAGGGTTATCAGGATGCGCTTGAACTGCTGGAGGAAGGCGACAGGGAACTGCGCGAGCTGGCGCAGGAGGAATATGACCTCAATAGGGAACGGATGGAATCCTCCGCGCGGGAACTGAAAATCCTGTTGCTGCCCCGCGACCCCAACGATGACAAGAACGTGATTGTGGAAATTCGCGGGGGCGCCGGCGGTGAAGAGGCGGCGCTGTTTGCCAACAGCCTTTTCCGGATGTACACCATGTATGCGGATTCTTTGGGCTGGAACTGGGAGGTACTGAACGCCAACGAGACGGAACTTGGGGGCTATAAGGAAATCAGCTTCTCCATCAGCGGCGAAAATGCCTATTCCCGGCTAAAGTTTGAAAGCGGGGTTCATCGGGTTCAGCGTGTTCCGGAAACCGAAACGCAGGGGCGCATTCATACTTCCACCGTAACAGTCGCCGTGTTGGCGGAGGCGGAGGATGTGGAACTGGAAATCGACCCGAAGGAGCTTCAGATTGATGTATTCCGTTCCAGCGGCGCGGGCGGCCAGCATGTCAACAAGACCTCCTCCGCCATCCGCGTGACCCATCTGCCGACCGGCATGGTTGTGGAATGCCAGGACGAGCGCAGCCAGTATAAAAACAAAGATAAGGCGCTCAAGGTGCTGCGTTCCCGCCTGCTTGACATTAAGGTGCGGGAGCAGAACGACAAAATTGCCTCGGAGCGAAAATTGCAGGTGGGAACAGGCGACCGTTCGGAACGCATCCGCACCTACAACTATCCGCAGGGCCGCATGACCGATCACCGGATCGGACTGACCCTTTATAAGCTGGACGCCATCCTGAACGGGGACCTTACCGAATTGCTTGACGCGCTGATGACTTTTGATCAGGCAGAGAAGCTGCAGGCATCCGGGGAAGTCTGAAAGCACGGAACACCAAATTAATGGAGATGTAATTTTGCAGACCAAATTATTAAAAATAACCCATACACAGCAGGACGAAGCGGTTTTGGACGAAGCCGCGGAGCTGCTTGCCGGTGGACATCTGGTGGCAATCCCGACCGAGACAGTCTACGGACTGGCGGCAAACGCGCTCGACCCCAAGGCCGCGTCTTCCATTTACGCGGCGAAAGGGCGCCCGAGCGACAACCCGCTGATCGTGCACGTTTCGGATATACAGGAAATCCCGCCGCTGGTAAAGCAGGTTCCCGAAGCGCTATACCGGTTGGCGGAAAAATTCTGGCCCGGGCCGATGACCGTAATCATGGAAAAATCCGAACTAGTGCCGTATGCAACTTCGGGCGGGCTGGATACCGTTGCGATCCGGATGCCGTCGCATCCTGTCGCGCGGGAACTCATCCACCGCTCCGGCGTGCCGCTGGCTGCGCCTTCGGCGAATCTTTCCGGTTTTCCAAGCCCGACCTGCGCACAGCACTGCATCGATGACCTGACAGGCCGTGTTGAAGCGATTGTGGACGGTGGCAGCTGCGAGGTCGGTGTGGAATCCACCGTGCTCACGCTCTGCACCACGCCGCCTACGGTGCTCAGACCCGGCGCAGTAACGCTGGAAATGCTGCGGGAGGTTTTTCCGGATATCAGGCTCGACCCAGGTGTGTTCCGGCATCTTTCGGACGACCGCAAGGTATCGTCTCCGGGAATGAAGTATAAGCATTATTCGCCAAAAGCGCGAGTGGTGCTTGTGCGCGGGTCGCTGGAAGCGTTCCGGCAGTTTATTAACCGGCAGAGCGGCGATTTCGGAATTTTATGTTTTTCAGGGGAAGAACCCCAATTCTCCAAGCCGTGCATTGTTTACGGTATCAAAGGGGACGCGGCGTCACAGGCAAGGCATTTGTTTGATGCGCTGCGGGAAGTGGATAAAGAACAAATGAAGCTGGTTTACGTCCGGATTGCGGAGGATGAAGGAATCGGGCAGGCCGTTTATAACCGGCTTTTGCGCGCCGCAGGATTCGACGAGATCCGGCTATGAGATAGATTAGGAGGCTGCAACGTGAAGGAAGCAGGAGGAACAACCGTGGTGGGGCTGACGGGTCAGACCGGCGCCGGAAAATCCACCCTCAGCCGTATGTTTGCCGATCATGGCTATGAAGTAATTAACGCGGATGCGGTGGCGAGAGATGCGATGGAAACGTCGAATCTCTGCCTATCCGACCTTGTTTTGGAATTTTCGACGGAGGTCATCCATCCCGACGCCACCCTAAACCGGGAAAAGCTGGCGGCTATTTGTTTTGGAGATAAAAGCAAGCTGCGCCGCCTGAATGAGATAACGTTTCCATACATCATTGAAGCAATCACGCATAAACTAAAAGATGCAGAAAAGCGCGGAGTTCCTTTCCTTGTGCTGGATGCACCGACGCTGTTTGAATCGGGCCTGGATAAGGAATGCGATCTGGTGGTTGCGGTGATTGCAAAGGAAGAAACCCGCAAGGCGCGGATTATCGCCCGGGATCATATGACGGAGGAAGCGGCTGCGCGCCGCATCAAAGCGCAGAATGTGGATGACTTTTACAGTTCCCGAGCTGACGAGATCCTATATAATGATGAAGACGTCGATTCGCTTCGGATGGCGTTTATCGAGCTTTGTGAACGCCTGGAAAAAGGGCTTCCGGAAAATCGGAATGTTTCTGATAAAACCGGGGATGACACAGAAGAATTTGGCGAACTCAACTCTTGACACGGAGGGCCATAGTGACCAGAAGCGTACGAAAAACCATTTTAAATCTGCTTTTACTGATTCTTGCCGTATTTGGATTGATTTTTGCTTCAAAATACGGGTTCGACCAGTATTACCGCAGCGCATACCCGATGAAATATGCGGATTTGATTGACAAGGCCTGCGCTGAAAAGGGGCTTGACCGTGCGCTGGTTTACGCGGTTGTCCGCACGGAAAGCGGTTTTGACCCCCAAGCAGTGTCGGGCGTCGGCGCGCGGGGGTTGATGCAACTGATGCCGGACGCATTTGACTGGGTTCAAATGCGCCGCGGGGAAAGCGCAGAGCTGGATCACGGCCTGCTGTTTGACCCGGCGGTCAACATTGATTACGGAACGACGATGCTGAAACTATTACAGGATGAGTTTTCTAAGACTGAAAATGTGCTGTGTGCGTATCATGCGGGCTGGGGAAGTGTCAAAAAATGGCTGGCGAACAGCGATTACGCGCCGGACGGAACAACCGTGACCCATATTCCGTTTCAGGACACGGCGGCCTATGTGACGAAAGTGACGAAGACAATCAAAATTTACCGAAAGCTTTATGATTTATAAATTAGCATTGATAGGGAGGAATCTTCATGGAGAAAGAAAAAACTCAGGGCGAGCTTTTGCAGGAGGAACTTCTGCTGAACCGCAAAAACATGGGCATGACGAATGACGACGCGGCGGAGGAATCTGCGCAGACGTTCTGCGAGCCTTATAAAGCGTTTCTGGACCGCTGCAAGCTGGAGCGCGAAGCAGTTACGGCGATGATTGAGATGGTACAGGCGGCGGGCTATACGGAATTTGACCGCACGAAAAAGTATCAGCCCGGCGACCGTGTTTACCGTAACAACCGCGGGAAAGCACTGCTGCTCGCGACCATCGGCACAAAACCGATTACCGACGGCGTGCGCATTATGGCAAGCCACATCGACTCTCCGCGCCTGGACCTGAAGCCGAACCCTGTTTATGAGGAGGCCCAGCTGGCGCTCTTTAAGACACACTACTACGGCGGCATCAAGCGTTATCAGTGGGGAACGATTCCGCTTGCGCTGCACGGCGTGATTGTAAAAAAGAATGGGGAAACCCTTCGCGTTGCCCTCGGCGAAGACGATGGCGACCCTGTCTTTACCGTAACTGATCTGTTGCCGCATCTTGCCGTCGAGCAGATGAAGCGAAACCTCAAGGACGGCCTAAAAGGCGAGGAGCTCAATGTTCTGATCGGCTGCCGCCCATTCAAGGACGACAAGATCAGTGAGAAGGTAAAGCTCAATATTCACCGCCTGCTGCATGAGAAATATGGCATTGTGGAAGCGGATTTCCTTTCTGCGGAGCTTTCGATGGTACCGGCGTTTAAAGCGCGGGATCTCGGCTTTGACCGCTCGATGATCGGTGCTTACGGTCACGATGACCGCGTCTGCGCCTACACCTCGCTGATGGCGTCGCTGGAAGTCAAAAATCCCCCGTACACCATGGTCACTGTTTTTGCCGACAAGGAGGAAACCGGTTCGGACGGAAACACCGGATTGGATTCCTACTATCTCAAATATTTTGTGGCGGACCTTGCTGCCCAGCAGGATGCCGACGCGCGGGATGTGCTGTCGAAATCCACATGCCTGTCCGCTGATGTCAACGCCGCGTTTGACCCGACCTTTGGGGATACGATGGAAAAGCGCAACTGTGCCTATCTCAATTACGGCGTGGTTGTCACTCAGTATACCGGTTCGGGTGGGAAATACGGCACAAGCCAGGCCACAGCTGAATTTATGGCTTCTGTGCGCCGTATGCTGGATGATGCGAAAATTTCGTGGCAGACAGGCGAACTTGGGAAGGTCGATGGCGGCGGCGGCGGAACGGTCGCAAAATATGTTGCCAAGCTGAATGTAGACGTGGTAGACGTCGGTGTTCCGGTGCTCTCTATGCACGCGCCCTTTGAAGTGGTTTCCAAAAACGACGTTTACGCCACCTATTGTGCATTTAAAGCTTATACGGAGGCTGAATAGCGGGCGGCACGTAAATTTTAAATGACAGGATGTTTGTATTTTGTTTGACTTCTTGGGGCCGTTTTCACTGATTATCTTTTTTGTGATCGGCATTGTCATCGGCGCGACGGTGTTTCCCCTTAAATGGCTCAAAATAAACGGCTGGCTGCAAATCATCGGCATCGCGCTTACCCTGTTTTCGATGGGCGCGTCCATGGGGGGAAGTCCGACGTTCCTCACGGATCTGCGCAGCGCGGGTGTGAAAGCCTTTCTTTATGCAATTGTGACCATCGCGGGCTCTGTGCTGGCGGTGTTCCTTTTGTGTAGAGCCATCATGAAAAAGGGGGACGATGACAAATGATTTTTGTCGCGCTGGGAAGCCTTGCGCTTGGAATTTTGTGCGGCGGCCTGCTTTTGCCGCCCGAGGCGGCGGCAGGCATGGACACGCTGATGTCCTACGCGCTGATGATCCTGCTGGTTTCCGTTGGCATTGAAGTTGGCACCAATAAAACCGTTTTTCGGAAAATGCGGGAGTATCATGTTAAGGTTTTGGCTATCCCGCTGGGCGTGGTAGCAGGGTCGATTTGCGGGGGAGTCCTGCTGGGCATTTTTCTGGGCGACGCTCCGAATGTCAGTGCGGCGATTTCCACCGGGTTTGGATTTTACAGTGTTTCTGCGGTGATTCTCCGCGAACTGGGAGGCTCCCAGCTTGGGACAATCGCCTTCATGACGAATATGTTCAGAGAGCTGCTTTCCTTCCTGCTGATACCGCTTGTGGCGAAATACTGCGGCTATTATGCGGCAATCGCGCCTTCCGGGGCGACCGCCATGGATACCACGCTTGCTGCCATTGCAAAATCCACCGATCATGAAACTGCCCTGATGGCGGTAATTTCAGGTGTAGTCCTCTCGGGGCTTGTGCCGGTATTGGTGCCGCTTCTCTACAATTTATAGCCGGATAGGACAAAACAACAAAAAATCCATGCGAATTCGCATGGATTTTATTTTGCGGTTTATAAAATCGTATTGACAACTATAATAAAGTGTGGTAAACTAATATACTGTATCAAAATGGCTAATTTTGCATTAAACTATAAAGAGTATACCATGTTTCGACAGTTTTGGCAATAGTGATTTGCAAAATTTATAAGCGTTGGTTGGAAATCTTATAAATCTTGCACAACATTGTGATAGATTTTTTCAAATGTCCGCGGGGCATGGAGGACCATGTCTGACAAAGGTAAAATTTTGTCGGGCAAATCAGATGAATGGAGTGAGCAAAAGCCTATGGTGAATGTCAAGCCAGTAAAGCAAGGCAAAACGACTCGTATGAGTTTTTCTCGCATCAATGAGGTATTGCAGATGCCGAATCTCATTGAGGTACAGAAAAATTCCTATCGGTGGTTTCTTGAAGAAGGGCTGAAAGAGGTGTTTAAGGACGTCTCGTCGATCACTGACTATCAGGGAAATCTTGTGTTGGATTTCATCGACTACCGTCTGGATGACAAACCGAAATACACCATCGAGGAGTGCAAGGAACGCGACGCGACCTATGCCGCGCCCTTGAGGGTCAGGGCCAGCCTTTTGAATAAGGAGACCGGCGAGGTAAAAGAGCAAGACATATTCATGGGGGATTTTCCGCTGATGACTGACAGCGGCACATTCATCATCAACGGTGCGGAACGTGTCATTGTTTCCCAGTTGGTTCGTTCTCCGGGCGTCTACTATGGTTCTTCTCACGATAAGAGCGGTAAACAGCTGTTCACAGCCACCGTTATCCCCAACCGAGGCGCGTGGCTGGAATATGAAACAGATTCCAATGATGTTTTTTATGTGCGCATTGATAAAAACCGCAAGCTTCCGGTAACTACCTTTATCCGTGCTTTGGGCCTTGCGTCCAATGACGAGATTATAGGCTTTTTCGGTGACGACGAGCGGATTCTTTCCACGCTTGAAAAGGACAGCACTGTTAATATGGAGGAAGCGCTGCTCGAGGTTTACCGCAAGCTGCGTCCGGGTGAACCGCCGACGGTGGATTCTGCCCAGAGCCATATCGATTCTCTGTTCTTTGACCCGCGTCGCTACGACCTTTCCAAGGTCGGACGCTATAAATACAATAAAAAACTCGCAATTACACCGCGGATTATGGGCCGCATCGCTGCCCGCCCGGTTATTGATCCGATGACTGGAGAAATTCTCGCCGAGCCAGAAACCGTCCTTTCCCGTGAACTTGCTGAAAAGATCGGCAAATGCGGGGTAGACACCGTTTATCTCAAAGACGGTGAGCGCGAGGACAAAGTGTTCTCCAACGGCATGGTGGATCTGAAGAACTTTGTGCAGTTCGACTGTGCGGAGCTGGGAATCAACGAAAAGGTTCGCTTCGTGGTACTGCGCGAAATTCTGGAGAACTGCCAGAACGATGACGAGCTGAAGGTTCAGATTGTTGCGCGCCGTGACGAGCTGATCCCTAAACACATCATTAAAGATGATATTTTTGCATCCATCAATTATCTCTGCGGGCTTGGCCATGACATCGGAACCGTGGACGACATCGACCACTTGGGCAACCGCCGTATCCGTTCGGTCGGCGAGCTGCTTCAGAATCAATTCCGAATCGGTTTTTCCCGTATGGAGCGTGTAATCCGCGAGCGCATGGCAACCCAGGCGCAGGATATGGATGTTGTTACCCCGCAGGCTCTGATCAATATCCGCCCGGTAGTGGCGTCGATCAAAGAGTTTTTCGGTTCTTCTCCGCTGAGCCAGTTCATGGATCAGACAAATCCGCTCGCAGAGCTGACACATAAGCGCCGCCTTTCCGCGCTGGGACCTGGAGGTCTTTCCCGTGACCGCGCTGGATTTGAGGTTCGTGACGTGCACTACAGCCATTATGGCCGCATGTGCCCGATTGAGACGCCGGAAGGCCCGAACATCGGTCTGATCTCCTATCTCGCTTCTTTTGCAAAAATCAACGAGTACGGCTTTATCGAGGCCCCTTACAGACGAGTGGATAAAGCGACCGGATTGGTTCTTAATGATGTAGAGTATATGACTGCGGATATTGAGGACATGTATATCGTTGCGCAGGCCAACGAGCCGCTGACCGATGAAGGCCGTTTTGTCAATGAAAAGGTCAGTGTGCGCTACCGTGACTCCGTTATGATCATCGAACAGGGAAAAGTTGACTATATGGACGTTTCGCCGAAGATGGTGGTGTCCGTTGCGACCGCGATGATCCCGTTCTTAGAAAACGATGACGCGAACCGCGCACTGATGGGCGCGAACATGCAGCGTCAGGCGGTGCCCCTGCTGAAGCCGGAAGCGCCAATTGTTGCTACCGGTATGGAGTATAAATCTGCTGTGGACTCCGGCGTCGTGGTGGTTACGAAGCAGGCCGGCGTGATTGACGCCGTATCCGCGAATGAAATCGTGGTTCGCGACGACCAGGGAGAGCGGCATCCCTATCATCTGATCAAGTTCCTGCGTTCCAACCAGAGCACCTGCATCAACCAGCGGCCGATCGTCAATAAAGGCGAGCGGGTGGAAGTTGGTCAGGTCATTGCGGACGGACCCTCCACTGAAAACGGAGAAATCAGCCTCGGACGCAATATGCTGATCGGATTTATGACATGGGAAGGCTACAACTACGAAGATGCGGTTTTGATCAACGAAAAACTGGTCAAAAACGATCTGTATACCTCGATTCATATTGAGGAATATGAAATGGAAGCGCGTGACACCAAGCTGGGACCCGAGGAAATTACACGCGATATTCCCAACGTGGGCGAAGACGCGCTCAAGGAGCTGGATGAGCGCGGCATTATCCGCATCGGCGCCGAGGTGCGTGCCGGAGACATTCTGGTCGGTAAGGTTACTCCGAAGGGCGAAACTGAGCTGAACGCGGAAGAGCGCCTGCTGCGTGCCATTTTCGGCGAGAAGGCGCGTGAAGTGCGCGATACCTCGCTACGCGTGCCGCACGGCGAATACGGTACCATTGTGGATGTCAAGGTGTTTACACGCGACAACTGCGATGAGCTTTCTCCGGGCGTCAATATGGTGGTGCGCTGCTATATTGTCCAGAAGAGGAAGATCAGCGTCGGCGACAAGATGGCCGGACGCCACGGAAACAAGGGTGTTGTTTCGCGCGTGCTGCCGCAGGAGGATATGCCTTACCTGCCGGACGGCCGCCCGCTTGACATTCTGCTGAACCCTCTGGGCGTACCTTCTCGTATGAATATCGGACAGGTGCTTGAAGTTCATCTCGGACGCGCAGCGTCGGAGCTTGGATGGAAGGTTATGACGCCGGTTTTCGACGGCGCAACCGAGATCAATATCGCGGACTGCCTGGAACAGGCCGGCTTGCCCCGCGACGGAAAAATCCGTCTGCGTGACGGCAGAACCGGAGAGGAATTCGATAATCCGGTTACAGTCGGTTATATGTACTATCTGAAACTCCATCACCTGGTTGATGATAAGATCCACGCACGTTCCACCGGACCGTACTCGCTGGTGACGCAGCAGCCTCTGGGCGGCAAGGCGCAATTCGGCGGTCAGCGTTTCGGAGAGATGGAAGTTTGGGCGCTGGAGGCTTATGGCGCCGCTTACACGCTTCAGGAAATCCTCACGGTCAAATCGGATGACGTGGTTGGACGAGTGAAAACGTTTGAAGCGATTGTCAAGGGCAAGAACGTGCCGAGGCCCGGTATTCCTGAGGCATTCAAGGTGCTGATCAAGGAAGTGCAGTCCCTTGGGCTTGACATTCGGGTTTTGGATAAGGACAATCAGGAAATCGACATGAAGCAGAACTTCGATGACGATGACAATATGGGGCTGACCCCTGTGGATGATTCGCTGACGGCGGGCACCGAAGTCGCGAGCGACTTTGAAGATGGCTTCGACATTGAGCATCCGGATACCGACGCAGACATCGACCTGCTCGATGTGGAAATCGATGAGGGAATAGAAGATAATTTTGACCCCATTGAGGCGCTGGGACTAGATGATATAGCGAATGACGACAATTTCTAAGATAAAGGAAAGAGGGGTTCGCATTTGGAATTTAACGTTTTTGAATCGATAAAGATCGGACTCGCGTCGCCCAACCTGATCAGGGAATGGTCCTGGGGAGAAGTTAAAAAACCTGAGACCATTAACTACCGCACCCTGAAACCGGAGCGCGAAGGGCTGTTCTGTGAAAAGATCTTTGGCCCAACCAAGGACTGGGAATGCTACTGCGGACGTTATAAGCGAATCCGCTATAAGGGTAAAATCTGCGAGCGCTGCGGCGTTGAGGTAACGCGCTCCAAGGTTCGCCGTGAGCGCATGGGCCATATTGAACTGGCTGCCCCCGTATCCCATATCTGGTATTTTAAAGGCACCAGCAGCCGGATGGGACTTCTGCTTAATATGTCTCCGCGACTGTTGGAAAAGGTGCTTTATTTTGCATCTTACGTCGTACTTGATCCGGGTATGACCAACCTGAAAAAATATACGCTGCTTTCCGAAAAGGAATACAGGGACCTGAAGGAAGCGTATGAAGACGACTTCCGCGCCGGGATGGGCGCGGAAGCGGTCAAAGAGCTTTTGGCGGAGCTCGATTTGGATGCGCTTTCCAAAGAGCTGAAAACCGATCTGGAAACGGCTGCCGGACAAAAGCGCATTAAGCTGCTCAAGAGGCTGGAAGTGGTGGAGGCATTCCGCCACAGCCACAACAAGCCCGAATGGATGATTCTGGACGTTGTTCCGGTCATTCCTCCGGATATCCGCCCGATGGTGCAGCTGGACGGTGGACGGTTCGCTACAAGTGACCTCAACGACCTTTACCGCCGCGTAATTAACCGCAATAACCGTCTGAAAAAGCTTTTGGAGCTTGGTGCACCTGATATCATTGTCCGCAATGAAAAGCGGATGCTGCAGGAAGCGGTTGACGCGCTGATCGACAACGGCCGCCGCGGCCGTCCGGTGACCGGCCCCAATAACCGCCCGCTGAAATCCCTGTCTGACATGCTCAAGGGAAAACAGGGACGTTTCCGTCAGAACCTGCTCGGAAAACGTGTAGACTATTCCGGACGTTCTGTTATCGTAGTCGGGCCGGAACTGAAAATGTATCAGTGCGGTCTGCCGAAGGAAATGGCGCTGGAACTCTTCAAGCCGTTTGTCATGAAGCGGCTGGTTGACCTGAAAGTGGCAACCAACATCAAAAACGCGCGCAAGATGGTCGAGCGCGCAACCGTCATGGATGTATGGGACTGCCTGGAAGTGGTCATCAAGGACCACCCCGTTCTGCTGAACCGCGCGCCTACCCTGCACAGACTCGGCATTCAGGCGTTCGAGCCGGTTCTTGTCGAGGGCCGCGCGTTGAAACTGCATCCGCTCGCCTGCACCGCGTACAACGCGGACTTTGACGGCGACCAGATGGCTGTTCACGTTCCGCTATCCGCCGAGGCGCAGGCGGAGGCCCGCTTCCTGATGCTTGCCGCCAACAACCTGCTCAAGCCTTCCGATGGCAAGCCGGTAACTGTGCCTACGCAGGACATGGTGCTGGGCTCCTACTACCTTACCATGGTGCGTGAGGACGAAATCGGCGCAGGCAAGGTGTTCCGTGACTTTAACGAGGCTACGATGGCTTACCAGTCCGGCGTTGTCGGTCTGCATGCTCCGATTAGGGTACGTATTACCAAACAGGTGGGCGATGAGCGCATTTCGCGCATTGTTGACACCACCGTCGGACGCATCATCTTCAACGATCCGATTCCGCAGGATTTGGGTTACGTCGACAGAAGTGATCCGGAACATGCTTTTGATCTTGAAATCAGCTTCCTTGTCCGTAAAAAGGAGCTCGGAAAAATCATTGATAAGTGCATCCGCACCTATGGAACCGCGAGAACTGCTGAGGTTCTCGACCGTGTCAAGGCGCAGGGCTTTAAATACTCCACGAAAGGCGCGATCACCGTTGCGGTATCCGACGCCCTCATTCCGCCGGAAAAAGCGGAATTCATTGCCGAAGCCGATAAAAAGGTGGATGCGATCAGGCGCCAGTACGATCGCGGATTTATTTCCGAAGAAGTACGCTACGAACGCGTGGTTGCAACCTGGAATGACTGCTCCGCGAAGGTTAAGGATGCCCTGACCAAGACGTTCGGAGAGCGCAACCCGATTTATATGATGGCGGATTCCGGAGCGCGTGGTTCTATGGACCAGATCAGACAGCTTGCCGGTATGCGCGGACTGATCGCCAACACATCGGGACGCGCAATCGAAATCCCGATCAAGTCCAACTACCGTGAAGGTCTTAATATTTTGGAATACTTCCAGTCCTCTCGAGGCGCCCGTAAAGGTCTGGCCGATACCGCGCTGAGAACGGCGGACTCCGGTTACCTGACCCGCCGACTGGTCGACGTTTCGCAGGATGTCATCATCCGCGAGCATGACTGCGGTACACACGAAGGCCTTATCGTCTGCGACATCGCGGACAGCGGACGTGTGATCGAAGACTTTGCGGAGCGTATGATCGGCAGATATGTGGCGGACGACGTCATTGACCCGAAAACAGGGGAAATGCTGGTCAGCCGCGACAAGATGATGACCGAGGCGGACGCCAAGAAAATTATAGATGCTGGATTTACGGAGATCAAGATCCGTACGCCGCTCAACTGCGGATCCAAGATCGGTGTCTGTGCAAAATGTTATGGCGCCAACCTTGCCAATGGGCAGCCGGTTGGTGTCGGCGAGGCGGTGGGTATCATCGCTGCGCAGTCGATCGGTGAACCTGGCACACAGCTTACCATGAGAACGTTCCATACCGGCGGTATCGCGTCGGCTGCGGATATTACGCAGGGTCTTCCCCGCGTTGAAGAACTGTTTGAAGCCAGAAAGCCGAAGAACAGCGCAATCATTTCGCATTTGGACGGTGCAGTTTCCTTTGAAAAGGATCCGAAGGGCGGCGACTTTGTAGTCGTCACTGCGGAAGATGGCGAACGCTTTGAGCGTCAGGTGGTTTACGGTTCTACGCTACGTGTTTCTGCCGGCGATATCGTGAAAAAAGGCGACCTGATTACCGAAGGCTCTGTGGAACCGAATGAGATTCTGACTGTCAGCGGCCATCTTGCCGTACAGGATTACCTGATCAAGGAAGTGCAGAGAACCTACCGTACGCAGGGTGTTGATATCAATGACAAGCACATTGAGGTCATTGTTCGCCAGATGATGCGTAAAGTGAAGATTACTGATGGCGGGGACACCTCGCTCATTACAGGCGCAAACATTGAAAAAGGTGAACTTCTCCGCATCAATCATGAAATCAGTGGGCTGAACGCAAAGGATAACGGCATCCGCCGTCCCGCAGAGGGAAACCCGGTGCTGCTCGGTATTACCAAGGCTTCCCTTGCGACAGAGTCGTTCATGTCGGCGGCTTCCTTCCAGGAGACCACCCGTGTCCTGACAGAAGCGGCCATCAAAGGCAAAATCGACCATCTTATGGGGCTTAAAGAGAATGTCATCATCGGTAAGCTGGTTCCCGCGGGAACAGGCACAGTGGATTACGATACACTGGAGATCGACAGCACAAGCGGCGGCCACGCCGAAAAGGCTGAGTATGATTTTATCAGCGGCCTTGATGTGGATGCTGACGAAGCGTCAAATGCATAAAATGCATAAAATGTAAAATTTCATTGTGTAATCATACAAAAGCTGTAAAATCAACCTGTATGTATTGACAATTTGACCCTTGACGCGATATAATTAGAGCTTGTGAGGCCACTCTCAGAGCGGCATCCTATTCCATGTTTTCAGCGGGGCAAAGTATCCTGCTTTGCCCCTTTGAAATAAATAAAGGCCATAAGGCCGAACAATCATGTAAGGAGGTGCAATATGCCAACCTTTAACCAGCTCGTACGTAAGGGCAGAGAGGTCCTGGTGAAGAAATCTACAGCTCCCGCGCTTCTGAAAGGATGGAATTCCAAGAAAAGGGTTTCCATTGATCAGAATTCTCCGCAAAAACGAGGAGTCTGCACAGCCATCAGAACTTCCACCCCGAAAAAGCCGAACTCTGCGCTCAGAAAAGTTGCAAGGGTTAGATTGTCCAACGGAATCGAGGCAACAGCCTATATTCCCGGTATCGGACACAACCTGCAGGAGCATAGCGTTGTGCTGATCCGTGGCGGACGCGTTAAGGACCTTCCAGGTGTTCGTTATCACATTATCCGTGGTACACTCGATGCGCAGGGCGTAGCGAAGAGAATGCAGGCAAGATCCAAATACGGAGCAAAACGTCCTAAGGCTGGTGCCAAGAAGTAATAAAACTTTTCGATTATTCTGCCAATTTCAGGCTACTATATAGTAGACCCGTTTTTTGGCGCAAACGAAAGTTTTGTCACTTTCGAGTACCAATGAATTCATTATAATTGTGAAGGAGGGAAGCGAAGTGCCAAGAAGAGGTCGTATCGCAAAACGTGATGTTTTGCCAGATCCACTGTACAATTCCAAACTGGTTACACGCCTGATTAACAACATCATGTATGATGGCAAAAAAGGTGTCGCACAGAAGATTGTATATGGTGCATTCGATATCGTCAAGGAAAAATCAGGCAAGGATCCTTTGGAAGCTTTCGAGCAGTCCATGGAGAATATCATGCCTGTGTTAGAGGTTAAAGCCCGTCGTGTCGGCGGCGCTACCTATCAGGTTCCTATGGAGGTGCGTCCGGAACGGCGCCAGACATTGGGTCTGCGTTGGATCACCACTTATTCCAGGAACCGCGGTGAGAAAACCATGAAAGAGCGCCTTGCAGGCGAGATCATGGATTCTCTCAACCAAACCGGCGGTGCAGTGAAAAAGCGCGAAGATACCCACAAGATGGCAGAAGCCAACAAGGCGTTTGCACATTACAGATGGTAGTCTGCTGCTTTTGCAGCTGCTGCAACCGGATGTTAAGCATTTATTTCAACCGGCGACGCCAGCCCCTGGCTGTCTAGGCGTCGGAGTATCAAAAGGGAGGACACTATGCCAAGAGACGTCTCTTTGGATCTTACACGTAATATCGGCATAATGGCCCACATTGACGCCGGCAAAACCACCACGACCGAGCGTATCCTGTATTATACAGGAATTAACCATAAAATCGGCGAGGTGCATGAGGGCGCGGCGACAATGGACTGGATGGCGCAGGAGCAGGAGAGAGGTATTACCATTACCTCCGCTGCTACCACCGCCTACTGGAAGGGCCACCGAATCAATATCATCGACACCCCCGGACACGTTGACTTTACCGCTGAGGTTGAGCGCTCATTGAAAGTGCTCGACGGCTCGGTAACTGTTTTCTGTGCAAAGGGCGGTGTTGAACCTCAGTCTGAAACCGTATGGCGTCAGGCGAATAAGTACAATGTTCCGCGTATGGGCTATGTCAACAAGATGGACATCATGGGCGCGGATTTCTATCGCGTAGTCGAGATGATGAAACAGCGCTTAAAGTGCAATGCTGTTCCCATCCAGCTGCCGATCGGCGCAGAAGCATTTTTCAGAGGGATTATTGACCTTGTGGAAATGAAAGCCGATATCTATTATGATGATTTGGGCAAGGACATGCGCGAGGAAGCAATTCCGGAAGATATGATGGAAACTGCTCAAAAATATCATGAGGAATTGCTGGAACATCTTGCGGATCAGGATGAAGCCCTGATGGAAAAATATCTGAGCGGTGAGGAAGTCACGGTTGAAGAAATGAAAGCCGTGATCCGTAAATCCACGATTGCGAATTCAATGGTGCCGGTCTGCTGCGGTACATCCTACAAAAACAAGGGTGTGCAGAAGCTTCTGGATGCGGTTGTGGACTATATGCCTGCGCCTGCTGATGTTGCAGATATCAAGGGAACAAACCCTGATACGGAAGAAGAAGAAGTCAGACCTTCAAGCGACAATGCGCCGTTTGCGGCCTTGGCGTTTAAAATTGCTACCGACCCCTATGTCGGAAAGCTCTGCTTCTTCCGCGTCTACTCGGGTACGATTGATGCCGGAGCCTCGGTATACAACTCTAATAAGGGAAACACCGAGCGTATGGGCCGTATCCTGCAGATGCATGCGAATCACAGAAAAGATATCGATACTTGCTATGCGGGCGATATCTACGCCGCGGTTGGTCTGAAAAACACCACCACCGGTGATACGCTTTGTGATCCGAAACACCCGATCATTCTGGAATCCATGGAGTTCCCCGAACCTGTTATTGACTTGGCAATTGAGCCCAAGACAAAGGCCGGTCAGGAGAAAATGGCAATTGGGCTTTCCAAGCTTGCCGAAGAAGACCCGACCTTCAGAACCTACACGAACAAGGAAACCGGTCAGACGATCATCGCCGGCATGGGCGAGCTTCATCTGGAAATCATCGTTGACCGCCTGATGCGTGAGTTCAAGGTGGAAGCGAATGTCGGTAAACCGCAGGTTGCCTACAAGGAAACCGTTCGCAAACTGGCCGATGTTGACCATAAATACGCCCGTCAGTCAGGCGGTAAAGGTCAGTACGGTCACGTTAAGATCAAGATTGAACCGAACGAAAGCGGCAAGGGCTATGAGTTTATCAATGCCGTTGTCGGCGGCGCGATCCCCAAAGAATACATTGGTCCTATCGATCAGGGTATTCAGGGCGCAATGCAGGCCGGCATTCTTGCAGGATTCCCTGTAGTTGACGTAAAGGTTACGCTGTATGATGGTTCTTACCATGAAGTCGACTCCTCCGAAATGGCATTTAAGATTGCCGCTTCGATGGCGTTTAAGATGGCGATGCAGAAAGCGGATCCGGTTCTTCTCGAGCCGATCATGCGTGTAAGCGTTAACACGCCAGAAGACTATATGGGTGACGTTATCGGCGACCTGAATAGCCGCCGCGGACAGATCCAGGGTATGGACTCCGCCTTTGGCGCCCAGGAAATCCGCGCGTTTGTTCCGCTCTCCGAAATGTTTGGCTATTCCAACGACCTGCGCTCCAAAACACAGGGCCGCGGAAACTATTCCATGGAACCCAGCCACTATATTGAGGTTCCGAAGTCAATTGCAGAAAAAATTATCAGCACCAAAGGCAAGTCCGAGGAATAATGCTTGCAATTTTTCATGCAACTTGATAAAATACAAACTATAATGGGTAGTCCCCCTGAAATTATATATTTTGGGAGGACACCCCGAAATCTGAAATAAAATTATGTATGATAAGGGAGGAAATCTTCGATGGCAAAGGCACATTTTGAAAGAACTAAGCCCCATGTAAACATCGGCACCATCGGTCACGTGGACCACGGCAAGACCACACTGACTGCTGCAATCACCAAATTTCTCGCTATGAAGGGACATGCTCAGTTTGAGGCTTACGACATGATCGATAAGGCTCCTGAGGAAAGAGAGCGCGGCATCACGATCAACACCTCTCACGTTGAGTATGAAACTGACAACCGTCACTATGCTCACGTTGACTGCCCGGGACATGCTGACTATGTGAAAAACATGATCACCGGCGCTGCTCAGATGGACGGTGCAATTTTGGTTGTTTCCGCTGCTGACGGCCCGATGCCTCAGACCCGTGAGCACATCCTGCTCTCCCGTCAGGTAGGTGTTCCTTATATCGTTGTTTTCATGAACAAAGCTGACCAGGTTGACGATCCTGAGCTGCTTGAGCTGGTTGAAATGGAAATCCGTGAGCTGCTCTCCTTCTATGAGTTTGATGGCGACAATGTGCCCATCATCAAGGGCTCTGCTCTTCAGGCTCTGGAATCCGCCAGCAAAGATCCCAGCGACCCGATTTACAAGCCGCTGGCTGATCTGATGGATGCAGTTGACTCCTATATTCCGACTCCGGAAAGAAAAGCTGACCTGCCGTTCCTGATGCCTGTTGAAGATGTCTTCACCATCACTGGTCGTGGTACTGTTGCTACCGGCCGTGTTGAGCGCGGACAGCTGAAAACCGGCGACGAAATTGAAGTTGTTGGCCTTTCTGAAGAGAAAAAGAAGACTGTTGTTACCGGTATTGAAATGTTCCGTAAGATCCTCGACTATGCTGAGGCTGGCGACAACATCGGTGCGCTTCTCCGTGGTATTCAGAGAACCGAAATCGAGCGCGGACAGGTTCTGTGCAAACCCGGCTCCATTCATCCGCACACCAAGTTCCATGGCCAGGTTTACGTTCTGAAGAAGGACGAGGGCGGCCGTCATACTCCGTTCTTCAACAACTACAGA
The DNA here is from genome assembly GCA_963519235.1 of uncultured Oscillospiraceae bacterium. Taxonomy (GTDB): domain Bacteria; phylum Bacillota; class Clostridia; order Oscillospirales; family Ruminococcaceae; genus Anaerotruncus. The sequence continues at coordinate 24,832 of CAUQLV010000013.1, forward strand.
CCGCAGTTCTATTTCAGAACTACTGACGTTACCGGTGTAGTTACGCTGCCGGAAGGCGTTGAGATGTGCATGCCTGGAGATAACGTTGAGATGGATGTGGAACTGATCACTGAAATCGCTATCGAAGAGGGCCTCCGTTTCGCTATCCGTGAAGGCGGACGTACTGTAGGTTCCGGCGTTGTTACCAAGATCAATGCCTAATTTTCCCCGCAATGGGATTGGAAGAAAGCCTGTCATCTGACAGGCTTTCTTTGCATCTTGACATTTTGTTTGATTCTGCTTATAATAAAGAAAATAAATAACGTCTGTTTCAGGGCGGGGTGCGATTCCCCACTGGCGGTATAGTCCGCGAACCGATCATCATCGGCCGAATGGGTGAGATTCCCATACCAACGGTATAGTCCGGATGAAAGAAACTGCGTATCCAACGGATTAATTCCGACGAAACGCAACGCCCTTGAACCGTAAGGTTCAGGGGTTTTTTCATTTCCCGGCAACAGACCTTCATGGAGGAAGAAGTTATGGAAGCAATCACAAACAAACAGACATCCACCAGAAAGGTCAATGTCAGAAATCTGGTAAAGATCGCGCTGCTGGCAGCATCAGCTACCCTACTTATGCTGTTTGAAATCCCGCTTTGGTTTGCCCCGTCTTTTTATGAAATTGATTTAAGCGAAGTAGCGGTGCTGATCGGCGCTTTTGCCATGGGCCCCATCGCGGGGGTCATGATTGAGGCGATCAAAATCATTTTGAACCTGCTGTTTAACGGTACGATCACCGCGGGCATCGGGGAACTGGCGAATTTTATGATCGGGTGTTCGTTTATTGTGCCGGCTGCACTCATTTATCGTTCTAAAAAGTCTATCAAAACCGCGATTATCGGAATTGCGGTCGGAATTGTTCTGATGGCCGCTACCGGGGCGCTGTGTAACGCCTATTTGCTGCTTCCGGTGTATGCGGGGGTCTTTGGAATGCCGCTGTCCGCGCTGGTGGAGATGGGAAGCAAGGTCAACTCCGGCATTACCGATCTGAGATCGTTTATCCTGCTTGCAGTTGTTCCGTTCAATTTGCTCAAAGGAGTTATGACTGCGGCGGTTACCCTGCTACTTTACAAAAGAGTATCGCCGCTGCTGCATAAATAAACATGATCGGGTGCTGTCGCCGAAAAAATCACATGGGGTTCTTGACAATCTTTGTTGAATCATGTAAAATATACTAGAAAAGTGAATATTACCTACCTTATAAAGAGTGGTGGAGGGACAGGCCCTGTGAAACCCGGCAACCTGCATTGCAAGGTGCTAAATCCTGCGGTATGACCGATAGATGAGGATGAGAAATGCGCTCGGAATTATCGCCGGGCGCATTTTTAATTGGATTGACAGATTTTGCAGTAAAAAACGAGAAAAATTACACAATATAAGAAATATATGACGAGATGGGGCAGCGATATGAATTTGGGAATTTGGGTGAAAAAAACAGTAAGCCTGGCTGTAGCAGCCTCGGTCTGCGCAGGAATCGGTACAGTTGCGATGGCAAAGACAGGATACAATGATTTTGACGCGATTGTCAGTCATGTTAACCTGAAGGTACCGGCAAAGCTGATGATTACCAGGCCTTCCGCTGATATTACGACAACGGCTTCCGCCTTTTTTATCACGGGAGATTCCAATCCTGAGCAGAGCCTGACGATGAACGGGGAGGCGGTGACGACACGTGGATCGCGCGGAAGCTTCGGCGTCTATGTGGCGCTGAATCCGGGAAAGAATGTCTATACCTTCCAGCAGGGGAATACGGCCGCGACGGTCACGATTACAAAGGGGAACGCCGCATTTGTTCCGACGACTACGGTGGTCAGCAGTATGGCGCCGTCTTTTGACTGCGCAACCTTTTCCGGCAGTAAGATCAATCTCTCCTGCGTGGCCCCGTCGGGCGCGTCTGTGACCGCTACGGTCGGTGGACGCAAGGTGGCAATGAAACAGGTAAAGGCTACCGCGCAAGCGGGCGTTCCCGCTTCATTTGCCGGGAGCACAACCGCAGGCAACGTTTCCGCCACAAAAAATGTCGGACCTGTTACTTATACCTTATCCTATAATGGAAAAACTACACAGTATCAGTCCGCGGGAAGCGCTTTGATTGCCCCGAAAGGAAACACCAGTCTTGTCGTAAAGGTGAAAAACAATGCGGCAAGTATTTATAAAGATCATGCGCGCAGCGCGTTTATTGAGACTGCGCGTATTGGTGCAGTGGATTATGTCACGGAGATCGGCAGCACAGGCTATCGGCTTTCCTCCGGTGGCTGGATTCCCAAGGATTCCGTGATTCCGCTTACCGGGAAAGTGGCTGTCGGCAATCAAATCAGCAGCACGTCCTATGAAATCGGGCAGAGAGGGGAACAGCTCCTTCTGACCGGCACCAGCTCGCCGTTTTTCCGCGCCGTGCAGGCAGCGGACAAATTGACTGTCACAATATTCCACACGACGGGGGTTCAGGACTTTTCGGTTTCAAAAAGCAAATTGTTTTCCGGCACGTCTGTAACGGAAAAGGACGGCACGACGACAATCGTGTTTACCCTCTCCGGTAAACGGGCGCTCTGGGGGTATGATATCAAATACAGCAATGGGGTCACTACGATCTATGCGAAATACGCGCCGTCCCTGTCTTCGGGCAGCAAACCGCTTGCCGGCATCACGGTTGCGCTGGATGCGGGCCATGGCGGTATGGACTCGGGCGCGATTGGAATTCCCGGCACTGCCGGCGCGATGGAAAAGGACATTAACCTTGCAACCGCCATCGCAGTCCAGAAGCGGCTGGAATCGCTTGGAGCGACTGTGCTGCAGCTGCGTCCCACGGATATGGATCTGACCATGAACGACCGCATGACCATGACGCAGAACGTTTATGCCGATTTCTTTATTTCTCTGCACTGCAACAGTATCGGCTATGAGCAGAACTCCAACACCGCTTCCGGGTCGGAGGTGTTCTTCTACGAAGAAATCGCAAAGAACTTTGCTTCAAATTTATCCAGCAATGTGGCGGGTTATACCGGCAGAAAAAATCGCGGCGCGCTGTTTTCCAACTACCGTGTGACCCTGAACAGCTTTGCACCTTCCGTATTGGTCGAAATGGGCTTCCTGACCAACGCGGCCGAATACGACGACCTGACCTCGCGCGAGGGAATCTTTCAAACTGCCAACGCTGTCGGCGACAGCATTGTCGCGGCACTGCGCTAGAAGCTGCCGGCAGCGAATGTCAACAAAAGTAAAGGAGAACATCAATGGGAAAATACCTTTTTACATCAGAATCCGTAACCGAAGGGCATCCAGATAAAATCTGCGACCAGATTTCCGATGCCGTGCTCGATGCGATTATTGAGCAGGATCCTACCGCCCGTGTGGCATGCGAAACTGCCGTCACCACCGGAATGGTGATGATTATGGGTGAAATATCCACCAAATGCTACGTGGATATTCCGACGCTTGCGCGCAGCGTCATTCATGAGATCGGATATGACCGTGCAAAATTCGGGTTTGACTCCGAGACCTGCGCGGTACTCACAAGTATTCATGAGCAGTCCGGCGATATTGCGCAGGGCGTGAATGACGCGCTGGAAATCAGGGAAGGCCAGAAGGACGAAGCCTTTTCTACCGGCGCCGGAGACCAGGGGATGATGTTCGGCTACGCTTCGGACGAAACCCCGGAACTGATGCCGATGCCGATTTCCCTTGCCCATAAGCTGGCAAGGCAGCTGGCGAAGGTGCGCAAGGACGGAACACTTGGATATCTCCGCCCGGATGGCAAGACGCAGGTATCGATTGAATACGAGAATGACATTCCTGTTCGGGTAGATACCATTGTCATATCCAACCAGCATTCGCCGGAAATCTCGCTTGAGCAGATCCGTAAAGATATTCTGCAGCATGTCATCCGTGAAATCATCCCGGCAGAGCTGATGGATGACCGCACGAAAATCTTTGTCAATCCCACCGGCCGGTTTGTGATCGGCGGCCCTCAGGGGGACAGCGGATTGACGGGGCGCAAGATCATCGTGGATACCTATGGCGGCTTTGGGCGCCATGGGGGCGGAGCTTTCTCGGGCAAGGACCCGACCAAGGTGGACCGTTCCGCCGCTTATGCGGCGCGGTATGTGGCAAAGAATATTGTTGCCGCCGGACTGGCAAAGCGCTGTGAAGTGCAGGTAGCTTACGCGATCGGGGTGGCGCGTCCGGTTTCGGTTAATGTCAACACCTTCGGGACAGGGACTGTCAGTGACGAACGCCTTGCGCAGGCGGTGGACAAGGTGTTTGACCTGCGCCCGGCCATGATTATTAAATATCTCGACCTTCGCCGGCCTATTTACCGTCAGCTTGCGGCATACGGTCACATGGGTAGAGAAGATTTGGGCGTCAGCTGGGAAAAAACGGATAAAACGGATGCACTATTGTCTATTTTAAAATAAAAATGTAAGAAACTTAACACTTTTTCACCTCGAAGCATAGGATACTTCGAGGTGATTTTTATGTTGGATGTGTTGATCTGGGTAACGGTTGCGCTGTTGGCGTGTGTTGGTTTGGTTCAGTTATGCACATGGGCTGCCGTCCGTTACAGCCGCAAGTCCAACCGCGTTTACAAGGTAATCCCAATCGGCGGAGCAGGGAAAAATCCCGGGGATCAGATGTCGCTGCTGTATGCCTGCATACAGTGGGAAGCCAACCCCAGCCGTCAAATCTATGTGCTCTACAACGCGGGGCTGAATGAAGAAGAAATCAAGGCCTGCGAGCAGCTTACAAAAAGCACCGGCGCGCTGTTTGCGCGGACGCCGGAAGAACTGATCGCACTGATGAAGGTTTAGAAGCGGCGTTGCAAACGGGAACGCAATGCATTATAATAAAACGGTTAAAGCAAACAAAGGACGGTGTAACGGATGAACGGCGCAGACCTGTACAGACTGGAAGGAAGCGTGGAATCGATTGTATTCCACAGCGCGGAAACCGGCTTCACCGTTTTAGAAATGGCGACGGATTCGGAACTGGTCACGGTGGTGGGTGAATTTGCCGATATTGCGGTTGGTGAGACATTGATTGTTACCGGAACTTATTCCACTCACGCGAAATATGGGCTTCAGCTGAAGGCCCAGATTTATGAGCGGCTGATGCCTGCCACCTCCTCGGCTATCGCAGCCTATCTCTCCTCCGGAGCAATCAAGGGTGTGGGGCCTGTCCTTGCAAAAAAAATGGTGGGAAAATTCGGTGACGACACGCTGACCGTAATTGAACAGACGCCGGAAAAGCTGGCAGAAATCGACGGGATTTCCCCGAAAAAGGCGCAGCTGATAGCAGGAGAATATGGGAAACTGTTTGGCATCCGCACCGTGATGATCTTTCTGAACCAATTCGGCATTTCCGCGTCCTATGCGATCAAGACATGGAAAAAATTCGGCGTTTCCACACAGGAAAGGGTTTCTAACAATCCGTTTATCCTATGCTGCGACGAAATCGGCGTGCCCTTTGAGCTGGCCGATCAGATCGCAACAAAAAACGGATTAGCGTCGGACAGCTATGAAAGAGTATCGGCGGGTGTTCTGTACATTCTGCGCCACAACAGCGGAAACGGCCATGTCTGCCTGCCTGAGCGGAAGGTGGCCGAAACAGGCCATAAGCTGGTCGATGTAGACAGCTATGTGGTGGGGGATATCCTAGCCGAAATGGTGGAGAAAAACGAACTGGTGCGTCTGAAAGTGCAGGAGGAATCGTTTGTGTACCTGCCGCGCTATTATGAGGCGGAGTGTTTCATCGCTTCAAAGCTGTCCATGATGCTGGGCCAGACGGAACACGAAAAACTGCCCGACGCGGAAGAATTTGTGGCGCGCCACGAGCAGGAACGGGGCATCACTTATGCGGATTTGCAGCGCAAAGCGATTATTACGGCAATTTCTCGGCAGGTGATGATCCTCACTGGCGGACCTGGAACCGGAAAAACCACCGCTATTTCCGCAATTATCCATCTGCTGGGGCAAATGGGGGAAACGGTGTCGCTGGCAGCGCCCACAGGCCGCGCCGCCAAACGGATGAGCGAGCTGACCGGTGTGGAAGCGAAAACGGTTCACCGCCTTCTGGAAGTAGACTTTTCGGACGGCTCAGGGACCACCAAATTCAAACGTAATGAAAAAAATCCGCTGCCGTGTGATGCGGTGATTATCGACGAGACTTCGATGATGGACACGCTGTTGTTTGAATCGCTGCTGCGGGCGCTGAAATTTTCCTGTCGTCTCATTTTGGTCGGCGACCCTGACCAGCTCCCGTCAGTCGGAGCGGGCAATCTGCTGGGGGACCTGATCGAATCCGGATGCTTTCCGGTGGTTCACCTGACGGAGATTTTCCGGCAGGCGGCCCAAAGCCTGATTATTACCAATGCGCACGCGATTGTAACGGGAGAATATCCGCAGATGGATACGCGTAACAATGATTTTTTCTATCTTCCGGACGGTTCCGCACTCCATATGGCGGCGACGGCCGCCGATTTGTGCGTGCGCCGCCTGCCGCAGCGCTACGGATATTCTCCGATGTGGGATATTCAGGTCATCGCGCCAACGCGCGTAGGCGCGGCGGGTACGGGAGAGCTGAACCGGATTTTGCAGCAGGCGATCAATCCGCCGGATTCCTCCAAAAAAGAGTTTGCTGCGGGCGCATCTACCTTTCGCGAAGGCGACAAGGTTATGCAGATCAAAAACAACTATGATCTGGTATGGGAAAAAGAAGATGGGGAAGCGGGCATGGGCGTTTTCAACGGGGATATCGGTGTGATTGAACTGATTAATAAGCCGTCCTCTTCCATCCTTGTCCGATTTGAAGATCGGACAGCGGAATATTCTTTCGATATGGCAAATGAGCTGGAGTTGGCTTACGCAATTACCGTTCATAAGAGCCAGGGCAATGAGTATGACGCGGTGATCCTGCCGCTGATGGCGGGGAAAAGCCGGATGTACTACCGCAGCCTGCTCTATACCGCGGTGACGCGTGCCAAAAAGCTGCTGATTATTCTGGGCTCTCGGGAAACGGTCTGCTACATGGTGGACAACCATCGCAAATCCCGCAGATACACCAATCTGATTTATCTGCTTGGCGAGGTGTGCGGATGAAAATGACGCTGTCTGAACGCCTTTTATCGCTTATTTTTCCGCACAGGTGCTTTTTATGCCGCAGCGAATTGGTGCCGGCGGATGTCTGGCTGTGCGATCGGTGTTCGTCCGAGCTGCCGCTTACCTTTGGATTCCTCTGCCGGCGCTGCGGGAAAGCGCTGGAAGACTGTGTCTGCAAAGAGGAGTTTCCCGGTTTTGACGGTGCGGCGGTTCCGCTTTTCTATACAGATGCCGTTGCGCGCGGAATCGGCAGCTTTAAATATCAGGGGAAACGCTATTACGCGCGCTTTCTCGCAAAACTGATGGCGCAGAGCGTGCGGGAAACCTATGGGAATATGCAATTTTCCGCTATTACCTATGTTCCCCTGCATCCCAAAAAGCTGCGCCGCAGAGGCTATTGCCAGACCCGTCTGCTGGCTGAGGAGCTTTCCTCCATACTTGGGGTACCCGTCGAAAGCGGGTTCCTGCGGCATACCGGGAAAGGCGGGGTACAGATGGAGCAAAAGGGGCTGGAAGCCAGAAAGAACAATGCAAGGCTGTCCTTTGCCGTCCGCAAGGACGCAAAGCTGGAAGGCAGAACTTTCCTTTTGGTGGACGATGTGCTTACAACCGGTGCGACAGCCGACCGGTGCGCCGGATTAATGCGGCAGAAGGGCGCGCGGGCGGTCTATCTTGCCGCAGCGGCAACCACCTGTTACCGGCATCGAATCCAGTAAACGGCAATTGCAATAAAAGAGCGGTTGATGTATAATAAAAGGAAATTTGGCTGGTGAAACCACTGTCTATTGGGAGGACTTTACATATGGCTGCAAATGATATCGGCATCGATCTTGGAACGGCAACAGTGTTGGTTTATGTTGGCTCGAAGGGAATCGTTCTGCGCGAGCCGTCGGTTGTCGCGATTAATACAAAAACACAGGATATTCTCAGTGTCGGCGACGACGCACACGATATGATCGGCAAAACACCCGCAAAGATTACCGCAATCCGTCCGCTGAAAGACGGTGTGATCTCCGACTATAAAATGACGGAGGAAATGATCAAATATTTTATGAAAAAATCCTGCGGCACCAGTATTTTCAAGCCGCGTGTCGCGCTTTGCGTCCCCTCCATGATCACCGGGGTGGAAGCGCAGGCAGCCGTGGACGCGGCGGTTGTCGCAGGCGCCCGCAGTGTCTATCTGATTGAAGAGCCGGTTGCAGCTGCAATCGGGGCGGGAATTGATATTTCCAAACCGGAAGGGAACATTATTCTTGATATCGGTGGAGGAACCGCTGATATCGCTGTTCTTTCCTTAAACGGGATTGTCTGCAAAAATTCAATTAAAATGGCGGGGGACAAATTTAACGCCGCCATCGTCCGCTATGTCCGGGCCAAATATAATGTACTGATCGGGGAACGCATGGCGGAAAGCGTCAAAATTGCAGTCGCCAGCGCCGACGAAAACGCGGAGAACGTTTCCTGCGAAATAAAGGGACGGAATCTTGCGGCGGGGCTGCCCACGCGTATGGAAATTACGCGCAAAGAGCTCTACCCGACCATTATCGACTGTGTAACGGAAATCCGCGACGCCGTGCATTCTGTAATTGAGAAGACACCGCCGGAACTTGCGGGGGATCTCCGCGGCAACGGCCTTGTTATGACAGGCGGCGGCGCGCTTTTGCACGGGCTTGACATCTATCTCAGCAAACAGTTCAGAATTCCCGTGCGGATTGCGGAAAACCCGGTGGAGTGTGTTGCTATCGGCACAGGACGCTCGTTTGAATTTATCGATCAGCTTGTTGACGGTTTTGTCACCTCTTCTACCCATAAACATTAATAATCGGACGCATAAAACCTCCTTGAATTGGAATACTATGAGTATCCAAATCTAAGGAGGTTTTTCATTATGCCATTAACAAGCAAAGAATTGTCCGCAATTGAAGATCAGCTGAAAATGGAGCAGGTAGTCATTAAAAAATGCAACTACTATGCTCAGAACGCTACTGATCCTCAGCTCAAAACGCAGTTTCAGAACGCTTCTACCAAGCACCAGAACCATTATAGCCGCCTGCTTTCGCAGTTGAACTAAGGAGGAAACGAAACATGAAACAGTCGAATCAGATAAATCCGATGAGTCAAATGAATTCTTCTAATCAGTCAGGTTCCTCATCAAGCAGCCAAATGGGTTCCTCCGGCAGCCAGCAGTCATTCGGAGATCAGGAAATGATGAACGATGTGCTTTCCAGCCAGAAGCTATTAACCGGCAACTATAATAATTTCGCGAATGAATGCGCATCCCCGGCCCTTCTCAGCGAAATGATTAATATTTTGAACGAAGAACATCAGCTTGAGCATCAGGTATTTGACGAGATGCAAAAACGCGGCTGGTATCAAACAGAGCCGGCGCAGCAGCAGAAGGTCGACCAGTGCAAACAGCAGTATGCAACCCAGCAGGCTTCACTGCAAGGCTAAACATTCGGAAATTACAGAACGCCCGCGTTTCGCGGGCGTTCTTCTGTACTCCGGTAGTTATTTTGCGATATGGACATCCAGCTGGTTATAAGGAATCGAAATGCCGTTTTGATCAAAGCTGTGCTTAACTTCTTCCAGAAGATCAAATTTAAGCGGCCAGAAATCCGGGGTTTTGCACCAGACACGGCAACAGATCAGAATCGCGGAGGAGGCGTGTTCGGTAACACGGATGACAGGATCCGGGTCATTCAGCGCCATGGGATGGGCGCTCACCGTGGAGCGGATCAGCTCCTGCGCCTTGTGAAAATCGTCTTGATAGCTGATCGAAAAGACGATATCAAGCCGCCGGGTAGGTTCGCAGTTGAAATTCACGATCTGGGCTTTGGCGACATCACCGTTCGGAATGTGAACAACCTTGTTGTCAAAGGTTTTCAGCACGGTATAGGTGAGGCGGATTTCCTCGACGGTTCCCTCTGTACTGTTGATCTGCACATAATCTCCGAGCGCGAAAGGTTTTGTAAACAAAACGGAGATTCCTCCCGCCAGATTAGCCAGCGAATCTTTCACCGCCAGTGAAATGGCGAGTCCGAAAACACTCATCAGCGCAATCAGCCCGCCGACAGCATCCGGAACCAGTATCGCCAGCACCATAGTGCCCAGTACAAGGTATAGGCAGATGCTGAATATGGATAGTATAAAACGATGAAGTGTCGGGTCCAGCTTGGATTTTTGCAGCATTTTACGGGTCAGCCCAAGGAGCAGGCGAATCAGAATAATTCCGATAATCAATATGCCGGCCGCCGTAAACAGCTTCGGAAGTAATTTTATAAAACCATCCCAAAGATAGTCCCAGCGGGTGGTTCCAGGCATTTCTGCCAGATTTTTGATCGCGTCAACAGCCTCCTGTGTGACGGTGTTCGGATCCATTGTGACTGTGTCCATGTTCTACGTCCTTTCCTTTGTTAAGATTATTTTTTTCTCGCCCGCGAATAAAGCGAAGGCGGTTTGCCGGTTATTTTTTTAAACACACGGGAAAAATAAAGTTGATCTTCATAGCCCACAGAAGCCGCAATCGCGGAGATGGGAAGCGCCGAATGTTCCAGCAGCTCACACGCCTGCGAAATGCGAAAGCGCGTTAAGTATTCGTTGGGCGGCGTATCCAGGTGCTTCATAAATACGCGATAAAGATGGCTGCGGCTGATCCCGACGTTGACAGCGATATCCGTTGTATCCACAGCGCGGGAATAGTTATGGGCAATAAAGCGAACGGCATTTTCCACATATTCCAGTGATGGATCCTCAGCGGATGGCAGCCCCTTCTTTTGCTCAACAAGCAGAGCAAGAAATACATAGAGAAGCCCGATCGCGCGCAGTTCACTGGCTGGCGCGGAGCCGATCGCGTGATAAATTGCCAAAATGGCGTCCTGCATCTGCAGAGCATTCTCAAAATGCATTACAGGGGTTTCTTCCGAAAAAGTCGTCTGGGAGAGCAGCAGCTTTGCCTGAGCGCCTTGAAAGCCGACCCAGCAATATTCCCACGGCTCCTGCCTGTCCGCCGTATAGGATACCATTTCGGATGGGTAGATCAGAAAAGTGTCGCCCGCGCCAACAGAATAGGTTGCGCCGGAAGCGGTGAAAACACCTTTTCCGGAGATTACGTGGTGAATCAAAAAATGGTCACGCAAGCCGGGTCCCCAGGTATAGCCGGGGGCGCACTGCTGAACTCCGCTGTTATATATAGCGATCGGGAGGCTTTCCCGCGTTTTGGTTTTATTAGAATATTTAAATAAACCGCGTTCCATTTTATCACTCCTTTCATATAGAGTGTAGCGTAAAGCGCGAATTGTTGCAACAAATATCCATAGAAATGGGAAAATTTTCTGTTGCATAATGGAAGTTTGTGCGGTAGGCTTAATGATAGAAACGAATGTTTGAAAGGCGGTTGCCATATGAATACACGCCAGACGGCAGGGCAAATTTCCGGCGGGGCATTTGACCGGACGTTTTCCTGTCTTTACAGCGAAAAAGCACCCGGGCAGAGAGACCGTTACTGTGCCGCAATACAAAAGTTTGAAGAATGTTTCGGCGCAGGAAGAGAAATCGCGCTGTTCAGTGCGCCCGGACGAACCGAGATTGGCGGGAATCACACCGATCACCAGCACGGACGGGTTCTGGCCGCCGGAATCAACCTCGATATCCTCGCGGTAGCGGGGAAAAACAGCGATGGGATGATCCGGATTCAGTCGGAGGGGTATCCGCTGGATATTATTCAGCTGGGCGACCTGTCTGTGCAGGAGGGTGAAAAAAATCAAGCTGCCGCGCTCATCCGCGGAATCGCCGCCCGATTCCAGCAGCTGGGGATGGAAATCGGGGGATTTGACGCCTACACTACCTCCAGCGTCCTGAAAGGCTCCGGGCTGTCTTCTTCGGCAGCGTTTGAGACGCTGGTCGGCGTGATGCTCAATGAGCTTTATGCAGGCGGGAAAGCCGACCCCGTGCAGATTGCTCAAATCGGACAATATGCGGAGAACGTCTATTTTGGGAAGCCATGCGGGTTGATGGATCAGACCGCCTGTTCGGTGGGCGGATTTGTTTCCATTGATTTTGAAAACCCGGAGAAACCGGCAGTCAGAAAGCTGGCGGTGGATTTTGCGAAATACGGACACAAACTGTGTATTGTCGATACCGGTGGCAACCATGCGGATTTGACCGGTGACTATGCTTCCGCGCCCGCCGAAATGAAATCAGTGGCGAAGGTATTCGGCAGGGAGGTGCTCCGCGAGGTAAAACCGGAGCTGTTTTATCAGAATCTGACCCGCGTGCGCGCCATATGCAGCGACCGGGCAATCCTGCGCGCGTTTCATTTTTTTGCCGATAACAGCCGAGTGCCGCTGGAGGTTGCGGCGCTGGAGTCGGACAATTTTGAAGCATTCAAGAAGCTGATTATAGAAAGCGGACATTCGTCGTTTATGTATCTGCAAAATGTTTATACCTGCAAAAATCCGGACGAGCAGGGTCTTTCGCTGGGGCTGGCAATCAGCGAACACCTTTTGGCCGGACGGGGCGCCTGGCGCGTGCATGGCGGGGGGTTTGCAGGAACAATCCAGTGCTTTGTCCCCGATGAACTGTTGAAAAATTATCAAACGGCTTTGGAAAATGTGTTCGGCGAAAAAAGCTGCCACGTTTTGTCAATCAGACCGGTGGGTGGCGTTTGCATAACTCCGGAACTTTGTGATGCAATGGGAAAGGTGGAAAATAATGGCTGAATTAAGATGGCACCCGCTGACAAAGGACTGGGTGATGATTGCCTCCAACCGGCAAGATCGGCCCCAGATGCCGAAGGATTGGTGCCCGTTTTGCCCCGGCTCCGGAAAAGTTCCCGAGGACTACGAGGTATTTTGCTATGACAATGATTTCCCGGCGCTGAGCCAGAACCCGCCCGCGCCGGACGCGGTGGAAACGGCGTTCTTTCAAACGGCGCCGGCATATGGAAAATGTGAAGTGATTTTGTATTCGCCCAAGCATACCGCCACTTTGCCCGAACTTTCCGACAGCCATGTGGAAAAACTTGTCAATCTGTGGTGCGAACGTTTTGAAGCGCTGTCAGCCGACCCCAAAATCAAATACATCTTTATTTTTCAAAACCGTGGTGCCGCAGTAGGCGTTACCATGCCGCACCCGCATGGCCAGATTTACGGCTATCCGTTTATTCCGAAAAAAATCCAGCTTGAAACGGAATCCGCCGGGGAATACTATCAAGAGAACGGCAGCTGCCTTTTCTGCGACCTGAAGCAGTCCGAACAGGAATTCGGCAGACGAGTGATCTTTGAGAACCAGCATTTTATTGTATTTCTGCCCTTTTTTACAGAATATCCGTACGGTGTTTATATCATGTCTAAGTCTCATAAACGCTACATTACGGAGTTCAGTGAGGAAGAACAGCGCGCCCTTGCGGTAACGGTCAAACAAACGGTGGGCATGCTGGACAGCCTGTTCGGGTATCAATTCCCCTATATGATGTGCATGCATAATGCGCCAGTTAACTGCGAAAAGGATTATTCGGACGATTACCATTTTCATATTGAGTTTTTCCCGCCCATGCGCGGCGCAGAGAAAGTCAAATATAACGCATCCTCAGAAACCGGATGCTGGGCACACTGCAATCCGACCTGTCCGGAAGAAACAGCCGAGGAACTGCGGTCAGCCTATCAGCGATATCTATCATCGGGTACCCGGAAAGGGGAGTAGTAGAAAGCCGCCGCAAGGCGGCTTTCTGCATGATACAAAATTTTGTTACCATTTTGTGAATTTTTTTTCATTTTCACATAAGAAATTGATTGCAAAAAAGTACAAAATATAGTATACTTATTTCCAGTTTCGGATTTTATCCGGAATGTGAATTTGTTATCAATATTATATTTTATATAGCAAGGAGAGGGACTATGAACATTGATTTTACTCTTGCGGGCGCGGTAATTATTACCGGACTTGTGGTCGTTTTCATCGCACTGATGGGCCTCTGGCTGCTCGTTTGGCTGTTTGGCAAGCTGTTTGTTGCAATCAGCTCGAAGCCAACACAATCTCAGCCTAAAGCGGAAGCTCCGAGACAGGATGCCTCAAAGGCGTCTGGCAGCACTGCTGTCAAAAACGCGATGGTGGTTGAAGACGGCATCGGCGATGAAATCGTTGCTGTGATTGTGGCTGCTGTGGCCGCAATGGGCGGCGCTGCCGGCGGATTTGCGCTGCGCAGTGTCAAACGCGTCAGAGAAGCCCGTTCAGCGTGGGCTGCGGCCGGTTTGACGCAGAACACGCAACCGTTTTAATCCAGACAAACTTTTACGAAAGGGCTGACAATATGTTTGAAATCTTTATGCAGTCAGTAGAAACGCTGGTCAGTAAGAGCGGATTCTTTAATCTGTCGGGCGGACAGGCTCTGATGATTCTAGTATCGTTTGTGCTGATGTATCTTGCAATCAGGAAGGGCTTTGAACCGCTTCTTCTTCTGCCGATCGCATTCGGTATGTTCCTTACCAATATCCCGAACGCGGGCCTTTATCATACGTTGATCTTTATTAACCAAACAGGCCATATCGACTGGGGAATGCTCTCCACTGCCGGCGGCTTGCTTGACTATCTCTATCTGGGCGTGAAGCTGGGCATCTATCCTCCGCTGATCTTCCTCGGCGTGGGCTGTATGACAGACTTTGGGCCGCTGATCGCGAACCCGAAGAGCTTTATTTTGGGAGCTGCCGCGCAGCTTGGTATTTTTCTCGCGTTCTTCGGCGCTTTGGTGCTTGGGTTTACCCCTGCGGAAGCCGGTTCCATCGGTATTATCGGCGGAGCCGACGGCCCGACCGCGATTTTTACCACGACACAATTGGCGCCGCATCTGCTGGGCTCCATCGCAATCGCCGCCTATTCTTATATGGCGTTGGTGCCGATTATTCAGCCGCCAATTATGAAGTTACTCACCACTAAGAAACAGCGCGCGGTCCGTATGGAGCAGCTGCGTCCGGTTTCCAAACTGGAAAAGGTTGTATTCCCGATTATGGTGGCGCTTGTTGTTTCCTTCCTTGTGCCGGATACCGCTCCTCTGATCGGTATGCTGATGCTGGGCAACCTGTTCCGTGAGTCCGGTGTGGTTGATCGTCTGAATAAGACCGCTCAGAATGAGTTGATGAACATTGTCACCATTTTCCTGGGTGTCACCGTTGGTGCGACTGCAAACGCTGAAAGCTTCCTTACTGCGAAAACCTTGGGAATCTGTGTCATGGGTCTTGCGGCGTTCTGCTTTGGTACCGCAGGCGGTGTGCTCCTCGGCGATTTGATGTATGTGCTTTCCAAGGGCAAAATCAATCCGCTGATCGGTTCCGCAGGTGTTTCCGCTGTTCCGATGGCTGCGCGTGTTTCTCAGAAAGTTGGTCAGCAGGAAAACCCGACGAACTTCCTGCTCATGCATGCTATGGGACCAAACGTAGCCGGTGTTATCGGTTCTGCGGTTGCCGCGGGTGTGCTGCTTTCTATTTTGAAATAATTTCAGTGATATTTAAAAGGCAGGTCGAAAGACCTGCCTTTTTCTATTTTCGTACACCGCTTTTTATGATATAATACAGGAGGTGAAAGAAATTGCTTAAACTGGTCGAACAGCGAATATTCAGCTTCGTTTGGCTAAGCAATTGTTTTTAGGTTGTGGGGGGCCTGTGATAATGGTGCACAGAATTTCCCCGTAATACTTTAGAATGTGTGGTAAATTAAAATGGACGGATTTCTAAACGACAGGTTTCATAAGGCGAAACGCCGGATTATAGATGACTTTTTTGCGCAGATGAATCCGATGCAGAAGCAGGCGGTCTTCGCTATGGAAGGGCCGGTGCTGATTCTTGCGGGCGCGGGCAGCGGAAAAACTACGGTAATCATCAACCGTGTTGCCAATATGGTGCAGTTTGGCGACGCCTACACAAGCGAGCATGTACCTGATCGGCTGACGGAAGAAGACATAGAGTTTCTGGAAGAGTATGCCGACGGCGGAAACTGGGATATGGAGCGGGCCTTTGCGTTAATCCGGAACAAAACGGTTCTGCCATGGAATATTCTAGCCATTACCTTTACCAATAAAGCGGCGGGGGAGCTTCGGGAGCGGCTGAAAGCGATGCTCGGCACAGTTGCGGAAGATATTAACGCGTCCACTTTCCACTCCGCGTGTGTGCGCATATTGCGCAGAGAAATCGGCCGGTTGGGCTATGCAAGCTCATTTACCATCTATGACACCGACGATTCCCTCCGTCTGGTGAAAGCTGCGTTAAAAGACCTGAATATTGACGATAAGAAATTTCAGCCGAAGGGAATCCTGTCCGCGATCGGTCGGGCAAAGGATGAATTGAGAACCCCCGCCGAATTTGTCTCAACAGTGGGAGATGATTACCACTTACAGGTGATCGCGAAAACCTATGAAATCTATCAGAGGCAGCTGAAAGCGGCCAATGCGGTCGATTTTGACGATATCATTATGCTGACCGTTCAGATCTTTCAGAAGTATCCGGATGCGCTGGAATATTACCGCAACCGCTTTCGCTATGTGATGGTCGATGAGTATCAGGACACAAACCGCGCGCAGTTTGAACTGGTGAAGCTGCTCTCTTCCGATAGCGGCAATCTTTGTGTTGTCGGTGATGACGACCAGAGTATCTACAAATTTCGTGGGGCAACCATCGAGAATATTCTTCAGTTTGAGGATACCTTTCATGGGGCGAAGGTGATCAGGCTCGAGCAAAATTATCGCTGCACCACCACGATTCTCGACGCGGCCAACGCGGTGATTGAACATAATACGGAACGCAAGGGGAAAACCCTGTGGACACAAAATGATTCCGGCGTGAAAATCAAGGTACACCGGGCTGTGGATGAGGGAGAGGAAGCCCGTTTCATCGGAGATGCGATTGCCGATAGCGTCAAAAACGGCGCAAAGTTTTCCGATCATGTGATTTTATACCGGATGAATGCGCAGTCTAACATGATTGAACGCGGCCTTGTAAAGTTTGGAATTCCCTACCGCATTATCGGTGGGTTGCGGTTTTATGAGCGCAAAGAAATTAAAGACATTGTATCCTACTTGTCTGTTCTCAATAATCAAGCGGATACGCTGCGCCTGCGCAGGATTATCAATGAGCCGAAACGCAAGCTCGGCGACAGCACGGTTAACGCGGCTGCGGAAATCGCGCAAGGGGTTGGCGTGCCCCTATTTGAGGTGCTGGAGCATGCGGATGAATACGCATCGCTGGGGCGTAAGGCGTACGATCTGATGCAGTTTGCCTCGATGCTGCGCCGCCTGATAGACGCGGTGGGCACTTGTCCTCTCGATGCCCTTTTGGACAGGCTGTTGGAGGAAACAGGCTATCTGCAGATGCTTCGCGCCGAAGGGTTTGAGGGACAGACTCGCATTGAAAATATCGAGGAGCTCAAAACATCCATGCACCGATATGAAGAGGAAAACGAAGAGCCCTCTCTATCAGGGTTTCTGGAAGAGATCTCCCTATATACCGATCTGGATAAATATGATTTAGATACGGATGTAGTTGTCATGATGACGATGCATTCCGCTAAAGGGTTGGAATTTGACAACGTGTTTATTGCAGGCATGGAAGAGGGAATCTTCCCCGGTATGCAGTCGATGTACGACCCTGTGCAGGTGGAAGAGGAACGCCGGCTGGCATATGTTTCGATTACACGCGCGAAAAAGCGCCTCTTTATCTCGACTGCCGCGCAGAGAATGCTGTTTGGGCAGACCATGCGCAATCGAATATCCCGCTTCTTGGGGGAGATTCCGCCGGAACTTTGTGAGGTTGATGATTCAACGCTGGTACGCCATCAGCAGATAAAGACTGAACCGCGCAAACCGCGCATATCTGAAACAGACAAAATGCTGGGGGTCGGCTCGATGCCTGCACCCGACGCGGGCGAGTTTACGATCAGGGCCGGAGATATGGTGACGCACAAAGTGTTTGGACCGGGCATGGTGCTCTCAGTAACGCCAATGGGCAACGACCACTTGGTGGAGGTGGCGTTTGATGGTGTAGGCACAAAAAAGGTAATGGCAAAATTCGCCAGATTGGTTAAAAATAAGTAGTTTTCGACATAACTTTCAAACAAATTTGTTGAAAGTTCCTTGCTTCGACAAATTTTTATCTTCATTTGTATATAATAAAACTGTTAGTAAAAAAATGATGTCTAAAAACAAGGTGGAGTGTTTTATGTTGCAGATGAAAAAGTGGTTTCTGGCGCTTAAAATTGAATATCTTTGGAAGAGAATTCAATACAATCGCAAAAGGATGGAAATCTTGGTTGACCATCAAGTTCCGTATAGCTCGCCCAAACTGGTTAGGCTTGACGAAAAAAACCGAGAGTTTGGGTGGCGTGCCCGGCAGATGGAAAAACTATGGATACAGATGCCGTTAGATTGAGTACATATTAAAAACAGCGGCTTACACGATGCAGTGTAAGCCGCTGTTTTCTTTTTTTATCAGCAAAATAGATGACTGAACGCCGAATACCGGATAAAACAGTGAGCAGGCAGAAAATTTCCGCGTAGATGCACAAAAACAGGAATCCCTCATAAAATGATATTGAGTACAGCTCAAAACATAACTAGGAGGATTCATATGGCAGAACAAAAATCAGCTCCTGTTACTGCAACCGGAGCGAACTGCTTTAAAGAAGCAGTGTGCATAGATGCCGGCAGGATTTTTGACTCCTGTACCGACAAAGATTGCCTCACAGATCTGCAGGTGTTCTTTACTGACCGTGCCCAGCCGGTCATTGACAGCGCCATCAGCATTAAATGCAAAGACGTGGATATTATCACCGTTTATCTGGATGTGGAGCCGGTTCCTTTTAACAAAGGATTCTATTCGGTTGATATCACATTCTTCTTTAAGGTAACGGTGGGCGTCCATACATCCACTTCAGCCCCGCCAGCAAATGTGGTCGGCGTTGCTGCATTCTCCAAAAAAGTGATCCTGTTCGGCAGCGACGGAAACGTGAAAGTTTATTGTTCCACAGACCCAAGAAACTGCTGTGAGCATGACAATACCAACATGCCCAAAGCGAGTGTACATGTCGTCGATCCGATGTGCCTTGACGCCAAACTTGTCGAATGTACTCCGAACCGGGTGTTCGACTGCGGCATTACGCTGCCGAACTCGGTATGCGGCAAGTTTGATGGCGATTTCTCACCCGTGAGGCCGCAGAAGGTCGTACTGATTACGATCGGATTGTTTACAATCGTTCAGCTTGAACGCTGCGTGCAGATGATGATCCCTGCGTATGATTATGCGGTGCCCGACAAGGAAAGCTGCAATTCGACAGACGATCCTCGCGAAATGTTCAAGAAAATCAAGTTCCCGGTGAATCAGTTCTTCCCCCCGAAGCTGAATGAAAGCGATCTTCTCTAAGCCAAGCTGCAGGCCCAGGATGTGGACGCATTTGCGCCCACATCCCGGGCCTGCTGATCAATTCTATTTCACCCGGCTCGGGGGTATCGTTGCTTCAGGAGTGTTAAAAAATGTCTGGCATTCGGTCAGTCTTGAAAAAGCGCGGGATTCATGAAGCGCAAAACAAAAAAAATCGCTTAAAATGCTTCATCACCAGCTGATACACGAATAGGACAAACCACCAAAATCATACAGAGAACTGAGGCGGTATGCATGTTGTTTCTCGCCGGCGCCCATAAAAGGAAAATACAATCTTGCTCTATTCATCATTTACCGAGTGTCTTTAGACTAGGAGGATGATCCGTGAAACGAAACCGGCGCGTTCAGATCATTTACGGCGACGGCAGTTCAGAAAGCTACCTCACTGATGATACCTATAACACGGCGTGGGAGCAGGCAAGGAAAGAGGCAATAAAACGCGGCACCAGCGTGCGCAGTTTTGCCTATGTAAAATCGTGACAGGGGAGGGCGTCTGTCCGCGCTGCGGGAAACATCCGACGCTGTTGGGGGACACGTTCTGCGCCTCCTGCCGCCATGAAATAGGGGCAGATGGTTTCGTCCCACAAAATAATACAGTTTGCCCGGTTTGCGGCAGATCACTTCAATTTGCAGTCAACTGCAAAAAGGAGAGGGCGTTGGTCTGCCTTTCCCATTGCAGTAGCTGCCCATACATAAACGAACTGACCAGCGTCACATGCTGTGATTTCCTTCATAAAAAAGAACGGGAAAAGGCACGCCGTAAATCGGAAAGACCACTTTAATAATTTTCAGAGAATTTTCGTATAAAATCCCCACTTATGACCGAATTTTGTTGACAGTAACATGTCGCGAACGAATCACATGTATAGCTAATTACAGGCCCGTTAATGAATCTGTTACAATTTTAGTCTTTCATTAGCCTGCAAAAAATGGTACAATATGAACTTAAATAGAGACAAACCGCCCATTAGGTAACAGCTTTCTCTAAAAGCTGAATGCAGGCGATTTAATGAACCAAATTGCCGGCGGGTGTGGACGTGCATGTGCCCATGCCGGGAACCGGTTATTCATGGAGGACAAAAAATGGCAAATGTGACTCTGATTACGTATACGCCCGCGCCGGAGCGAACGGTTGCGGCGGCGGCGAAGCTTTGCTATTCGCCGGCTGCGATTGACGACTTAATGGACAACCTTACCGAGGAAAAGATCACGGGATTTGTAGAGATGCTGGCTGAAATCGGGCATGAAAGCCCGATAGAACATGCCTGCTTTACCTTCGGAATCGAAGGCGTTTCGCGTTCGCTTTTGGCACAGATCACCCGTCATCGAATTGCTTCCTACAGTGTGCAGAGCCAGCGTTACGTCCGCGAAAGCCAATTCACCTATGTGACGCCGCCCGAAATTGCGGCTGTTCCGCAGGCAAGGGAAGAATTTGAAAAAGCGATGCGGGCCGCCCAGGAGAGCTACGACAGAATTGCCGAGCTTCTCCAGGAGAAGCACACCAAGACTCTGGCCGCACAGGGAAAAGACGAAAAGACGGCCACGCGCCTTGCAGAAAAACAGGCGATTGAGGATGCGCGTTTTGTGCTGCCCAATGCCTGTGACACAAAGATGGTGGTCACCATGAATGCCCGCAGTCTGCTGAATTTTTTCCGGCATCGCTGCTGCAACCGCGCCCAGTGGGAAATCCGTGAGGTTGCCGATCAGATGCTCGCGCTGGTAAGCGCAGTAGCACCTGCCCTGTTTTCCAAAGCCGGCCCTCCTTGCGTGCGCGGAGCCTGCACGGAAGGAAAGATGTCCTGTGGGAAGCCGCAGGAAACAAGGGAACTGATCGAGCGACTGAAGCAGGAGGCGGCCGAATGAGCGGCAGGCTGATTGTAATCGACGGGCTGGACGGGTCCGGAAAGCAGACACAGGCTGCCCTGCTTGAAGAACGGCTGTTACAGGAAGGAAAACAGGTGCGCGCAATCAGTTTTCCGGATTATAGCCAGGCTTCTTCCGCGCTTGTGAAACAATATCTTGGCGGGGACTTTGGGCAGGCGGATGAGGTTTCCGCTTATGCGGCATCTAGCTTTTATGCGGTTGACCGCTATGCCAGCTACAATCAATTTTGGAAAAAAGATTACCTTTCCGGATATACTATGTTAGCCGACCGCTATACAACATCTAACTTAGTGCACCAGATGTCCAAACTACCGCGGGAGGACTGGGACGGATTTGCGGTGTGGCTGGAGGATTTTGAATATCAGAAGCTGGGTCTGCCGCATCCTGATTTGGTGATCTATCTGGACATGCATCCCGATGTTTCCAAAAAACTGCTCTCGCTGCGTTATCATGGCGATGAGAGCAAAAAAGATATCCACGAGGCTAATCTGAACTATATGGCGCGCTGCCGAACCTGCGCGCTTTACGCCGCGCAGAAATTTGGTTGGCGGGTTGTGCGCTGCTCCGATGAAAATGCGGCGTTTGATGTCGGCCTCATAGCCGATCAGGTCTATCAGGCGGCCGAACAAATTTGACAGAAATTCGAAAGGACTTTTTATGCTGGATTTTAAAAAAATAGAACTTAGCGACAAAACATGGATTGAACCGCTTCTTGCGATGGGAGACCAGCGGGGCAGCGAATATACCTTTTCCAATAACTTTATCTACCGGAAACTGTACGGCGTAGAGGTGGCGCAGCTGAATCAGTATTATGTGGTTCATTCCTCAAGGCAGGACGAAACCCATAAACCCAGCTACCTGTTTCCCTCCGGGAGCGGCGACATTAAGCCGGTCATTGAGGAGCTGCGCCTTGACGCAAACCGGCGGGGAGAGCCGTTTCGGATGCACGCGATCACAAAGGAAAACCGCGCACTTCTTGAAATGCTTTTTCCCGATACCTTTGTGTTTACAGAGGTCAGGGATTCCTTTGATTATATCTATGAGAGTGAGGCCCTGATCACGCTTGCCGGGAAAAAGCTGCACTCCAAGCGAAACTTTATCAACCGCTTTCAGGCCGATCACGAGGGCGCGTGGAGCTACGAGGCGATTACGGGCGATACGATTGACGAATGCTGGAAGATGAATGTGCGCTGGTGTGAGCAGTACGGCTGCGGAGACGACCCGGAACTGGCGGAGGAAGCCTGTGCGGTGCGCAACTGCTTTAACAATTTTCAGGCACTTGGGCTGTCGGGCGGTTTGTTGAGACTGGATGGCGAGATTGTCGCCTATACAATGGGGCGTCCGCTGAATTCCGACACGTTTATTGTGCACATTGAGAAGGCGTTCCATGAGATAGCGGGTGCCTATCCGATGATCAACCAGCAGTTTGTATCTCACAACTGCGGAGATTTTAAATATGTCAATCGGGAAGATGATGTCGGCGATGAAGGGCTGCGAAAGGCAAAGCTGTCCTATAAACCCGCGATTCTCTTGGAGAAATTCTCGCTTATAGAAAAATAAAAATCAAATACAACCGGGGAGGCTCAGACGTGATACAATTTGCAGAAGAGTCCATGCGGGGAGAACTCCGTGAACTCTGGAAAGAGTGTTTCGGGGACAGTAACCAATATATTGACCTGTATTTCAGCGGATACGATCTTTCACGCCACCTGCTGGTGTTTATGGACGGCGATCATCCGGTTTCCATGCTGTCGCTGCTGCCGATGACGGTGGTGACGCAAGCGGGAATCATGCCCGCCAGATATATTTACGCGGTGGCAACAAAGCAAACCTACCGGGGACGGGGGCTCAGCACCAAGCTGATCGAATATGTGCACAAATATCTCAAGGAGCAGGGGGTAAAGCTTTCTGTTCTGGTTCCGGCTTCCGCACAGCTGTATAATTTCTACGGCAAGCGCGGGTTTTCCGCAGAATTTTATGCGGGGCAGGCGATTGTGGAACGTAACCGTATCCCGAAATTCGAAGGAAGCTTTGTCATTACCGACACTACCGTACAGGAATTTATGGATATCAGGGAGCGTGCCTTTGCAGGGCGCACGATGTTCGTTCGGTGGGATGGAGATTCTCTGGCCTACCGGATGGCTGAAACCGCATTTAACGGCGGCGAAACGCTGACACTTGCGACTGGAGACAATTCGCACGCCGTGGCGGTGTGCTACAACCGCGGCGGTTCTGTCCTTCTGAAAGAGCTCGCTGTGGACGGGATATCGGTAGAAACGGCACTGGCGGTTTTGCAGCAGAAATTCAACGCGGATGAATACCATCTGCGGCTTCCGATGGATATGCACTCGCCTTATCCGCTCAAGAAAGCTGCGTCCGGAGCGGCTTGCTGGTATGATGCAGATGCGCGGCAACGTGTTTACCGTGCGGGAGGTGCCGCACCCTATATCAGCCTTGTGCTGGATTGAACTTGAAAAGGAGGCATCTACCTTGGTTTATGTATTTTTAGGTCAGGGATTCGAGGAGATTGAGGCGCTGGCACCGGTGGATTTGCTGCGCCGTGCCGAATTGCCCGTTCAGACCGTTGGCATTGCCAAGCGGGAAATTACCGGTTCGCATGGGATTACAGTACGCTGTGATCTGAT
Organism: uncultured Oscillospiraceae bacterium; assembly: GCA_963519235.1. GTDB lineage: Bacteria > Bacillota > Clostridia > Oscillospirales > Ruminococcaceae > Anaerotruncus. Next base: position 48,915 of record CAUQLV010000013.1, read on the forward strand.
AGACGACGAGATTACACCGGAAGGAATTGACATGATTGTGCTTCCGGGAGGGATGCCGGGAACGCTGTCACTGGAGAATTCGGAGGCAGTTCAGACAGTCATCGATTTTTGTGTACAAAATCATAAATGGATTGGGGCGATCTGTGCCGCCCCGTCCATATTGGGGCATAAAGGGCTGCTGAACGGCAGGCAGGCGGTCTGTTTCCCCGGCTATGAGGAGCAGCTTACCGGCGCGCTGCTGTCAAATGAGCCCGTTTGTGTGGATGGGCACATCATTACCGCGAAAGGGCCGGGCGTATCTGTTGAATTTGGCCTGAAGCTGGTTGAGGTGCTGACCAGTCCCCGGCGCGCGCAGATTTTAAAGGATTCGCTGCAATGCAGGGGATAGACATCCGCCCGCTCAAGCAGCGGATGAGAAAAGAAATTAAGGATTGGCGGCGTTCCATGAGCGCAGAGGCGAAAGCCGCCTATGATGAAAAGATTCTGGAAAAGCTGCTTTCGATGCGGGAATATCAGACCTGCAAAACGGTTCTGACCTATGTTTCCCTGCCGATAGAGGTCGATACGCTGAGCCTGATTACACGGGCGCTGGCTGACGGAAAGCGGGTGGCGGTACCGCGCTGTGTGGATGGCAGCCGCCTGATGGAGTTTTACTATATTGAATCTCTGGACCACCTGGCAACACGAACCTACGGCGTACTGGAACCGGTTATAGAGCGGTGCGAGCTGGTGCGGGATTTTGGGGACAGCATCTGTATCGTGCCGGCGCTTGCATATGATAAGGCAGGCTACCGGCTCGGATACGGTGCAGGATACTACGACCGGTTTCTTTCCGGTTATCCGGGAGCGAAGATTGGGGTCGTCTATGCGCAGAACCTGAGAAAACGGCTTTGGAGCGGCCGCTACGATGTTCCCGTGGATTTGATTATTACCGAAAAACGGCTATGGAATTCTGCTGCCGTGCAGAAAAGAGTATAAAAAATGGCGGCCCCGTTATCAATTCGGGACCGCCATTCGCGGCTCATGTGCATGTATGGGTAATTTAGCAGCAGCAATTGTTTGAGCCACCCAAGAATCCAAATCCACATACGATGATAATGAGAATCAGAATGCAAAACCAGGAATTCATTCCGAAGTTTCCGTTTCCGCATCCGCATCCGTTGTTAACGGGAGAAACTAAGCCATTGCAGCAATTGGTATTCATAAGAATTGACACCTCACAGTAATAGATTTGTTTTATTCTATGTTTTTGCTGCAAAATGGGTTCCAAAGCGTGGCTGGAAAAAAACAGCACCGAAAAGATTTTGTGAGAAAACAGCACGAACCATTTGATTATTTTGACAGATTGAGGTATTATATATTGTATATTGGCTTTTGCTGTGCAAAATCGGAAAGATGCGATAATCAGTAGCTTATAGTTGCATTTGACCCCGGCAGCGGCATTTTCGCGCAGCTTGCAGTCTGCCGCACAGGAGGACAAGGAGGACACATGAGTAACAACGATGAGTTTGAAAGCCTGATCAAAAGCTTCAAGCTGGACGACGTGGATGCACAGCAGTCTGCCGCGCCGAAGGTTAAGCGTCATGCATTCGATTATGACGCGCCCGAGCCGCAGAGGCGGCGTGCGGCTGTCGGCGCTGCATCGGTTTCGCAGCAGCCTGCGAAGGCCGCAAAGGAACCGGACAGGCCCAGGCAGCGCTCGTTTCAGGTGAATATTGACGACAATGAGTTTTATGAGCCTTCTATACCGAATCCGCCGGTCAATCACCACGGAGGCGGCGGAGGCGGCGGCCGTAAAGACGATGGCGGGGAAGAGTTTGGCGGAAGAGAGCCCAGCGGGTTCAGCCGATGGATGAGGGCGCTGATTGCGCTTGCGGCGGTTCTGGGTATTTCTGTTTTCCTGGCTTTGTTTGCAATTGCAAGTGCGCAGGATTTGTTTGGGCTGAATAAGAAGGATATAGAAATAGAATTTACACTTCCTCCCGATCAATCGATCTCTCAGATTGCGTCAAAGCTGCAGGATAAGGGAATCATTGACCAGCCATTTACCTTCCGCATTTACGCAGGGCTAAAAAATGATGCGAAAGACTTTCTGCCGGGAGATTATGCGCTGAACTCCAATATGAGTTATGACCAGATCATGGTGAAGTTCCGCACGCCGAACAGCGGCAAGCAGGAAGAAGTTACGCTCATGTTCCCCGAGGGTGAAACGCTGATGGAGATTGCCGACAAGCTGGAGGAGAACGGCGTCTGCAAAGCGGACGATCTGTATGCTTATCTCGATGCCGGCGAGTTCCCGTGGGAATATGAAGCGCTGGCGGATGTTCCTGAAAAGGAATTCCGGTTCCGCCGTTATGAGGGCTATTTCTTCCCGGATACGTATATCTTTTATAAAGGGATGAGCCCAGAGGCGGTTTCACGCAAATTCTTCTCCAACTTCAACAACAAGATTGCAGGCGATCTTTCGGAAGATATTAAGGCGTCCGGAATGTCTATTGATGAAATCATTACACTGGCGTCCCTGATTCAGAAAGAGGCCGCGCAGGTCCCCGATATGAGAATGGTTTCTTCTGTTTTCCACAACCGCATGGGGAATCCGCAGGTGCAGCTGCCAAGGTTAGAATCTGACCCCTCGATTCATTATGTAGAGAACGATATCAAACCGTTTATGACAGTGACGAACCAGCCGATGTATGATGCCTATAACACGTATAAGTGCAACGGACTGCCTGCGGGCCCGATCTGCAACCCCGGTACCGATGCGATTGAAGCGGCCATATCTCCTGAGCAGTCTGATTATTTCTACTTCTTGTCCGATAAAGACGGCAAATTTTACTTTGCCAAAACGAGGGAAGAGCACGATGTCAACATCCAGAATGCAGGCATCGGTGCCCATGGCACAGGCATTAACGAGGAGGAACAAAACTCCGCATCCTAACATTTCCAAAGGAGAAATTCATTTGCAAAAACCCGAGATATTATCGCCCGCGGGCGACATGGAACGGCTTGAAAATGCCATTCTTTACGGTGCCGACGCGGTTTACCTGGGCGGCACCGCATTTGGAATGCGCGCCGCCTGTGCAAATTTCGACTGTGAAGGACTTCGCTCCGCGGTTGATTTCGCGCACAAAAGGAATGTGCGCGTCTACCTGACCTGCAATACGCTGCCGCCCAATGAGGAACTGCCGCAGCTGCCGGACTTTTTGCGGATGGCCCGCGACGTCGGTGTGGATGCGCTTATTGTGGCGGATATCGGCATTTTAATGCTGGCCAAACGGCTTGTTCCGGAACTGGAACTGCACATTTCCACGCAGGCAGGCGTTGTTAATTATCTGACTGCCAATGAGCTGCACCGGCTCGGCGCGAAGCGCGTCGTGCTGGCTCGTGAGCTTTCTCTGGAGGAAATCCGCTGCATCCGTGAAAATACGCCGCCAGAATTGGAAATAGAGGTGTTTGTTCACGGCGCGATGTGCATGTCTTTTTCAGGGCGCTGCCTGCTGAGCAACTACATTGTCGGGCGCGACGCCAACAGGGGAGAATGCGCGCAGCCGTGCAGGTGGGGCTACCACCTGATGGAGGAAAAACGCCCCGGGCAGTATTATCCGATTTACGAGGACGAAAAGGGCAGCTATATCCTAAATGCGAAGGACCTTTGCATGATCGAATACATCGACCGGCTGGTTGAGGCGGGTGTGTCCTCCCTGAAAATCGAGGGGCGCGCCAAATCCGCGTATTATGTGGCGGTTGTAACGGGGGCGTATCGCGCGGCGGTGGATGCCTACCTGCGGGACCCTATCCACTATCATCCTCCGCAATGGGTTCTGGATGAAGTCCTGCGTGTCAGCCACCGGGAATATTCCACCGGATTTTATTTTGGACGCCCCGACCAGTGCTATCAGAACGCGGGCTATATCCGGAATTGGGATGTTGTCGCCGCTGTGGAGGGCTGGGAGAATGGCGAACTGCTGGTTACCGGCCGCAACAAATTTTCCTGCGGCGAGGAAGTGGAAATCATGCAGCCGGGGCATCCCCCTAAACAGTTTATCATCCCTGCAATCTATGATTCTCAGGAAGGAAAAGTGGAAAGCGCCTGCCATCCGATGCGTCGGTACAGCATCCCGTGCGCAGAACCTTTTCCGCGGGGAGCCATATTGCGGCGGGAAAGCAAATAAACTCATCATAAAATTAAATCATAAATGTGAGGTTGAGAGAGATGTCTGGACATTCCAAATGGGCCAATATCAAACGCAAAAAGGAAAAAACGGACGGTGCCAAAGCAAAGGTATTTACGAAAATAGGACGTGAACTTACGGTTGCTGCCCGTGAGGGAGGATGCGACCCGAACAATAACAGCAAACTCCGCGACCTGATCGCAAAAGCGAAGGCGAACAATGTTCCGAACGATAATATCGAACGTTTGCTGAAAAAAGCGGGCGACAGCAAAGAAGACTACGAGGAGATTACATACGAGGGGTATGGACCTTCCGGTGTAGCTGTAATCGTTGAAACGCTGACAGACAACCGCAACCGTACAGCGGGGGACCTGCGCCACTATTTTGATAAATGCGGGGGAAATCTCGGCCAGAACGGCAGTGTATCATTCCTGTTTGAGACCAAAGGGATAATTTACATTGAGAACGAGGACAACAAAATCGGCGAAGAAAAGGCGATGGACGACTGCTTCGAGGCGGGCGCATCCGATTATAATTATGAGGATGAACTGATTACGGTGGTCACCGAACCCAACGATGTTTCTAAAGTGGCCGGGAAACTGGCGGAAACGGGCTATGTCTATGATTCCGCGGAAGTGGAATACATCCCGATGACCAAGGTCCAGATCACCGATCCGGAACTGGTTGAAAAAATGCAGAAGCTTTTGGACATGTTCGATGATAACGATGACGTGCAGAACGTTTACCATAACTGGGATATGCCAGAAGAAGACGACGAAGAATAGCAGCAGCCCTCCTATTGGATGAAAAATCCATCGGGAGGGCTGTTTTTTTAGAATAAAACAGGAAATTAGGAGGACAATTTGGTTATGACTTGCCGTATCACTGAAGTTTCATTGTAAAATCATTGGAAAGGTCATCCGATTCTCCGGATACCAGGTAAGGGAGGATTTCCTCAAAGGACTTTCCTGCCTGACTCATTGATTCTGTTTTCTGTGAAGTGAAACTGGATGGATTTAATGCTTTTTTCTCTGACTTTTTTTTAAAGAACATGATTTTTTCTCCTTCCTGTACAGGTACTCATGCATAGTATATGGCACCCTGTTTCTTTTATTTATAGAAATTCCTGTTATGCCTGCAATTTGACGACTTCCAGAATTTGCGATAGAATGATCAAAAAAGCATGACATAATCTATTAGACGGGGTGAATGATATGGTTGACCTGTTGGTTAAACTATTCATTAAGGACAGTGCGCAAATTCATGATATGCGGGTGCGTGGACGATATGGAATTTTAGCGGGATCGGTCGGCATTTTTCTGAATTTGTGCCTGTTTGCCGCAAAATTTTTTGCAGGACTGCTCACCTCCTCCATCTCCATTACCGCAGACGCGTTTAACAATTTGTCTGATGCGGGTTCTTCAGTGGTAACGCTTCTGGGCTTTCAGATGGCGGGGAGACCGGCAGACCACGAACACCCGTTCGGGCACGGCCGGATAGAGTATCTTTCCGGCTTGCTGGTCTCAATGGCAATCATGCTGGTTGGAATAGAACTGGTGAAAAGTTCCTTCGATAAAGTTCTGCACCCGCAGACGGTGACGTTGCAGATGCTTCCATTTGTGATTTTGATTGTTTCTATCTTTACAAAGCTCTGGATGAGTTATTTTAACCGAACACTGGGCAGACGGATCGAATCCACCGCCATGAGGGCTACCGCAGCGGATTCGCTGACCGACGTTGTCGCGACATCGGCGGTCGCGGCTGGGGTGCTGATCAGTCATTTTTTTCATATTCAGGCGGATGGCTGGATTGGCATGCTGGTGGCGCTTTTCATCCTTTATTCCGGCTTTACGACCGCCAGAGACAGCTTGTCCCCGCTTCTCGGGCAGGCTCCGGACGCGAAATTTGTAAAGCGGATTGAAGAAACGGTTTTGAATCATCCGGAAGTAATCGGGCTGCATGATTTAATGGTGCATGATTACGGCCCCGGGCGCTGCATGATTTCTCTGCATGCGGAAGTTCCCAGCAGCATGGATGTTTTGGTGATGCACGATGCCATTGATCTGATTGAATTGGAATTGCGCAGCAGGTTTAACTGTGAAGCAACCATCCATATGGACCCGATTGTGACCGATGACAAAGTGGCGGCGGTACTGAAAGAAAAAGTGGTGCAGCTGGTGCAAAAGATCGACTCGGCTATTACCATTCATGATTTCCGTATGGTGCAGGGAAAAACCCACACAAATCTGATTTTTGACGTCACGGTGCCCTATAAATTCTGGCTGACCGATGCACAGGTGGCAAACTGCATCCGAAACAGCGTGCAGTCGATCGACGAAAAGTATTTCGCGGTCATCCGCGTGGAAAAGGCTTTCATTTAAATTGAACACAACAAACCGATAATCGCATGGATACTCCGGATTCTAAACAGCGGAAGTTCTAATCAAGTTTTTCCGAAATCGTAGAATTGCTCACAATTTATTTACAAATGTATTGTATAATAGCATGTGAAAAATCTGCTGATAAAGAATCGCAGTCAAAGGAGTTCGACATGAATAAATTTCAGTCTGTTTATACTACGCTGGCGCTGGTAACCGACCAGTTCGCGTGTGAGCGCATTATTAAGTCAGCGCGCCTCATAGCAGACCTTTCCAAGACGGAATTGATTATTCTCAGCGTCATGAAAACCGGTGCACAGACCAATCCCGCCGCGCTGGAACACTTGTTCAGCGTGGCAAAGGAATACAGCGCACGCATGACGGTTGAATTTTCGGATAATCCGCAAAGCACTATTGTCCACTTGATACACAGCAACCATGTCATTAATACCGTGACAGGTATTCCGGAAAGCGAACAATCCATTCTCGTCCGGATGTGGGAAACATTGCAGAATATTTCATTCTTCACAGTGACCGAGCGCGGTGAACTGCACGAGGTGCTCGACCGCAAATTTTATAAGGAGCCGGCAGGAGCTGGTCTTTGACCAGTTTTCTGAGAGCTTTGCCTGAAAAAGGATCGATGTCAATATATGAATATAACGGTCAAGCAGATCGAATTTAAAAGTACAGACGGAGTATCCGACCTTTTCGGCTGGATTTATATTCCTGCGGAAGGAAACAGGGGGACTGTTCAGATCATACACGGGATGGCGGAACATATGGGACGCTATCATGAATTTATGCGGGAACTCGCCCAGCACGGCTATGTCGCCTGCGGAATCGACCAGCTCGGACACGGCCGGTCGGCGGCCGGCGGACAGCTCGGATTTTTCGCCGAGCAGGACGGTTGGCGTGTTTTGATTGAGGATCAAAATAAATTTAATAAAATCATCCGCAGCGAACTTCCTGGCAGCAATGTCGTGCTGCTTGGACACAGCATGGGTTCGTTTATTGCGCGGCTGTATGCGGCAAAATATCCCCAGTCGGTGAGCGCGCTGATTATTTCCGGAACGGCGAAAGCCGGAATCCGTGTGGAGACGGCGATTCAGCTCGCCAACCGGTCAGTCAAAAAGAATGGTGCGACCTTTCCAGACGCGGGGCTGGATAAGTTGGCGTTTGGCAATTACAATGACCAGTTTCAGCCGGCAAAAACAAAATTTGACTGGCTTTCCCGGGACCGGGAGACGGTGCGGCTGTATACCGATGACGCGCGCTGCGGCTTTCTGTTTACCACGTCGGCTTTCCGCGATTTGTTTATCCTGATTCGCAAAGCGAACGCCAGAAGATGCTATGAAAATACGCTGCCGACCTTGCCGGTTCTGTTAATATCCGGCTCCATGGACCCGGTGGGGGAGTTTGGAAAAGGACCTGAGCAGGTTTATGAGCGGTATATCAAGGCTGGCATCGCCGATGTGGAACTGGTGGTTTACGAGGGCGGCCGCCATGAAATGCTGAATGAAAACAACCGTACACAGGTTTATCTGGAACTGCTCAGCTGGCTGGATAAACATCTGGCCCGCATGCCGTTGGGCGAGGAGGGCGTCTGAATTTTATCCGATTAGCGGGTTGTGACATTCTGTTTAAACCGGACACGAAAATCCTTGAAATTTCTGGATAAAATTCCAAAATATTGTGTTTTAGTGAAGTCACACAGAAAATGGATTGACTTTGCACGCTTCATCCCCTATACTGATGACAAATTTAACCTACAACTGAATCATTCGAATGAAAAATCCGGGAGAGGCCGTACCAGCACGGAGCCGAAGGTGAATTTGCGACAAACTCTCAGGCAAAAGGACCGGATTTGGACGGAACTCTGGAAAGCCATTCAATTGGCGCCGAAGAAGCAATCCCTTCGGGGAGAATCTTTCAGGTATCATGACGGAGGTGCGCTATTTATCAGCGTACCTCCGTTTTTTTATATTCCGGGGCAAAATGATTCTATTGCGGATGCCGGCTCAAGGCACGGTGGAAACAGGTTGATTTTAAGAAAAGAGGTATGGAGGATGGAACTGAAAACACCACTTTATGACTGCCACGTGGCGGCGGGCGGAAAGATTGTCCCTTTTGCGGGGTACCTGCTGCCTGTTCAGTATGAAACGGGGGTCATCGCGGAGCATCTGGCGGTTCGGACTAAAGCGGGTCTGTTTGATGTTTCCCATATGGGCGAGGTCGTCTATACGGGACCGGACGCGCTTGCAAACCTGAACCGGTTGCTGACCAATGACTTTACAGACATGCATGACGGCCAGGTGCGATACAGCCCGATGTGCTATGAGGACGGCGGGGTTGTGGACGATCTGATTGTCTACAAGTATCATGACGAATACTATATGGTTGTGGTGAATGCCGCAAACCGCCACAAAGACGTGGCATGGATGCAAGGACACCTTGCCGGAAATGTCACTTTTGAGGATATTTCTGACAGTGTGGCGCAGATCGCTTTGCAGGGGCCGCTTTCCAAAGAAATCCTGCTGCGCGTAGCGGAAGAATCCCAGATTCCGCAAAACTACTACAGTTTTATACCCAAAGCTACAGTCGGTGGAATTTTCTGCATCCTTTCCCGCACGGGCTATACCGGGGAAGCGGGCTACGAACTTTACTGCGCCAATGAGGATGTCCCGAAGTTGTGGGATCTGCTTTTAAAAACCGGAAAGGACCTTGGGTTGATTCCCTGTGGCCTGGGCGCGCGCGATACTCTGCGGCTTGAGGCCGCCATGCCGCTTTACGGGCACGAAATGGACGAAACGATTGACCCGCTGGAAACCGGCCTCGGCTTTGCCGTGAAGATGGCAAAAGAAGATTTTATCGGAAAACAGGGCATCTTAACAAAAGGCCCGCTCAAACGCAAGCGGGTCGGGCTAAAGGTGACTGGCCGCGGAATCATCCGCGAGCACGAACCCGTGTTTGTACAGGGAAGGGAAGTCGGCGTCACGACTTCCGGCACACACTGCCCCTTCCTTGGTTACGCCGCAGCAATGGCCATTTTGGAGACTGATTTTACGCAGCCCGGCACCCAGGTGGAAGTCGAGGTACGCGGAAGAAAGATCGCCGCCGAGGTTGTGAAGCTTCCGTTTTATAAAAATCCACAGGCAAGTAAATAGGAGGTTATGATGATGAACAATCCAAGTGAACTGCTTTATACCAGAAGCCATGAATGGGTCAGATTTTTGAATGAAACCACCGCACAGGTCGGCTTGACCGATTATGCGCAGCACTCTTTGGGCGATCTCGTTTTTGTCAATCTGCCGCAGGAAGGGGACGAGGTTACACAGGGGGAATCCTTTGCCGATGTCGAATCGGTCAAGGCGGTGTCCGATGTGTTCAGCCCGGTAACCGGGACGGTGAAAACGATTAACGAGGTACTGCTGGACGCGCCCGAAACCATCAACAAGGATCCTTATGGCGCGTGGCTTATGGAGGTCGAGAACGTCACCGATCGGGAGGAACTTCTGAGTGCGGACGACTATGCGGCGCACTGCAAAAAGGAGGACTGACCGATGGGAAGCTATGTTCCCACAACAAAGGAGGAACGGCGGCAGATGCTCGATCTGATCGGGCTTGCGTCGATGGACGGTTTATATGCCGCTATTCCTGCCTCGATGAAGATTGACCGCGTGAACCTTCCAGACGGAAAGCCCGAGCTGGAAGTGCGTAGAATGATGGAGGAAATTGCGGGCAAAAACCGCGTCTTTTCGACCATTTTCCGCGGCGCGGGGGCGTATGACCATTACATTCCGTCTATTGTGAAGTCGGTTATTTCCAAGGAAACGTTCCTGAGTGCCTATACACCTTATCAGGCGGAGATTTCGCAGGGCATCCTGCAGTCCATTTTTGAGTTTCAAACGATGATCTGCGAGCTGACCGGCATGGACGTGGCAAACGCATCCGTCTATGATGGTGCGTCGGCGGCGGCAGAGGCCGCTGCCATGTGTCGCGAACGCCGCCGTACAAAGACGCTCATTTCCGCTGCCGCGCACCCCATGGTCATCCGGACAGTGCAGACCTATTGTGAAGCGGCCGGGACGGAGGTCGTACTGGTGCCGGTAAAGGACGGAAGGACCGACAGCGAGGCTCTGGTTTCCCTGCTGGACGATTCGAGCGCCAGCTTTTATCTGCAGCAGCCCAACTATTTCGGCCTGATTGAAGACGCCGCCGCGCTCGGTGAGCTGGTTCACCAAAAAGGCGCCAAATATGTGATGGGAGTCCATCCGATTGCCACTGCGCTGCTGAAAACACCCGCAGAGTGCGGCGCGGATGTGGCGGTCGGCGAGGGTCAGCCGCTTGGAATGCCGCTTTCGTTCGGCGGCCCATATCTGGGATTTATGGCCTGCACACAGGCGATGATGCGCAGACTTCCCGGCCGCATTGCGGGAGAAACCACCGATTCGGACGGAAAACGCGCATTTGTTTTGACCTTACAGGCGCGTGAACAGCATATCCGCAGAGAAAAGGCCTCCTCCAACATCTGCTCCAACCAGGCGCTCTGCGCGCTGACCGCCTCGGTTTATCTGGCGGCGATGGGCGCGCAGGGACTGCGCGAAGCCGCGTCTCAATGCTGTTCCAAGGCGCATTACGCCGCGTCTGTGCTGGAACAGGCGGGCTTCCCGCTTCGCTATCAGGGGGAGTTCTTCCAAGAATTTTTAACCGAGTCCCCTGTGGATGTCGAAACGGTTCTGGGAAAGCTGGAAGCAGCCGGGATTTTGGGCGGGCTGCCAGTGGAGGGTGGTATTCTCTGGTGTGTCACCGAGAAAAGCACCAAAGCTCAGATTGACCGGCTTGCCGGGCTTCTCAAGGAGGTGAGCGGTAAATGAATCTGATTTTTGAAATCAGCCGCAAAGGACACGGTTGTTCGGTTCTGCCCTCCTGCGACGTCCCCGCGACGTTCCTGCCGGAAACGGAGCTGCGCAAAAAGGAACTACGCCTGCCGCAGCTAGCGGAGGTGGATATCAGCCGCCACTATTCCGCGCTCGAACGGCGCACGCACGGAATCAATAACGGGTTTTATCCGCTTGGCTCCTGCACAATGAAGTATAATCCAAAAATCAATGATGAAATGGCGGCGCTTTTGGGCTTTGCGGGAATCCATCCGCTCCAGCCCGCGCACACCGTGCAGGGATGTCTGGAGGTGCTTGCCACTGCCGAACAGCACCTCTGCGAAATCACCGGTATGGACGCCATGACATTTCAGCCGGCGGCGGGCGCACACGGGGAATTCACCGGATTGCTGCTGATCAAAGCCTATCATCAGTCGCGCGGCGATACCGGACGAACAAAGATTATCGTGCCGGACGCTGCACACGGAACCAACCCCGCTTCGGCGTCGATGGCGGGCTTCACGGTGGTTAACATTCCCTCGAATGACAAAGGCTGTGTGGATTTGGAAAAGCTCCGCGCGGCTGTCGGCCCGGACACTGCCGGCCTGATGCTTACCAACCCCAATACCGTTGGAATCTTTGACGAAAACGTTCTGGAAATTACAAAAATCATTCATGATGCCGGAGGACTCAACTACTATGACGGCGCCAACCTGAACGCGGTTATGGGCGTTGTCAGGCCGGGCGACATGGGGTTTGACGTCACCCACCTCAACCTGCATAAAACCTTCTCCACGCCGCATGGAGGCGGCGGTCCCGGTTCGGGTCCGGTCGGCTGCAAACAATTGCTGGCGGATTTTCTGCCCCTCTATCACGCAAAAAAAGCCAAAGACGGCAGCTATACGTTTGCGCAGCCCACGCATTCAGTAGGCAGTGTGAAAGCCTTTTACGGCAACTTCCTTGTGGTGGTGCGCGCACTGACCTATCTGTTTACGCTGGGCGGCGACGGCGTGCGCGAAGCGGCGCAGAATGCTGTTCTGAACGCCAATTATCTCAGGGAAAAGCTGAAAGATACCTATGAGGTTGCCTTCGACGGCATCTGCATGCACGAATTTGTTCTGACGCTCGAAAAACTCAAAAAGGAGCAGGATGTTTCCGCTCTGGATGTTGCCAAGACGTTGCTTGACCATGGAATCCATCCGCCGACGATGTATTTTCCGCTGATCGTACACGAAGCGCTGATGGTGGAGCCCACCGAAACCGAATCCAGAGAAACGCTGGACGCGGCGGCGGAAATCCTCCGCAGTGTTTATGAGCAGGCACTGCGCGACCCGCAGTCGCTGCATGACGTCCCAACGACCACGCCTGTGCGCCGCCCGGACGAAGTATCCGCCGCGCGCAATCCACGTCTGCGCTACCAATTTTAACAAGTATGCCGCCCTGTTCCGGCGGGGCGGCATGCCGATTTCAGGAGGGCTTTCATGATCGACCATATCCGCATCGTAACCGCCCCCGGCACCGACCCCTATCAAAACCTTGCGCTGGAAGCCTGCCTGCTGGAGCAGGTGGAGCCGGGGGAATGTATCCTCTATCTCTGGCAGAACCGCCGCACGGTGGTGATAGGGAAGAACCAGAACTGCTGGCAGGAATGCCGGGTGGAAGCGCTGCAGGCCGACGGAGGATTTGTGGTGCGCAGGCTGTCCGGCGGCGGCGCGGTATTTCACGATCTGGGCAACCTCAACTTTACGTTTCTGGTGCGGCAGGAGGACTACGATGTCGGCAGGCAGCTTGACGTCATTCTGAAAGCTGTGCAGAGCTTCGGAATTCCTGCGGAAAAATCCGGTCGCAACGACCTGACCGCGAATGGCCGCAAATTTTCCGGAAACGCCTTTTACCGTTCGGGGGAACACTGCTATCACCACGGAACCCTGTTGATTCAGGTCAATCGGGAAGAATTGTCCAAATATCTGAACGTTTCCGCCGCCAAGCTCCAGTCCAAAGGGGTTGCGTCGGTACAGTCTCGCGTTGCCAACCTGACGGAATTTTGTTCGGAGATAACGCCCGACGGGATGCAAAAAGCCCTCGTTCGGGCTTTTGGGGAGGTTTATGGGCTCGAACCTTCAGAACTGCCGCCGAAAAGAATTCCGAAAAACCGCGTGCAGGAGTGGGAAAAGAAATTTTCCTCACATGAATGGATTTTCGGCCGGCCGATTCCGTTTACCGCCGAGCTTTCCAAAAGATTTAGCTGGGGGGACCTTGTTTTACGCCTTCAGGTAAAAAGCGGAAACGTTATTCAGGCTGTTGCTTTTTCCGACGCAATGGAGGAGCGGTTTATCTCCGCTCTGTCCGCGGCGCTGGAGGGCACAGAGTTTTCCTCAAAAGCGATGAGGGAGGCGGTTCTGCGGCGCGGCGTTTCTGGAACGCCAAGCGAGCAAATGGCGGAGGATATCGCTTCTCTGCTGCAAGAAATTTAAGGAGGGAAACCATGGCTGATTATCAACTGATTGTCATCGGCGCGGGGCCGGGCGGCTACACAGCGGCAATCCGGGCGTCGCAGCTTGGCATGCGAGTTGCGCTGGTCGAAAACCGGGAGCTGGGAGGAACTTGCCTGAACCGCGGCTGTATTCCCACCAAGACCTTCCTGCATACGGCAAACCTGCTGCGGGAACTGAACAAATGCGACACACTCGGCATCCGCGTTGAAGGAGTTTCTGTGGACATAGGACGGATTTATGCCCGCAAGGACGAAGTGGTCGCGCAGCTTCGCGGTGGAATAGAGGCGCTGTTGAAAGCGAACAAGGTTGAGCTAATTCAAGGCACGGCTCTGATTTCCGATCAAGGTGCGGTTTCAGTAGATGGCAGAAAGCTGACTGCGGAAAATCTGCTGATTGCAGTCGGCTCTAAACCGGCCCGGCTGCCGATACCGGGGTTGGAGCCTCCGGGCGTTATGACCAGCGACGAATTCCTTGCAGACGCGGGAATCCCTATCCACCGGCTGACCATTATCGGCGGCGGCGTCATTGGAGTCGAATTCGCTACAATCTATCAGGCGCTTGGCTGTGAGGTTACGATTCTTGAGGCGATGGAACGGATTTTACCCGGCATGGATCGGGAAATTTCCCAGAACCTCGCTATGATTCTGAAAAAGCGCGGTGTCAAAATCAACACCGGCGCGCGCGTGCAGGAGGTCACAAAAGCGGATGCGCTTTGCTGCACCTATACAGTGAAAGACGTGCAGCAAACGGTTGAAGCGGACAGAGTGCTGGTCAGCATCGGCCGTGTCGCCAATACGGAGCATCTGCTGGCTGACGGGGTTGACCTGCATCTTGACCGGGGCGAAATCCCCGTGGATACCAACTTTGAAACCTGTGTGAAAGGAATCTATGCTGTTGGGGATGTAATCAAGGGCGGTGTCCGGCTGGCCCATGCCGCAACAGCGCAGGGGTTTGCCGCAGTTGCGCATATGTGCGGTCAGAACCCACCCGCCGACCTTTCCGTTGTGCCCGCCTGTATTTATACCGACCCGGAAATTGCCTGCGCCGGTATTACTGCCGAGGAAGCAAAAGCGGCGGGCATCCCTGTTAAAACCGGAAAATTCCTGATGTCCGCAAACGGAAAGTCGATGATCGAACTTGCGGACAGAGGCTTTGTCAAGCTCGTCTGCCATGCCCAGACAGGTGTCATTTTAGGGGCACAGCTGATGTGCAGCCGCGCCACCGACCTGATTGCGGGCATTTCTTCCGCGATTGTCAGCCGGATGACTGCCGAACAGCTTGTGTCGGCAATCTATCCGCACCCGACCTTCAGCGAGGCAATTTGGGAAGCTGCGGAAGACCTTGACGGACGGGCAGTGCATGTACTGCCCAGACGATAAACTGAATTTCATAGGACGCCCGCCTGCAACACAGGCGGGCGCTTTTTGTTTGAATTGCGAAAGAGATATAAAGAGTGATATAATGAAAATAAAAAACGATGGGTTTCCGGAGAATAAAGGAGCGTTCTGCCAATGAATACACTGCGCCTGAACATGCATTTTTTTCGAGATTGGTGGCTATCCGTTTCTATCCGCAGAAAGATGCTTTTTTTCATTGTGCTTGTCATCTTTATGGTGCTGTTTATCACATTTTCCTGCATCGGCATGCTCAATATTTATTTGCGGGATTTCAATACGGTTTTAGGAGACAGCTATTCCGTCAACGCGGCGCTGATCAGTTTTGAAAAAGAGCAGGAGGCGTACAGTGCATTTGCGAATGACAGAAGCGATGAACTGTATAACGGCTATGAGGCGGCCCGGCAGTCGGCTATGAAGGATGTGTCCGGGCTGCGCTTCAGCTACGCGCAGACCAGCATCAACCGGTATCTGATGACGCAGGCAATCCGCATTTCTCACGAAACCTATATGAGCCGCTGTGATACATCGCTGAGACTGCCGCAGGAAAGCGAGGCGTTCATTAAAGAATATTACCAGACACTGAAGACAGGGAGCTATATTGATAGCTATATTAAACAGCTGATGCAGACAACTCTTGCGGAAGGGTATCAGGATTATTACAATAAAGTGCGGATATTCCGTATTCTGCCTCTTCTGGCTATCGTTATGGCCGCGGTTATTATCCTGTTTGCAACCGTGCTTTGCAGTATTACTGTCCGCCACATCATCAATCCGGTTCTCAAGCTTGCGGACGCCTCGCGTGAAATTGCCGTTAATAACCTGTCAGGACCGGATGTTTACGTATCCAACCGCGACGAAATCGGGGAATTGGTGACTGTTTTCAATGTGATGAAACGTGCCACCGTCCACTCGATTTCCACTTTGCAGGAAAAGAATGAGATGGAAAACCGGTTTCATCAGGAAGAACTGGCACGTATCAATACGGAAAAGATGCTCAAAACCATGCAGATATCTCTGCTGCAAAGCCAGATTAATCCGCATTTCCTGTTTAACACGCTCAATACCATCTCGCGCACAGCAAAAATTGAGTCCGCGCGCAATACCGAGGAACTGATTTTGCGGCTGGCCAACCTGTTCCGCTACAACCTTCAGACAGCGAGCGAACGGGTGCCGCTCACCCGGGAACTGAATATCATCCGGGACTATATTTATATTCAGCATATGCGGTTTGGCGCGCATATTGTTTTCGAGCTTGACTGCCGCGTCAATTCGGACGAAATCATGGTTCCGACCTTTACCTTGCAGCCGCTGGTGGAAAATGCGGTAATTCACGGTGTCGCCCCCAAGGAGGGCGGCGGCCAGATCAGAATCCGAATCAAAGAACGCTGCGGTGAAGTAACGCTTTCGGTGACAGACAGCGGCGGCGGCATGCTCCCCGGCCGCCTGCGGGAGCTGCTGGACGGTACGGCGCAGCATAAAGGGCATCTATCGGGAATTGGGCTTGGAAATGTGAAAACACGCATGGAACTGCTTTATCCGAACAGTAAATTCTGCATCTTCAGCCGGGTAGGGCTTGGGACAGCAGTCCGTATTTCACTTCCGGTCAGCATGGAAGAACAGTAAGGGAGAGGAACACAATGTATCGAATTGTGGTAGCAGACGATGAACAGCTGGAATGCGAGGCGCTGCAAAAAGTTCTGAGCGAATTTCTGGATGATTCCCGCATTGTACAAGCGTCCAACGGGCGGGAAGCACTTGCGGCTGCCCGCCGGATTCATGCGGATTTCGCCATACTGGATATTGAGATGCCGGGCATGGGCGGAATCGAGGCGGCGCGACATATCCGTGCCGAGCTCCCGGACTGCCGGATTGTGTTTTTGACCGCATACAGTGAGTTCGGCTATGCCAAGCAGGCCGTAGAGCTCGGCGCAGTCAACTATCTTTTGAAGCCCTGTTCCGACAAGGATTTGCAGGGCGTGGTTAGCCGCGTAATGACGCAAATCGATGCACAGCGGGAAAAAGAGCGGATGAACCGGCTATCCAGCAGGAAAATTGAAAACCTGACACAATGGCTTGAAGAGCAGCTGGCGCTGACTGTCATGGGCGGGTACTTGCGGCCGGAACGGGTGCAAAGTCAGCTGGAGGAACTTGGTATTCGGTTTTGCAGCGGCGCGTTTGCGATTTTACGCAGCCCGGACGGTGTGAGTACGGAAAGAATCTGTGAAGAAGTGAAGGCGTCCCGTTGGCCGGAGGGAATCAGTCTGATTCCGTATGAATATGATGACAGGCTGTATCTGTTTGCAATCAGTTCCAATGGCGGCGATTGTGCAAGGCTTTTGAAAAACAGCATGGAAAGTCTGTCCGACTGGGCTGCAAAAAACGGAGGGAAGAACCTTTTCTGTGCAGTCGGCGACTGCTTTGACCGGCTGGAGGACGCACAGAATTCTTACTATCAGGCACAGGCCGCTTTGGCGCACTGCACGGTGGGCCATTGTGTCTGTGGCCCACAGGATATTCTGGAGGAGCAGCATGAACGAACTGACTTTGAGAGCGCCCTTTTACGCTGCGTGATGGAAGGGAACGCCGAAGAAGCAGCCAAAATGATGAGTATGGCGGTGGAAGGTCTTTGCGCACAGCAGTTGGAATACCAGTCGATTCTCGAAAAGGTGGAAAAAAGGCTGGGAGGTGTGTTGAGCCGGCTTCAGGAGAAAACCGGAATTCATTATAGCAGCCTGATCAATCTGCATGAGCGGTTCTCCTGTCTGGAAAGAATTGAGGAGCTGGGAACAGCGGCCGGCGCGGTTCTACGTGAGCTTACCGCGGAAGTAAACGGAACCCGGGGATCCCGCATGACGCAGATCATGCAGGAAATTGCGGGTTACATCAGCAAAAATTATCACAGAGACATCTTTTTGCAGCAGGTTGCGCGGGAAATGAATTACTCGGATGCTTATTTCAGCAAACTGTTCAAGCAGTGCTTTCAAAAGAACTTTATAACTTATCTGACCGAAGCCAGGGTGGAAGCGGCAAAGGAACTTCTGCGAAACCCGACTGTGAACATTAAGGAAATCGGAGCGCAGGTTGGCTATCAGGATTCAAATTATTTTACAAAAGTTTTCCGGCGATCAACCGGCAAAAGCCCTTCGGAGTATCGGTTAAGCGTGCTGCCGGATATATCCAACTGACTGATGCCTCGGACAAAACTTGTTCGAGGCATTTTATGATTTGTATAAATCCAATAAATAGAAGATGGTAAATTGGGTGAAATAGAAAATGATTCTAAAAAATGAAAAGATAAGGCGATATATTTGTGCTATTTGAACATCATATTTCGATTGAACCGTATCACAGAAAGAACTGCGTTCAAACTTTCTTCACAAACAGGTTAAAAAAATGCTATGATTCGCA
Source organism: uncultured Oscillospiraceae bacterium (assembly GCA_963519235.1). Taxonomy (GTDB): domain Bacteria; phylum Bacillota; class Clostridia; order Oscillospirales; family Ruminococcaceae; genus Anaerotruncus. The sequence goes on from CAUQLV010000013.1 coordinate 67,642, forward strand.
ATAATTTACGATTTTACGGATGGAAAGCTTATGCTACAATATTTTCAGAAGGCAAAGACAGCCGAGTACAAATCAATTATGTGGAGGAGAAAAAGAATGAAAAAGTTTCTTACCAGTTTTGTGGCAACAGTGATGGCCGCATCTTTGGCCGCTTGTGGAGGTTCCGCCGGCAATTCCTCAGCACCCGCCCCGGCATCCAGTGAGGCCCCTGCCGCTTCTTCCGAAGCTGCGTCCTCGCAGGCCACCGCAGCCCAGCCCGAATTTGTGTTCAGATATGCTGAGAATCAGCCTCAGGACTACCCGACCACACAGGGCGCTTATAAATTTGCGGAGCTAGTCGAGCAAAAGAGCAACGGCAGAATTAAAGTTGAAGTTTACCACGGCGCTCAGCTTGGTGATGAAAAATCCGTTATGGAACAGATGCAGTTCGGTGCGATCGACTTTGCGCGTGTCAGCCTGTCTCCGTTAGCGGAATTTGCGCCTCAGCTCAACGTGCTGCAGCTTCCTTATCTCTATCGTGACGGCGAGCATATGTGGAAGGTTCTCGACGGCCCGATCGGCGATGAATTCAAAGACGGCCTCGGAGATTCCGGATTGATTGGCCTTTCTTGGTATGATGCGGGCGCGCGCAATTTCTACAATTCCAAGAAGGAAGTCAAAACCATTGAAGACATGAAGGGCTTGAAAATCCGTGTGCAAGAAAATGAAATGATGATGGACATGGTTACCGCTCTTGGAGCGAATCCCACTCCGATGACCTACGGTGAAGTATATTCCGGTTTGCAGACCGGTACCATCGACGGTGCGGAAAACAACTGGCCTTCCTATGAGTCTACATCTCATTTTGAGGTTGCCAAATACTTCTGCATCGATGAGCATACCCGTGTGCCTGAGCTCCAGATTGCTTCCAAAATGACAATGGATAAACTCTCCGCCGAAGATCAGCAGTTAATCCTTGCCTGCGCGTTGGAGTCCTCTCAAGTGGAACGTAAACTCTGGGCAGAGCGCGAAAAGACTTCTGAGGATAAGGTAAAAGCAGGCGGCAGCGTCATTACTGAACTGGCTCCCGAAGAAAAACAGAAATTCCAGGAAGCCTGCAAACC
>CAUQLV010000014.1:0-65774 GCA_963519235.1 uncultured Oscillospiraceae bacterium
GGGGATCTGGGAAAGCTGCGCCAGCGCCGACTGGAAGCCGCCTTTTCCATTCAGAATTGCGGCTACCACCAAGATAATGCCGACCAGCATAATGACACCCTGAATCAAATCGTTCAATGCCGCGGCCATATAGCCGCCTACCACGACGTAGATGCCGGTCAACACAGCGATTCCAATGACGCACCAGGTGAAATCAATTCCGAACGCCATGGCGAATAGTCCGGAAAGCCCTTTATAAACGGAAGCCGAATAGGGAACCAGAAAAACGAAAATCAGGGCGGAGGATACTGTTCGCAGCGAATCGCAGCAGTATCGTTTCGCAAAGAAATCCGGCATGGTGGCGGATTCAAAATGTTTCGTCATGACACGGGTGCGCCGCCCGAGCACCACCCATGCCAGCAAGCTGCCAATAAGCGCGTTGCCGATTCCGATCCAGGTCGCCGCAATTCCAAAATTCCAGCCGAACTGACCGGCATAGCCCACAAAAACGACCGAGGAAAAATAAGAGGTCCCATAGGCAAAGGCTGTGACCCATGGGCCGACGCTTCTCCCGCCGAGCACAAAATCGCCGACGCTGCGCGCCTTTTTGTGGCAATACACTCCCACGGCCACGGTTACTGCAAAGAAAATCACAAGCATGAGAATTTTTTCGAACATGATGCTGCCTCCACTTCATATTGGAGGGCAGAAAAAATCCCGTCCTCCGGATTACTCCAGAGGACGGGATAAACCCGTGTTACCACCTCAGTTTGCCATCCGCCTCACAGCGGACAGCCTCAGCGGGTAGACGCAAAAAGAGCGTTACCCCGGCACATTAACGGGTGCCATGCGTCGCAGCCTACTTGAAAAATCGTTTGGTGCGCGGCTCTCGGAAGGTATTCAAACAGACTGCCCCGCGCCTCTCATCTTCCGGCTGCTTTCTGTGGGGGCAGAGACCTGTCCTACTGGTTTCCGGTCGTTGCTTTTTTCATTTAAATCGATGGTTTAAATTTAACACACAAAATCGGTAAAGTCAAGTGGGTTCAACAGTTTTTATAGGGCATATAATTGAGATCGGCAAATTCCCAGTCGACCACGTTCCACCATGCGGCAAGATAATCCGCGCGCTTATTGTGATACTTCAAATAATAGGCGTGTTCCCAGACATCCACTGTCAGTATCGGGCGCAGCCCAATAGAAAGAGGAATATCCTGGTTGAGCGTTGAGAGAATTCGAAGCCCGCCGTCCGGGCAGCAGACAAGCCAGGCCCAGCCGGAGCCGAAATGCGCTTCAGCGACTTCTGTCATCTGTTTTTGGAACGCATTGAACGAACCGAAACAGCGGTCAATGGCGGCTGCAAGCCGGCCTACCGCAACGTGGGAGGATGGGCAGGGCGTCATGCCGTCAAAATACAATTCATGTGCATAAACGCCCCCCGCATTACGTAGAATCGGACATTTTAAGTGCTGCGGGAAATTTGGCGCGTCTGTAATCAGACGTTCCAGCGGCAGGCATTTTAACGCATCGGGCGCACATTCAAGGGCTGCGTTCAGCTTTTTAACATAGCCGCCCTGATGGGCGTTGTGATGCAGCATAACGGTTTTGGCATCAATATAGGGCTCCAATGCGCCGACATCATAGGGCAGAGGGGTCAGTTCAAACGGATAATGCTCATTCATATCATTCGGTCCTTTCCTACAATTGGATATACCGCGCGTCGGCATAGCCAATTGTTCCGTAGTAATTCACTACATACCACCCCTGCCACTCGCCGTATACGGTGATCGGGTTTCCATTCCAAGCTCTGGCAATGACCTGAGCGCTGAGGCTGGGCCGTTTGCGGATATTCAGCCAGCCTGACTTGACCCTTACAACCCCTCTTCTGACCGGTTGCGGCGCGATAAAAGGGATTCCAAAGTATTCCGTCAGCGAAAGCACGACGTTGGCGGCAATTTCGCTGATGTTCTGCCGGATCCAATTGGCATCTTCCTCGTTGTCGTGATAAGCAAACTCGATCAGAACCGCCACCGCTCTGGTCTTGGACACTTCTCCCAGACTGGTGGTTGGGACGGTTCTTACAAGCCACTCATAGGGATAGATATCCTTTAGATTCTCCGCGATGATGTTGGCTGCGCGCTGCCCGTTCCAACTGGTGGGATAATAATAGACCTCGCTTCCCTGCCGAAGGCCAGCTTCACTTTCGGGGGAAGCGTTGGAATGAAGCGCCAGATGCAGGTCGTAGTTCCCCTGATTTGACTGAACGATGGAGGAGGCAGCGGTCATCGTCGGGGTGTTTCGCGTGAAGCGAATACCGCTGGAACGCAGGTAGGGTACCATTGCGTCTGCAATGAGATTCATGTAATATTCCTCATTGCCGCCGCCTATGTAAGGATTCCATTCTTGAGTTGACGGCGAAAGATAGATATTAGGCATAATCTTACTCCTTTCGGGTTTCTCTTTCAGATTATGCATTTACTGAAAGAACGGTGCCTGAAAGCTGAGCTAATCTGATTATGAAGCACAAAACGCGATGGCAAATGCCATCGCGTTTTGTGCTTCATAATCAGATGTCGTAGCTTCAGATATTAGAAAAACCGGGCAGCTCTCCGGGGTGGGAAAATCCCAGTCCAAAGGCTTTTTCACGCAGAGCGGTGTAAAGTTCCGCTCTTGTCGCGGCAATATAAGGCGCTAAAAACGGAATTCCGAGCCCACAGGGAATTAATGCGAGAAGGTACCAGCCGATAAAAGACAAATCCAGCACAAACAGTCTCATTTTTTCCCCATTAGTCATAAGCCGGCTGAGTTCGAATACACGCTGGCGAGGCATCGTAGGGCATTCGCACAAAATATATGGCACCATTTTATACTCATAGTATTTAATAATTCCGGGAATTACAAACAGCAGCCTCCATAAAAAGATCTTGAGATCACGGAAAAACAGGGTAATGACGACATTGCCAAGTTCCTGAGAGCCATGTGTGTATTCAACGAACAAAGTTTCATAGCGGCTGGCAAACTGCCTGCTTTCCATAAAAAACCGGTTATGCCCGACTTCGAGCACGTTGTTTACAAAAATGCGAACCAGGAATGAAATCACAAAAAGGGAAACGCCACCGGCCAATGCCACCAGAAAAAAGGGAATCAGCATCTTGAGCGTTTGTTCTGGGTCGCTTATCAACCGGTCAGCCAGAGGTTCTATTCCGTCTAAACCAGGCCCAATGTTAAATCTGATTCCTGTTGCTCCACCGCCAATCATCAGATAGGTCAGGCAAACCGCAAACGCCATCCAGTAGAACTGGCGCAACTTCTGCTTCGCCTCCCACTTTATTTGTGCCCTCTGCCACATAATAACACCTCATTTGCATCTGTTCTGATATAGAAATTGAAAATATTATAACAAACTTATGAAATAACCACAACCTATTCCCTGACATTTCTGCTTACGAAACGAAATATCAATTTAACTATAACTATTTTTGAATTTGTATTGACAACTCGGATGGAATATAGTATAATAATCAAAAATCAGTAATTATTATTATTATTGTAAGCACGTAAATCCGATAACCCGCGTAGCGGCTCATGAATAAGGGTTGATGTTATGAAATATTCAAGGCAAAGAGAAATTATTCATCGCACTGTTGTGCGTAATTCTATCCATCCCACAGCCGATACCGTATATTCCATCGTGCGCTCTCAAGAACCTAATATCAGTCTCGGTACAGTTTATCGGAACCTGAACCTGCTTTCCGAGCAGGGGTTTTTGCGAAAAATCAATATTCCAAATGCTTCTGACCGTTTTGACGGCCGACTAGATGAGCATCATCACATTCTGTGTGAGGAGTGCAGGCAGTTATTTGACATCGAGCTTGGCGATCTTTCGGTGCTTGATGAACAAATAAAGAAACAATCTGATTTTACCGTGACCGGGTATCAGGTTTTGCTGACCGGAATTTGTCCGGGATGCAAGCCAAAGCATTAAAATTTTTTTGACAGAAAGAGGTATGGAAATGAAAGAACTCAAAGGTACAAAAACGGAAGCAAATCTTATGGCGGCTTTTGCCGGTGAATCGCAGGCGCGAAACAAATATACCTATTATGCCTCCAAGGCCAAAAAAGAAGGTTTTGTGCAGATTGGCGACTTGTTTGAGGAAACTGCCAATAATGAAAAAGAACATGCTAAAATCTGGTTTAAGCTGCTGCACGAGGGCGGAATCCCCGATACCGCGGCAAACCTGAAAGACGCCGCTGCCGGAGAGCATTACGAGTGGACGGATATGTACACAGGCTTTGCCAAAGAAGCAAAAGCAGAAGGCTTTGATAAAATTGCGTACCTGTTTGAAGAAGTTGCGAAGATTGAAAAAGAACATGAGGATCGTTATCTTGCCCTGCTGAAAAATGTGGATACTAATGAGGTTTTTCAAAAAACCGGCGTTGTCATCTGGCAGTGCTCCAACTGCGGTCATATTCATGTCGGCGAAAAAGCTCCCCTTGTTTGCCCTGTTTGTGACCATCCGCAGGCATATTTCCAAATTGTTTCCAAAAACTATTAACCTGTCTGAAAATTGTTTAACGGTGCCGCTTGCCTTCCGGCGCGGCGCCGTTTTTAGTTTGGAAGAGGTGTTTCCTGATGGAATTGATTGACTCTCTGAAGCTGGCGCTTGCCGGCACCGGCTTTACCTTTTTGTGCACCGCGCTGGGTGCGGCCATGGTCTTCTTATTTCGCGGAGAAATACGTCCGGGTCTCCAGCGAATTTTTCTCGGGTTTGCCGCCGGGGTGATGATCGCGGCATCGGTCTGGTCACTTTTGGTGCCTTCCATTGACATGGCCAAAGAAGGCGGAGGCACAGGACTCCTGCCCGCCGCCGGGGGATTTGTAATCGGAGGGCTGTTCCTGCTGGCGCTGGACAGAATTTTGCCTCACCTTCACGCGGACAGTGATGAGGCTGAAGGGCTCCCCTCCTCCTGGAAACGCACAACGATGCTGGTGCTTGCCGTAACACTGCATAATATTCCCGAAGGCATGGCAGTCGGACTTGCGTTTGCTATGGTCGCGCAGAGCAACGGAACGGCTCTTGCCGGCGCGGTTGCCCTTGCAATCGGCATGGGCCTTCAGAATTTCCCGGAGGGTGCCGCTATTTCACTTCCGCTCAAAAAGGAAGGGTTTTCAAATACCAAGGCTTTTATTTACGGATCGCTTTCCGGTATTGTCGAACCCATCGCCGGTGTGATTACTGTCATGATTGCATCCGGCGTCCAAAGTATTCTACCATGGATTTTATCCTTCGCCGCAGGAGCTATGATCTATGTGGTGGTAGAGGAACTGATTCCGGAAGCACATTTAGGCGAACATTCCAACATTGGAACGCTGAGTGTTATGTTTGGATTTCTCGTGATGATGATGCTGGATGTCGCGCTAGGATAAAAAAAGAACCCGCCAAAATACGAGTAGTCATAAAGACAACTTGTGAACCGAGGGTCAAGGCAAACTGAATACGGAAAACACGCCTTGGATTTTGGCAATCTAAGGCGTGTTTTTGATTAATTGGTAAGTATCAGGTCGGGTGTTCGAGTTACCCCAGTAGCTCCAAACTAAAAGTAATCGCACGAAAGGCAAGGCTCCTGTGCGATTACTTTTTTGTATAAATCATTTCTCATCAGAAACTTTTTCCGCTAAAAGTACTCTCTCAATTAGGTGATCGGCGAACATCAAAAGTTGCAATGCACGATGCTCGGTATCCTCCCAAGCAGAATCATGTGCACGAGGATTTCTAATTCCTGTCATACAGCCAGCCAATATTTGCATATATCCAGCCTGCTCATTCTGCTCAGAAGTACTTATACATTCATTTAGTTTCAAGATAGGCTTTTTGGGAGAAAAAGCATTCTGCATCAAACTTGAACCAGTTAAGTCGGTGAGAGAAAGTTCAGCCTTTTTCTTCACAATATTGTCTAATAACTTATATGCTTCTTCAACCGCTTGCGAATGATGCCCATCTATAAACAGTCTCTCTGTTTTCTTCCGTAAGGCCTTGTTTGTGACGGCATTATCATATGAATTAACAACAGGTTGAGTGTGGGATGCATCAAACCCCATTGACTTCAAATCTACATCTATTGCATTTGCTGCGGATATGATATTCGAGATATAGCTCATGAATTATCGACCCCATAAAGATGCCTTGCCATACTCGCAAATATGGTCTCAATTTGCTCCGGAGAGGATTCGGGAGAAATATGTATCTGCAAATCTATGTGTAAGTTTGGACGATACGATACCCTGGGGTCTTTAGCTTCCGAAATGGAGTGCTCCTTATTTTCGTTTTCATTTGCAGTTTGATTTAGCCTTGGGGGTTTGTCAACTGCTTTAGTGGCCTGCTTCGCTTTTTTAGGTGCGGTGACTTTTATTTCTTTAATTTCGCCACTTTTAAGCATGACAAATAGCGCTACCATTTTGTCTGCTGCGCCTTGCCCCACACCCTGACTCATAAACCAGGTCCTTGCAGAATTTCTATCAATATTTGAATCAGGAAATAGATCTAAAAGTTCTGTTGGGTAAACGCTATTCACCATGATTCCGCATGCATCACCATATTTATTATCTAATCGCCAGTCATTTGCTAAAGGTGTAGGTTTATTTTCTTCATCAATTAATCCTATTCGTTTCATAGGGGTAATAACATTACTATTCGCTGAAGCATCACTACTTAAAGTAAGTAAGGTTTTAATGTATGTAGGACTAACAACTGAGGGGATTGTAGATTTGAATTTTTCACGAATGGTCCACCAGTTTTTCTCCGAGATCATGGGATAGCTAATACTGTTTTGTTCTGCCATTTTGATTTCCCTTTCTATTTTAAATTTATTCAAATCCTTTATAACTGCCAAAACCCAGCATATATACTGCCATAGCAATAGCCAAATTTTCAGAATCAGCCTCTTGCTGTAGAGCCAATTTCTTCAATTCTTCAATAACTGTATCATGCGGTACAATTGTCCCCTCGAGTTCCTCAACTGCTTTCTGAATCACAGTAGGAAGTACCATGCACATCTGATAGAAGGCATCATCTTTACCAGTTACAAGGGCGTAGAACTGGTCTAAACTTACTCTACGAATCAGTTTATGTCCGACCTTTTTCTTGTCTACAGTGGTTTCCCATTTTATATTCTGTGAACGTTGTGCAATTGCTTCCACCAGAAAGCAGGCACAGTCATCATCATTTAGAAGTTGATCTTGCATTTTGATGAAGGTTTTTCCAGCAGAAGCCGAGTTCATGGTGTTGTGTTTGTTCTTCATTTCTACATACACCTTATGAACTGTGCCCGCATTAAGGATTGCAATACCGTCTGCGTTTTCGTAAATGACATCCCACCCGCCCTCTTCACCATTCGGCGGAACATGGCAATTGACTATGTATTGAAATATTCTCTGATGAAAGTATCCAATATCATTATTGTTAGACTTATCTCTCTGGCGGAAAATTTCATTGCTTACGATTTCTTCCCAAGAAGAGCGATATACAGTTTTGTCAAAAATAAGCTTAATAGGATCAACAAGATTTTTATTAAATCGCTTTAAATCAAATGATTCTAATTTTTCGCCATACTTGCCAATGGTTGCTTTAACATGGTTTGTAAAATCCTCTTCACTAATAAAGTTCAAACTCCACATATCTACACCTCACACTCTAAGGCTTCTCTTATTTTTAATGCAATTTCATAAGCGAGGTTAACAGGAACGGCATTGCCAACTTGCTTATACTGTTGTCCTACGCTTCCGCAAAATTTCCAATCGTCCGGAAAGCTTTGGCAGCGTGCATTTTCACGCACAGTAAAAGGTCTCGGTTCTAATGGATGACATCGGTCTGTTTGTTTCTGACTTGGAGATGTTAAAACAGCAAGGGAAGGTTCATCCAAACTTAAACGTCGCAAAATACCTGTTCGTCCGCCCTCCATATGCCAACAACTTTTCATATATTCTTTTGCAATGTCTTCGGGGATGTTTCTCCAGTATCCTCCTGGGGGAACCAACTCAAATATTTTACGTTTATATTCTGAATAAGGAGAGCCTTCGCTCTCAGGACAATCTAATAAGACATCCCTAAGTACAGGTTTATATTCGTGAGGAGTCGGAAAATTAAAATGAATTTTACTAACCAAATCATTTCTGATTCCAATGGTTATCAGTCGCTCTCTTTTCTGAGCAACACCATAATCCCAAGCATTCAAAACTTTGCGCTGTTGCGATGTGATCGTATATCCGGCCTGCTCAAAAATCTCTAAAATTGTTTTGTAAGTCCGTCCTTTATCATGAGTCAACAATCCTTTTACGTTTTCAAACAAAAACATCTTAGGCTGTAGCTTTTCCAAAAACACCGCGTAATGATAAAATAATGTTCCCCGTGCATCTTCCAAGCCAAGACGTTTTCCGGCATAAGAAAAGCTTTGGCACGGTGCACCTCCAGATAATAAATCAAGTGCCCCTTTTTTTATAGCAAAATATTCTTCTAATTCTAAACAAGAAATATTTGCAATATCATCATTAATAACTCGCCAATGCGGACGATTACATCTTAGCGTATCAGATGCATCTTTATCAAACTCAACTAAGCCAATTGTGTCAAACCCAGCTTTTTCAATCCCAAGAGCTAATCCTCCTGCACCGGCAAATAGTTCAATAGTCTTGAATCGTTTATCTATTTTCCTTTCTGCTGTGGTAATTTCCATTATATCTCCAATATCACACCCCAAAGTATTACATATTTTCTCTAAGCTCTCAATGGATACAGACTCGTCCTTACCCATTCTGGCTAACACATTGAAGCTAATACCAGCAGCCTCTTTTAAATCTTTTCGTTTCATCTTCTTATCAATTAGTAATTTCCAAAGTCGATCATAGCTAATCGCCATTTTTACACCTACCTCAATATTTCCACAGGAAATGGTTTATCAATATTAAATCATATTTTGTAATAATTTGCAATAGTTCTCATCATATCGTTAGAAAATCTTTTGATTCAATGAAATGTATAGCTATTCTGCCGTTTCTGTAGTATTGTGTGTTGCGAAAGAGGTGACACACGATGAAAACTGTAATTGAAGAGCTATTTGACCACTACGGCAACTTTACCCCAGAGCAAGCTTTCCAAAAAGAAATTGATGAAGCACACCAATCGCTAATCCGCAGTTTAGAAAAAACAGAACGAAAGCAGGTACTGCGTATCATTGACAACAAGGACTTGATCGCAGGGGCTCGTGCCCGAGATAGCTTTGAATGTGGATTCTGGCTTGCATGGCGATTGCTCACACAACTTAATATTTACGAAAACAGCCGTTTGCTTGAGAATCCTCTCAAAACAGACGGCTGTTTTTCTATGACAAAGGAGGCAGATGATGCGGAAGAAAGCTAAGATTATCACAACAGTGTCAGCATTAGCAATTATTTCTCCGCTGATAATCCCGCCGTTCAACCAAGCGACACAAGATCTACCAGTCCCCAACACAAGCCCCGTTTCTGCATCCTTAGAGCTTGGTAGGGATAAACGGCACGCCAGCTGAAAACAAAGCCGTTGTAGCGGACGAAAGCCCCAAACACGGCACCCACACCGGTTCAAGAGCCGAAGATGGGTGATACCAGAGTGGCAAATGGACAAAAGAAAGTCTACTTCCTTGGATTCGGGTGGATAGCAGATCGTAACGAGCCGAATGCTGGAGTGTTTGTAGACGGCGATGGGGACATTGATAAAATGGTTGGCATTATGGACTAACCCCTAACAACAGCAAAGCGATGAACTACCGATATGGCAGCTCATCGCTCTGTTATTCTCTGTACCGCAGCCTGTCCAAATTAAACAACTTCACAATTCCAAAAGTCGCCTCATGCACCAAAAAATCAGAAAACCTACGCTTGGCAAAGATATAAATAAAGCTGTCCGAGAGTGGATGGCAGCGAGCCACGGCACGCTCTAATTTTTCATATTCCTCTTTGCCAACAGTCAGGTTTTCATCATCAAAAATCTTAACGAAAACAGCCTTGCCATTATCGCTGCCGACAAAGTCAAAGGTGTATTCCTCGTCCTTTAGCTTAACGGTCGCGGGCTTGTACTCCAACGTCTCTGTAAGTTTTACAGATAAATCATAGCTAATACGATTTCTTAATGTTTCAAAACAGGCAGTGGTAAAAGCTGAGGGTATGTCTATTGTTCGAATGTTATCAAGCATTTCTTCAAACGATTTATCGAAGAAAGCACCTGTTGCAATTTTAGTTTGATTGGGGTAAATATGCCGAAGCCATATCCTAAAATATGAATTTACAATCTCGTATTCTGTTTTACTTTCTTTGCTAACAGCTTTGACTAATCCAATTTCAATCAGTGATTTTATATACTTATCACATTTATTGTAAGGGTAGCCTGTAAACCTACCAACCTCGCTTATTCTGTTGTTGCCCAAAGCGAGAGCATACAAAATAAAAGCATAGGTCTCTGGTCTGCGATAATGAAAGCAGAGAACCTCCCAAGCAAATTTTATAAACGCAGAATTTCTGGAAATTAACTGTTTTAAGTTCTCGTCAACGGTCAACTCATCCTGAAACTCGTCTATAATCCCAGAAATGCCACCGCTTAAAGTAAATAGCTCCACAAGCTCTGTGCCTGTCCGTTTTGGATGGGCTTTTTTCATTTCCGCAATAGACTGATATTTGGTTTCTACCAAGTGATAAGAAATAGTCAGCGGTGTTAACGATTTTCCTGTTGTGGTGAGTAGCACCATAAACACTCTGTTGCGGTTAGAGTCGTCAATATAAGCTTGAAAGCTTTGAGCAAAATCCTTTTCTTTTACAATCTCGTCAAGATCATCAAAGATAAATATATTACAGGTTTTGGCAAGCCGGTTTAGCCCATCAAAAATATCAGCCCAGCTGTCTGTTGCAGTTGCAATCCCTCGTGTGGTGAACTCTTCAACCAAAAGCTTGCGGCACAGCTCTCCGCAAAGCCCCTTGAACGAAAAATAGAAATATTTTTTATGTTCTAATCCATTCAGCACTGCTGTAGTTTTGCCAGTGCCCTTCTGCCCTGACACCAACAGACAAAACCGCTGGTCTTCCCATTCATTGTATCTTGTAAGGTGATAATAAAGTGCAGAAGAGATTTTCTTTTCGGTTCTGCTTCTTTGTCTGTCCATCATACCCTCCTATCATATCTAAATATGATAAATTTTCGATTTTCTCTATATTATCATAAAAATCCAGTTCTGAAAAGAATTTTATTGAATTGCTTGTTCCAAAAGCCCTTATAAAATCAGTACTTTAAAAATATTTTCAAAATAGGGTTGTCATGTGTAACGTGACTTTGCTGAAAGAAGTAGAGGGAGAAAACGACCTCAAAAATAAAGGAGGAAACGAAAATGCCAAAGAAATTAGACACCATGGATGCGGAAACCTTGATGACCACCCCCATGGAGCCGCTGAAGTTTATCGTCAGCGGTCTGCTGCCCCAAGGACTGCATGTGCTTGCAGGCTCACCGAAAATCGGCAAGAGCTGGCTGGCCCTGTGGATCTGCTTGCAGGTAGCAAAGGGCGAAAGCGTGTGGGGCTTTGCAACAAACAAGAGCGATGTTCTCTATCTTTGCCTTGAAGATAGCTTTGCTCGTATCCAAAGCAGACTGTTTGAGATCACCGATGAAGCGCCGCCCATCTTGCACTTCGCAATTATGAGCGATGCCATCGGCAGCGGCTTGGAACATCAAATTGAGAGCTTTATCAAAGAACATCCCGACACTGGCTTAATTGTCATTGACACCCTGCAAAAGGTTCGCAAAACAGTTTCCGGAAATGCCAATCCATATGCCGCAGACTACGATGATATCAATGCACTGAAGCAAATTGCCGACAAATATAAAATCGCAATTGTGCTTGTGCATCATCTTAGAAAAACAGGTGATGCTGATCCGCTGAATATGATTTCCGGCACCAGCGGTATTGCAGGTGGTGCTGACACAAACTTTGTTTTGCAAAAGGACAAGCGAACTGAAAACACTGCAACACTCATTTGTACCGGCAGGGATATTGAAGGGCGAGAATTATTCTTGGAGTTTAACAGAGAGCGCTTTGTGTGGGAGCTGCTGCAACCCATTGAAATGGAGCAGCTCATCATACCCGATGAAATTATCCTTCTCTGTGATTTTGTAAAATCGGTTGGCACATTTACAGGAACAGCAACGGAGCTTGCAGGTGTTCTGAAATTGGAGTTGCGACCGGCAGTGCTGAAGAAAAGAATCATTAAGCACCTGGAGCATCTGGATAAAAACGGTATTCATTATTCGGGGAACAGAACTTTTGAGCGACGAGAGTTCACTCTCTGCTATGACGGCAATGACGATATGACGGTAGAATCATGCCCCCAAAACTTGCCGTCTTTACCGTCAGCATCGTCAGCGGAGCGTAATCTTGACGCAACCAATGAGATCGGAGGTCATGTAAATGAAGCTCACTAAAGTTGAAAAGGAAACCATCGTTTTATTTAATGAGCAGGAAGACACCGCCGAAATTTACACCCACAACACAAAACTCCAAAACAGGTTCGAGGCTTTTGCAAAGAAGTATCCGGAGCTGGTTAGCAAGAAAGGCTTAATCTTTACCGTACCCAAAAAGCTACTGACCGTCACCCTACGGGCACCTGCCAACAGTTCCTTTGCCGAAAAAAGGCGGCAGCAATGCCAGCTGATGAATCAACAGAAAAAAGCCACCACTGATAAGGAGCATACCACCGCCTAACCACCTGTGAGGGCAACCATACGAGGATAGTCCAGAAGAACTCTGAAAGCCCCACTCATAAGGATAGTTTTGAGCCAAATGCGCCCCCTGTGAGGCGAGATTGGGATGGGGTAACGTAACTCAACTCATCGGTATCAAAAGGACAGTTTGAAGGCGCTTTGCCAAGGTAGGAAACGCAGCAACACCGTTGTGGCAAATTGCATAGATTAAAACCCAAATCAAAGCTGAACCCCCCGGTCGAAAAAAGAGCAGGAGAAAGCAAGGTGCTCCTAAAGGTGCACCTTGCGGACACAGCGGACGGCAGTGCCGACCGCAAAGCCCCACCGTTAGCGGATTTGTACCAACTTTACTGTAAGCATAGCAGGTGGTCGTTTGGGGTGCTGTAAATCACCTTTTGTGCTGCCTAAGGTGCTGTAAAAATTACAAAGTGGCTTGGAATGGGCATTTGTTGCGGATTTTTAGGTGCTCCGCAAGGTGATATTAACAAAAACACAGCAATGGCGTCCTAAAACAGGACTCCATCCAATAAAAAAATTTGGAGGTAAATCATGACAAATGAAAATTTAGTGGCACAGCATTATCTGAAAACCAATATCCTGGGCGCTTATGAAACCGCCGATATCATTTGGCAAAGCGACAGCGAGGGCACCTCTCACCGCACCTTCGCAGACAGCTTTGTTTACACAGATGAAACCTCCCATACCATTGAGCGGGATATGGTGGTGGAGGACAGAGTATTCCGGGTACATTCTGTGTTTCTATTAAAAAGTGCTTCCACACCTACAAAAAAGATGCTCTCGGTGATTGAAAACGACCTCGAAAAAGCGTTTAAAAACGCTTGATTTCAGTAGACTTGTGGAACCTGTTGCGGTATGCTTGGGCTACCGTATTCAGTTTGCCACAACAAGAAGGAGGATTTTAAACGATGGCAAACAACGAAAAATATACCATACTGTACGGCAGACTGAGCCAGGAGGATGACCGGGAGGGCGAAAGTAACAGCATCCAAAATCAGCGGTTGATACTCACCAAGTACGCAGAGGAAAAGGGCTTCGGCAATATTCGTTTTCTGTTCGATGACGGTTTCAGCGGAACAAACTTCAACCGACCTTCATGGAATGAGATTATGGTGCTGATTGAAAGTGGGCAGGTGGAAACCTTGATCGTCAAGGACATGAGCCGACTCGGCAGGGATTATCTGCAAACCGGTTTTCTCATGGAGCATACCTTCCCAAACCACAATGTTCGCTTTATTGCGATCAATGATGCGGTGGACACGCTCTATGGGGATAACGACTTTGCTCCGTTCCGCAATCTTTTTAACGATTTTTACGCGAAAGACTGCAGTAAAAAGATTCGGTCGGTGAAGAAGGCACAGGCTGAGCGCGGGGAACGGGTTGGAACAAGGCCGCCCTATGGGTACAAAAAAGACGAGAGCAATCCCAAAAAGATTGTTCCCGATCCAGAAGCCGCCGAAGTGGTCAAGCATATTTTTAAGCTGTGTGCCGAGGGCAGGGGTCCAAAGCAAATCGCAAGGCAGCTGACAGAGGGGCAGATTACGAACCCAAGTAACTACTATTTTAATCAAACCGGAGTGGCATTGACGAACTTGGATACCACCAGACCTCACCGGTGGAGGGATAGTTCCATCGTCAATATTTTAAACGACGAAACCTATCTCGGGCACACGGTCAGCATGAAGCATACCACCGCATCCTACAAAAACAAAAAGCAAATCATCCGTCCGGAATCTGAATGGCTGAGGTTTGAGAACACCCATGAAGCAATTATTACTCAGGATGTTTGGGACATTGCCCATGAGGTCCGAATGCACAAAAAGCGTCCGAGAAAAAACATGGAGAACCCTAATCCTTACTCGGGACTTGTCTTCTGCGCCGATTGCGGAAAGCCTTTAATTCTGCACCGTGCCCACACCATGGACGAAAGCAAAAACAACTTCGCCTGCTCCACCTACAAGCAGTATGGAAAAGAAGTCTGCTCCGCCCATTACATCCGGGAAAGTCAGCTTGCGGCGGTGATTTTGGATGACCTGAAACGTGTCACCCACTTTGCAAGGCAGGAGGAAGTGCTGTTTGCAGAGTGCATCAACCGCAAAAATACTGCCGACACAAGGAAAGAAATTACAGCGCTGCAAAAAGAGCTGGAAGGTATACGGAAAAGGGATTTGGAGCTTACCGCACTTTTTAAAAGGCTCTACGAGGACAATGTACTGGGGCGTATACCTGATGAGCATTACCGAACCCTGTCTGATGAGTATACCACCGAAGAAAAAGCCTTGCGGGAACGCATTCCCAAGGCTGAAGTGAGAATGGATAAGCTCAAGGGCTCCCTTACCAACGTGGACAGGTTTATTGAAAAGGCGAAGAAGTATACCGACCTTACCGAGCTGACACCGGAGCTTCTTCGGATGTTCATTGCAAAAGTTGTAGTGGGCGAAAAGGCTGAGAAATACTCCCGTACCGCTCCGCAGGATATTTGGATTCACTACCGTGACATCGGGATGCTGAACGATGTCAAAGAGGAATTCGATATCCCCTCTATGGAAGAGTTCTACGGAATAGATGATGAAATGATGTTTGATGACGAGCTGCCAGCTGCGATTTAAGGCATAGCAAAAGGCGGACAGCCGAAACTGTCCGCCTTATACCCCGCATTTTTAGGAGGTTCACAAAGTATCTTTATGAACACTCGCCTAAAGGCGGGTTCTTTTTTTATGCATTTAGAATCAGTTCAATCAGCAAAGCTTCTGCCTGTGTGGCGTCCGCCTTCCCTTTGGTCGCTTTCATCACGCCGCCGATGAGCGATTTGACAGCCTTTTCCTTGCCCGCACGGTAGTCCGCAACCGCATTGGGATTGGCGGCCACCATTTCGGCGCAGATTTTGCGCAGTGCGTCTTCGTCAACGCCCGCCAAGTCGCTTTCAGAAACCAGCTCTCCAACCGGTTTTCCGGTATCCAGCATCGTTTCAAGCGTGGATTTGGCGAGGTTCATCTTGATCTTGCCGGACTCCAGCATAAGCGCCAGTTCCCGCAGCATTTCGGGTGAAATCAGCAGACTGCACGCCTCTTTTTCCTCGTCGGTCGGCATCCTGCGGAAAATCTGCCCCAAAATCAGGTTGGCCGCGGTCTTGGGCGTTTGCAGACCCTTCACAGCCGCGTCAAAGAATTCCGCGACCCCGCGGTATTTCACCAGCAGCGAAGCGTCGGCGGGCGGCAGGCAATATTCGTTAACATAGCGCGCATATTTCGCGTCCGGAAGTTCGGGAAGCTGTTTTCTCAGTTCCTCCACCTGTTCCGACGTTGTGACAATCGACACCAAATCCGGCTCGCGGAAATAGCGGTAGTCCTGCGCGTCTTCCTTGCTGCGCATACTCTCGGTGGTGTTGGTCGCGTCGTCAAAGCGGCGGGTCTCCTGAACCACCTGCTCACCGCTTTCCACCAAATCCACCTGCCGGTCGAATTCGTACTGTATCGCCTTAGCCATAAACGCGAACGAATTCATGTTTTTAATCTCCGCGCGCGTCCCGAGCTTCTCCGCGCCCTCCGGGCGAACGGAGATATTCACGTCGCAGCGAAGCGAGCCCTCCTGCATTTTGCAGTCCGAGATACCGATATATTTCATCATTAACTGAAGCTTTTCCACATATTCTCTTGCGTCGTCGATGCTACGGATATCCGGCTCGGTTACCACTTCAATCAGCGGAACACCGCCGCGGTTGTAATCGACATAGGTATCGCCGCGCTGATGCACAAGCTTTCCCGCGTCCTCTTCAATATGGATACGGGTGATGCGGATTCTTCGTCCGCTCTCCAGCTCAATATAGCCGTTCTGACAAAGCGGCCTATCGAACTGTGAAATCTGATAGGCCTTTGGCAGATCCGGATACACATAGTTCTTGCGGTCCATCTTCGCGACCGACGCGATTTCACAGTGTGTCGCAAGGCCCGCCTTAATTGCAAAATCCACAACCGTGCGGTTCAGCTTCGGCAGTGTCCCCGGCATGCCCGTACAGATCGGGCAGCAGTGGGTGTTCGGCTCGGAACCGAATTCGGTTGTGCAGCCGCAGAAAATCTTTGTCTTGGTGGACAACTCAATATGGGTTTCCAGTCCCCCGACCAACTCATATTTCATATCCGCACCCCCATTTTCGCCGCTTGAAAGCTCTTTTCTCCGGTTTCCCGCTCAAAAGCATACGCCGCGTTCAGCACCTGCGCCTCGTGGAAGCGGGGGCCAATCAGCTGCATACCAATCGGAAGCCCTTTACCGTCAAACCCGCAGGGAACAGAAACAGCGGGCAGCCCCGCAATATTAATCGGTACCGTACAAATATCCGTCAGATAATCCTCTGTCGGGTCGCTGTGTGTTCTTCCGCACGGGAAAGCCGTCATCGGAACAGTAGGTGCCATGATGACATCACAGGCAGCAAACGCGTCGTCAAATCCTTTGACAATCGCGCCGCGCAGATTCTGCGCTTTTTTGTAATAGGCTTCGTAATAGCCGGAGGACAGCACGTAGTTGCCCAGCAGAATCCGCCGCTGCACTTCCTTGCCGAAGCCTTCACTGCGCGTCTTGCAGACCATCTCATGGATGGTCTGATAGTTTTCCGCCCGGTATCCGTAGCGGATGCCGTCATAACGTCCTAGGTTGGAGGCTGCCTCCGCGCACGCCAGAATGTAATAAACCGGCAGTGCATATTTCAGCGGGGAAAGCGGGAACCGCACAATCTGCGCGCCCATGCTTTCGTAAGCCCGCAGCGCTTCCTTCATAGAGGCGTTGACTTCATCGGAAAGCCCCTCGAAATATTCGTTCGGAACGCCGATTTTCATCCCGCGGATATCGTTACGCAGAGCCGGTAAAGCCGAGGACTGCCTGCCCTGCGAAGTGGAATCCATCGGATCGTATTGCGCAATGGCGTCATAGACCAGCGCGGCGTCCTCCACACAGGTGGTAATGGGGCCGATCTGGTCAAGGCTGGACGCATAAGCGATCAGCCCGTAGCGCGATACTGCGCCGTAAGTAGGCTTTAAGCCTACAACTCCGCAGAAGCTGGCCGGCTGGCGGATGGAGCCGCCGGTATCCGAGCCAAGGCCGTATGCCGCAAGATTTCCCGCCACAGCACAAGCAACGCCGCCGCTGCTTCCCCCCGCCACATGGTTCGTGTTGTGGGGATTCACAGAGCCTCCGAAATAAGAGGTTTCGCAGGAGGAACCCATTGCGAATTCGTCCATATTGGTTTTTCCAAGCAAAACCGCATTCTGCTCCCGAAGCAGCTTCCAGACCGTTGCGTCATAGATCGGGCGGTAGCCCTGAAGCATTTTGGAGGCGCAGGTCGTCTCAATTCCCGCAGTGGACAGATTGTCCTTCAGCGTCATCGGAATTCCCTCGAGAGGGCGTAGCGTTTCACCTGCCGCAATCCGCGCGTCGACCGTCTCGGCGGTTTGCAGCGCGGTTTCCGGCGTTACGGTGATATAGGCGTGCAGCTTGTTGTCTTCTTGTTCAATTGCGTCCAGATATGCTCTCGTCAGCTCCACACAGGAAATCTGCTTTTCGGAAAGCATCCGGCTCAGTTTTGCGATCATCCCTCTAACCCCGCTTTCTGACAAGGAAACAGCCTTCCTCGCCGCCTTCCACATTTTTGAGAATCAGGTCCCGTTCATAAGAAGGAACCACCACATCCTCGCGGAATACATTGGACAGGTTGTTGATATTGTCAAAGCCGGTATTGCCGACATCCGCGGCCTGTATGGTATCGGCAAACGCAATGATGCCCTGCATATCCTTTGTGAGAGCGTCGAGCTCTTCCTCCGGAACATACAGCTTGGAAAGTAAAGCGATATTCTTGATTTCTTCCCTTGTGACCATAGCGCGCCCTCCTATCTCAGTTTGATATGCACCTCGCGCAGCTGCGCTTCGGTGACCTCCGCCGGAGAATTCATCATCACGTCCTGCGCGTTGGAATTCATCGGGAACGCAATGACTTCGCGGATATTGTCTTCACCGGTCAGCAGCATAATCATGCGGTCGATTCCCGGGGCCATGCCCGCGTGCGGCGGTGCGCCGTACTGGAACGCATGGTAAAGCGCGGCAAACTTGGTTTCCAGGTCTTCCTCCGTATAGCCGGCGATTTCAAACGCGCGGCGCATAATATCCAGGTCGTGGTTACGTACCGCGCCTGAGGACAGCTCAACGCCGTTGCAGACGATGTCGTACTGATATGCCAGCGCGTCGAGCGGATCTCCCTCTGTGAGGGCTTTCAGCCCGCCCTGCGGCATGGAGAACGGGTTATGGGTGAACACGGTCGCGCCGGTTTCCTCATCCTGCTCAAACATCGGGAAGTCCACGATAAAGCAGAAACGGAACGCGTCCTTTTCGATCAGATCCAGACGTGCCGCAACCTCTGTGCGGATCTGCCCTGCCAGCTTTGGCGCTTCCCGCTTGCTGTCAGCAATGAAATAGAGCACGTCGCCGGATTTCAGCTGTGCACGTTTTGCAATTTCCGCGCGCTGTTCCTCATTTAGGAATTTATCAATCGGCCCCTGATAGGCCATATTTTCATCTACCTTGACATATCCAAGCCCTTTCATGCCGATGGAAAGCGCAAAAGACTCCATCGCCGCAAAAAAGCTGCGGGGCTGCGAGGCCGCGCCCGGCACATTGATGGCGCGTACACATTTCCCGCTGAATGGTTTGAACCCACTCACCACGAACAAGTCGCTCAGGTCGATGATGACCAGCGGATTGCGCAGATCCGGTTTATCCGTTCCGTATTTGAGCATGCTTTCCGCATAGGGAATCCGCACATAAGGCGCTTCGGAAACGGTTTTACCATTCGCGAATTTCCGGAACGCGGCAGTCAGGACATCTTCGGCAACGGCGAACACATCTTCCTGTGTCGCAAAAGCCATTTCAAAATCCAGCTGATAAAATTCCCCCGGAGAGCGGTCGGCGCGTGCATCCTCATCGCGGAAGCAGGGCGCAATCTGGAAATAGCGGTCAAAGCCCGATACCATCAGCAATTGCTTAAACTGCTGGGGGGCCTGCGGCAACGCATAAAAACGCCCCTGATGTTTGCGGCTCGGGATTAAATAATCCCTAGCCCCCTCAGGTGACGAAACGGTGAGAATCGGTGTCTGCATCTCCAAAAAGCCTAATTCGGTCATTCGCTGACGCAGGAACGAAATAATCTGCGAGCGGAGAACGATGTTGTCATGCACTTTTTTATTACGCAAATCGAGATAGCGGTATTTTAAACGCACTTCTTCTTTGGTTTCCGTGGAATTCGCGGGCTCGAAAGGCAGCACATTGCGTGATTTTCCCAAAATGGTCAGCGAATCCGCCACAATTTCCACCATACCGGTGTCAATTTTAGGGTTCACGGTTTCCTCATCACGCAGAATGATCGTACCCGATACGGTTACGACACACTCTTTTGTGACGCCGGACAACATTGCGTCATCCCTGACGACAACCTGAACCACTCCATAATGATCACGCAAATCGACAAACTGAATGCCTCCGTGGTCGCGGATGTTTTCCACCCATCCGGCGGCCCGAACCTGTTTGCCAATCTGTTCTTCCCTAAACGCCCCGCAAGAATGGGTGCGATAGATGTTTTCTGAAATCATTTAAACACAACCTTACAGTATGATTTTGATCAAAATATACAAATGATTTTCAGAAATACAGACACATCATCGGGTAAATATTTCTAGCCAAAAGTATATCATTATTTTTGTCTGTTTTCAATAACATTCTGAATTCCCTTTGCTTTTTTAGAAAAACTGTCGCAAGCGGACGAAAGAACTGCGTGCTTTTTTGATTTTCCATACGAGAATCCTCCGTCCGGTTCAGCCGTAACTCCCGGCATAGCGCGCAACGGTTCCGCCCCGTGAGGATTTTTATGGAAAGTATGCCCATTCCCGAGACAGCTTATCCGAAAAACCGAAATCGAAAGGGGAATCCGGTTGCCGCCCCAACCGGGGCGGCAACTGCCGGACGTCAGTCCTCCATTGTGACAGGCGCGGTTTTCGCCCGGACAAGCGGCAGCAGATCCTGCGGGGAGCACTCAATCTGGAACCCGATTTTACCGCCGCTGACAATCACCTTCGGCAGCTGGTTCACCGATTCATCAAACACCGTCACGAACAGCTTTTTCATGCCGACCGGCGAACATCCCCCGCGGATATAGCCCGTGAGACGGTTGATTTCATCCACATGCACCAGTTCGACCGATTTTTCCCCTACGGCTTTCGCCGCCTTTTTTAAATCCAACTCTTTGGCGACGGGCAGGACAAAGACATAATTCGCACGGCTTGCCCCGCGCGTTACCAGCGTTTTAAAGACGCAGCGAACGTCCTGTCCCAGTTTTTCCGCCACGCTGACGCCGTCAATTTTTCCATCTTCATGCGCATAGGTATAGGTTTGATAGGCGATTTTTGCCTTGTCCAGCATACGCATTGCATTTGTTTTCTGATCTGCCATGAAGCACTCAACTCCCAGATGAAATGGAAAGGAGCACCGGCTTTTCGTCCGGTGCCCTTTTTTTACATGCCCAGATATGCCTTTCGGACTTTGTCATCCTCCATCATATCCGCCGCGTTTCCGCTCATGGCCACCCTTCCCGTCTCGAGCACATAGGCGCGATTCGCAATCGAAAGCGCCATTTTTGCGTTCTGCTCGACCAGCAGAATGGTCATTCCCGTTTGATTCAGCTCCGTAATGATATGAAAAATTTCCTTCACAAGCAGCGGTGAAAGCCCCATCGACGGTTCGTCCATCAGCATGATTTTGGGGCGGCTCATCATAGCGCGCCCGATTGCAAGCATCTGCTGCTCGCCGCCCGAAAGCGTGCCTCCTGCCTGACGGCTGCGCTCTTTCAGCCGGGGAAAATGTGAATAAACATTTTCAATGTCCTGTGCAATCTGTGCTTTATCTTTAACAATAAACGCGCCCATCTCCAGATTTTCCTGCACAGTCATCTGGGAAAATATCCGGCGGCCTTCCGGCACATGCGCCACACCCAGATTAATGATGTGGGCAGGGTCAGTGGTCAGAAGATTTACATCACCGAGCGTAACCGAGCCCGAAGTCGCTTTTTTGAGTCCTGTAATCGTATGAAGCGTGGTCGTCTTTCCGGCGCCGTTCGCACCGATCAGAGAAACAATTTCCCCTTCATTGACTTCTAGGCTGATATTATGAATCGCATGAATTGCGCCGTAGGATACGTTCAGATCCTTCACTTTCAGCATTGGTTTTTCCCTCCCTATTTGCCAAGATAAGCGCCGATCACCTTGGGATCGCTTGCAATCTCCTTCGGTGTACCTTTGGCGATGATCTGCCCGTAATCGATCACCACGAGACGTTCGCAAATGCTCATTACTAGGCTCATATCGTGTTCAATCAGCAAGATAGAGATCTGGAAGTCTTTGCGGATAATCGCGATCGCTTCCATCAGCTCCGCAGTCTCCGTCGGGTTCATGCCTGCGGCCGGCTCATCGAGCAGGAGCACCTTGGGATTGGTTGCCAGAGCGCGCGCGATTTCCAATTTGCGCTGCTGACCATAAGGCAGGTTTTCCGCGATGTTGTCCGCGAGATGCTCCATATGAAACACCTGCAGCAGCTCTCTGCCCCTACGGTCGATCTCCGCCTCTTCTTTCCAGTAACCGGGAAGACGCAGAATCGTCTGCAGACCGGAATAGTTCATGTTCAGATTAAACGCGACCTTGACGTTTTCCAGAACCGTCATTTTCTTGAACAGACGAATGTTCTGAAAAGTACGTGCAATTCCAGCTTTTGCCATTTGATGGGGTTTTTTGCCAGCCATCAGGTTGCCGTTCAGATAAACGGCGCCCTCTGTGGGCTGATAAACGCCGGTCAGCATATTGAAAATGGTCGTCTTTCCGGCGCCGTTCGGTCCGATCAGGCCGACAAGCTCGCTTTCGCCGATTTCCAGTTCAAAGTTTTCCACGGCTTTCAAACCGCCGAACGTAATCCCGAGTTTTTCCGCTTTCAAAACAGATTGACTCATTTTTTGGCCCCTCCCTTCCCGGCTTTCGCAGGCAGATTTCTTTTTTTGCCAAGCAGCCGGTCGTTCAGGCGCGTCAGTGAAAATTCATAGGTGCCAAGCAGCCCTGAAGGCTTGAAGATCATGACAACAATCAGCACCACCGAATAGATCAACATCCGGTAGTCAGAGAACTGACGCAGGAACTCCGGCAGGGCCGTCAGGCCGATTGCCGAAACGATGGAACCGGTAATGGAGCCCATTCCGCCCAGCACCACCATGACCAGAATATCAATTGATTTCATAAATCCAAAGTTTGCCGCGCCCAGCACCGCGAGGTACTGCGCGTAAATTCCGCCCGCGACGCCTGCGAAGAACGCCGCCACTGTAAAGGCCAGAACTTTGTAATAAGTATTCGGGATTCCCGAAGCCTCAGAAGCAATATCATCCTCGCGGATTGCCATAATGGCGCGCCCGTGGCGTGAACGGATGAACATAAACATGATAGTCACGCAGACAACCATGACAATGTAAACCGCATTCAGCGTTGCCAGCCTAGGGATCTTTTTCAGTCCCTGTGCGCCGCCTGTAAAAGAAAGATTCTCAATCACAACCCGGATAATTTCGCCAAATCCAAGCGTGATAATCGCTAGGTAATCTCCTTTCAGCCGCAGAGCCGGGATGCCGACAACCAGTCCGAAAAACGCCGCAATCAAGCCGCCGAATACCAGCGAAATGGCAAACCAAGCTGTTCCCGCCGCCGTGGGGACGCCCTTAACCAGCAGCGTGACGCCCATGCTGTCCTGCATATACTTTACCAGAAGCGCGGCGCTGTAAGCTCCGATAGACATAAAGCCGGCATGTCCGAGCGCGATCTGCCCCAAAAATCCCGTCGCGATATTTAAGGAAATAGCCAGAATAATATTAATAAAAATTGTCATTACAATACCGCTGATGTAACGGTTCATCAATCCCTGACTGCCCGCAACCAGCAACAGCGCAAAAATCAAAACAACGGCAATCAGGTTCACCAGATAGGAATGTAAAACCTCTTTTTTTGTTTTCACTGGTAACACCTACACTTTCTCGCCGACGTTCTTGCCGAAGATGCCTGTCGGCTTCACCAGAAGAACGATAATGAGGATGGAAAAGACGACCGCATCCGCAAGCTGGGTAGAGATATACCCTTTGGTCATGCTTTCCACAAGCCCGATTAAAATCCCGCCGATCATCGCGCCGGGAATGCTTCCGATGCCGCCCAGAACAGCAGCGACAAAGGCTTTCAACCCCAGCATGGTGCCCATGTAGGGCTGCACCTGAGGATACGCCGCGCAATACATCACGGCCGCGATACCCGCGAGACCGGAACCGATTGCGAATGTCAGGGAGATCGTGCGGTTTGTGCTAATTCCCATCAAAATCGCGGCTTTCCCGTCCTCCGAAACAGCGCGCATCGCCTTGCCCATGCGCGTGCCTTTGATGAAGAGCTGAAGCGCGGCCATAATAATCAGCGACAGCACAATCGTAATCACGGAAATGCCGGAAAACTGTACCGGCCCTATAGTTACGGGCTGCGCATTAAAGACATTGCTGACAGGACGCGGCGCGGAAGAAAACAGCAAAAGCGCCAGGTTTTCCAAAAACAGGCTGACCGCAATCGCGGTAATCAGCACCGAAAGGCTCGGAGCTCCGCGCAGGGGTTTGTACGCAATTTTTTCAGTCAGTACGCCAATCAGTGTGCATACAGCAACGGAGGCAACGACGCATACCCATGCCGGGACTCCCATGTTGAGCAGCAAAGGGATAAAGAAGACCGCTACATAGCCTCCAACCATAATAAAGTCCCCGTGCGCAAAATTGATCAGCTTCACAATGCCGTACACCATAGTGTATCCTAAGGCAACTAGTGCATACACACTGCCTACCTGGATGCCATTGATGACCTGCTTAATAAATAGTACAAAATCCATGTGCCCCTCGCCTCTCCCTGTTATCTCGGGCATCGCGCCATCCTAAACGCTTCTGAAACCCGGCAGAATTCTCCTTTGTTCAACTTCTCCGAAAATTCACCAAAAGGGCAGAGCGATTTGCTCTGCCCCGCGGCAAATAGCTTATTGATATTTTTAAAAGCTGAGATTATGCTTCAACTTTCGCAGCAAGCTCTGCTTTGCCGTCTACAAACTTGGTGACTGCTACGCTCTTAATGGGGTCGCCGTTCTCATCAAAAGTGATGTGGCCGGTAACACCATCAAATTCAATCGCTTTCAGAGCGTCGACAATTGCCTGGCTGTCGGTGGAACCGGCAGATTCAATCGCTTTTGCCATGATGAAAGCGGAGTCGTAGCCAAGAGCCGCAAACGCATTTCCCTCGAGGTTAAAGGTGGATTTGTATTTATCCAGGAACTTCGTGGCTGCTTCATCAGCAGCGGAATAGTGGTTGGAGAAATAACCATCGTTCGCAACGGAAAGCTTGTCGGCGGGCAGCGTGGTCAGTACGCCGTCCCAGCCGTCGCCGCCGAGTATCGCGCCTTCATAGCCGGCAGTGCGAGCCTGATCAAGGATCAGAGAGACATCGCCGTAGTAGTCCGGGACGAACAGGGCATCTGGAGCAGTCGCGATCACTTTGTTCAGCAGGGTGGTAAAGTCGGTGTCGGCAGCAGCGTAACCTTCGAACGCAACCACTTCCAGACCTTTCGACTCAGCCTGTGCCTTGAAGGAATCCGCAAGGCCTTTGGAATAGTCGGAGCTGGTGTCAAAGATGGCGGCTACTTTTTTCGCGCTCAGATTGTCAGCGGCGAAAGTTGCCATGATCTGTCCTTGGAACGGATCCATGAAGCAGGTGCGGAATACGTTTTCGCCAACCTTGGTGATATCCGCCGCGGTTCCGGTCGCTGTCAGCATCGGCATATTGTCCTGAAGGGCAACTTCCGCAACAGCGAGGCAGGGTTTGGAGGTAACGTCGCCGATCAGCGCAACGATTCCCTGGTCAACCAGCTTGTTGTACGCGTTGACAGCTTCGGTCGGGTCGCCTTTTTCGTCCAGCGTGATCAGCTCGATCTGTTTGCCGCCGATACCGCCGTTTTCGTTAATTTCGTCTATGCCCATTTTAATTCCGTTGGAAGCGGCAATTCCATAAGTGGAAACCTCTCCTGTAAGCGGAGCGAGGCAGCCAATTTTAATCGTTTCTCCAGAAGCGGCTTCAGATGCAGCTTCGGATCCGGTCTCGGGTGAAGATGTTTCCGTCTTGGCGCCGCAACCTGCGAAGGTTGTCGCAGTCACAATAGCAGCGAGTGCCACAGCAAAAAACTTTCTCATAATCTTTCCTCCTAATTCTCAGCGAAGGAGCCTTAGTGTTACTTAACACTTTAAAGCATCATACGCTTTTTAAAAGTATATTGCAATTTTTGTATAAAATCCATTGCTTTTTTCGCCAATCATCTATATCCAAACGTGTTGAGTTTTAGAAATATTCATAAATTTTTTAGAATTCATTCGTTTATATACTAATTATATAACTAGTATTTCTAATTTTTAGTGTTTTCAGCAACAAATTAGGCAATATTAATAAAATAGATAATAATAATTTTACGCACAATTCTGATAACATCCGTCCGGCGCGCACACCCGTCTTTACTTTGCATGCATTTTCTTTTTATGAATCTGTGAAATTTCTATTTTTTCACGAATTCTGCAGGCTGATTTTGAATAGTATCGCCATTTATCCTGCAGCCGGGTGAACGTATCGACAAGAACAGACAAGTTTCCCCAAGAAACTGCCGAATTGCCTGACAGCGCCGCTCTACTTGCATCCGCAGCCTTGTGCAATTGCACTTTTAAAAAGATTTGCATACATTTCTTTGATTCAAGGCGCCCCGCGCAAACGCTCGCGGGGATTGACAACATGCCTTTTTTGTTGCTATAATATAAAATATCTGGTTCCAGATATTAGGCCTGATTGAAAAATCTGTTTGCAGGATTTTATATGCGTTCCTGCAACCTGGCCCGCCCAAAACCAGTTTACACAATAGGAGGAAAAAAAATGAAAAGTATAAACAAACTTCTGGCTCTCTCACTTGCGCTTGCGATGTCCGCTTCTATGGCGGCATGCGGCACGAAAAACGGAACCCCCGCTTCCTCTTCCGAGGCGGCGTCCGGAGCTGCTTCTTCCGAAGCTGCCGCCGGTGCATCTTCTGCGGCCGGTTCTGACAAAACTTACCTGATTGCCACAGACACCACCTTCGCTCCTTTTGAATTTGAGGATGCTTCCGGCAAGAAAATCGGAATTGATATGGATCTTCTCGCTGCCATCGCCGAAGATCAGGGCTTCAAGTATGAAGTGCAGTCGCTCGGTTTCAACGCCGCAGTTACCGCGTTGGAAGCAAAACAGTGCGACGGTGTCATTGCCGGCATGAGCATTACCCAAGAGCGTAAACAGAAATTCGATTTTTCCGAGCCTTACTTTGATTCCGGCGTGGTAATGGGCATTGCAGCCGACGACGAGACCACCAAATCCTATGACGATTTGAAAGGCAAGAATGTTGCCATCAAGGTTGGAACCGAAGGCTCAACCTTTGCAGAATCCATTAAAGACAAATATGGCTTCACCACCACCACCTTTGATGATTCCGCAAACATGTATGAAGACGTGAAAGCCGGCAATTCTGTTGCATGCTTTGAAGACTATCCGGTTCTCGGCTATGGCGTTACACAGGGCAACGGCCTGAAAATTGTCACAGAAAAAGAAAAGGGTTCTTCTTACGGCTTCGCTGTTTCCAAGGGTGAAAATACCGAACTTCTTAAAATGTTTAATGATGGATTGAAAAACTTGAAAGATAACGGTAAATATCAAGAAATCCTTGACACATACATTGCAAAATAAGTATAATTGAATTTAACAGCATAAAATTACGCATCCGGACAGGCTGTTCGGATGCGTAATTGTCCGTTCATCATCCAGCGGCTGAGGATGGCGGATGCAGATCCATATCGTCGCTGGAGAAAGGGCGGTCTCTGTGGCCTTTTTTGAATTGCTTATATCGACTTTCCCCCGCTTCCTCGTTGGTTGGGGTATCACAATCAAAATTACTCTTTTTTCCCTGGTTTTCGCAACCGTCCTTGGTTTGTTCTCGTGTCTGTTCCAAATCTCCCGCAGCAGAATTTTAAATTTCATTTCGCAGGTTTATATTGATATCATCCGCGGAACGCCAGTGCTGGTACAGGTATTCTTTATCTACTTTGGAATGACACAGCTGCTAAACATCCGCATGACTGCGGATATGGCGGGAATTATTACGCTTTCGCTCAACGCAGGCGCCTATCTCTCGGAGATCTTCCGCGGCGGAATCGAAGCGGTCAATCCCGGCCAAATGGAGGCTGCCCGCAGTCTGGGGCTTCCTTATTCCCACGCTATGGCGAAAGTTGTTCTTCCTCAGGCGGTCAAAATTGTTATCCCTTCCATGGTCAATCAGTTCATCATTACCCTGAAGGATACTTCCATCATTTCGGTAGTCGGCCTGCGCGAACTGACCCAGACCGGCAAATTGATCGTCGCGGTCAATTTTGAATCGTTCAAAATATGGTCGATTACAGCTGTATATTATTTGGTAACCATCACAATCCTTTCAAGGATTTCCAAACTGATCGAAAGGAAGATTTCGCATGGCAAAGGTAAGTGTTAAAAATTTACATAAGAGCTTCGGAAAGCTGGACGTGCTTTGCGGAATTGACCTGGATGTAAAGGACGGCGAGGTCGTTTGCATGATCGGGCCTTCCGGTTCCGGCAAGAGCACTTTTCTGCGCTGTCTGAACAAGCTGGAGGAACCCACCTCCGGTGAAGTTGTGGTTGACGGCTACGTGCTCACCGACAAAGCTTCGGATATCAACAAAATTCGGGAAAATATCGGGATGGTGTTTCAGCAGTTCAATCTGTTCCCTCACCTGACCGTTCATAAAAATATTATGATGGCGCCGCTTGACCGCAAAAAAATGGACAAGGCCGCCGCGGTGAAAAAGGCATCCGAACTTTTGGTTCGCGTCGGGCTGGCTGATAAGGCTGACGCCTATCCCGCGCAGCTGTCCGGTGGGCAGCAGCAGCGTGTGGCAATTGCAAGGGCGCTGGCGATGGAGCCCGATATCATGCTGTTTGATGAACCGACCTCGGCGCTGGACCCCGAGATGGTCGGCGAGGTTCTGGCGGTTATGCGCCAGCTGGCGGACGCCGGAATGACAATGGTGGTCGTTACCCATGAGATGGGCTTCGCCCGTGAGGTTGCAGACCGTGTAATCTTTATGGATGCCGGTGTCATTGTGGAACAGGGAACGCCTGAGCAGATCTTCAGTTCCCCAAAAGAACAGCGCACCATTAACTTTTTAAATCAGGTTTTGTAAAAGCATCAAAAAGGGCTTCGGATTCTCAGAATCCGAAGCCCTTTTTCCGTTGTTTTATGATACCGGCACAGCGACAGGCTTTAACATCATATCCATTACCAGATCCACGCAGGCGGTCATGGAATAGATAAAGTCCACGCCGTAGGAGGGTGCCATTTGCCTGTATTGGTCATGCAAAACGTTAATTTGCTCATACAAAGCAAGGGAATGATCGATTTCCGCTGCATTGGAAATCAGATCCACCGCATGCAGCATCCCCCGCCTGCGATATCCATAAAACTGCATTTTTAATTCATATTTCAGATGCTCAATTTTGCTTCCTTCAAAGTATTCCGCATGCGCATAGCAAAAGAAATCCGACATAAAGTGGCAAAGGATACCCAGCTGTTTGCTGAATTCACGGCTGCTCATATACTCGCCCTCCTGTCCCAGATATTCTGCCTTTTCCATCACGAGGTCGTAGATATCTTTTTTAAAATGGGAGAGCTTGAGCAGGCTTGGTGCGATATCCGGTAAACAGTTCCATCGTACAAAGATTGCCTTATCGAGCTCGAGGTTCAGATTCTTCTTGAAATAGGAGTAAAGATATCTCCCCATTGTGACGTGCGCAAAAATATTCATTCAGTTCACCCTTATCCTATCACTTATGGCTACTTTGCCTATTTTTATAATCCGGAATTAATCTTCGCCATCTCTCCGGCAGCGCACATTTGAAAGCACCCGCAAATTGGAAGTGCCCATAGCGGAAAAGCAGCCGCACAGCGAGATAAGCGGTGATCGTATATACAAAGAAATTGAAATAAGACATTAAAACACAGACAGCCTCAAACAATTCGGGCATTGCTTTGCCGGAAAGGACATATTCCAAAACCAGATAATGATTGAGAAATGTCACCGCGGTTACCACAAGGTAACTGCCGAAAAGTTCTTTGCTGCGATGATGCAGACATGCAAGAAGCGAAAATAAAACGGCAGGAATCTGATAGCGCTCGTGCATGCGGGTCGTAAACATGAAAATTGTCTGGATAAACAGGAAGCCGAGCAGCCACGGACTTTTCTCCGTCGCGGTAAAAAACAGCAAACTAAGCATTACAACGCTTAGCACCATAACGGCCGCCGAAACCATATCAGCCGAGATTCCACCCAGCATCAATCCGCTGCTGTGCTTCATATTCAACCCACAGGCGGTAAAATAGTTGAATGCGTTAAGGCTTGCGCCCTGATACTGCGCAAAACCGCCCAGATAAACCTCAAGCGGGAGCTTCCAGCCGCTGTGCGCCATAAACGGCATGAACACAGTCAGGCCGGTTGCAATTCCCGCACCGACAGTCATTGCAATTTTTTTCGGGGAAAATTTGGCCAGTAAAAACAGCGCGAAAACGGGAGTAAAATAAAGCGACTGAAACTTCATCAGGCAGGCAAGCGTTAGCACAACCCCGGATACCACCGGTCTGCGCTCGCTCAGCAGCCAGAAAGAAAGCACCAGCAAGAAAAGCATCATACTATCTGTCTGTCCCCAGTAGGCAGAATTCACAATAATCGTGGGGTTCACCGCCCACAGTGCCGCTCCCGCCGCGGCAATCAGCCTGCTTTCGCGATGCAAAACCGCATAAATCAGCGGGATGGTGGCGGTATCAAATAAAATCTGCCAACCTTTGAGCACCAGCATCTGCAGCCCCTGTATTTCACTGACCAGCGGTAATGCCAGCAGCTTCCCTGTTATAAACAGCGGGAACAGGAAAAGCGGCGGATAGTCCAGGCTTTCAATGCTGTTATATGCGCCGAATAAATCTTTGTTTACTCCGGCAGACCAGTTTACATAATAGTTGAGGTCATAATGATGGACGGTGGCATAAGCAATCATCAGGCGCGTCAGCAGTGCCGAAGCGGTGATTGCAAACAAAAACCACTGTATCTGCCTGCGTCCAATCTGAAACCGTTCCGTAATAAAGCGATCCTTCTTCAAAGCAATAAAACTCCAGTAGTCCGGGACACAGAGGGTCTCTCCATATCCCGAATAAAATAATCATAGCACAATTCTTTCTTTTTTGTACTAAGAAATAGAAAATTGCGGAAAATTTCTATAATTTTCATATAAATTATGCAACAGACGAATTGTAAGCACCTATCCAGTTGTCGATATTGTCAGTTTTGCTCAGGAGTGCGTTCGGGCAACCCAGTTCTATTTTTCAAAATATTCTTCCAGACAAATGCCCTGCCCCATGATTTCCGAAGCCGCTTCCTTCCCCACAAAACGATAATGCCATGGCTCAAACCCTATTTTCGTGATATCTTCCTTGTCCTTCGGATAGCGCAGGATAAATCCATACTCGGCGGCATGATTCAGCAGCCATTTCGCCGCGTCGGTTTCTGCAAATCCATCATCCAGTCCCTGATAGGAGGGAGTCACGATATCGAGCGCAAGACCGGTCTGATGTTCGCTGGTTCCGGGACGCGCGATCAGCCGCTGGGTCGATGCAATCGCCGCGGCTTCCGTGTATCCGGAGCTTTTCAGGCTTTGCACACTGTTGTCAAAATGCCGCTGCTGCGACTCATAGCTCCGATAGCCCGAACAGACCAGCAATTCGACTCCTTGCTCCTTGGCATCCTGAATCATCCGCTGAGCGTCGCTTAAAGCCCGTTTATCCATCCGATACCCGTTTTGCACCTCGGAAAGCTCAGGCTTAAAAGTCTGATCAATCGCATGGTCGGCATTTACCAGAATCAACTGCCATTCCTCCTCTGTCTGCGTCGGAGCCTTCGATGCCTCCCCCGTTTTAGACTGCACGGATGCCTGCGGCCCCTCGTCAGCGGAGGACGAGATGTCCTTCTCTGACGAGGCTTCAGACAGAGAAGAAGCCTCCGATGAAGGTTCCTGCGAAACCAGTGATGATTCTGGCATCGATCTCGCGGTCAGCAGATTCTGCCACTCCCCATCTTTTTGCACCCAAAGGGCGGCGACAGCGGTTAAAACAACAGCCACGATCGCAACGAACCCATATTTAATATTCATATATGACAGCACCCACCTTTCTGCTTCATGATTTTAATCATCTTTTTACAGTTCCCCCGCCTCATACAAAATCGCGGTGACAGCCGCAAGAGGAGCGGTTTCACAGCGCAGGATACGGCTCCCCAGAGACAGGGACAGCAGACCGCTTTGGACGGCGTGTGCAGCTTCGGATGGTTCAAATCCTCCCTCGCTCCCCACCAGAATGGAAACGCTTTTCCCCAATTGCTCCGAGAGTGTCTTTTTCAGGGAGCTCTGGGCATTTTCATAAAATAGGATTGCCAGACTGTCCCTTTTCATGCGTTCGACCGCCGTTTTAAAGTCAATCAGGCTTTCCACCTCCGGCACCCGGCCTCTGCCGCACTGCTTGGCAGCCTCGAGCGAAATCCTGTGATACCGTTCCAGTTTCTTTTTTGCAGTTTTCTCATCGGGGCGGGAAATGCACCGACTGGTGAGTACCGGGACAATCCGGCTGACGCCCAGCTCCACCGTTTTCTGAATGATGGTTTCCAGTTTATCGCCCTTCGGCAGCGCCTGATATAGCGTAATTTCCACGTCAGGTTCTCCTTTTGAGGATTCCACGGCTTCAATAGAGAGCCGCACCTGTTCGGGATTGATTTCCGTAATGCGGCACTGATAATCGCTGCCGGAGCTGTCACAGACGGTTACCAGCTCTCCGATTCTCATCCGAAGCGCCAGCGCCATGTGCCGCGCGTCCTCTCCGGTAATGACGGCCAAACCGTCGTGTACTTCTCCCGTAAAAAATCTTGGCATACCCGTCCTCCACCTAGTTTCTCTGAACTGCCAGCGCCACCCAGCCGCCGGATTCTTCCCGGCGCACAAGATGATACCCCGCTTTTGTCAGGGCATCCAGCACGTCCTGCTCGCGTGTGTCGATAATTCCCGATGCGATAAACACGCCGTCCGGCAGCAGGAACTGTTCCAAGTCCGGAATCAGGCGGACAATGACATCGGCCACAATATTTGCGGTTACAAGCAGGAACCTGCCACTGACTTTTTCGGTCAAATCTCCCGCGTGAAAAGTAACTTTTCCGTTAACGCCGTTTGCAGCGGCATTTTCTTTGGCGACGCGGACCGCCACTTCGTCGATATCCACACCAACCGCTGATTTTGCTCCGAACAACAGTGCCGCCACCGCGAGAATGCCGCTGCCGGTTCCAATATCAAGCTGCGTCGTATCGGGCGTCACATAGTCCTCCAGCAGCTGCATGCACAGGCGCGTCGTGTCATGGGTGCCGGTTCCAAAGGCCATGCCCGGATCCATCACCATCACAATCTCATCCGCGGCGGGCGAATACGTTTCCCACGAGGGGCATACCACCAAACGCTTGCCGACTTTGGTCGGATAATAATATTTTTTCCAAGCGGTCGCCCAGTCCTCCTCGTCAATGCTGCCGGACTCAATGGTATAGGAAATCCCTTCTGATTCCAGCCGCTCCCGAAGATAGGAAACCGCCTCATTGGGGTTTTCTTCAGGAGAGATATAAATATGAATCAGGCCGTGCGACCGGTCGCGCTCCAAAAGTTCCTGCTCAATCAAGTCCACGTGGGCAATCTGCGGAACCAGTTCCTCAATGTCACTGTAGTCCTCGATATAAATTCCATACGGCACCACCATATTGGCAATTGCCGAAGCCGTTTCCAAATGTTCGGTGGCAACCTTGATTTTAACTTCACTATACTGCATGTCAATCTCCTTCATCGTACATTTGTGTCAAAAACAGTTCATTTCACTGCTTTCAAACTATTGTCACAGGCATTATTATAATACAAAACCACCCTTTTCAAAAGGGTGGTTTTCAAATAATTCCTATTTCATTGCATCTTTCAGGCGGTCAAAGAAGGTTTTGCGCTTTTCATAATTTTTATCACTGGATAACTTTTCAAAATCCTTCAAAACATCTTTTTGCTTGGAAGATAAATTTCTGGGAACCTCGATGTTCACTTTCACATACTGATCGCCGCGCCCGCGGCCGTTCACATACTGAATTCCCTTATTGCGCAGGCGGAAAACCGTTCCGGACTGCGTGCCCTCGGGCACCTCATATTTCACTTTGCCGTCAATGGTCGGAACCGTGATTTCGTCTCCCAGAACCGCCTGTGAAAAGGTGATGGGGATATCGCACCAAACATCGAACCCGTCGCGCTCGAACAGTTCGTCAGGACGCAGGGTTACCATAATATTCACATCGCCCGCAGGGCCTCCGTTGATCCCCTGGTCGCCCTGCCCGCGCAGCAGAAACGTCTGCCCATCGTCTATTCCCGCCGGTACGGAAACCTCCAGCGTCCGGCTGTGGCGCACACGGCCCATGCCGCGGCAGGAGGAACAAGGCTCTTTGATAACCTTTCCTTTGCCGTTGCAGCGCGTGCAGGTGCGCGTTGTCTGAATAATACCAATCGGTGTGCGCTGCTGCACCTTCACCTGGCCGGTACCGCCACATTCGGAACAGGTTTCCGGGTTTGTGCCCTTTTTGGCGCCGGTGCCGCCGCAGGTTTCGCATTGCTCAAGACGCTGTATCTGAATTTTTTGCTTACAGCCCTTGGCCGCTTCCATAAAAGTAAGCCCGATCGTCACATTGATATCATTGCCTCTGATAGGGGCATTCGGGTTTCTTGTGCGGCTGCTGCCGCCGAAGCCTCCAAAGCCGCCGCCGAAAAAGCTTTCAAAAATATCGCCGACATCAAATCCGCCGAAGCCGCCCGCCCCGCCGAAACCGCTTCCGCCCGCCCCATAAGACGGGTCAACGCCCGCATGGCCGAATTGGTCATACCGCTGGCGCTTGGCCGGGTCGTTAAGTACCTCGTAAGCCTCATTGACCTCCTTGAACTTTGCCTCGGCGGTCTTGTCCCCGGGGTTCATGTCGGGGTGGTACTGCTTTGCCAGCTTGCGATATGCTTTTTTTAAATCATCGGCGGACGCATCCTTCGACACGCCCAGCACTTCGTAATAATCCCGTTTGTCAGCCAAATGTCTCACCCCTGTTTATATAGCCATTAACCTTCACACCGCACTAAGGCGGGAGAACCTCCCCCGCCTTAATGCTCATTTTGTTATTGTATTATTTTTTGTCGTCCTCGTCAACCTCTTTATAATCCGCGTCCACATAGTCCGCGCCGCCGGCTGCTCCGCCCGCGTTATTGTCGCCGGGATTCTGCTGCGCGTCCTGCGCCCCCGGCGCTCCCTGCGCGTTCTGGTACATCTTTGAGCTCATCTCGTAGAAGTCCTTCTGAAGTTCTTCCTGTTTGGCTTTGATCGCTTCAACGTCGGTACCCTTCAGCGCTTCTTTCAAAGCGTCCAGCTTCTCTTGCACCTTTGCTTTTTCATCAGCTGAAATCTTGTCGCCGAGATCGCCCATCGTTTTTTCACACTGATAAACCATCTGATCGGCGCCGTTGCGCGCATCGATCTCTTCGCGACGCTTTTTATCCTCGCCAGCAAACGCCTCGGCGTCGTGAACCGCCTTCTCCACATCGTCTTTG
This sequence comes from uncultured Oscillospiraceae bacterium, assembly GCA_963519235.1. GTDB lineage: Bacteria > Bacillota > Clostridia > Oscillospirales > Ruminococcaceae > Anaerotruncus. The sequence goes on from CAUQLV010000014.1 coordinate 35,673, forward strand.
GACATGTTGGTGGAGGAAGTAATGGTAACATTCTGTTCCTTGCCGGTGCCTAGATCTTTCGCGGTTACATGAACAATGCCATTGGCATCAATATCAAAGGTTACTTCGATCTGAGGTACGCCGCGGGGAGCCGCAGGAATCCCATCCAGACGGAACATTCCAATCTGCTTGTTGTCGCGGGCCATTTCACGCTCGCCCTGCAGAATGCTGATCTCAACAGAGGTCTGCCCATCCGCCGCTGTCGAGAAGACCTGAGATTTCTTGGTCGGGATCGTAGTGTTGCGCTCGATAATTTTCGTGCAGACGCCACCGAGGGTTTCAAGGCCCAGAGAAAGCGGAGTTACGTCGAGCAGCAGCAGACCCTTGACATCGCCGCCGAGCACACCGCCCTGAATTGCCGCGCCCGCTGCGACGCATTCGTCAGGGTTGATGCCTTTGAACGGGTCCTTGCCGCAGAACGCCTTAACGGCCTCCTGAACGGCGGGAATACGGGTGGAACCGCCAACCAACAGGATTTTATCCAGCTCGGAAACTTTCAGGCCAGAGTCTGCCATTGCTTTGCGAACAGGCTCCATGGTCTTTTCAACCAAGTCGGCCGTCAGTTCATTGAACTTCGCGCGGGTAATGGTGACATCAAGATGCTTCGGTCCCGTTGCATCCGCGGTGATGAACGGCAGGTTGACATTAGCGGTTGTCATGCCGGAAAGCTCGATTTTCGCTTTTTCGGCCGCTTCCTTCAGGCGCTGCATTGCCATTTTATCGCCGCGAAGGTCAATTCCGCTGGATTTTTTAAATTCATCGGCGAGGAAATCAATGACGCGCTGGTCAAAGTCGTCGCCGCCAAGGCGTGTATTTCCGTTGGTGGCAAGCACCTCCTGCACGCCTTCGCCCATTTCGATGATGGATACATCGAATGTACCGCCGCCGAGGTCGTAAACCATGATCTTCTGCTCATGCTCTTTATCAATACCATAGGCCAGCGCAGCCGCTGTCGGCTCGTTGATGATACGCTTGACTTCCAGACCGGCAATGCGTCCTGCATCCTTTGTAGCCTGTCTCTGGCTGTCGGAGAAGTAAGCAGGAACGGTGATGACCGCTTCGGTCACCTTTTCGCCGAGGTACGCTTCCGCGTCGGCCTTCAGTTTCTGCAGAACCATTGCGGAAATTTCCTGAGGGGTATAGTTCTTTCCGTCAATAGAAACCTTGAAGTCGCTGCCCATGTGGCGTTTAATCGACGCAATCGTTCTTTCCGGGTTTGTGATCGCTTGACGTTTTGCAACCTGCCCCACCATACGCTCGCCGGTTTTTGCAAACGCTACGACGGACGGGGTCGTTCTTGCGCCTTCCGCATTGGCGATTACTACCGATTCGCCGCCTTCCATAACGGCGACGCAGCTATTTGTTGTACCTAAGTCGATACCAATAATTTTACCCATAAATTCATTCCTCCAAAAATAACAATGTTTTCTTAAATTCTTATCCGATCACATGTGTTCAGTTTGCGACCTGAACCATGGCGTGCCTGATAATCTTGTCACCTAACTGATAACCCTTCTGGAACACGGCTACAATGGTGTTTGCTTCCTGCTGGTCGTCTTCCACATGCATGACCGCATTGTGCTTTTCCGGGTCAAACTGTTCGCCGGTTTTGCCGAATTCCTCAACGCCCAGCTTCTGAAGGACATCTTTAAAGCTCTGCAAAATCATTTCGATGCCCTTTTTAAACTCAGCGTCGCTGCATTCAACAGCCAGCGCGCGCTCCACGGTATCAATGATCGGGATAAACTTTTCCACCGTTTGAGCGACTGCCTGTGGATAAATTGTTTCCTTTTCCCTCTGGCTCCGCTTGCGGAAATTATCATATTCCGCAACCGTCCGCAGCAGTTGGTTATTCAGGCTGTCAACCTTTTCCTGTAAAAGCTCTCCCTGTGTTTGTTCGGGTTCATCCGGCATCCCGCATTCCTTCTGATCGCCGTTTTGAGAAGCCGTATGATCCTGCTGCCCCTGGGTTTTCGCACCCTCTTTTTCATTCATATCCTGCGGGTGGTTTCCCGGGGTTTCCTCGGGGGGCTGCGTTTCCTGCCCGATGTCCTTGATATCCGGGCACTCCTGCTTGTTTTCTTTGGACAATCCATTCGCCACCTTAACTTGTATTTTCAATTTCGTCATTCCTGCTGCTCAAAGGTCTCAGCCAGCAATTTTCCCAATGTCTGTGAAAAATATTCCAAATGAGGAATCAGTTTTGCATAATCCATGCGCACAGGGCCAATCACGCCGATCGCACCTTCGTTTTGAACCCCAATCCGGTATTTCGTCACAACCACCGAAGTATCGGCAAGCTCGCTCTTCGTATTCTCCTTGCCAATGGTGATAAACACCGCATCGCTTTTTGCGCTGATCAATCCCAGAATCTGCTCCTTGTCGTGCATCGTCTGAAGCAATTCCCGCGCGATTTCTCCAAATTCCTTATAGCCCAGCAGGTTTTCGCCGCCGGACGCGTAAAACTGTCCTTCGTTGACTTCCCTGCAAAGGTCATAAACCGCGGCGAGCACCGGCGTGAAAAGCTGAGAATAATCTCCAAGCGTCACCGCAATCGAATTGATATACCGCTGAGAAATGTCATTGACCGATTTCCCCGCCAGCCGTCCGTTGGTAAACTGGTTGAGGAATTCCAGGATTTCACCCGACACTCTGAAGTCAACACGGCATACACGGTTCTTGATCACCCCATTGCTGGCAATCAGCAAAATGACAACTGTTCGGATTCCGGCAGGAACGATTTCAATCCGTTTTACCAGCACATTTTTCGGGGTAATGGTGGTGGAAACCGTCGCGCAGTTGGTAAACTCCGCAAGCGCTTCCGCAGCATCCTCCAGCAGTCGGTCCGGATCAGGGTCCCTGATATTGAACAGCGCATCAATCTGCCTGCGCTCTTCTTCGCTGATGGGCTTGGGGCGCATCAGCTGATCGACGTAAATCCGATACCCCAGATGAGACGGAATGCGTCCCGCAGAGGTATGAGGCTGTTCCAAAAGGCCCAGATCAAACAGCGCCGACATATCATTGCGGATGGTTGCGGGGGATACATTCAAATCAAGCCTCTGATTCAGCATTTTAGAGCTGACAGGCTCCCCCGTTTCAATGAAAATCTCAACGATCGCAGCCAAAATCTTTAATTTTCTAGAGTCCAGATTCATGTTTTCCCTCACCCCGAATTCCTGCAACGATTTCTTAGCACTCTTTCTATATGATTGCTAATAACTATAATGTACCACAGATTTTTCAGAAGTCAATACAATTCATGAAATGTTTACACATTTTTTAGCACTCGCTATATTAGAGTGCTAACATTAGATATTATGCACAATCTTTATTGAATTAAACTATTTACATTGACTTTTGGAAAAAAATGTTGTTTAATAAAGATACAGCAATCAAGTTATAAAATAAAGCGTATAAAGGAGGCTATTTATCATGTTGATTCATGAAGTTATGCTCAAATCCGCGGAAGATCTCCGCCAGTTCATGTTCCTTGCCATGCAGTCCTCCGAAGAGATCGGCGTACATACCGTCGACGGCAAAATTGCAGATGCAAAGTCCGTTTTGGGGCTGATGTCTTTGGACTATTCCAAACCGGTTAAAGTCGTTACAGAGGATAGTCGTTTTGTGAAACAGCTGTCCAAATGGAGCATAAACGAATAAACGAAATTTGCAATTCGGGGCAATATGACGGGGCTATGCCCCGTCTTTTTTTATGGTCTGGCAAGGAATTCCAACACTTCACAAAAAACACACAATTTGTTCATATTTATTTTAGCTTCCCCCCACATTTATCCGGTATATCTAATATAGAAAATGAATGGGTTAATCCTCATATAATGACAACTATCGTTGGAGATTGGAGAAGCAGCAATGAAACAAATCTTGGATAAAAAAATGATAACCTCCGGCATCGTTCTTCTTTTAACAGGCACATTAGCCGTATCGACCATGGTGTTCGCAGCAGGCCCGAGAGGCGGCGGCGGCAGCGGCGGGAATATGGGCGATGCCAAACTATCCAAAAGTGTTATCACAGTGAAGCTACAAAGCCCCACCATAGGGAGTTTGTCCCGTAATACCGAATTTATTGGAAAAATGGAGCCCGCGGAAAGCGTCAATGTCTATCCGGAAGTCAGCGGAAAGGTAAGCGCCGTCCACTATGAAGCCGGAGATGCCATACAGAAAGGAGATCTCCTGTTTGAAATCGACGATGCGGACGCGCAGCTGGCCTACCAGATTGCGCAGGCAAGCTATGATGAAAAGGTCATCAGCGCGGATACCGCGCTTGGAAGCGGCTATGATTCGAAGCTGAACTCCTCGAAAAGCGCACTGGATTCCGCTCAACAGAGCTTAAACAACGCCCGCTTGAAGCTCAAGGACTACAATAACGGTTATGACGACAGCCTGCTTTCCGCTGAAAAGGCAGAGGATAAGGCCGAGGAGGCCATGAATCAAGCAAGGCTCGCCTACGAAAACAATACTGATGAATCCAAAAAGGCGGCACTCTATGCCGCCTGGCAAAAGGCGGAACAGGACTATTCTCTCGCGCACAGCACGGTGAAAGATCTGGAGGACGACGAGGACTCAGAAGCCCGCGATCTGCGCAATTCTTATAAAAACGCCCAGACCAGTTATGAAACCGCGCTCAAAAATTATAACCTGCTTTCCGGAAATTCTTTGGACGACACCAAGGCCTCCACGGACGCAAATTTAAAGTCAGCCGGCCTGACTTTGGAAAAAAGCTCGTTTGAACTGGAAAAGTATAAAATTTATTCGCCAATTGACGGTGTGATCGAATCCAAATCCATCACACTCTATGAAACTGCCGGCACAAATGCTGCCGCCTACACGATTTCCAACAAAAATGAGATGTCCGTGAAATTCAACGCAACAGCCGACGCCGCTGTCGCGCTCTCCACTGGTGATACAATCACCTTGATCAAGAGCGGCAGGGAATATTCCGCTGTGATTACCTCCATCGATTCCAAGGCGGATTCTTCTTCCGGCCTGTTCCCGATTGAAGCGCAGGTGCAGGATGACGACGGCACTCTGCTCACAGGCATCTCGGTGAAAGTAAGCGCCGCAACCGCGAAAGCGGAAGACGCCATTCTGGTTCCGGTCAGCTGTGTCTACTATGACGACGGGCAGGCTTATGTCTTTACCTATGCCGACGGCAAGGCACACCGTACGGATATTGAAACCGGCATGTCCAATTCGGATTCTGTTGTAGCGGTATCCGGCGTAACCGCCGACAGTCAGATCATCACCACATGGCACCCGGATCTGAAAGACGGCGCCGAGGTTGTGCTTTCGGATGCTGAGCAGCAGTCATCCTCCTCTGCGGAGCCCTCCGCAGAGTCCTCCCAGGCACCCTCCAAGAAAAGATCGCAGGAGGGTTCGTAAAACATGACATTGCCTAAATTAGCAGTCAAGCGCCCTATATCGGTTCTGATGTGCGTGCTGATGCTTCTGGTGTTTGGCATTTCCTCCATTTTCGGCATGGAGATGGAATCCACGCCAGAAATGTCCATGCCTGTTTTCATGATTATGACCCGCTACGAAGGGGCAAGCCCCGAGGAAGTAGACGAACTTGTTACCGATGTGATTGAGTCGGCGCTGTCCTCGGTCAGCGATGTCGAATCCATGACCTCCACCTCCTCGGAAGGCTCGTCGAGGACAACGCTGGAATTTGGCTACAGCGTGGATATGGACGAGAAATATGACGATATCAACGAAGCGCTGACTCGTCTGAACCTGCCGGATTCCGCTGAAGACCCGACGATTATGGAAATGAAGATGGATTCTTCCTCTATCATGACGCTCTCCATTCAGGCCGAATCCAACAACAACATCTACTCCTATATTGAAAATACCATTGTTCCCGAACTGGAGCGAATTAACGGCGTTTCCTCCGTTGATATGCGCGGGGGCAAGCAGGAATTTGTCAAAGTGGAACTCAACGAAGAAAACATGGAGCAATATGGGCTGGCGATGAGCGATGTTTCCAATGCGATTTCTTCCGCGAACTTTACCACAACCGCGGGCGACATCAAACGCGGCGACATCTCCCTCCCCTTGCAGGGCGGCATAAATTATGATCAATATGAGGATTTGGTCAATATTCCGATTTCTCTCAGTTCCGGAGATATCATTCATGTTTCCGATGTTGCCAATGTCACGATGGCTCAAAAAGAAAGCACCTCTATCAGCCGCTATAACGGCATGGAGAATATCAGTATTTCGATATCCAAAAACCAAAGTGCAAATACAGTAAAAATTTGCAACGAAATAAAAGAAAAAGTTGACGAACTCAATCAGGAAGGCCTTGGGCTTGCAGTTGTGATAACCGACAACAGCGGCGAAACAATCTACGAAAACATTATGAACGTCGTTTCCACGCTCGTGCAGGGGCTCTGCCTCTCTATGCTGGTACTGCTTCTGTTCCTTGGAGACTGGCGGGCGGCCTTGATTGTCGCCACCTCCATGCCATTGTCTGTCTTTGCAGCCCTGGTGCTCATGAGCGTTTTCGGCATGACACTCAACATTATGTCGCTGGGCGGGCTTGTGGTTGGTATCGGCATGATGGTGGATAACTCCATCGTTGTGCTGGACAACTGCTTCCGATCCCGGAATGAAATCCGAACCTTTGAGCAGTCTGCAATTGAAGGCACGAATCTCGTCAACGGTTCGGTCATTGCGTCCACCATCACAACCATTGTTGTATTTCTGCCAATCGCGCTGATGGATGGCATGGCCGGGCAATTGTTTAAAGAAGTCGGTTTTACCATCGTCTTTTCCATGACCGCTTCCCTAATTTCCGCCCTGACAATGGTTCCGCTGCTCTTTGTGCAGTTTAAGCCGGTTGAAAAAGAACAGTCCCTGATCAACAGACTTCTGCATAAGCTGGAGACTGCGTATTCACGGTTCCTCGGTTCGGCGCTAAACCACAAGTTTACCGTCATTATCATCGCAATTTGTATTCTTGCAGGAACTGCTCTGATGTACACCCAAATTGATATGGAACTGATGCCTTCCTCAGATGAGGGTTCAGTCAGCATTTCGGTGACAACAAAAACCGGCCTGAACATCGAAGAGACCGACAGCATTATGACGCAGATTGAAAAGATTGTATCCGAGCAGGACGATATTGAAAGCTATTCCATGCGCGGAAGCAATGGGTCTGCGACGGTAACCGCATATCTGAAAGACGGTCGTTCCGTCAGTACAGATGATTTTGTTTCCCTCATACGCAAGGAGACCGCCAAGATTGAGAACTGCAGTATTGACGTCAGTCAAAGGCGCAGCATGTCCTTCGGATCGTCCGGCGTGCAGATCAATGTTACCGGCTCAAACCTCACCACGCTGGGGGAGGTTGCCGACCAAATTAAAGAACTGATGAAAGGCTTTGACGGAATTCAATCGACTTCCACCAGTCTGTCAGACGGAAGCCCTCGTGCGGAACTTGTTGTGGACCCGGTTGAAGCCGCAGCCATCGGGACGACCCCATCGGCAGTGGTCAGTACCGTCAAAAACATGATTTCCGGTATCAAGGCGATGACCCTGCAGGAAAGCGACGAGGAATATTCTGTCACAGTCATGTACCCGGATGACCGCTTTGATGATGTCAGCGATCTTTCCGGCCTCATGATTAAAACGAAGTCCGGCGGGCATGTTCCGCTGACAGATGTGGCTTCTATCGTTTATAACAACAGCCCGGCTCAAATCACCCGAAGCGATGGGGATTATCGGGTTTCCATTTCGGGCACAACCGTGGTGGGCGCATCCGCCACCCAGCTTTCCAACCAGATTATGAAAAGCGTGCAGCAGCTGTCTCTTCCGGACGGCGTCAGTATTGCTGCCGGTGGAAACATGCAAACAATGAACGATGAGTTCAGCAAGATCTTTAATGCACTGGCAATTGCTATTTTCCTTGTATTTGTTGTCATGGCAATGCAGTTTGAGTCTATGCGGTTTTCACTGGTGGTGATGCTTTCCGTTCCCTTTGCTATGACAGGCGCGTTTCTGGGGCTGCTGCTCACAGGTCAATCCATCAGCATGACTTCTCTTATCGGGTTGATCATGCTGGTCGGTATTGTGGTCAACAATGCCATCGTGCTCATCGACTATACCAACATCTTGCGGCACGATCAGGGCATGACGACCCGCGAAGCGCTGATCTTCTCCGGCAAAACCCGTCTTCGCCCAATTCTTATGACCACACTGACAACGGTCCTCGGGCTGATGCCAACTGCTTTAGGAGTCGGCGGCGATGTGGAAATGATGCAGTCTATGTCGGTTGTCGTCATCGGGGGGCTCAGCGTCTCTACGCTGATCACGCTTGTGCTTGTCCCTACCGTTTACCTGTTGTTTGATGGCGAAGACCGCCGCAGAAAGGGCCACAAAACAGGCCGTCGTTCCTTAGTTACGAGGACCCAGCGCGAACAGCAGCAAACGAGTTCCGAGACCCCTGTTCCAAAAGAATTCCGCTAATTAATTCATTTAAAAATGCCCGCTGCATGCGGGCATTTTTAAATGGGTCGTAAAAGCGTAAATCAACTTGATCGAATAAAGACGCAAAAAAAGATACAGCCTAAGGCTGTATCTTTTTACTGGAGCTTGTAGTCGGACTCGAACCGACGACCTGCGCATTACGAATGCGCTGCTCTACCAACTGAGCCATACAAGCAATATAACAGAAGTGCATCCTCAACAAACCCCGGATATGCGGGCACAATTACAATCCCGCCGTTTCAGTTGCTTAAATAGTATAGCACTGGCAGAGCAAAACGTCAATATCCTTTTTCCCTCAAAACTTTTTTATTGACGCGGCGTGTGATGAGAAGTAAAATAAAGAAAATCTGCAAAAGTTTAACAGACTAGGAGGTGCCGCAGTGCTTTTAGCCATCGACATCGGTAACACCAATATGGAGTTCGGCGTATTCAACGGTGCGGAAATCATGGCATCATTTCGGCTCGGAACCAATCGGGACATTACTTCGGATGAGGTGGGGCTCTTTGCGAGTCAATTTTTTCTCAATAACAACATTGACCGGACGGAGATTGACGATATTATCATTGCTTCCGTTGTGCCCCAGGTGATGTATTCGGTTTCGAATGCAATTAAAAAATACTTTTATAATAAAGTGCCGCTGGTAGTCGGAGACAATATTGATATGGATATCATCAATCTCTATGATAATCCCGGCGACGTGGGAGCAGACCGTCTGGTGGCAAGCCTCGGTGCGCATCACAAATACGGCGGGCCGCTGATTGTCGTCGATTTTGGGACAGCGACGACGTTTGACGCAATCGGCAAAAATGGGGAATATCTCGGCGGCGTCATCTATCCCGGCATTAAAATATCCATGGAAGCACTGTTCAGCAAAACGGCAAAGCTGCCCAGAGTAGAACTGGTGCGCACGGAGCGGGTAATCGGGCGCAATACCGTTGTGAGCCTGCAGTCCGGCATCGTGAACGGCTATGCCGGCGCTGTTACCCATATCATCAGCCTGATACAGAATGAGCTGGGAGCCACCGCACGCGTTATCGCGACAGGCGGTCTGGCAAGGCTGATTGACGATGCGTCGAGTATTTTTGAAATCATTGACCGTTCTCTGGTGCTCGACGGTCTTCGGTTAATTTATGACCGATATCGGGAAAATCACTGATCGTTTCGTAAGCCGCTGCTGTCGTACAGCGGCTTTTTCTTTATAAAAATAAAAGCGGCTGTAAAAACAGCCGCCTAAATCATTGGAGAGTTGCGGGGCTGATCAGACCCCATTTTTTAAAACTGATTTTTAAGGAAGGATTGGTTTGAACCATCTGTACTATGTCTCTATTATAGCTGAGAGAAAAGCAAAAATCCTCCTTTTTAGATTACAAATCCATTACAATCCGGTAACAAATCCAGGTCAAAAATGACAAATAGATTACAGTACCGGATTAGCTGATGTAATCCTCAATCAGAGCAGTCAGTTCCTCATAGGTTTCGACCCGGACACCGTTTTCCAACGCTTTCTGGTCTGTAGCGGGGAGTGTGCGCACATATACATCAAATACCATATTGGGTTCCACCAAATCGGTTGTAAAGACCGCAAGCTTTCCTTCGTAGGTGCGCAGCAGATAAGGGTAGTCGGAAGTATCCTCCGAAACCGTCAGTTCGGGAACGCTGGACGGCACCAAATCAATAGGAACCTCCTGCGGAAGCGCATATGCCGCGCCGATGGTGATAAGCGAAACGGCAATAATTCCAACCAATATAAGCAAAATAGCATTACGCATGAATGACACCTCTTTAATCGCGGTGAGTGTTTTACAGTATTTTGGTCAATTGAAAGGCAAATTATGCATAGCAAAAAAAACGTTTAAAAATTCCTAACACTTTAAATATCGTATGTGGTATACTATAAGATATGTAAAATTCAAAATTTTGCGCCTTTTACCTTTTTTCTGTTAGACAAGGAGGATTCTATTCAATGGGATCTCATAAAAAACGAACTGCCGGCAGCGCCATAAAAGACACGTTTGCCAATATTGGCCGTGTTCTTGCAGCGCTGATTATGGTCGGAATTATCACCGGCTGTATTGTGGCGGCGGTATTGACCGTCTATGTCCTGCGTTATATTAATTCTGATGAACAGATTAACCTGACTGATCTAAAGTTGAATTACACAACCATTCTGTATGCGGACGACACCGCGACGGGCGAGCCTTATGAACTCAAGCGTCTGCATTATGAGCAAAACCGCATTTGGGTGCCATACGATCAGATTCCTGAACATATGGTAGATTCATTGGTTGCCATTGAAGACAAGCGCTTTTGGCAGCATCACGGCGTGGATTGGAAACGCACCACCGGTGCTTTTGTCAATTTGTTTGTCCCGATTTACCCCACCCAGGCCGGTGGCTCCACCATCACGCAGCAGCTGATCAAAAACATTACCGGCGACGATGCTTTCCGTATTGAACGGAAAGTGCAGGAAATTTTCCGCGCGATTAACCTTGAAAAGCATTACTCCAAGGAGCAGATTTTGGAAGCCTATCTGAACACGGTTTATTATTCCAATAGCTGCTATGGCGTACAGGCAGCTGCCAACACCTATTTTGGCAAGGACGTCAGCGAGCTCACGCTTGCGGAATCCGCTTCTATTATCGGCATTACCCAGTTTCCCGGAAAATACGACCCGTTTGCGCATCCCGAATACAACAAGGAGCGGCAGGAAGACATCCTGTATCAGATGTCGGAACAGGGCAAAATCACAAAGGATGAGTACGACGAAGCCACCAAAGAGCACCTTGTTTTCCAAAAGGATGTCGCTTATCTGGCAATTAACAGCACACAAAACTATTTTATAGACCATGTAATTGAAGAAGTCCTTGCGGATCTGCAATCCGAAAAAGGATTTACAAGACAATACGCTACCCAGCAGTTATACAGCGGCGGCTATCGCATTTATACCACAATGGACGAAAAAATGCAGAACTATGTGGAGGAATTTTACAGCGATGCCGCAAATTTCCCCCGGGTATCCAACGATGCCTATCCGCAGTCCGCTTGTGTAATTACTGATTTGAACGGCCGGGTGCTTGCTCTTGCGGGCGGAATCGGTGAAAAGGAGTATGACCGTTCCTTTAACCGCGCCACGCAGGCGCTTCGCCAGTGCGGTTCCTCCATCAAGCCGATTGCAACTTATCTGCAGGGAATCGAAAATGATGTGATTACCTATTCCACTGTAATCGAGGACAGCCCCATTACCCTTACCAACGGAACCAAATGGCCGTCCAACTATTACAATGGCTATCTCGGCCCGGTCACAGTGGATACAGCCATCCAGAAATCCGTTAACACCATCCCAGTCAAAATTATTGAAATGGTTACCCCGCGCCGTGCTTTTGACTTTTTAAAGGATAAGCTCGGGTTTGACTCCCTTGTGGAGCGTGAAGTTGTCAACGGGCAGGTCATGGGTGACGTCAACCTGTCGTCAATGGCGCTCGGCGGCATGACACACGGCGTCACGGTCATGGAAATGGCGGGCTCGTATCAGATTTATGGCAACGGCGGCTACTTTACGAAGCCTTATGCCTATACCAAGGTGCTCGACGCAAACGGAGATGTCGTGTTGGAAAAGGATACGACCCCCCGCCGCGTGATCTCTGCGGAAACCGCAACGATCGTCAACAAGCTGATGCAGCGTGTTACCAGAGGCCCGATGGGTACCGGCGCGGCTGCACCGTTCTCCGCGATGCCGGTCGCCGGTAAAACAGGAACCTCCTCCGAAGATATCGACCAGTGGTTCCTGGGTGTCACTCCTTATTATGTCGGCGCTTTCTGGATGGGGTATGACAACGATGACGGTGTGCCGCAAACCATCCGCTATTCCGGACTTCCCTACCCGCCTCCGCTTCTTTACAAATCCGTCATGGGACACCTCCATGAAGGGCTGGAAGTCAAGCAGTTCCCGGTTTGGGGCGATGTTGTGGAGAAAACCTACTGTACGGAAAGCGGCGAGCTGGCAGTGGACGGCTGCACCAAGACGCTCACAGGCTGGTATAAATCCACAAATATTCCTCCGGAGTGTTCCTTGCATTCCGGTATCGTAGATTCGAAGGATCTCGACGATTTAGATGATCTGGACAGCCGCGGATTTATTCGCAAAGATAAGAACGGCAAAATCATCCGGCGCTCAAGAAGCGGTTTGATTATCGCCAACGAAGACTAAAAAAAAGAGGAGCGGAATCGTGGGATTCCGCTCCTCTTTTTTAATCAATAAACAGCTGTATGATGCGATAGATATGGCGGTCAAAATACTTGGGGATGCTCGTGCTGTCAACGATTTCGTATACAGCGGCAGCAAATTCGGGCCGTTCCGCGTCCACGGTGGTGATGCCTTCCGTCTTGAACTGCTGAACCAAACCATCCTCTTTTTCCTGCCAGCTCTCTTCCATCTCTGCAATCAGGCTCGCTGTGGCTTCTTTTAAAACAGCCTGCTCATAATCGCTTAGTTGAGAGATTGTCTGTGCATTGGCAAGCAACCATATCGGCGCAATGGCATGGCTGGTTCTGATTAAAAACAACCCCTGCGGGTCTGCAAGCAACTCCTGAACCTGCTCGAGCGCCAGCTCCACCGCATCAACCCTGCCGACCAGCTTTCCGTCCTGATCCTTAACCTCCTGCCTGCTGTTGAATGCCTTTACTGCCGACTGCGCCGGATAAGCGGCGATGGCAGTTCCAAACATTTGAAAAACATTTAAACTTCCGGTTTTATCCATATCCGCCGCCATGAGGAGCTTTTTAAAATCGGATGGCACTCTGAGCAGCCCTTTATCCGTTACTACGCAGCGGTTCCCGTTATAAAGCGCCGCCATTGGCACCAGATTCCCGGGGGCAAGCTTTCTGGATAAAATTCCAGTCATCTCCGTGGAATTCAGCGCCAGACTCATATGTGAGGCGTCATCATAGAGAAACGGCAGAGACAGCATCGAGAAAACATCGTCCGCGCGGGCAGCCTGCCCACTCGAAAGGAAAGCCAGATCACAGCTGCCCTGTGAAAGGCAGTTTATATCGGTCGCGGCTGCTTTCACATCAATTTTGAGCGCACCGCCGCTTAGTTTTTCAACCTGCTTGGCGAATGCTTCACTTTCGGATAAGACGTCCGCACCAAGCCCGCTGTCCACTTCCATCACCAGGGTCTTGCCTGCCGGCGCAGGTTCCTGTTCATCTCCGGGATTGATGGGTGAGCAGGAGCACATCAGCAGTCCGCTCATCACAACCGCCGTCACCTTTTGTTTCACAGCCTTCATGCGTTCACCCCGTCCGTCATCCAATTAACTGTCTTTTTGGCTGTTTTTTGCTTTAATCAGCCTGTGAAGCTCACCGGCTAATTCTTTTTGCTTTTTCTCCGATTCTTTTTGATCTGTTTGCTTTTCATCAGAATCTGAAGCGTTTTCTTCCGAGGAGGATGCCTCTTCCTCCTGCGAGCTTGCCGTCTCCGGCGGGACATAAGGAACGTAAGGCTGATGGCGCATGTTATCAATGCAGCGGATGTGATAAGGTGTGCATGCGGCGAAGCAGTTGTTCGCAAAGATCAGCTCGTTGATCCCGTGCTCCTTGATAAACTCGACGGAGGCCAGCTGGAAATACCGCTGGTCGACAATATAGACCTCTTCATAGTGGTTGATCAGGTATGGCGCGAACGCATTTCCAAACGATTCCTTTACGATCATGATCTTCCTGCCGTTGTGAATATTGGTCTTCACCTGAATCAGCGGGTAATCGCCGGCGAGGAACACCGAGTAGCTGTTGGGGCTTTTGGCGTATTCGGCCCATAGCGAACAGTGCACACCGTAATAGGGGGAATTGCGTGCGTAAAGCAGCGCCTGATAGGACTGCGGGAAAATAAAATATTCCACATAATCCGGGTTTTGTAGCAGAGTAGAATCTTGTGTCTGCGCATACATCGTTCCAATAAAGTTGTCAAGCCGCCTCGTTTCACAGTCCTCCGGACGGATGGGTGTAAAACCGGCCTGCTGGCAGAATGCCTGATAGGCGTAATACGCGCCCCTTGCAGTCCAGTGATGATCTGTTCGGAAGTAAAGGTATTCATCCGTGTGTTGTTGCAGTTCCGAATAGGCGTCCACCTTCTTGACATTGCTGTCCAGCGCATGATAGATAATATCCATCGTTCTTTTTTGCGAGGATGTGAGGTCACGGTATTTATCCGGCACATAGAATTCGATCGCAGTCGGGATAATCATGTCGTAAACCTGAACATCGGGCAGCTCCCGCTGATAAGTGTTCACAACATCCGCGTACCAGCGGGCCATCTGGTCGCTTCCGCCGAACAGGGACATTGCCATTCCCTTATAGACAAACATCCCGTTGCTCACCGGCCCAACCATTTCATTTTCCGTTGGAGACGGCTCCGGGGCTGCGCTGCTCTCTTCACTGGAAGAAGCAGCAGGTTCCTGTTTCTGCGGGACCGAGGCGGCGGGCGCTGCGGCGTCCACCTGCGGCTGGGACGGAATATCCTGCGTTTCGCCGCCGGAGGGGGCGACAATCCGGACATTGTCCACCCGAATTCCGCGCTGCTCGTTCAGAACCGCCGACAGGCTTACAAACTGGTCACGCATCGGAAAGGTATCCGCGTAAAAGGTTTCTATGTCCCGGGTCAGCTTCCCGCGAAAAAGGCTTTCGACGGAAAATTTCGGCATCCGCGCGAGATCGCGCTTTTCCACGGCGGACGTTTCCGGTTTTGGAAGCAGCAGAGACCCCAGAAAAAAGAAGGCGATGGCGCCAAGAACAGCCGCAAGGTTCACAACGGAAATCCGGTGCAGCCGGCCCGTCGACAGTTTCAGGCGCACCAGCTCATAATAGCGTTCCCGCTCCTCCTCCACGTCCGGCTTTCTCAATGGACCGGCAGCAGGTCGATAACGGAAGTTCTCGTTTTCTTCTTTCAAATCAAGCCCTCCTTTCCAAAGCGTCAGAACCGGTAATAAAGGAACGGATTATAGCTTTGCCCTACCAGCATGGCGGTGGAAACAGTCAGCAGCACCACATTGACAGTCGTTTGGCAGATCAGAGCGACCGAAAGCTGATTTCTGTTCAACCATTTGGACACAAAGACCTTGACCGATTTCACAATGGGTGTGCAGAAGAGAATCGCAGCCAGCAGCCAGAACAGGTTGTTGACAATTGAAAGTTCCACCCGGCTGTCCCACAACGGGGCCCCCCCGAACAAAATTTTCAAAAAATGCCCCAGCCTTTTCATATCGGTAAAATAGAACAGCACCCAGCCCAGCGCCGCCAAAACCAGCAGATAGAGGTGGCCGAAAAACGCCGGAAGCCGCTCCAGCACCTGATGCAGAAATTTCTTCTCGAGTGCAATCAGCACCCCAAAGTAAAGCCCCCATAGAATGAAGTTCCAACTTGCGCCGTGCCACAGCCCTGTGAGAAACCACACAATTGCAAGATTCAGATATTGGTGGCGCCGGTTGCCCCCCAGCGGGATGTAGACATAATCGCGGAAAAAGCTGCCGAGGGAGATGTGCCATCTCCTCCAGAACTCTGTGGCGGACTTGGAAATATACGGATAGTTAAAATTCTCCCGGTAGTGGAATCCGAATATGCGGCCAAGACCGATCGCCATATCCGAATAGCCGGAAAAATCATAATAGATCTGGAGCGAAAACAGCAGCGTTCCAAACCAAGCGCCCGCCACCGTCAGCGCGGCCAGTTCCCCGTCCAGATACTGCGAAGCCAGATCCCCCGCCGTGTTTGCAATCAGCACTTTCTTTGCCAGTCCAAAAATAAAGCGGGTCAGCCCTTCGGAAAAAGCGGCGGCATCCGTCGTGCGCGAACGGATTTCGCGGTCAATATCCCGGTAGCGCACAATCGGCCCCGCCACCAGCTGGTGGTACATGGAGAGGTAGAGCAGATAGTAAACCGGATTTGTCTGCGCCTTAGCATCCCCGCGGTAAACATCGATTACATAAGAAATCGTCTGAAAAGTGTAAAAAGAAATTCCAATCGGAAGCGCAAAGGACGGCACGGAAAATTGAGTGCCGAAAACCGCGTTGAGATTTCGCACAAAAAACCCGCTGTATTTAAAAGTTCCAAGCAGCGACAGGTTGACAATCAGCGAAGAGATGACCGCCGCTTTCGCCAGCCATGTGCCGCGATACCGCTCAATCAATCTGCCGTGCATATAGTCGAATGAGGCTGAAAATAACAGCAAAATTACCCAGACCGGTTCTCCCCAGGCGTAAAATACAAAGGAGAAAGCAACCAGCACCAGGTTACGCCAAATGATTTTTTTGGACAGAAAATAAAGCAAAATATTCAGCGGCAAGAATAGATAAATGAACAGCAAATTTGCAAAAACCATGATGACTCCTAATACAATTTGTATTTTTATGCAAATGTTTTACTTTTTGCAAACCTTTTTTTTGCGATCCAATACCTTTTATTATACACAGTTTTTGCAAAATAATAAAGCATTTCTTTCCATCCATTGAATTTCAGCAAAAAGTAAGTTATGATATGTTGTAATATTTTTTTAAAAGAAGGATGAAAGTAAGACATGGTTCATTTAAAACCGGAAAAGCAGGCGATCCTGCTGATCGTCATCTGCTCATCGCTTTGGAGCATCGCCGGAATCTTTATCAAGCTGATTCCGTGGAATCCATTGGTTATCGCCGGCTGGCGCAGCCTGTTTTCAGCGGGCTGTGTACTGATCTATCAGCGTTTCACCGGGCAGACCTTCCGCCTTAACCGCGCATCCGTCCGCTGCGGGATATTTTTGGCGGTCACTTTCCTGCTGTTTGTTTCCGCAAATAAGCTGACAACAGCAGCCAACGCGATTGTTTTGCAGTTTACAGCACCGGTTTTTATCTTAATTTTTTCCGTCCTCTTTCTAAAACAAAAGGTGACCCTTCCCGACCTGCTGACAGTGCTGTTCACAATGGGCGGCATTTCCCTGTTTTTCTTTGACCAGCTCTCGCCAGGCAACCTGTTCGGCAACTTTGTTGCCATCGCGTCAGGTTTTTCGATGGCTGCCATGTATCTTGCCACCGGAAGCACCGATGAGGAGAGCCGCATGAGCGGCATCTTATTGGGCCACCTGTTCACAGCGGCAATCGGCATCCCGTTCCTGTTTGTTTATGAGACGCCCGTCACAATGCCTGCCGTCCTCAGCATCCTGACTTTGGGAATTGTTCAGCTGGGCATTCCATATCTTCTTTACGGCATCGCGGTGAAACACTGCCCGCCGCTGGCCTGTTCGCTTCTGGGAGCCATTGAGCCTCTGCTGAACCCGGTCTGGGTTTTCCTGTTTACGGGGGAACGCCCCGGCATGTTTGCCCTTTTGGGCGGCGCTCTTGTAATTGCCACAATTACAGTCTGGTGTGTCTGGCGGGACCGCCACGCCCTGCAAACCAGTAATTAAAATTGTGGGTTCCATTTGACTATTGCATACGGGTGTTGTATAATTTTTGAGATAATACTGCATGATAATGGCAGATGAATAGAAGTAAAGCGGGGGTCGAAATGTCAAACGAAATCAACGACGCAAACCCAGTCAGCGAAATCAACGAGGAAAACGGGGCCGGCTATGTTGTCAACCCGGAAAAAACAGAAATTATTACGGTAAACGGTGTCGGATACCGTCGACTTTGCATTAAAACCCATGTAATCACCGATAAGGATCGTATTGTCGAGGTTGTTCAGAAATATACTTCGTCCTTAATTGAAGAGGGCGATATTGTATTTATCACGGAAAAGGCTGTCGCCTGCACGCAAAAGCGCGCCATTCCGATGGAGGACATCCATCCGCGTCCGCTGGCAAAGTTTTTGTGCAAGTTTGTTCTGAAAACGCCGTATGGCATCGGCCTTGGTATTCCGGAAACCATGGAAATGGCTCTTCAAGAGTGCGGCACCATCCGGATTCTGTTTGCGGCGGCGATTTCAGCCATCGGCAAGCTGTTTCACCAGCGCGGCTGGTTTTATCAGATCGCAGGCTATAAGGCGCGCAGCATCGACGGGCCCTGCCATTTTACACTTCCGCCCTATAACCACTATGTCGTTCTGGGGCCGGACAGGCCCGACGAGGTCGCCGCGGAGATTGCGGCCGCTGTCGGAACACAGGTTGCCATCACCGATATTAATGATTTGGAAGGCCAGATTCTTGGCGCCTCCGACCGGTCCATAGATCGGGAACTTTTGTGCAAAATTCTGAAAGATAACCCACTCGGGCAGTGCAGTGAGCAAACGCCCATGGGAATTATCCGAAAGGTAAATTGATGTTAAAACGGCTGCGGTATGAACCGCGGCCGTTTTTGTTTCTTCAGTTGGGACGTTCGCCCACCTGGTTCATCAGCTGTTCCACCGCTCGCCTGAGGTTCGCATGCTCAGGATAGTCCAGCGTGGGGTCAGCGTTCAATAGCTGCGCTGCCGCTGCCTGCGCGCCCCGCACCATGTCCAGGTCTTCGGTCAGGTCGGCAATGCGAAGCTGAGGCAGCCCATGCTGCTGATGACCAAGAAAATTTCCCGGGCCGCGGGTTTTCAGGTCATATTCTGCAATTTCAAATCCGTCGTTGGAGCTGCACATCATCTGCAGGCGGCTGACCGTATCCGGATTGCGGCTGTCTGACACAAGGATGCAATGAGACTGTTCCTTTCCCCGCCCTACCCTGCCGCGCAGCTGATGGAGCTGGCTTAGTCCGAACCGCTCGGCGTTTTCGACCATCATGATGACCGCATTGGGGACGTCAACCCCTACTTCCACCACGGTTGTGGAAACCAGAATCTGAATTTCACCATTTTTAAAACCAGCCATGGTTTTTTCTTTTTCAGCCGCCTTCATCCTGCCGTGCAGGAGCCCCAGCGTATAGCCTGAAAACGCCTTGGAACCTAGCTCCACTGCATAACTGGATGCCGCCTGCAAGCCGGTATTTTCCTCCCCGTCTTCAACCAGCGGACAGACGACATAAGCCTGCAGCCCCCGGTCAAGATGTTCCCGGATAAACCCAAACGCGCGTTCCCGTTTGGATGAGCTGATCTTATAGGTTTTCACCGGCCTCCGGTTTGGCGGAAGCTCGTCAATCACGGAAATGTCCAGTTCCCCGTAGACCATCAGCGCAAGCGTTCTGGGAATCGGTGTGGCCGACATCACCAGCGTATGCGGATGCTCGCCTTTCAACTGCAATGACGCCCGCTGCGCTACGCCGAACCGATGCTGCTCGTCCGTCACGACTAGCCCCAGCCGTCGGAATGCCACCCCTTCGGAAAGCAACGCGTGGGTTCCCACACAAAAATCCGCATCCCCTCGGGATAACCGCTGATAAACCGCACGTTTCTGCGCCGCAGTCATCGAGCCCGTCAGCAGTTCTATTTTGACGCCCAGCCGATCGCAAAGCGGCGCCAGCCCTTCATAATGCTGGCGTGCCAGCAGTTCAGTAGGCGCCATCATTGCTGACTGAGCACCGGAAAGAAATGCAAAATAAACGCCTGCCGCCGCAACCATCGTTTTGCCGGAGCCGACGTCCCCCTGCACCAGCCGGTTGGCGGGGATTTCCCGCCTCATATCATGGGTCAGATCACTAATTGCCCGAAGCTGCGCGTCTGTCAGTGTAAACGGCAGGGCGTCATAGAAGGGTTGCAAAGAGTGCGCCTGCATAGCCGTTGCGCGGCATACCTTGGTGCGAGTTTTCAGCGATCCGATCCCGGCAGCAAGCAGGAACAGCTCTTCAAAAATCAGCCTCCTGCGCGCCTGCTCCAGTTGTTCTCTACCGGTGGGAAAATGGATGTCGCAGACTGCCTCTTTGATACCAATGAGGTGATGTGACAAGCGCACCGTTTCCGGCAATACCTCAGGCAGCTGAAGATTCCATTTCAGAGCCTGCTTCATCAGATTCGAAAGCACCCCGCCGGTCAAACCCGCCGTAAGCGGATAGACCGCCACAAACGGGTGTTCTGAATCCGCGGGATACACGGAAGGGGCTGCCATAGATCGCCGGACAGGCGCGCCCTCTGCCCGTCCATAAAATAAATAAGGGGTGTCGTACTCCAACTTTTCCACCAGATATTTTGTATTAAAAAAAGTCAGCTCCAACACACCCGAGTCGTCAGCTGCTGTAACTTTATAGAGCTTCATGCCGCTGTTCAGCCGTATTTCACCTGATTTTCGGATAACCGTCGCCAAAATCGCGCATACTTCATCATAAGGAGCGTCCGCGATTCCGCAGGGAGCGGTTAAATCAATATACCCGCGCGGATAATGTGACAACAGATCGCCCATTGTCATGATTCCTAATCTTTTCAGCAAATCGGCCCGATTTTTGCCCACGCCTTGCAGCTCCTGCACGCTGCTTTCCCATGTAAGCATGCTCCTAGCCCCCAAGTTTTCGAATGTATGTTCTTAGCATATCTCATTCTCTCGCATTTGTCACTAGAATTCCCTCGAAAAGAAAAAATTCCAAAAAATAGAGTTTTGAGGTTGACAACCCTCTTCCTCTTTGCTATAATAATCAAGCGTCATACAGAAACTAACGCAAAATGCGACATGATCCATTAGCTCAGTTGGCAGAGCACCTGACTTTTAATCAGGGTGTCCGGAGTTCGAATCTCCGATGGATCACCATCCTTGTGGGGGTGTAGCTCACCTGGGAGAGCGCTTGAATGGCATTCAAGAGGTAGTCGGTTCGATCCCGATCATCTCCACCAATTTTTGAAAAGAACTTGGCTGTGAGGTTCAAGTTCTTTTTTCTTTTTTAAATGGTTTGAAATTTTAAGAATTTCGTAAATTTACTCTTGACATCCACTATGGTATATGGTATTATATATAAGCACTCTTCGCTAGGGTGTCTGCAAAAACTTAATTTAGATCGCGGAGTGGAGCAGTCCGGTAGCTCGTCGGGCTCATAACCCGAAGGTCGTAGGTTCAAATCCTGCCTCCGCAACCATCATAAACCCGCTTGGCTAACCGCCTTGCGGGTTTTTATCTTTTCTAGAAATTGACACAGCCAAGATTGCCCGCTCGTGCGCTTGCCGAATGTCAGCCAGGAGATATTATGGAATACACCTCTGATTGGTAGGCAAAGAATCGCAACAAGTTACGACAAAATCTATGCCTATCAGGCTTTTCCAACCGCAACTATCCCCTTGTCTTTGCGCTGTCTATGCGGTATAATGGCAGCATAGCATCGGGAGGGTTTGTATTATGGTAGATAAGGACATGCTGGAAGCAATGGCACAGCTTTTACAGCCAATGAATGATCGGCTTGATAAGGTTGAGCAAAGCATACAGGAAGTTAAAGAAGAAACCCGGCGTACCCAAGTTCTTGTTGAAAGCACAAACAAGAATCTGAAATTGATATGCGAAGCCCAGCAGGAAACCGCAGGGAAATTTAAGCAGCTTGAACGGGTTGAAATGACGCTGAATGATGTAAAATTAAATACAGAGGTTATTAAGGACGTTGTGCAGTGGCACTCCAGTGATATAAAGACATTAAAAAAGGCATAAAGTAGCGGGCTTCTAATTTGAAGCCCGCTACTTTATTTTTAAGTCGATATTTATTTCTTGTCTTGGTGTTTCTTTGGTGTTTATCAACACCAAAACAGCTTAAAACATGCCTAACCAGATTGGCTCTTAACTCTTATAAGACCGCATGAAATCTAGGTTTATTGCATTACATTGACCCGGACATCCGATCCAAGAAGCTGCATACTGGGACAAGTCCCATTTATTTTGCCGGTTGCGGCGAATATTTTGCTTCAGCCTGCTGTAGCTGACCTTTGAAAAGTAAGCCGAAAATGGTTCTAACGAGGGGCTGAATAAAGAATAAGCTGTCCTGCGTGGGCACCCTTTTTTTCACCACTTTAACGCGAGTGCGGTTTCACGTTCATAAATAAGTAAAAGCCCTTCCTCCCTACGTTTTCTGCTCATCGGCGGTATAACGCCCTTCGGTCACATACTCCGCAATCAGGACACACTGCTCCAAATCCAGTTTTGTCTGCCGAAAGCTCGCCTCCATAATCGGGAAAGACTCAAGCGAAGAATGGCGCATGTCCGATTTATAGAAGCTGGTTTCATGTGCGATTGCCTCGTTGAATTCACAACCGTTCATTTTGCATTGGTTGAAATGACACCCGGTGAGATCTGCACCGGAAAAGCGGACATTGCATAAATCAAGCTTATGAAAGGACTGCTTTCGCAATACTGTGTAAGACCAGTCGCCACCGATGATATGCGCAAGCCCGCACTCAGCGTTCAAAAAATCCGATCCTGTCATTTTGCACTCTTCCAATGTCGTTGCAAAAAACGAGGTGTTATTAAATTTGCAGGACAGGAAGGCACAGTCCTTGATTGTTACACCGTTCAGTCGTGCATTGGTAAAATCACAAGACTCAAATGCACAGCCATACATCACATCTACCTCTGAGAAATCTGTCCAGCGAAAATTACACTTGTCAAATTTTACGCGGGATACCTCCGAGCCTTCTATCAATTCCTTTGAAAAGTCAGCGGCGGTATAAGAATTTTTATCAATTCGCACGGGCAGTACTCCTAGCATTGCTTTTATAATTCATAACTTACCGTTCAATTTCAGTCCTTCTCCCCTCCTCCCCGATACGCTCGGCGATGTAATCCGGTACACTCTTCTTTGAAATATTGAGCGCGGCGGCAAGCTCGCCGAAAAGCAACTCTTCCGCTCGCTTCATAAACCATTCATCCACCGCTCCAAGTTTACGCTTCTGCTGCTCCACACACTGCTTCTTTGCGTAGATCGACATGGTAAGCTCAATCAGCTTCGCGCAGTCGTGGGTTTTCAGTGACGCTTCATAATGTTCGGACAGCTCCCGCAATATCCGGCTGTGGTAAGCCTCTGCACGGATTGCCGGGATCCTGTCGATCAACCTTTCTGCTTCCTTCTTTGATATGATGGAACGCATAAATATTTTTGTAGAATTCACCGGAGTAGTGATAATGCAGTCCTGATATAACGGGATAAGGGTATAAAACAGCTGGTCCTTATCCTCGCCCGAAAGGTCGCGTGTGGTAATATCCGTTACCCGGCATACGCCAGTGCTCCCGTAAAGAATCAAGTTTCCAATTTCAAACATTTTATTCACCTCTGGACTTTCGTATCGGCAACCATCCAAGGGCGGAAGCCACTGTAATATTTTTGCGCAATACGCTGCTGCGTTTCTTCATCCAGAGTGCGCAGTCGCTCGTACGCCTTTTCCAAGCTGTTGGCGCTATGATAGTAGTGACATTTTGTGCCGGTGCAGGCCGGTACGTTCAGCCAGCTGCATGTTCCGTTTTCACGCAGCCCTCCACAGTTGGGAAGCATTATGAGTTCAAGGTTGGATATGCGGGAAAGCCCCATAGTAACACCTACTTTATCTGAAAACATTTTCTGAAAAATTGCCCGGTATAGGAGATAAAAAGTGGCTCCTGTGACCGGTTTCAGTAATTCAGAAGCAAGTTTTATCCTTTGTGCCTCGTCACCCGACAGCGTTCCTGCCACTTTACATTCGACAGAACTACACACTATATGTTTATCTTATCACAAATTTCCTGTAAAATGTAAGCAAAAAATTAACCAGCCCGCAAAACAGTTTCCATGATCCCCCTATAATCATTAAAAAAGTGCTCATACTACCGGCTTAATCTTGACTTGGGAACGACGGAAAGCAACATTACTGTAGTAGTATCAGGGCACCAGCAACGTCACCGTTTGAATCACTAATTGCTGTGTAGGCTATGGTTCCTGTTAATCATTTTTTACGCTTTGGCATTGTCAGACGATAGCTATGCTCAATCATCGAGTATAGCTCGTCGTCTGGCACATCGCCATCCAGACGAACAGTATTCCAGTGTTCCTTGTTCATGTGGTAAGCTGGCGTCACGCCGCTATAGATCTGTCGCAGAAAATCCGCACGGAACGGCTCGCATTTAAGGTTGATACACAGACCTCCACGTTCGTAGATAAGCGCAAAGCTCTTTTTGTTCAACCGGTGTCGCATGACTGCCCAGGCAACGTTTGAATTTGGGACATCATCAAATGGATAGTCCTCGTAAGTATCGGGATATGTTAGGCAATATTCAATAAGCTCACGGCGATTCATGGGTTCATCCCAACTTTCATATTTTTCCAATAGCAGTTAATTATATGGATTTCGTGCAGTTGACGCGCCGCAATCTATTGGCACGTTAAAAATATTAATAAATGCTCATCACAGCATTTATGGCTTTATATACGCCCATCCTTCTCTTTGTTTATCGATTAGCTCCCTCACTCCTGCTGGAACAACTTTGACAATACATAATCACACTGCGTGTCCATAACTTTTCTTAGTCTTGCAGATATCTATAAGAGAATCTGTGTTATCCCTGCAAAGCGGCTCTTACTATCCTATGAAAGGTTACCGGACTCTGAGTTGCCAGAAGGCGACAGCGCTGGCTGCAGCAACGTTCAGAGAGTCCACGTTGTGGGACATGGGGATGCGCGCGGTATAATCGCATTCAGCAATCGTGCAGGGCGCTAGTCCATTGCCTTCTGTACCCAGTACGATAGCAAGCTTCTCCTCTGCCATAAGCTGCGGATTATCTATGCTGACAGCGGTTTCACTTAATGCCATGGCAACGGTCTTAAATCCCAGCTTCCCCAGACGCTTGATGACCGGCTGCGGCCACTCAGTGGGCTCCCTGCCAATGCGGGTCCATGGCACCTGGAAGATGGTGCCCATGCTGACCCTCACTGCACGCCGTAACAGTGGGTCACAGCACGAGGGCGTAACCAGCACAGCATCGATGTTAAGCGCCGCAGCCGATCGGAAAATAGCGCCGACGTTGGTGGAGTCCGCAATACCTTCCAGTATAGCCACTCGACGTGCCCCGGCACACAGCTCCTCAATGCCGGGTAGCTGGGGACGGCGCATGGCACACAGCACGCCGCGGTTCAGCTGAAATCCGGTTAGTCCTGCCAGTAGGTTGTCATCGGCAGTATAAACAGGGATGTCTTTGCAGCGGGCGATGATGTCGTGTGCCTGCCCCGCAATCTGTTTGCGCTCCACCAAAAGCGAAACTGGCTCGCATCCAGCCTCGAGGGCAAGCCCGATCACCTTTGGGCTCTCCGCAATGAAGATGCCCTTCTCCGGCTCCATCCGGTTTCGCAGCTGCGTTTCCGTCAGGCGGGCAAAGACGTCCAGATCGGACGATGAAAAGTCACGTATCTCAATGATGTTTGACATAAGATCTCCTAAACTTAAATTTATCTTTATCGTATAAGTATACCTATTGTCCAATTGTAATTCAACATTCGACATCATTTTTTGCGCAATCCTTATCATACTATTTATGATTTCGTTTTATGCTGCTTGCAAAAAGAGACGTGTTATATGAATTTTCCCCCTTTTAATTATAAAGATTATCTATAAATTGCACATCCTCATTCAGATAAATAATTTTTAAAAATAGATAGAATGCTATATACTAATAGAAATAGTTTTTATGGAGGAATGCTTATTATGGCGAACTATCATGAAATGTGGAAAAGTTTAGGCATGGATTTAGAAAAGCATGATCAGCTATGCGAAGTGCTTCCACAGGCGTTCGGAGACGTATTTTTAACGCAGGAAAATCGCCCCCAGCGAATGGACTACTACAATTTTGTCATTTCAGAAATTCACGGAGTCCGTCCCATGGAATTAATAGAACACCAGAAAAAAGGCGGAAAAGTATTCGGAACTTTTTGCGTTTATGTACCGGATGAAGTCATTTTTGCGGCGAACGCAATTGCAACAGGTCTATGCGGTGGATCGCAGTTTTGGGTTCCAGGAGGAGAAAAAGTTCTGCCAAGCAGTACCTGTCCATTGATTAAAGCCTCTGTCGGGGCACGTCTGGACAAAACTTGTCCGTTTTTTCGGATCGCGGACATGTACATAGGGGAAACAACCTGTGACGGCAAAAAAAAAGCATGGGAAATCTTAGAGAAAGACGTTCCCGTGCATGTTATGGATTTGCCGCAGATGAAGCGCAGAAAGGATGTCAGCGCCTGGGCGGAAGAAATTAAAACGCTGATAGCTGTCGTGGAGGACTTTACCGGCAACAAAATTACTGCTGAAAAGCTGGCGGAAAGCATTAAACTGATCAATAACAAACGCCGTGCACTCGCAAGACTTTACCAGTGCCGTAAAAATGAGAATCTTCCGATCAGCGGGCGTGATGCACTGGTCATTTCTCAAATTGCATTTTATGATGATCCTCAGCGCTTTACGGAAAAAACTAATGCGCTTTGCGACGAACTTGAAGAACGGATTGCACAAAATATCAGTATTGCAAAAAAAGGAACTAAACGAATCCTGCTGACGGGAACCCCGCTCGCGGTTCCGAACTGGAAACTACATAATATCATTGAGACCAGCGGCGGCGTAGTGGTTGCCGAAGAAATGTGCACCGGAACACGTTATTTTGAAAATCTGGTGGATGAAACCAAAACCACGCTGGAAGAGCAGATTCAGGCCTTGGCGGAACGGTATATGAAAATTAACTGTGCCTGCTTTACGCCCAATCACGGCCGTATTGAGGACATTATTCGTCTGGCAAAAGAATATCAGGCAGACGGCGTCATTGATGTCAACTTGAAATTCTGCAGTCTCTATGATATTGAAGGATATCATGTGGAACATGCGTTAAGCGATGCCGGAATTCCGGTTCTTGGCATTGAGACAGACTATACCGACACGGACGCGTCGCAGTTGCGCACGAGAATCGGAGCATTTGTCGAAATGTTGGAAAAATAAGATGGATGTTTTTGTTTTGTTCCCTAACCATACAAACGGGATGCAGCTTTATCAAAAATTAGCAGCGCAAAAGATTCCTGCTGTAATTGTGCCCACACCCAGACAAATCAGCTCGTCGTGCGGTATTTCTCTGAAAATCGATCAGCAGGATGAACAAGCGGTCCGTTTATGTGTGGAAAAAGAACAGATTCAAATTATTGATTTTGTGTCCCTGTCCTGTAATTATAGCAGTCACCGGGATAAATACTGTTAGTGGGTGGTTTTCATGCATTTTGTCGGAATTGATATCGGCTCGACTGCTGCGAAAGTAGTTGTTTTGGGCGAAAAAGAAATGAAGTTTGTACTGCCCACCGGATGGAACAGTAAAGATACGGCACAGAGCATTTTACTAAAGCTCTCGGTTTCCGGGATTGACCCCAATAAGCCAGATACTGTGGTAGCGGCAACGGGGTATGGCCGTGCAGTGGTTGAGTATGCTGATTTTGCAATCACAGAGATCACATGCCATGGCCGCGGCGGGGCTGCGCTCGCAGACAGTGACTGTAGTATTATTGATGTCGGCGGCCAGGACACAAAAATTATTAACATCAAAAACAACGCGGTAATCCAGTTTTTGATGAATGATAAGTGCTCTGCAGGTACGGGAAAATTTGTGGAGATTATGGCCAACCGCCTCGGCACGGGGATTGACGAACTGTTCGATCTGGCAACAAAAGGAACGGTAATTCCTATCAGTTCACTTTGCACCGTATTTGCCGAGACGGAAATTATCAGTTACATTGGAGAGGGACGGGCCAGAGAAGATATCGCTGCCGGAATTATCGATTCGGTGGCAGGTAAAGTCTATCAGCTATGTTGCCGCACCGAGCTTTTGACCCCTGTAATCTTGACCGGAGGATTGAGCCACAGCACTTATTTTGCGAACATCCTCTCCCAAAAGCTCGGAAAAAGCGTCACCCCGAGCCCTACCGGCCGCTATGCCGGTGCTCTGGGGGCGGCTCTATTAGCGCAGGAGCGCTTCCACCGAAAATGAATTAATTGGTATTGCGTTCACGTTCCCAGAAAGCTTGTTGAAGAACCCATCCGCCGCTTAACGCGTCGGATAGGTTCTTTTCATTTATACATTCTGTATTGTACCGGAATCAATCGGTTTACGTTGCTCAACTTTCCCTCGCGCTTAACATTGCTTCAACATAGACAAGTGGGAAAGCCGCTTTTAGCACGCGCCAGCTTTTCACGGTAAAACCGTGCCGGCCAATAAATTCCACGAACTCTTCTGGCCGCCATTTTGAATAGGTTTCAAATCCGATTAGCTTAAGAATGAAGTTGTTCAGCTTCCATGTGGAATCCCGCAAATGGCCATGAGAAAAAGTGGGTGCAATTAGCAAACCGGCGGGCTTAAGAACCCTTCTGATACCCGCAAGAACCGCCCCCGGATCCGGCATAATGTGAAGGGCATTTGAAATAATGACCGCATCGAAAGTTTGATCCGCAAAAGAGAGCGCAGTTGCATCTTCCACTGAAAAACGAACATTATCTGGAACATCCTTCTTCTTTGCCGCCTCTATCATTTTAGGTGAAAAATCGGTTGCATCAACTGAACGAACAGATGCGGCTATGTTAACTGCGATGAGACCTGTGCCTGTGGCGATTTCCAGCACTCTCATTTCTTTTGTGAGAATGTTCGCCATCAGTCTATACATCTCAATGTAAGCCGGAGCGCTGAATCGAAAAACCTCAAAATCGTAAAGCTTTGCGTAGCGGTTCCAAAATTTTTTATTATTCGACGCTTTTTCCAAGGTCATCATCCTTTGCAAATATCATTCCAAAGAGGCCGCTTATTACTTGAATGTCAGCTAGGGTTTGCAATGCCGCTTTGTACTGCCCGGTATTGATTTTGCAGCTTCAAATATTAAACTCTTCTGACTTGAAATTGCTGTAAAACCGCCCTTGAACAGCAGTAAATTTCAACACACAATAATCCGGATCAGTTACCCCTTTCGGATAATACATCGTATCACCGTCCTGCCAAATCATTTCTTTGGTTGCGTTATCTTCTATAACTTCCATCGTACCGGTTAGCATAACTCCCCTAAAAAATCGTTTGTCACAAAAATAGATGCAAGCACAGGGATTTTTCCTATATTGCGCTACACGCATCGAAGATGTATTGGTTGTGAAATAGAATACACGGATACCTTCTCTTATTCTTGGCGGCAGCATTGCTTTCGTGTTGGGGAATCCAGCGGCATCAATAGAGCTTATAAAAGAAACACCTTGTTTATCAATTAAATTACCGATTGTTTTTTCCGCATCTCTCATTTTGCCATCCTCGCTATCCTCATTATTTTGTATCCATTTCCCCGGGAAGCCATTCAGCGCTATACAAAAACTGCTTTTAGACCGTTAATATTTATTTCATTATCTCATGTTTAAAATACATGAACAAGAAAAATTTAGACATTTATGATAAATTTGTGTGTGATTGTAAGAAATGCACAATTTTACAGTAATATAACAATTATATTTCGGACTATTTGCATTGCCCGGTGGTATTCTGCAATTTTAATAGCAAAAAAGGACTCTATTCAAAACTGAATAGAGTCCTTTTCCTCTTTGTGAGCGTTTTTTGGTCGAGGTGACAAGACTTGAACTTGCGGCCTCTGCGTCCCGAACGCAGCGCTCTACCAAACTGAGCCACACCTCGAAGATAGTTATAGCGGCAAAAAGCCGCCATAACAGTTGGCTGCCCGACTAGGATT
>CAUQLV010000015.1:0-55824 GCA_963519235.1 uncultured Oscillospiraceae bacterium
AAGCAGCATCCGAAGCTGCTGCGTCTGAGGCCGCCGCGAAAGCCGCATCCGAAGCCGCTGCGTCTGAGGCCGCCGCGAAAGCAGCATCCGAAGCTGCTGCGTCTGAGGCCGCCGCGAAAGCCGCATCCGAAGCTGCTGCGTCTGAGGCCGCCGCAAAAGCCGCATCTGAAGCTGCCGCGTCTGAGGCCGCCGCGAAAGCCGCATCTGAGGCCGCCGCCAAAGCCGCATCCGAAGCTGCCGCGTCTGAGGCCGCCGCAAAAGCCGCGTCCGAAGCCGCCGTCAAATCAGCGGCAAAAACGAAGACAGTTTCCGTAACCGGAACAAATTTCTTAAGCAGTGTGGAAAAATCAATTTTCACAAAAATTAATGCCGAGCGGGAAGCCGAAGGTCTGGATGCGCTTACATATCATGAAAACCTTCGTTCCGCCGCCCGCATCCGCAGCCGGGAATTATGCAAGGCAGACAAATTTGAACACAAGCGCCCAAACGGAGCCGCGTGGCAGACGGTTCTTGAAAAAGATGTTCCCGTGCAGTACATTGCCGCGGGCGAAAACCTCTGCATGACGGAATACAACGATCCCGACAACGATACCGCCAAGGATGCTTCCTTCTGGGTGGAGCAATGGATGAACAGCCCGCCGCATTACGAAAATATTATGAGAGCGGAATACACCCACGCGGGCGTCGGTCTCTATTACATTGAGAAAAACGGCATGATTTATGCCTATGCAACCATGATTTTCGCAAAATTATAAAAGCTCAAAAACAGCCCGTGTCAGGTACCTGACACGGGCTGTTTTGATTGATTCAGAAGAAACTATTTCACAGGCACAATTTCAATCCAATACCCGTCCGGGTCATGAATGAAATAGATGCCCATTGAAGGATTTTCAAGGCAGACAGCACCCATGGCTTTATGCTTTTCATAAAGCGCGTCATACCCATCCGTTACAAAAGCGAGGTGGTACTCCAAATCGCCAAGGTTGTAGGGTTCCTTGCGGTCACGCATCCAGGTCAGCTCCAGGGAAAAATCACTGCTGCCGTCTCCCATAAAAACCAGTTTAAACGAACCGTCAGCCGCATTTTTTTCCCTCACTACCGTCAGTCCGAGGGCTTCCTGATAGAAGGCGATACTGCGTTCCAGGTTTAGGACATTGAAATTGAAGTGATTGAATTTTAGCATGTGGCTCCTCCTTATTCTTCCGTTTCACGGATAAAACTGATATAGTTCATGCAGTAGTCATCCTGACCGGCGACCACCTGACCGGCGGCAAATGCCGCCCGCATCGCGGGACTCGACGGGTCCAGAATTGCGCTGGTAAGTCCCGCAACCAGCGCGGCTGCCACAAACGCGGAGTTGATCAGCGCGCGTTTCGGAAGCCCGAAAGAAATATTGGACAGACCGCAGGTGGTCTGGACCTCCGGGTAAGTTTTTGCAACATAGGAAATCGCCGCGAGCGCGACTTTTGCGCTTTCTCCATCGGTTGCAAGCGTTTCAATCAGAACGTCTACAAAGATTCTCTGGTCAGGTATTCCTGCCTTGCGCAATTTTTCAATCAGCAGATCAATCTTGGCGCATTTTTCTTCCAGCGTTCTCGGCATGCCGTCATCATCAATCGGCAGGGCTACCAAAGACGCCCCCTTGCGCAGAGCCAGCGGAACGACTGTTTCAAACCGATCGGTAATTGTTGTGGAGTTCATCATCAGCGGCCTGCCGGAAACCGCGGCAGCAGCTTTCACAAGAACATCCTGAGCGGTTGAATCAATCATGATTCCGCAGTCGCAGTGCTTTTGGACCAGATCAATTACCCACAGCATCTTCTCCAGCTCTTCATTTCCGCAGATGGCGGTGTTGATGTCCAAAAATGCAGCGCCGGCTTCCGCCTGCATTTTGATCAGCTTCACTATTGCAGGTTCGTCCTTCGCATTGAGTGCCTCCAATGTTTTTGGAATTGAACTGTTTAATTTTTCCCCAATCAGAATCATTCTTCCAGTCTCCTTATCTGTTCAATCAGTCCACACACAATATTGGTTTTTCGCAGCGGCGTCATAATATAGAATCCGTCGGCAGCCGCATAGACCCTTTTCACAGTGCTCATGCTATACTCGATAGAGATTCGAGCGGCTTCTTCGGGGGTTTTATCGCGCAGGCTCTCGATGACCTCTCCCGGGATTTCAATGCCCGATACTTCATTGGTTAAAAACAGTGCGTTCTTATAGCCCGCGACCGGCAGAATTCCCGCTAGAATATTGCAGTGAAGCTCTTGTTTTGCTTTTAAGAAGTTTTCAACTGCGAGTTCGCTGAAAATTGGCTGCGTTAGCAGCAATTTTGCGCCGCAATCCAGTTTCTTCTTCGCGCGGTCGAGCTCCACAGAAAACTTGGCCGCGTTCACGTTGAGCGCTCCGGCAATCAAAAAGGGATTTTCCGACAGAACATCGGTGTTCAGGCTGTCTATAAAAGAGATTAAATCAAACGAATTAAAATTAAATACACCCTCGCGGCGGCGCTGCACCTCAAGCGGGTCTCCCGTTATGGCGAGGACATGATGAATCTGCTCAAACGCGGCCCCCAGCAGACATCCCTTCAAAGCAATCCGATTCCGGTCACGGCAGCAAATGTGGGGCATCACCCCAATCCCAACCTCCCGCCTGATTTTGGCGGCCACCATAATACTGTCCGCCCTTGTGCGTGAAAGCGGTGAATCCGCCACAGTCAGCAGGTTTACCCCCGCAGTTTTCAGCTGGGCAGCGGCGGACAGGACATAGGAGCAGTCCGCATCCAGTGGCGGGTCCAGTTCCACACAGATTATTTTAGTGGAAAACGCGGCTGATTTGCTTTCTTGTTCAGGGGCGGATTTTTTGCCGCTGTCCTTACTAATCTCACTGAGCAGGGGCTGCCGCACAACCTGCTTCACCGCCGCAATCCCACGCCGAATGTGCTCCGGAGTGGAGCCGCAGCACCCACCAAGAATGGATGCTCCCGCAAGATACATATCCGCCAGACGCTGGGCATAATAATCCGCATTATCCTCGAAGATCATTCTGCCGTTCAGCGAAGACGGATATCCCGCATTCGGCATCACCGATAACGGTTTATCCAGCCGCCCCGCTGCGCGGATAAGTTCCAGCATGTGGCTCGGCCCGCAGACACAGTTGATTCCGATGGCATCTACGTTGAAATTTTGGGATGCCTCCGAAAGCAGCTTTTTATAAGAAAGCCCCCGTTTGCTGTACCCGTCCTGCGAGACAGCAAACGATACAAGGATAAACGCATCGGGAGACTGTCGCTTAATCAGTTCCAGCGCGGGTTCCAGCGTCTCATAGGCCGGCAGCGTCTCGAATAGAAAATTATTGGCGCCTAAAGACAGGAATTCTTCCGCGACAGCGCAGTAGTCCTCGGCGGCGGAATCGGAATCATTGCCGCCGATATCCGCAAATACGCGCACGTCCGTTCCAAAAACCGCCTGCCGCGCAGCCGACCATCCCGCGGACAGCACACGGTTCAGTTCTTCCCTGTCAGGGAGCAAAACAGGGTTTGCTCCAAACGTGTTGGTTTTAATCGCCTGCACGCCGGCCGCAATGTATTCCCGATGAATGTTGATGACAGCCTCTGGATTTTTCAAGTTTGCCAGTTCGCAGGGCTCTTCATCTCCGGTAACAGAAAAATAATAGGTTCCGAACGCGCCGTCGAAAAAAAGCGGCGTGTCTGAATCGAACTGCATAGGTTCCCTCCTTATGTGGCTCGGAATCCTCTTTGCCGTTTATTGCTTTAGTGTACCACATTATTGATTGAAATTCCAGTCACTTTTTTTGCTGAACTGTAAAAATGATTGTATTTGTCAACAATTAACTTAAGAACAATTTGTTAAATTTAAATAACTTATTGACTTTATATTTTCTAAAAGCTAAAATAGTTAAACAGTTAATTATTAGCCGGTTAACTATATTTTGACAGGGAGGAACACTATGCCCGATATCAGCGAAGCCATCCGGTTAAGTTGGGAGGTCCACTCGCTTCATAAGCAGTGCATGTCCCGCCTGCTATGCGATCAAAACATCCACTTTGGGCAGCCGCCCCTGCTTTTTACATTGCAAAAGCAAGGTGGAACCTGCAATCAAAACGATTTGGCAAAGGAACTGAAGGTTTCGCCCGCCGCCATCGCGGTTTCCCTGAAAAGGATGGAAAAAGCCGGGCTTGTGCACCGCGTTCAAGACCCAACCGATCTGCGCTCGAACCGCGTCGAACTGACTGAGCGCGGGATGTATGCGGCCGAACAGGCGCGGCTGCATATGCGAAAAATCATGGAGCGCGCCTTTTTAGGATTCTCTAACGACGACTATGGCCAATTTATCTCTTTTTATCAGCAAATGTGCACTAATTTAAAAAACTATAAAAATCAGCTGGACGAACTGGAGGAATCTCATTGAAACAGCTATCGGGCTTCATTGCCCCTTACAAAAAACCGATTGCGCTGGCGGTACTTTTTATGCTGCTGGACGTTATCTGTGAAGTGATACAGCCGACTTTAATGACAAACATTGTCGGGAAAGGGATTCAAAGTCAAAGCGTGGGCTATATCGTGGGAACTGGGTTGCTGATGATCTTTGTAGCCTTCCTAGCTATTTTAGCCGGTTTCGGCAACGCCCGCAGCTCTGCAATTGCGGGAGTCGGATTCGCGGCAAAGCTTCGCCGCGGGCTCTTCGCCAAGGTACAGGAATTCTCCTTCCATAATATTGATCATTTTTCCACCGCCTCGCTTGCCACAAGGCTGACCAACGATGTGACCCTGATGCAAAACGCCGCAATTATGAGCCTCCGCATTATGCTGCGTGCCCCGATGATGTTTATTTTCGCATTGATTATGGCAATTCGGATGAACGCCAAGCTTGCCGTCATTCTGGTGGTGGTCATTCCGTTGCTGGCCGTAGTGATGTTTTTAATTATTCGTAAGGCGATGCCGCTTTTCGGCGGTATGCAGGCAAGGGTGGACGCGCTCAACAGCAGCGTGCAGGAAAACCTCACCAACGTACGCGTCATCAAATCCTTTGTACGACAGGACTATGAGAAAGAAAAGTTCAAAGGTGCGAACAACGGGCTGATGACAGCATCGCTGAAAGCGATGAATGTTGTCATTCTCAGCATGCCGCTGATGATGCTCGCCATGAATCTTTCCTCTGTGGCTGTGGTATGGTTCGGCGGCGGCCAAGTCATAAACGGGCAGCTCAATGTGGCGCAGATGACCGCTTTCATCAATTATATTTTTCAGATTCTCATTTCGCTGATGATGGTGACCATGATGTTCGTCCTGTTTTCTCGTGCTTCCGCTTCCTATAAGCGCATTATCGAAGTTCTTGACGCGGAAATTGATCTTAAGAACAGTTCATCTGCCGAGGAACGCCCGATTCGTGGAAATGTCACGTTTGAAAACGTATCATTTCAATATGACCCCGCTAACCCCGCGCCTGTGCTGAAAGATATTAGCTTTACCGCCCGCGCCGGGGAAGTCATCGCGATTGTCGGCGGAACCGGCTCCGGAAAAACCTCACTTGTCCAGCTGATTCCCCGTTTGTATGACGTTTCCGCAGGGCGTGTTCTGCTGGACGGCGTGGATGTGCGGGAATATACGGTTGAATCACTGCGCGGTCAAATCGGTATGGTTCTTCAGAAAAACACTTTGTTTTCCGGCACCATTCGGGACAATTTGAAATGGGGCAATGAAAACGCGACAGAGCAAGAATTGCTCGAAGCCGCGAAAGCCGCACAGGCACACGACTTTATCACGAGCTTTCCGAAGGGCTACGATACCTGGATGGAGCAGGGTGGTGTCAACGTTTCCGGAGGCCAGAAACAGCGCCTTTGCATCGCCCGCGCGATCTTGAAAAAGCCGCCCGTCCTGATTCTCGACGACTCCACCAGCGCGGTGGACACCGCGACAGAAGCAAAAATCCGCCAGGCATTCAGCGCTGTATTAAAAGAAACTACAACGTTCATCATTGCCCAGCGCATCAGCTCGGTTAAGGATGCCGACCGGATCATTGTGCTTTCCGACGGCAGGATTTCCGCCATGGGGATGCATGAAGAACTGCTTGCGACAAGCAGTGAATATCAGGAAATCTATGAATCCCAGCTTGGAAAGGAGGCCAATGCCTGATGCCGCACGGAAAACAGCAGGCTTATCAAAAGCCAAAAAATGTAAAAAAGACTATTGGATTCCTTTGGGGATATCTTAAACATAGGCAAATTGCGCTTGTATCTGCGATTTTCATGGTGTTTTTGCAAATTGGAGCTTCTCTGGCAGGAACAGCTTATCTGCAGCCGATCATTGATAACTTTTTGCAGCCGGTCGGCGGCAATTTGAGCACGGCCGAGCGCTTTGCGGGACTTGGCAGAGGCATTATTGTCCTCCTTTTCATCTATCTTGTGGCGGTTTTGGCAAGCTATTTCCAAACGCGCATCATGATTCATGTGACGCAGAATTCCATTAACAGTCTGCGCAGGGATCTGTTCAGCCATTTGCAGGAGCTGTCCGTGCGCTATTATGACACCCATACCCGCGGGGAGATGATGAGCCGTTTTTCCAATGACGTGGATACACTGAACGACGCGCTCGCAAACTCCCTGACTTCCCTGTTCTCCAGCGTCATCACGCTGGCAGGCATCTTGGGACTGATGCTCAGTAAAAGCTGGGTGCTGACCCTGTTGACCCTTGCAATGACGCCCTTAATGTTCGTTGTTGCCGGAAGCATCATGAAGCGCAGCAGCAAATATTTTGTCGCGCAGCAAGCGAATCTTGGCAAGGTGAACGGGTATGTGGAGGAAATCATCACCGGACAGAAGGTCGTTAAGGTATTCTGCCGTGAACAGGAAGCACTGACCTCCTTTGACAGCCTGAACGAGGCCCTTTGCGACGCTGCAACCACAGCGCAGAGCTATTCCGGTCTCATGATGCCGATTATGATGAACATCAACACGATCAATTACGCGCTTGTCGCCATGATCGGCGGCCTGCTCGCCGTGTTTGGAAACCTCAGTGTCGGCGCGCTGGTCGTTTTCCTGCAGCTGGCCCGGCAGTTCGGGCGCCCGATCAATGAGGCGTCCAGCCAGTATAACGCGGTGATTACCGCTATTGCAGGTGCGGAGCGCATTTGCGAGGTCATGGCGGAGCCTGCCGAAGAATCCGACCCTGAAAATGCCGCCGATCTGGTGCGCGAGGGACGCGAATTTTATTGGCAGACCTACGACGAGAAAGGCAAACAGTCGGGTCGCATTCCGGTAAGAGGCGATGTCCGGTTTGAAGATGTCACATTCGGGTATGCGGAGGACAAAACGGTGCTCAAGCATATTTCGCTTTTCGCAAAACCCGGACACAAAATTGCTTTTGTAGGTTCTACCGGAGCCGGAAAGACGACCATTACGAATCTTCTGACCCGCTTTTATGACATCGGGCAGGGCAAAATCACCATAGACGGCATCGATATCCGCCATATCAGGAAGGATGCCCTGCGCCGTTCGCTTTCCATGGTTTTGCAGGATACCCACCTGTTCACAGGAACTGTTCGGGAAAACATCCGCTACGGAAATCCCGATGCTACCGATGAGGAAGTGGAGGCGGCGGCAAAGCTTGCCAGCGCCCATTCCTTTATCAGTCGCCTGCCGCAGGGCTATGATTCGGTGATTGAAGGCGACGGCGCGAACCTTTCACAGGGGCAGCGCCAGTTGCTGAATATCGCGAGAGCTGCCGTCGCGGACGCGCCGATTCTGATTCTCGACGAGGCTACCAGTTCGGTGGATACGCGTACAGAGCGCCATATTGAACACGGGCTTGACCGTCTGATGCAGGGGCGGACCACTTTTGTCATCGCACACAGACTTTCCACCGTACGAAACTCCAATGCCATCATGGTCATGGAGCAGGGCGAAATCATCGAGCGCGGAACTCATGACGATCTGCTCAATGCGCACGGAAGATACTATCAGCTTTATACCGGAGCCGCCGAGCTCGATTAAATCGAGCATAAAAAAGCGCAGGCTGCAGGTACCATACGGTGCCTGCAGCCTGCGCTTTCATAATCTTATTTTCTATTTATAAAAAGTAGGGTATAATGTAGTTATCATTTCCAGTTAAAGGAGAAAAAACATGGTTCATGCAGGTCAAAAAGGCGTTGCGAAATTTTGCAGCTATGGAATTTTAGGCGCCGGACGCATCGCCCAAAAATTTGCCGATACGTTTCGTTCGGGTCTGGTAAGCAACGCCGTCCTATACGCGGTTGCTTCCACAGATGGAAAACGGGCTGCCGAATTCGCGTCTGCCCACGGCATCCCCAAAAGCTATGAAAGCTATGCCGCGCTTCTCGGCGATCCCGGGATAGATATCGTCTATGTCGCAGTCACCAACAACGCGCATTTTCAGTGTTGCATGGACGCCATTGCAGCCGGAAAACATGTTCTATGTGAAAAGCCTCTTGCGCTCACCGAGCGGGAAGCTACTGAACTGATTCGCGCAGCGAAGGCAAAAGGTGTCTTTCTGATGGAAGCGATGTGGTCGCGATTTTTGCCGGCAATACAAAAAGCCGCCCAGTGGGTAGCAGACGGGCGCATCGGGAATCTGCGCTGTATCAGCGCCAGCTTCTGTGCGGCAAGAGACCCCGCTGAGTATAAGCGGCTCTATGACCCCGAACTAGGCGGCGGCGCGTTTTATGATCTGGGAGTTTACGCTTTTTCACTTGTTCAGTACCTCTCGAAAGGGAGAACCCTTCTCCGAGCGGTTCCGATTTGTATTCCCGCGGATACAGGCGTTGATGCGTCCGCCTTCGTGCATCTTCAATATGACGATGGGCTGGTGGGAGAAATTAAATGCAGCATGCAATTCTATGCCCGCAACGAAGCGTGGATTTACGGCGACAAAGGGTATATCCGCATCGCCCCCACCTTTCACTGTGCGCAAAAGGCGGAGCTATTCACCGGGCCGCTGCCCGGACCTCGTGATTACGAGGCAGAACCAGCTGAAACTTTTCTGCACCCTGTCAAATCCGGTTTTGAGTTTGAAATCGAGCACGCAGCAGCCTGTGTTCTGGAGGGAAAAACGGAAAGTCCGGTGATGCCGCTTGCAGACACGCTGGAAACCGCAAGGCTATTTGATCTCGTGCGCGGAGATTGATTTTTTCTCTCAAATTTATACAACTGGTTCACCGGATGTGCTATAATGAAACGAATTATTTTAACTCGGAGGTATGGGATGGAAACAGTCGGACAGGTTTTAAACGCGATGATTGAATATTATGCCGGGGACGTGCGGCGCGTGAATCACTTTCTAAAAGTTTATGGGTTTGCAAAGGCTATCGGCGAAGCGGAAGGTCTGGAACAGGAAACACAGAAGATTCTGGAGATCGCCGCGCTGACGCATGATATTGGCATTAAAAACAGTGAGATAAAATATCAGAGCACCGACGGAACCTATCAGCAGCTGGAAGGGCCGCCGGAAGCGAGGAAGCTGCTTGAAAACCTGGGTTTTCAAGAATCGCTGACCGATCGGGTCTGCTGGCTGATTGCCCATCACCACACCTATGATGCAATCACAGAAATCGATTATCAGATTCTGGTAGAAGCGGATTTTCTGGTCAACGCATTTGAAGCTCAGCTTTCAGGGGCTGCAATGCAAGGCGTCCGTGACAAGCTGTTCCGCACCGGCACGGGAAAACATCTGCTGAACACTCTTTACGGCAGCCTGATGTCCGCGAAGCCCGACTAGGCAGCCGGAAGAGATTAAATTGTATATTATCAGGAATTGCAAAAGCATAAAGCTTGGAAAATGTCAAAATGCCACCCGCTATACGGGTGGCGTTTCTGTTGTGTGAAATTCATAAGTAGGGTCTACAAAAGCATTTGATTTCTTTTGTTGTAAAGCGTGCGATATCCGAAATACAGTGAGCCGAAAACAGACAGGCACACCACGGTGCAGATTGCAATCATAATTGCAATCTGATACAGAATCGCCGT
Organism: uncultured Oscillospiraceae bacterium; assembly: GCA_963519235.1. Taxonomy (GTDB): domain Bacteria; phylum Bacillota; class Clostridia; order Oscillospirales; family Ruminococcaceae; genus Anaerotruncus. The sequence continues at coordinate 9,998 of CAUQLV010000015.1, forward strand.
TGTGGGCAAGGTTCCCGATAAAATCTGCCCCGTCATCATTCCAGGCAGAGAAACAATTCCCATGCCCAGCATCGAGTTCATCGTCGGCAGCAGAGCAGTTTCCAGCGACTGATTGACCATAGGCAGCAGGATTTTCTGCGGCGTTACGCCGAAGTTCAGCAATGTTTCAATCCTGTTGTGCTCGCTATCCAGGGTCTCGCGAAAGGTTTTCACACCCAGGTTGACGCCGGTCATCGCGTTTCCAATAATCATTCCGCTGATCGGAATCACATATTGGGGGTTAAAAATGCTTTGTCGGGTTACTGCAAGTATAAAGAATAAGATGATAGCAACCCCTGAGCCGGCAAGAGAACAGCCGATTGCCCATTGAAATTTGGGGTTCAGCTGCGGGTTTTTGGAAAGCACTCTGTGTATGGCAAACGCAACCATGCATATAAAATACAAAACCGTGTAGACAGGATAAGGATTTTGATATATGTAGGTCAGAATAAATCCGGCCAGCATCAGCTGCACAGTCATGCGCATACTTGCCAGCAGTAAAAGCTTGGTCTGATTCATTTTGCTTTTTTTCATAACGGCAAGGATTAAAATCAGCAGCAGATAGACAAGGCCAAACTGAAGGATGCCCAGCGAAGCAACATCGCCCACTTTATATCACGGTCCTTTCCAGAACAATCACCTGATCCGCAAATCGGTCGGTCAGCTTCGCATCATGGCTGATCACTACGAGCGTAATGCCCTCTTCCCCGCAAAACCGCTTGATATTGCTCAGCAAGACTTCTGCTGTTTGTTCATCCAAGGCGGAAGAAGGCTCATCCAGCATCAGAATCTGGGGATGCAGGCTTAAGGCAACAGCAAGATAAATGCGCTGACGTTCCCCGCCCGACATGCTTTCGCACTTGGCATTCAGCGGAAAGTTTGCACAGCAAAGCGACAGATATTTCAAAACCCGATCTTCTGAGAGCAAATCAGCTTCCCTGTAAGCGTAGTAGCTTTGAAAATTATCCAGAATCGTTCCTGGAAACAAATAGGTCGCCTGACCGACCAGCAGAACTTCCCTGCGAAGTTCTACCGTATCCAGCGAAGCGATTTCTTTTCCCCGGTAATAAACCGTCCCGCTGTCCGGGGACTGGGTGCCGTTAAATAATTTCAGCAGCGTGCTTTTTCCGCTGCCGCTTGCGCCTCTTAAAAAAGTTGTTTTACCGGCTTCTATACTGATGTCCGGATAGCGGAGGATTGACTTGAAAGTCACATTGCTTGCTTTTAAAATTTCACGCATTGAAACTCCTCCTGACTGTATCCCATTCATTCTAGTCGAAGTCGGGTTTCCGTGCAAGTATAATTTAAAATGTCAGTAATTAGAGAACAAGGTGCCATTGTTTTTAATGGCACCTTGTTCTGCATCACACCACATACAAAACCGAGCTTTCTCCCAATTTTTGTTGAATTTGCAGACGTAAAAGCTGTTCGGCGCGCGTGCGCTGTTCATCACGGTAGCAATACCTCCCGCGCCCCCTTCCGGTCATGAGTGACGGATCGTAAAGCTCAACTGCATTCGGAAACGCCTCGTTGTTGATTACACGGTGGACATAGCTGTACGTCATAAAAATAATCTCTATTACCAATCCCGATTTTGCTTTTGGGGAAAGCTCGTCTGAAAGCTGATCGATCAACTGCTCATAAAGCACCGACCAGTTTTCCATCAGGATAACGGGCGCAATCAAAAGCCCGATCCGGTAGCCGGCTTCACACATTTTATTCAGCGCCTGAATCCGGTTTTTCAGAGGAGAGGTTCCGAACTCTGCTTTTTGGATAATCTCCTGCGGATTCACGCTCATCCGGAAAACGGTTCTCCCCCGGTGATCCAGATTCAGCAACGGGTCCACCATATCAAATTTAGTCGGAAAGGTGATGAACCCTTTTTCATTTCTTCCAAAGCGTTCAATTGTCCAAATCAGATTATCTGTGATGGTGTTTTCCAGCACCAGATCGCTGTTGCTGCCTATTTCAAAGGTCAAATCACGTTCTGAGGCGGCGGATGTTTTCAGAAGCTTGTCAAGCATCTGCTCACGGTTGACAAACAGCCGCAGATAGGAACATTTATTATAGTTGCAGACCAAATAGCAATAAAGGCACGCGGCGCTGCACCCCGAAGAGGTATAGGGCACCAGAAAATCCGATACCTTGTGGTTTTCCACATATTTGTGGGTTTTTCGAATTCCGATGATCAGCAGGCGCTTCATTCTGCCAAATTCTTTGTTGGGGTTGCTGCGCAGTTCTTCAATATTGTTGTGGTTTTCAATCGGAATCCATGCGGCGGCGCTGAATTTCTCCTTTAGTTTTTTGCCCAGTTCATAATCCAGCGCCTTCGGTTCGTAATAAATCTGTTCCTGGTTCATGTTATCACCTTCGAGGTTAGTATAAGCAGTCTCAAAGGCGCTATGCGGTAAAGGCTTGCCTCCTCATTCCGCCGCTATTCAATAACCGGAATCCGAATGATATCCGGGTCGGTAAAAATGTCGGTTTCATCGTGGCTGGAGGTGCTGAATTCCGAAACGATACAGCCTTCCGGTCCGCCCTGGAACCAGTGCGGCGTATTGGGAAAGATGGTATACTGTTCGCCCGGATTCAGGACTATTTCATGAAAGACCGTAAATTTTTTCCCGCGCCGGTATTGCTCCGGAATCACGGCCTGCATGTTTTGGGGCGGTTCACCGTTCACGTAAAGGAACACCCGCCCCATTCTGCAGCGGAAAGTTTCTTCCTTGCCGGTCATCCCATTCACGGACGGATGGTGGTGTTCCGGGCAGGTCTGCCCTGGGAACAGCACCAGATCCTTTGCGCAGCAGCGCTCGGTGTTGACATACTCGATCAGCTGCAACCCGATTTGCTCCTGATTCTGAAGCCCAAAATCAGACACCTCAACCCGTCTTTTTTCCTGATCGGTGAGAACAATCCGGGCTTTTAAAAAATACTCCAGCGTTCGGTTCCGGTACCGTTCATACTTTTGTCTTGTCATTATAAAACCTCCGTTTTACATCATTCATCGTTAAATTCTGGAGCGCAGTTTTTTAATGTAATCCACATAAACGGCAACCAGAATCACCGCGCCTTTTACCACATACTGCCAGAAAGAGTTGACATTCATGAGGTTCAACCCGTTATTTAAAACGGCGATTACAAAGCCGCCGATCACGGTGCCGCCGATCTTACCCGAGCCGCCGCTCATGCTGGTGCCTCCGAGCACAACCGCGGCGATTGCGTCCATCTCTGCACCGTCGCCGGAGGTGGGCTGCCCGGAAAACATGCGGGAGGCCAGCACAACGCCGGTTATGCCCGCCATCAGCCCGGAAAAGGTATGTACATAAAATTTCACCCGCGCGGTATTGATGCCCGAGAATTTTGCGGCCTGCGTGTTGCCTCCGACCGCGTAAATATGGCGGCCAAACTTTGTCTGGTTCATAATCAGGAAAGAAAGAAACACAATGACGGCAAGATAGATGACAGGCGTGGGAACATCCCCGACATAGCCGGAACCGATAAAGTTAAACTCATCCGACATTACCCGTATCGGCTGGCCGCCTGTATAAATATAAGCCGCGCCGCGGGCGATATTCATCGTAGCCAGCGTCACGATAAAAGGCGGAATCGTCGTTTTGGCAATCACCATGCCGTTAAAAGCGCCCACCACAACGCCGATAAAAATGCCAATCAAAACTGCCGCCGCAATCGGCATTCCGTTTCTCGCAATCAGACCCACGGTCACAACGCCCGAAAACGCGATAATGGAACCGACTGAAAGATCAATGCCTCCGAGAATGATCACCATGGTCATGCCGCAGGCAAGATACAGGTTGGTAGACATCTGGCGAAGCACATTCATAATGTTCTTTTGCGTCAAGAACACATCGCTTAAAAAAGAGAGCGCTATGCAGATGACAAAAAGGGCGATTAAGATCCCCATATTTTCCTTAAAGAAGTTCTGGCAGAACCTTGTCAGCCTTTGAAAAACGGTAAGTTCCTTTTTTGCAGACTCTGTCCGGGACATATACTGTCGCCTCCCCTATTCAGCAGAACTCATATTTTTACAGAATTGCTGTCCGCAGTCGCCAGCCGCATGATCTGCTCCTGCGTCATCTGGCCGCGTTCCAAACAGCCGGTTACTTTCCCTTCACACATAACATAAACGCGGTCGCTCATATTGATGATTTCCGGGAGTTCGGAAGAGATCATGACAATGGAAACCCCTTTTTTGACCAGTTCGTTCATGATGATATAAATTTCGCTTTTTGCACCGACATCCACGCCGCGCGTAGGTTCGTCCAGAATCAGAATCTGCGGATTGGTCGCAAGCCACCGGCCGATTACCACTTTCTGCTGGTTGCCACCCGACAAATTCCCTGTCAGCTGCTGAAACGACGGCGTTTTTATCGACATCATCCTGATATATTTCCCTGCGATCTCAGATTCCAGCGTCTGGTTGACAAAAATCCCTTTGATAAACGATTCCAACACCTTAATTGTCAGGTTATACTGCACGCTCTGCACCGAAAACAGTGCCTCTTCCTTGCGATTTTCCGGGACAAGGGCAATGGCGTGTCGCATCGCATCGTCCGGATAGCGGATATACGCCGGTTTGCCATTCACCAGAAGTTCCCCTTGAAGCAGCGGAGAAAGCCCGAAAACGCATTTCATGACTTCGCTCCGCCCCGCGCCGACCAGCCCGGCAAACCCGACAATCTCGCCTCTTTTGACTGTAAAACTGGCATCCTTCACCATCCCGCCGTCCGAAAGGTTTTTTGCTTCAAGCACCGTCTCTCCCGGTTTCTGATAGGTGCGGGTGTAGTAACTGGTCAGTTCCCGGCCGACCATCATGGCAATCAGTTCGGCATTTGAAGTTTCTCTGACGATTCTGGTGCCGATGTATTCGCCGTCCCGCATCACAGTTACTCGGTCACAGATCTGCTGCAGCTCGCTCATCTTGTGGGAAATATAAATAATGCCGACACCGCTTGACTTCAGCGTGCGGATAGTGTCAAACAAAAAGGCGACCTCCTTATCCGAAAGAGAGGAGGTGGGCTCATCCATCACCAGAATTCTGGAATGAAACGAGATTGCTTTGACGATTTCCACCATCTGCTGCTGGGCAATGGTAAGGGAACGCACCTGCACGTCGGCATTAATATGCATTTCATAGGCATCCAGCAGTTCCTGCGCTTCTCGCTCCATTTTGCCGTAGTCGACAAACCCGCCTTTAAGCGGTTCGCGCCCCAAAAATATATTTTCCGCCACCGTCATATACGGCACCAGCACCAGTTCCTGATGAATCATGCTGATTCCGTGCGCCTGCGCGTCGTGCACATTGTTAATGAAAACCCGTTCCCCACCTATATAAAGTTCTCCCTGGTCAATGCTGTATATGCCGCCGAGGACTTTGATCAGCGTCGATTTTCCCGCCCCGTTTTCGCCCAGAATCGCATGCACTTCGCCGGATTCCAGCTCCAAGTGCACATCTTTGAGCGCATACACGCCCGGAAAACGCTTGTGAATACCTTTCATCTCAAGCAGCTTTGGGTTAGACAAATCAATCACCTTCCTGCTTTTCAGTGTTTGAAAGCGGACGATTCAACCTTTGGAATTTTGATACAGAAGGGGGGCTTGCCCTTGCCGAAAAGAGAAAGCCCCCGTCTGTATTCTGTCTAAAACCGTCGGCTCGGGCTTACTGCCAGTCAGTTGTACCGTATTCCGCAACGTTATCCGCGTTGATCAGGAAGGTTTCAACCGGTGTTCTGGTTTCAAACGGCTCCCCTTTCAGAATCTGATAGGCAACTTCAACGGACTTCACACCGATCTGAACCGGAGACTGCGCGCCGGAACCCGCCACCTGGCTGCCAGCGGCAATTTCCGCCTTAATGTCGGGAGAACCATCGACGCCGTAAATCAGGATGTTCGTGGCGTTCGCAGACTTGCATGCCGCCAGAGCGCCGAGCGCGGTCGGGTCATTTCCGCCCATGATCGCGATGATATCGGGGTGCGCCTGCAGGATATCGTCCATCAGCCCCTGCGCGGTCGGAAGATCGCCTTTCGCGTCCTGCTGGGCGACAATCTCGAAGCCTTTTCCGTCTATCGCCGCCATAAAGCCGTTGATCCTGTCATTGACAGAATTCATGGTCGGAGAATCGAGAACGACAATCGGGCCGCCGTCCGGGAAACGTTTCACAAGGTCTTCGCCGCAAACAAATCCGGCGTTCTTGTTATCCGAGCCGACATAAGCGGCGACATAGTCCATGTCCTTGACTTCCGTATCAAAGTTGACAATGGTGACATTCGCGGCCTTTAATGCCTCCAGCGCCGGGCGGATGCCCTCCCAGTCAACAGGATTCAGATAAATCAGTTCGATTCCCTGCGTAATCATATCGTCAATCTGATTGATCTGCTTTGCTACATCCATCGCGGGGTCGGTTGTGATCAAGATATCCCCATTTTTCTCGACCTCGGTGCGAATAGATTTTTCCAGTGTAATAAAGAAGGGGTTATTCATGGTCATGCAGGTATAGCCAAATTTGCGTGGGCCTTCCGATTTTTCCGGTTCTGCGGGCGCCGCTTCCGGTTTGTTTTCTTCCGGCGCGACGGAGCTTGCGGGGGGCGCGGAGCTTGCCGGCGCCGACGGGGTCTGGCTGCCGCATCCGGCAAAGAGCGACAATGCCAAAGCAAGAACCGATAAAACTGCACATACTTTCTTCATTTCATTTCCTCCTAAGTTTATTTTGGAAAGGGATCTTGGGAAACATAGATAATTTGCCTGGCTTTTTTCTTTTTCTTGGAATTGTTTAGGAATGATTCAATATATTATATAGAAGAACGCTCAACAACATGTCTCTTTTTTTAGGCGATCTTCTCGACATGAATCGTCCGCGTGAGGTGAAAGTATGGCATTTATGGGAATTGACATCGGCACAGGCGGCTGCAAATGTTCCATTTATGATGAAAGCGGCGTCCTGCACGGTACCGACTACCGCGAATACAGCGCAGTCCGACAGGGCGGACATCACGAACTGGATTCCGCGCAAGTGTGGGAAAGCATTAAAACGGTCATCCGCAATGCGATTCTAAAATCCCCTGGCCAAACGGTGGAGGCAGTCTGCAGTTCCTCGCTGGGGGAAGCGTGCGTTCCCGTTGATCGCAGCGAGCAGATTCTTGGAAACGCGATGGTATATACCGACAGCCGCGGCGCCTGCTATGTGGACGACCTGTGTGAAAAGGTCGGGCGTACCGAGATTGGCATGGTGACCGGCGTAACGCCAAACAAGATGTTTGCGATATCCAAGGTGATGTGGATGCGCGACCACCGGCCCGAGCTGTTCAGCAAGGTCTACAAATTTCTCCAGTTTGAAGACTTTGTCACGTTTATGCTCTCGGGCGAACCCGTAATCAGCTACGCGCTGGCCTCCCGCACGATGGCGTTTGATGTCGTACATAAATGCTGGTCGCAAAGAATTCTTGACGCCGCCGGCATTTCCCCTGACGTTTTTTCCACTCCAAGGAGCACAGGCACGATCATAGGCACCGTCAGGCCGAAGATTGCAAAGGAACTGGGTCTCCCCAGAACCGCAAAAGTGATTGTCGGCGCGCAGGACCAGATCTGCGCCGCAATCGGCTGCGGGATTCTCAAGCCCGGACAGGCCGCAAACAGCATGGGGTCCACCCAGTGTATCACGCCGGTTTTCGACCATCCTGTCATCAACGAAACCACCATCCGCTCCGGCTATGTCTGCTGCCCGCACGCGATCGACGGGATGTACGCGACCTATGCCTATACCTTTAGCGGCGGCTCCATGATCCGCTGGTTTCGGGACACGCTCGCCAGACAGGAATTCCAAGATGCTGTCTTAAGAGGGGAAAGTGTTTACCGCCGACTTGATAGCATGATCGACAAAGAGCCAAGCAGCCTCCTGGTTCTCCCGCATTTCACCGGAGCCGCGGCGCCTTATATGGATGATGCCTCCCGCGGCATGATTGTCGGCCTGTCACTCGACACCACCCTGCCGGAGCTTTACCGCGCATTTCTGGAAGGGATTTCTTTTGAAATGCGCCACTCGCTCGATACCCTCAAATCGGCCGGCGTTCCCATCAATTTTCTGCGGGCCTGCGGCGGCGGTGCTCACTCAAGGGAATGGCTGCAGATGCAGAGTGATATCTATCGCCTGCCCATTCAGCAGCTGAAAAATGCCGAAGCCGGAACTACCGGATGCATCATGATCGCAGGCGTCGCGACCGGAAGATTTCGGAATTTGGAGGAAGCCGCATCGGTTTATCTGGATGTCGGCGCGTATTTTGAGCCTGACGAGAGCATGCATCTGCGCTATATGGAGAAATACGAGCAGTTTCAAAGGCTGTATCAAGCCGGAAAAACCATTTTGCAAGGTTAAGCAATTCTGATTAATAAATTGAAATGGAGTGTTTACGATGCTGGTGCCTTTAAAAGAACTTTTGGCGGACGCAAAAGAAAAATCCTATGCGGTCGGCGCTTTCAACTGCCCCAATCTGGAATCCGTTCTGGCGATTATCGAGGCGGCGGAAGAACTGCGCTGTCCGGTGATCCTGAACCACGCGGAAGTACATAACACCCTGATTCCCATCGAAACAATCGCGCCAATCATGCTGGACATTGCAAAAAAGGCATCTGTTCCCGTCTGCGTGCACCTTGACCATGGCACCTCCTTTGAAATGTGCATCAAGGCAATCCGGCTTGGATTTACATCTATCATGTATGACGCTTCCGGCGCCGAATATGAGGCCAATGTTGCACAGACAGAAGAGATGGTTCGCATTGCGCATGCCTGCGGCGTATCGGTGGAAGCCGAGCTTGGCCATATTCTCACATCCGAAAACAGCGGAAAGCCTGAAAATCCGGACGATATTTACACCAGCCCCGCATCCGCGCGTGATTTTGTGGAAAGAACCGGCGTAGACGCGCTCGCAATTGCGTTTGGCACCGCGCACGGCATCTATAAAGTGAAACCCGTGCTCGATCTGAACCGTATCCTCAAAATCAAAGAAGCGGTCGATATCCCATTTGTCATGCACGGCGGCAGCGGCTTATCCGAAACGGAGTTCCGAACCGCGATCAAAAACGGAATCACCAAAATTAATTACTACACCTATATGACCCTTGCCGGCGGGCAGGAAGTTATCCGAAAGCTATCGGGCAAAAGCCCGGATGACACGGTATTCTTCCACGACATCTCCCTATGGGCAACAGACGCGATGAAAGCGAATGTCAGGGAAGCCATGCGCATTTTTTCCATGCGGTGATAGCAAAGAACCGGCGGCCCAATGGGCCGCCGGTTCTTTTAATAAATATTCTTATTTTCACGATAAGAGCGCCAGACATTTTCAAAGAAATCGTCATCGTCTGGAATCGGCCGCACCAGTCTCCAAAGGAAGGTGCAGTCGCCGTTGTGATAGGTTACCTCTTGAATCAAGCTGCCTCTGGAGCCGTCATCCAGACAAAAGGTGAACGCATCCGGCAGGATGCTGTAAGGCTTTTTTCCTTCGAGATCGGTGTAGAGCGCGCTGCCCCTGCTTTTTCCGCCCTGTTCCATATAATCCTTCATGGCAAAGAGGTATACGTACTGGCAGATCAGGACGTCGCGCAGACGGAACAGCCTGCCCAGCTCCGAAGGCGCGGCAACGCTTACAATTTCGGAATAAGAGGTCAGTTCTGTTTGAACTTCACAGAGCGCGGTTAAAATTCCGTCGCGGCTGCGGATTGCCGAACCGAACTGGCTCATGCGCTGGGCGGCGGCGTCCCAGAGCTTTTGCACTGCCGTTCCGGCAGCGTTTCGTCCTGCGGCATCCGCCAGTTCCGCCGCCATTTGGACGCCGGACTGTATCCGGTCGATCAAACCCGGTTCTTTCTCCGGTTCGCCTGCGCGGCATGCCGCCACATAACCGGCTGCGCGGGCAGAACCAACCTGTCCGGCATTCAGCGCGCTGCCGCCCGGGCGGTAGACGCCATGACTTGCACTGACTTCCCCAACGGCAAAGAACCCCTCCAGATTCGTCTGCCACCACGCGTCAATCGTCAGCCCGCCGTTATTATGTTGCGCACAAAGGGCAATCTCCAGCGGTTCCTGCGTGAGATCAACCCCCTTGCCGCGATAAAACTCCACGGCGGGAGTGTTCATGTGCAGCAGGCGTTCATACGGGGTACCGAAGCAGGCGCCGGCCTTTTCCAGATAATCAAGCGCTTCTTTTCCTAAGGCTGCAAAAGGCACTTCTTCCTTCCCTGAATTGGAGCGGAAATCAAGAAAGACCCTGCGGCCTTTGCAGCTTTCCAGATAGACAAGAATGTCAATGATGGAGCTACCATTATCCACTTTTCGGACATCAAACGGCCACTGATACCCTTTCAGGAATATTTTTGTGAGCATCTCCCCTTTGTCATGAAAGAAATCGCACAAAAATTCCCGTTCGCCGGAACCGTCCTTTTCCGTGGAGATAAACCGCGGCATGACCTGCATATAGGTGCCGGACACATTCCAGCGCGGTTTGACGGAAGCCAGCCCATACTGCCATTCGGTCAGGTTTTTCCCTCTGACACCGGCTTCGAAAGCGATGCCGGTGGCCCCGTAATGCCCAAACGGATAGACGCTGTTCGCATACATTCCGGCGGGGCCGCCGGTTGCGTAAATGATATTTTTGCAGTGGAACACGACAAAGCGTTGATCCGGGTCTTCGGGCGACGACGTATCCAGGCAAAGAAGCCCATTGGTTTTTGTCCCGTCCGACAGGATTTGAATGACCTGCAGATGGTCAAAAGTCGGGATTTTCTTTGCTATGACCGCCTTTTCCAGACACTCGGTCATGATTTTGGAGGTATAGGGGCCCACACTGGTCGCCCTGCGGCGGGGGTCATGGTCTGTTTTATAGCCCACATATTCCCCATAACGGCTGCGCGGAAACGGCACGCCAAGGTCTGCAAGCCGCAGGAACCCCTGCACGGAAAGCGCCGCCTCACAGAGCGCAAGGTCGCCGTCCACGCACTGGCCGGAAAACAGCGTTTCCGCCATTTCCCGTACACTGTCCGGCTCGCTGCCGGACAGTGTCAGCTTGTAGTAGGTCTGCTTATCCGAACCGGTATTCCGGGACGTTCCCGCCCTGATATGCTCGGTTACAATGGCAATATCCTGCTGGCCCAGATTCCACAGGCGGTCAGCGGCGTTATAGCCCGCCGCGCCTGTACCGACGATCACAGTATTCATAGAATAAACCCGGACCGCCCCCTGCGGAGTTTGCATCAGTGACGTTTTCATAGGCACCTCCCGAATGATTACAGGCGTTTGATGTGGAAACCGCCGTCTATGTCAATATAATTGCCGGTCGTATACAGGAACGCGTCGCCGCAGAAAGCGCTCACAGCCCCGGCAACGTCCTCCGGAGTTCCCCAGCGGGCAATCGGGAAGATGCCCTGTTCAATCAGGGACTCATATTTTTCATGAACTCCGGCGGTCATATCTGTTGAAATAACGCCCGGCCGCACTTCGTGCACCAGGATTTCCTCGCGCGCCAGCCGGTCCGCATACAAGGTGGTGAGCATAGACACCCCTGCCTTGGAAACGCAGTATTCCCCGCGGCTCGCCGAGGATACCTTTGCCGAGCAGGAGGAAACATTGACAATCGTTCCGCGCTTTTTCCCCGCCATCGGCTGTTTGAGCATCTGGTTGGCAACCGCCTGCGTCAGGAACATGGTTCCTTTGGTGTTGATGCCAACGACATAGTCAAAGCTTTCTTCCGTCATTTCCAGCAGGTCGTTGCGGACTTTCGGTGCCACGCCCGCATTGTTTACCAGCACATGGACGCCGCCGAATCTGGACACCGCTTCGGCCACCAGCCTCTGCCGATCCTCTGTACTGCCAATATTCCCTTGCACATAATGGTACTCTATCCCGTCCGCCTCCAGCAAATTCAGGTTTTCCCTGTTTTTATTCTCGGGCGTTGTTGCAAAAATGACAACGGCAAAACCGTCCAAACCGAGCCGGTGTGCAATCGCAAATCCGATTCCCCGGCTTCCCCCTGTTACAATCGCGATTTTTTTCATATCGTTTTCTCCTGTTCCTTTTTATGGGCTTGCACTGCCGTTACGGTTTCAAAAGCACTTTTATGCTGCCCGCGTTGCGATCCAGACAGGTCTCAAGCGCCTTTTGCAAGTCATCCAAAGGAAAGACATGCGTAATCAGTTTTTCCAGATTCAGCTCCCTGCTCAGTTTCAGCGCAATTGGGAAATCCCAGCAATAGCCCTGCGCCCCCTGCACCCGGATTTCCCCGGAAACAAATCTGCTGGCGGGAATTGTGATATTCGGGTTCTCAAAAATTCCCACAATCGTTGCGAGCCCGTTCTGCTTCAAGGACATCATTGCCTGCACAAAAGTGGCTTCCAGCCCGACGCACTCAAAGCTCTTATCCACGCCTTTTCCATCGGTCAGTCTGGCAAGCGCGGTTTCCAGCGGCTCTTCTTTGGAATTCACCGCGTCTGTCGCGCCCAATTCCAGAGCCATTTTCAGCCGGACATCCGAATGGTCGGCAATGATTACTTTTGCCGCTCCGCTTTTTTTGCAGATCGCGGCAATCAGCATCCCGATCGCGCCTGCCCCGATCACCAGAACGGTTTCGCCCAGCTTGATGTCGGCGCGGCGGACGGCGTGGGTTGCAACCGAAAGCGGTTCGATGAGCGCCGCTGCGTCATAGCTTAGGTCATCCGGCAGGCGGTAGACATAAGGTGCCTGCACCGTTACATAGTCGGCCATTGCGCCGTCTCCCTGCCGGTAAGTAAAGCTGATCTGTTCGCAATAGCCGTAATTTCCATGGCGGCAGGCATCGCATTTGCCGCAGACTAGGCATGGTTCCACCGTTACCCGGTCGCCGATCTTGATTTCCGCCACGCCTGCTCCAACCGCTGCGACGTCACCCGAAAACTCATGCCCAATGGTCACCGGCAACGGAACTGCCGGATGCTTTCCTTTGAAAATATGTAAGTCGCTGCCGCAGACGGCGCTGGAAACTACTTTTATGACGACCTGCCCCTCAGCGGGGGCGGGCACACTTCTGTTCAGAAAATCTACCTTCATTGGCTCGGCCACACGACCGACCCGGCTCACCCATTCGCCCATTTCGATTTTCCTTCCTTTCACTGTAAGCTGTGTTCACGCTGGTCAGTTTCTTCACGCGCCTGCTTATACAGGGGCGCATAAAGCGCGCTGTCCTTGATGACACAGCCTGTTCGGCCGTGATCGCGCATAATCTGCGTGCATTTGGAGCAGGTGACACAGCATCTTCCGGGCTCCATCGCGCCGTTTTTCAAAATATCACGCGGCGCCTCCGGATAGGCAAAGCTGGAACGGCCAAGCCCTACAAAGCTGCAGCTGCCATCTGCAAGGTTCGCTGCTCCCGCATAAGGCAGGAACTGGCGCAGCCAGGTATATCCGTTGCCCACCACCGGAACATCCCCGGCGGCTTCCTGAATCCGGCGGGTAAAATCAAACAGCCGCGCCATGCTCTCTAGCGGATGCTCGTTCGGAACCGGGATTCCCATACTGGACAGGTCAAACGGGCGCGTAACCTGCGGATAGATGTAATAAGGATTTCCCGCCGAATTGCTCAGAAGGTCAACGCCTTCCTCCACCAGCATTTTCACAAGCTGCATCGGCTCCGTGAAATCGACCTTCCACAGGTCTTCTTTATCCACGCCGAATCCGTAAGGATAGGGGTGCGCGTCGAACACATTGAAGCGGCAGGCAATGATAAACTCCTCCCCAACCGCTTTGCGCACCGCCCGAACGGTTTCGCGCAAAAACCGGGTCCGGTTTTCGAAACTGCCGCCATACTTGCCTTCGCGCGTATGGGAAGCCAGCAGTTCGCTGAGCAGGTATCTGTGGCAGCTTTTGATATCCACGCCGTCGAACCCGGCTTCTTTTGCCAGAAGAGCGGATTGGACATACTTTTCCGTCAGCGCGTCCAGATATTCGTCCGTCACAACAGGGGCATCCGGGTCAAGCCCCACGCGGGGGTCAAGAAGCGGGTCATGCTGCGGCACGATCGGCGCGCCTTTATGGCCGTCCGGCCTTGAATATCTGCCCGAATGCGTCAGCTGAAGCACATTCAGAGGACGGTGCCCCGCGCCGTTGGCCGCCTCTGCCGCGGCATTTGTCTTTTGCAGCAGCGCCGCATACTTGCCGACATTTTCATTTGTCAGCATCATCTGAAGCGGATTGGCGCGGCCCTCACGGACGACGGCACATGCCTCCCACCAGAGCAGTCCGGCGCCGCCTTCCGCAAAACGAAGGTAGCGCCGCTCCACCAACTCGGTGGGCGAACCGTCCGGATCGGAGTCACAGCCTTCCATCGGCAAAACGGCAATTGCGTTGGGAGCCGTTTTGCTTCCCACCTTCACCTGCTTACGCAGGGGCGCGAAATCTTCGCTCAGGCGGATATTCGCTTTAAGCGAAGTAATTTTATCTCTGACCTCATCCAAGGTCTTAAAGCCGAATTTTTCATGCGAAGCCATAAAGTCACCATACCTTTCTTACCAATCAGAACACAAAAGGAAAATTCTGCAATCGTTTGCAAACATTTTTGCAGAAGATGCCCGCAAACGCTTCCACGTTTGAGGCGTTATTCGGAAAATACACTGCGCAGATAACGCACTCCGGAAAGCGCCAGTTCATCGGGTGTTTCTCCAAGCTGCGTCCAACCGCTGTCCAAACCTCCCGGCGCAAAAGTCTCCATGGTAATATGCCCCTGATAGCCATAGCTGCGGGTGAGGCCGAAAATACGTTCCCACGGGAAAAACCCTTGCCCCGGCGCGCCCCTGTTATTGGCGCAGGCATGCAGATGAAAAAGCTTGCCTGCTGCGAGCACACTTTCCAATGCGCCGCAAAGGTCGGACTCCTCAATGCCGGCGTGGAAAGTATCGAAATGAATCCCGACGTTGTCCTCCCCTACATCCCGCACCATGCGAAGCCCCTGCTCCGCCGTATTGACCACACTCGTCCGGTAGCGGTTCAGCGGCTCGATGGCAAGCTTCACGCCGCATTCCTTTGCGCGAACGGAAAGCGTGCGCAGACCGGTCACCGCCAGTTCCCATTCCAATGCGGCCTGCTTTGGCGGCAGAAGGTGCCGTTTTCCGCCGCCCGCATACAGCGGGCCCGCAAATACCTCGGCTCCGACCTGCCGCGCCGTATCAAGGCAGCGCAGCAGGTACTCCATGGTATCCGCACGGACTTGAGGGTCAAAGTTGGAAAGGTCCCTCCCCGGCGACATCGCGGCGCAAAGGGTCACCTTGAGGCCGTTCGCGCGGATTTCACGCGCCAGCAGCTCGTCGACGGCGGGCTGTGTCATCGGCAGTTCAACCGCATCGAATCCCATTTTAGCAATTTTTGTGGGAAGCCCCAGACAATCCGACCCAAGGCCGTTTACCCAGTTCCATAAATTAATGCCAAAGCAGTTCATTTTCAACCTCTCAGCGGGTAGATTTTCGGATCACAAGATCCGTATTCAGAATGTCAACCGCCGGCGCGGGCAGAAGGCCGGTCTTATCCTTGAATTTAATTTGGTTAATCAGCTTGGTCGCCGCCACGACGCCCATCTCATAAAGCGGCTGAGCCACTGTCGAGAGCGGCGGCTCCACCAGCGCGGACATATAGACGTTATCGAATCCCAGCACGGAAATATCCTCCGGGATACGCACGCCCATATCATGAAGCGCATGCAGAATCACAATCGCTTTCGGGTCGCTTGTCGCGAAGATCGCGTCCGGCCAGGCATCGCCCGCCAGCATGCTTTTTGTCAAGTAATAAAAGCTGTTGTTTCCGTTCGTCTCGCGCATAATGAGGTTTTCCTCAATCGGGAGATGGTTATCGCGCAGAGCCGCAAGATATCCCTCGCAGCGCTCCCGATAGAGGATCACTTCCTCACGGCCAAGAGCAAGCGCAATCCGGCGATGACCGGTGCGGATCAAATAGTTGACCGCATTGTACGCTGCCTGATAGTTATCAACGATCACCGCGTCTAGCTGATCATCCTTGCTGCATCGGCTCACAACCACAAGCGGAAACCCTTCTTCACGCAGGACGCGGATATGGTCGGAACTGGGCATCATCGAACAGACGATGAAGCCGTCGATCCAACGCTTTTTTAATTTATTAATATAAGATTTTTCAATTTCGACATCCTCGTCGGTATTGCAGAGGACAACCGTAAATCCGTTTTTACGCGCCGTATCCTCCACACCACGGGTGATGTCGGGAAAAATCAGGTTCTGAATGCTCGGAACCATGAGCGCAATTGTATTGCTTCGTCCCATTTTGAGGCTTTTGGCCAGCACATTGGGGCTGTAGTCCATTTTTTTGACCGTTTCCAGCACGCGCTGACGGGTCTGCGCGTTTACATAGCTTTTCCCGCTGAGTACCCGCGATACAGTGCTTGCAGAAACCCCCGCCATTGCGGCAACATCTTTAATGTTTGTCAAAACCAATCACCTCAAAATAAATCATAACATTCTTTTCCAGTGCCTGCAACCGTGTTTAAAACAAACTAATTAATCTTGATCCCAGTAGACAGTCGCGCCGCGGTGCGCGGATGTGCAGTTTTTGCGGTACAGCCGAAGCCATCCGGTCGCAGGCTTGATAATTGGCTTCCATAATGCGCGGCGGCGGGCAAACTCCTCTTCGTTGATATCCACAGAAAGCGTCCTCGCTTCAATGTCGATATGAACTCTGTCGCCGTCCTGAATAAAGGCAAGGTTTCCGCCTTCATATGCCTCGGGGCTCACATGCCCGATGGCAAGGCCGCCTGTCGCGCCGGAAAAACGGCCGTCAGATACCAGTGCGATATCTTTACCCATGCCTTTGCCAAGCACCGCGGCCATAAATGTTTCCATATGCGGCATGCCTGGACTCCCTTTCGGGCCTTCATAGCGGATGATGACCACATCTCCCGCCACAATTTCATCCTTCAGAATCGCGTTCCAAGCGCTGTCCTGCGAGTCATAGCATTTTGCGGGCCCTTCAAACTTCCATGCATCCGGGTCCACCGCGCTGAATTTAACAATTGCGCTATCGCGGCCGATATTGCCGTGCAGGACCGCAAGCCCTCCCTGTTCGTGGATGGGGCTGCCAACCGGACGGATGACGTCATGGTCTTTGTTTTCCGCGAGCTTTGCTTTTTCTTCGATTGTTCCGAACAGGCCTTTTGCTTCCTTCGCAATTTTTCCGCCAGCTGCCAATTCCCTCACAACTGCGCCGAGCCCTCCCGCGGCGGAAAATTCCTCCATGGTATAGGTCGGGTGGTTGGGATAAATTGCGCTGATCACCGGGACCTCACGGCTGATCTCATCGAACGTTTCCGGTGTGATGTCGCAGCCGATCTGGCGGGCAATCGCCGGAATGTGCAGCAGGCTGTTGGTGGAGCCGCCGGTCGCCATCATATAGCGCACCACATTTTCAAAGCTCTCCTGATTGATGAAATCTTGCGGACGAAGCTCCTGATGAACCGCTTCCATGACTTTTCTGGCGGCTGAACGCGCCATTTCATGCCATTCCGGGCTTTGGCTGCGGACACTGGCGTTGCCGTGCGGCGTGAGCCCCAGCACTTCCGCCATTGCGCACATGGTGTTGGCGGTGCCCATGAACGGGCATGCTCCCGGCGTCGGACAGGCATGCTTCACAATTTCCTTGTAATCCTCGCGGCTGATGTCGCCCGCTATATAGGCCGCATAGGCCTGCTTTGTATGTGTCAGAGTCAGCATTTTTTCATTATAACGTCCCGCGGCCATATATCCGCCTGTAAACATCACTGTGGGGATATTTACGCGCAGCGCACCCATCACCACACCCGGAACGACCTTGTCACAGGTTGCCATGATGACCATGCCCTCGAGCATATTCAGCTCCGCTACCGTTTCCACTTCGCTGGAAACCAGATCGCGCGCGGGCAGGGTGTAGCGGTCGCCGGGGGTATTGGAGCAGATGCCGTCACAGATGCCGCTGATCGGCAGTTCCAGAGCAATTCCGCCCGCCTGGTAGATTTCTTCTTTCATTTCGGCAATGACGTCTTTAAACGGGAAGTGCCCGGGGTTCATTTCATTCCAGGTGTTAACCAGGCCGATAACCGGACGCTTTGCATCCTCCTCGGAAATACCCATCGCATACAAGAGTGTGTTCCGGTGGTCTAAAGATTCTTCATTCCACTCACGAATCATAATTTTACGCCTCTCAATCTATCGTTTCCTTTTGTAACAGGTGTACCGCAAATCCAGCGATTTCCTCTTTTAGGTAAATTACGATTAATTCGCCGCAGCCATTAAACTTTGCGCTTGCTTCGTCAAAGGAGCAGCCCAGACGCTCCAAATAGGCGCGGGCGGCGTGAATGTCGTTTGCAGCCACCGCGATATGCCCATGTGTTCCGCGTCCGTTCCCCTTCATCAGTTCGACCAGAGGGCCGACATAAACGGAATCTTTCCCCTCTGCGGACAGGATTCCAAACAGGCGCAGAAACAGTCCTGCCTGCCGCATGGCATCTTCCCCGTCGGAACAGTTGACGCCGAAATGCACCACTTCAAACCCAAAATCCTTGCGCTCTTCTTCCATGACGTCAGCCCCCAAGATAGGCTTTTCTTACCGTATCGCTGTGCAGCAGTTCCTCGCCGGTACCGCTGATATGGATGAAGCCGTTTTCCAGCACATAGGCCTTATCACAGATCGAAAGAGCCTTGCGGGCATTCTGTTCCACAAGCAGCACCGTAATTCCGGAATCCCGAATCTGTTTAATGAGGTCGTAAACCTGGTTGACAATGATGGGCGCAAGCCCCAGGCTGGGCTCATCCAGAAGGATGAATTTCGGCCGGGACATTAGCCCGCGGCTGATGGCAAGCATCTGCTGCTCGCCGCCGGACAGGGTGCCCGCAAACTGGTTTTCCCGCTCTTTCAGAATCGGGAATAATTTATACTGCTCCTGCAGCTCTTTTTCCAAATCCTTGCCTTTAAAGAGATAACCGCCCACCAGAAGATTGTCGCGGATTGTAAGACCCGAAAATGTCTTCCTGCCTTCCGGCACATGTACAATCCCTTTGGCCACAATTTTATTCGGCTTATGCGGCAGCGCTTCCCCCTGAAATCGCACCGAACCCTCCTGTGGCTTTTTCAGTCCGGAGATGGTGCGCAGCAAAGATGTTTTTCCGGCTCCGTTTGAGCCGATGATGCTGACGATTTCTCCCTCGTTCGCCTCAACACTAACACGCTTGAGCGCCTTTACATAGCCATAACTGACGCTCAAATCTGTAACTTCCAGCATTGCCACCGCTTATTCCTCCTTTCCCAGATAGGCTTCAATTACTTCGGGATTATGCTGCACCTCCGCGGGTGTGCCAACCGCAATGGTCTTTCCGAAGTTTTGTACGTGAATCTGATGAGAAATACTCATGACCAGTTCCAGTCGATGTTCGATCAGCAGAATCGCAAAGCCAATTTCTTTGGACAGCCGCTGGATTAGCTCGGTCAGTTCCGCAACTTCGGTCGGATTCAAACCGGCAGCCGGTTCGTCCAGCAGCAGCACCTTCGGATGACAGGTCAGCGCGCGCGCAATTTCTACCCGGCGCTGCATGCCGTAGGCCAGATTTTCGGGCCGCTCATTCATGAACTCCGTCATACCCACCATTTCCAAAAAATGCTCACAGATCTCACGGCCGCGTTTTTCTTCCGCGCGGCGTTTTGGCGTGGGCAGCAGACCCCCCACAATGCCGTATTTTGACTGCGGATCAAATGCGCACAAAACGTTTTCCAGCACATTCAAACCTTTAAACAGGCGGATATTCTGGAAAGTGCGCCCCATGCCCTCGCGGGTAATCATGTGCTGCTCCATTTTGGTGATTGTTTTGCCGTCCAGTGCAACGGAACCCTGGTCTGCCGTATAAACGCCGGAAATAACATTAAAAATTGTGGTTTTTCCCGCGCCGTTAGGCCCGATGATTCCGTGGATTTCCCCGGCGTTAGCTTCGAGAGAAAAATCCTGAATGGCTTTTACGCCGCCAAAGCTTTTGTGAATATTTTTAACTTCAAGCAATGCCATCAGTTTTTTCCCTCCTTCAGAGCTTTCTTGGAACGCTTGCTCCCCAGCTTTTTCAGATTTCCAAAAGTCAATTCCCACTCTCCGAAGATTCCGGAGGGTTTAAAGTTGATGATCAAAAGCACCAGAATCGCATAGATAATGCTGCGATACTCATCGAGCGAGCGCAGCAGTTCGGGAAGCCCGCTGAGGATAAAGGCGCCCGCTACAGAACCGGTCAGGCTGTTGACGCCGCCGAAGAAGACCATGATGACCCAGTCGGCACTTTTTTTCCAGCCGAAAATGGTCGGGTCCACATAAGTAATATAAAACGCATAAAGACAGCCGCTGAACGCCGTGACGGCGACGCTGAGCAAAAAGGCTGACATTTTAACTCTGGGCACATTGATTCCCATTGCTTTTGCGGCCAGCTCATCGCTGCGCACAGCGATACACTGACGCCCGTATTTGCTGGTCTTAAACCAGCTTACAACAGCAATCGCCGCGATGGCGGACAGCAAAGCCATCAAAAAGGTGGTTTTTTTCGGGATTCCGATAAATCCGGATGCGCCGCCCGTCAGTTTTGTCGCCCGGTTCAGCAGCGCTGTAATCGCCTCGCCGAAGCCGAGTGTGACCAGCGAAATATAATCGCGGCGCAGGCGGACGGTCGGGAATCCCACAACGTAGCCGATTGCAACGGCAATGATAACCGCCAGAACACAGGCCAGCGGGAACGGTACGCCTAACTTGACTACCAGAATACCGGACGCATAGGAGCCGACCGCCATAAAGGCCGCCTGCCCAAGGCTGAACATCCCGGTCAGGCCAGTTAGGACATAAACACCGGAAACCGCCACAATGGTAATCAGGATCTGGGTGAATATTGAAAGATATAAAGCCATTGCAGAGCCTCCTTAAGCTTTTTCCTGGATATTTGAGCCTGCAATGCCGCTGGGGCGTACAAGCAGGAATACCAGCATCAGTAAAAATGTAATAACAGGCGTATATCCCGATCCAACCATGCTGATTGACAGCGTTTCAACAAGGCCGAGCAGAACCGCTCCGATAATCGCGCCAGAAAGAGATCCCAGCCCCCCGATTACTGATGCGATAAATCCTTTAACCACAAGGCTGCCCAGGGTGGGATACAGCGTATAGTTGATGCCGAGGAATACTCCGGCCAGTCCGGCCAGTGCCCCCGATACAAGAAAGGTGAACTGAATTGTGCGAGTCACATCTATTCCCATGAGGCTGGCGGTGTCCCTGTCGAAGCTGACGCTGCGCAGGCCCCGTCCAACCCGTGTTTTCTGAATGATATAGGCAAGAACCAACAGTGCAACCGCGCTGCAGCAAAACATCAGCAAATCTGATGTGGAAATAACGACACTTCCCAATTTAATTGTCGCGTTCTGAAAGAACTGCGGATAATTATAAAAGTTTGCGCCGACTTTGACGGTTACAATTCCTTCAAACATCGTACCCAGTGTAATTGAGGATACAAAAAAATAAACCGGAGACGTGTTATGCAAGGTGATACGGCGAAACGCAATGAACTCCCCCGCCAGCGCAACCACTGCGCCGGTTACCATAGCCACCAAAACTGTGGGTATCAAGCCCAACCCCCTTTGAGCCGCAAAAAAATACCCTGCAAAAGCGCTGAGTGTCATCAGTGCGCCATGAGAAAAGTTAGAAAACTTCAGCACGTTGAAAATCAAAGAAAATCCGGTGGCAATCAGGGCATAAACCGAACCTGTCGCCAAACCGTTTACAACGATCTGCAGTGACATGGTATGTCCTCCTTCCATATAGGGATTCCTTCACAAGGAAGGAATCCCTATCGTTTTGATCAATGATATAGTGAAACAATTAAGCCGCAAATTTCTCAAGGAGCTTCGGCGTAGTGCCTTCATAAGTGAACATAACCATTTCCATTCCGGACGTCATATGGGTTTTCGGGTCAATGGTGATGTTGCCGGTGAAGCCTTCAAAACTGGTAACATTTTCGATTGCACTGCGAACCGCTTCAGTGTCTTCCGTTCCTGTTTCGCCAAGAACCTGAGCGGCAATCTGAACAATATCATAGCCAAGGAAGAATTTGTTTGTCGCATCGATGCCGGTCTTATCCTTGACAGCTTTAATCATTTCCTGCAGGATCGTCTGGGTATCGTCAATGTTGTTGATGTAATAAATGCCGTCGCAGCTTCCGCCCAGCATGGTGTTGAACGGCGGGCATGCATCCAGACCGCATACCAGCGCGCCTTCATACCCGATTGCGCGGGCAGCTGTTGTGATGTTGACAAGGTCTTTGGTGTAGTTCGGAACAAAGATTGCATCCACTTTTGCGTTTACAATCGGAGCAAGCAGGGTCTTGAAATCGGTATCGTTTGCATTGTAGGCAATCTGCAACTCTTTCGGCAGTGTGCCGCCTGCGCCTTCCACAGTCCCAACAAAAGGGGGCAGCAGCGAAGTGGAATAAGCATTGCTTTCGTTATAGATCGCGCCGAAGGTTTTAAAATTGTTTTTAATTGCGTACTTCGCCATGATCGCACCCTGCTGGTCAGCGTTCGGCTGGAAGCTGAACATGTTCTTATAGGGTGTTCCGTCGGTTTTCAGCTGCGCGTTTTTATCAAGCGCCAAGCCCATAACAGGTACATTATACTGTTCGCTGGTCTCTTTGATTGCAAGCGCAATATTTGCAACCGGCGGGCCAACGATGATGCTGACCTTGTCAACAGTAACTGCTTTGGTAAATGCATTGACGGCCTCTGTTACGTCGCCTTTTGTATCATAAGTATTCATTTTAATGGTCTGGCCGTTGATTCCGCCGTTTGCGTTGATCTCATCTACCGCCCACTGAGCGCCCGCCTGAACCATCTGGCCGAGAGAGGATGTGGCGCCGGTGACATCCTGCAAACAACCGATCAGGATTTCTCCGCCCTGCCCGGCAGCCTGTGACGATGCCGCAGAGCTTGCTCCGCCGGCAGAAGATGCAGATCCTGTAGACGAGGCTACGCCAGAAGATGACGCTGCGCCACCACAAGCAGTCATGCTCAGCCCTAAAGCGGCAGCGACAAAAAGTGCAAGTGCTTTTTTCATTGAGTTTTCCTCCTAAAATATACATTTTATATTGTGCCGGCATTGCTGCCGGCAAACATACACATCGTTAATTGGGTTTATGAAATCGTTTGTATAAATAATTTTAAAAAAAATCTGTGCAATATGCAAAGATTTTTATGTTTAAACATGATTCTTTGAGTACATATTATCATTTATGTTTCTTATTTGTCAATCTAAAATCGTTTTTTCCCCGTTTTACATAAATATTTTTATGAAAAGGTTTGCATAATGCCGATAGCATGTGCAATAATACACATAATACGTAGCTTTGTATTGTTTAAATTGACTGCAATCGGTTTTTATATCTTATGAAAACCTTTGCATAAATTTAATTATGAACATATCGGTCATAATTTTCAACAGAATCCGTATATAGAAATCCCCGCAAGCTGACGGCAACGTCAGCTTACGGGGATTTCACTAGTTTGGGTTCTTAAATTATTTGTTTATCGAACAATCTTTTTATATCTCATTAAAAATGCAAAGATTACCTCATCATCTCATTTTGATGATAAGGCTGACTGCCTGCCGGCATGGTCGATGGTATATGGTGCCGGATAAATCAGCTCCCCCACTGTTACAAAACGATACCCCTCCGCCAGTAGCCGGTCGAGGATGATTTCCAAAGCGGCGGGCGTATTTTTCTTTCCTGCATGAAACAGCAGAATATCGCCCGGCGCCGCTTTTTTCAGTACACGCTCAACCATTTCATCGACAGCAGGCTCTTTCCAGTCAACAGAATCATTTGACCATTGGATGACTTCCCATCCGAATGTACGCGCGGTGGATATCACAAGGTTGTTATAAGAACCGGATGGCGGCCGGAACAAATGAATCTTCTGCCCGGAACAGTCTTCAATTTTCTGTTTAGACACATTCAGTTCCGCCGTAATCTGCTCGCGGTTCTGCCTTGCCATATCCGGGTGGCTATCCGAGTGGCTGCCAAGTTCATGCCCCGCATCAGCCAGCTTTTGAACCGCATTCGGATACTTGTCACACCAGTCCCCGACAATAAAAAAAGTTGCCTTGAGATTTCTATCCTCTAATAGTTGCAGGAGCCGGTCTATGTCGCTGTCGTCCCATGCGCAATTAATCGTCAGCGCAATTTGTTTTTCCAATGTGTTGACCGAATAAATCGGCAGATCCCGCGGAACCGCGTTTGTGCGGATCGCGGTTTTTACAGTACCCAGCAGGCAGAATATCACTGCAAAAGTTAACGCCAAAGCTAGTGCGAACTTTTTTCCTGTATATATGGCAAACAATCTCATCACCTCATGACAGTCTATGAGCACCGGCGGGGGTTTATGGCTTTGGGCAGATTGCCGGACGCCATTCCGACAAAAACCACCTTTTCCTGTTGCAAGCGAGACATCCTACGTGTTATAATAAGGTCAGATTTTGAAAAGTAATGGAGGGTTTAACATGGAGTATCGTGAAATTGGACATTCCGGCCTAAAGGCTTCGGCTCTCTCTCTTGGCGCCTGGGCAATCGGCGGCGGGGAATGGTGGGGCGATAATGATGATGAGGTATCTATCCAGTCCATTCGCCGTGCTCTTGATTTTGGTGTGAATCTTGTTGATACCGCACCGGTATACGGATTTGGACACAGTGAAGAAGTCGTCGGACGTGCTCTGCAAGGATATCGCGATCAGGCGCTGATTTCCACAAAATGCGGCCTTTGGTGGGATGACAAGGAAGGTTCCTATCATTTTTCCCGTGACGGGCATGACGTTTATAAAAACACATCCGCCCGCTGCATTAAAGCCGGTATGGAGCAAAGTCTCAAACGGCTGCAAACCGATCATATTGACGTTTTTATTACCCATTGGCAGTCTGTTCCGCCCTTCGTCACACCGATTGCTGAAACCATGGGTGCGCTGATGGATCTGAAAAAAGAGGGCAAGCTGCGCGCAATCGGCGCCTCCAACATTAGTCTGGAACAGATCAAAGAATATATGAAATACGGCCAGCTGGATTTGATTCAGCAAAAATACAGTATGCTCGACCGCGCGGGAGAACAGGAGCTGATTCCTTTTTGTGAGGAAAACGGCATTACCTTCCAGTGTTACTCCCCGATGGAGCGCGGTGCGCTCACCGGGAAGTTCCAGCTTGGTTACGAACCGCCCAAAGGCAGCTCCCGCGAAACCATCCAGTGGCTTAAACCGGACCGTTTGCCGCTCGTGCTCGAGCTGCTTGACGAAATCAAGCCGTTGTGTGAAAAATACAGCTGCTCCATGCCTCAGCTCGTGATCGCGTGGGCTGCAAAAAGAAGCCGCAGCTTCAATGTCATCTGCGGTGCGCGCACTTTGCCGCAGGTGGAAGATAATTTCCCTGCAGGAGCTCTTTCCCTGTCGGATGAAGATTTCAGAAAGATTGACGAACTCTCCAAGGCTGCGATTGCAAAAGCGGGCAACTAATTCATAAGATTTGATAAAACACCTCTCATTCACTATGAGGGGTGTTTTGCTTTTCAAAATTTGCGCTACCATTTTATTTAGAACTTTGCTATAATAAAGTCCAGCATCAAAGTGAGCGGTTCACAGCCGGCCGAAAGGATGGGTTCTTATTGAATTTTGAGTGGAAAACGGCGCGTATTGGCATTATCGGGCTCGGACTCATCGGCGGGTCGATGGCAAAGGCGCTGAAAAAATATACCGAACATGAGGTCTACGGATATGACATTGACGATTCCGTCGTACAAAGCGCTTTGGACGCAGGCTCCATCGACCGTAACATTGGAGCGGAAGAGCTTTTTGCATGCAACCTGCTTTTTTTGGGGTTATACCCACGCCAGGCGGTTGAGTTTGTAAGGAAAAATATTGAAAGCTTCCGTCCGGGTAGTATCGTGATCGATTTATGCGGCGTGAAGCAGTATTTAATAGAGAACCTGAGCGGAATCTGCGCCGACCATCAGATCACCTATATCGGCGGGCACCCGATGGCAGGTAAAGAGCGGTGGGGGTTTTCCAGCGCGGATGCGGATCTGTTTCACAACGCCAGCATGATTATCACGCCGGACGCCCGGGTTCCGCAGGAATTATTGGGGAAACTGGAAGAGTTGTTCATCGAAATTGGGTTCGGATGCACAACCGTTACCACGCCAAAGGCGCATGACAGCATGATTGCATTCACCTCGCAGCTGGCACATGTGGTTTCCAGCGCCTATATCAAAAGCCCGCGTGCGCGTCAGCACGAAGGATTTTCCGCGGGCAGTTATAAGGATTTGACCCGCGTGGCAAAGCTGAACCCCCAGATGTGGACAGAGCTGTTTTTAGAAAACAGGGACTGTCTGCTGGACGAAATTGATACCATTCAGGAGCATTTGCAGGAATACCGCGACGCGATTGCGGCAAGTGACGACCGGAGGCTGTACGAGCTGCTGGAGGAAGGCAGAAAAATCAAGGAGGCGCTTGACCAATGAAAACCATCGCGGTGAAAACCGGAAGACCCTATCAAATTCAGATTGAGGATGGGCTGCTGCGGCGCTTCCCGGAACTGCTTGCGGCCGTTTACGGCGGCAGAAAACCGGCACTTGCCATCATCACCGACGATACAGTCGATGCGCTCTATGGGGAATCCTTATGCCGTCAGGTTGCAGACGCAGGCTATCCGGTCTGCAAGTTTGCATTTGCTCATGGCGAGGATTCCAAAACATTAGGAACCGTCAGCCGCGTTTACGATTTTCTCGCTGCCAACAGCATCACGCGCTCAGATGTCATCATCGCACTGGGCGGCGGCGTTGTAGGCGATCTTGCGGGTTTTGCGGCTTCCAGCTGGCTGCGCGGAATTGATTTTGTGCAGGTTCCAACGACGTTTCTGGCGATGATCGATTCCTCCGTCGGGGGCAAAACCGGCGTGGACATTCCGCAGGGCAAAAACCTTGTGGGGGCATTTTGGCAGCCGTCGCTCGTGGTCTGCGACCCTCAAACACTCCATACGCTTCCGGAGGAGACCTTTGCCGACGGCGTGGCGGAAGCAATCAAGTACGGGGCCATTCTTGACAGCGATTTATTTGAATTGCTGTCAAGCGGCAATTTGCAGGAACACCTTGAAGCGGTGATCAGCCGCTGTGTCGATCTGAAACGGGAGGTTGTGGAACAGGACGAGCGCGATAAAGGCGTCCGCCAATGGCTCAATTTCGGCCACACGTTAGGACATGCGGTGGAGGCCTACTCCAACTATACGCTGCCCCACGGACGAGGCGTTGCGATCGGCATGGTCATGCTCTGTGAGGCCTGTGAAAAAGCGGGCGTTACGCCGAAAGGCACCGCAAAGCGCATTGCCGGATGTTGTGCGCGTTACGGACTGCCTGTTTCCACCGACGCGCCGCTGGAGATTCTGTGCAGCTCCTGCATGGGGGATAAAAAGCGAACCGGCTCCAAAATCAGCCTGGTGGTTTTGGAGAAGATTGGCAAAGCCGCGCTTTACCCTGTGGAGGCGAAGAAGCTGTATTCTTTTCTGGCGGGTGAACGCAGTGAGTGATGTACGTGTATACCCAGGCAGCCCCTCGGGCAGTTTGACCGCTCCCCCGTCCAAATCGGCGGCGCACAGGGCGCTGATCTGCGCCGCGCTGGCCAAAGGCGAAAGCGAAGTTACGCCGGTATCCGATTCCACCGACATGGAAGCTACGCTCGGCGTGCTCGCCGCCATGGGACAGCGTGCCGAACGCGATGGGAAAACCGTCCGGTTTCGCGGGATGCCGTGGGCGGAGCGCCCGGTGACGCTCAACTGCCGGGAAAGCGGCTCCACACTGCGCTTCCTGCTGCCGGTTGCCGCCGCGCTGGGGCTTTCTGCAACCTTTCTCGGGGAGGGCAGACTTCCTGAGCGCCCGATTGATGTGCTGACGGAACAGCTGTCTCAGCACAGCATTTCCGTAACTGGCGACGGTATGCCCTTTTCCATCAGCGGAAAGCTGACCGCCGGCGTCTTTTCCCTGCCCGGCGATGTGAGCTCTCAGTTTATCAGCGGCCTGCTGTTCGCTCTGCCCCTGCTTTCACAGGACAGCGAAATCCACCTCACCACGCCGCTGGAATCCGCTGCGTATGTTGAGCTGACCCTTTCCGCGCTTTCGGACGCGGGTGTTCAAATCGAACGCACCGGGGACGCTTTTCTGGTTAAAAGCGGGCAAAGCTACCGACCGGGCCAAAAAACTGTCGAAGGGGATTTTTCTAACGCCGCGTTCTGGCTGTGCGCGGGCGCAATCGGGGGAACCATTATGATTGACGGGCTGGAAGGGCATTCCGTACAGGGCGACCGTGCCGTCGTGGAACTTGCGCGGACATTCGGCGCGTCTATCTCCGCGCAAACTGGGCAGATTACCGTTAAAAGCGCGCCGCTGCACGGCATCCGCATCGACGCGGCACCGATTCCCGATCTGGTTCCGATTATTGCCGTGACCGCCGCGTTTGCGCAGGGAGATACCGAAATTTACAATGCCGCGCGGCTCCGTATTAAGGAAAGTGACCGGCTTTCGGCTGTATCAGAACTGATTCGAAATTTGGGCGGCGAAGCGCTTGAATTTCCTGACCGGCTGATCATTCGGGGGAACGGCGGTTTGCGGGGCGGCGAAGTCGACGGAATGAACGACCACCGCATTGTCATGAGCGCCGCGATTGCCGCTCTATTCTGCCGCGAGCCTGTCGTCATCCGCGGCGCGCAGGCTGTTCGGAAATCCTATCCGGATTTCTTTGAAGATTTAAAGAGGTTTGGAGGTCGTTACGATGTCATCTAACTGGGGAAACTCCTTTCAGATATCCTTATTCGGGGAAAGCCACGGTGCGGGCGTCGGCGTGGTAATTGACGGCATGCCCGCCGGTCTAAAGCTGGATTTTGAGGCGCTGGAAACTTTTATGAAACGCCGCGCCCCCGGCAGGGATAAAACCAGCACCCCCCGCAAAGAAAGCGACCGACCGGAACTGCTGTCCGGCATTCTGAGTGGCGTCACCACCGGCGCTCCCCTGACCGCTTTTATCCGCAACAGCGATACGCATTCCGGCGATTACGCGGAGCTTGCCTTGCTTGCGCGTCCCGGCCACGCCGACTATACGGGATTCTTGCGTTACGGCGGCTTTAACGATGTGCGCGGCGGCGGCCATTTTTCCGCCCGCCTGACAGCCCCCTTGGTATTCGCCGGCGGGATTGCAAAGCAGCTTCTTGCGGCTCAGGGAATATTGGTTGGAGCACACATTGCCCGAGCGGCGTGCATTGATGATCAGCGCTTTAATCCTGTGCAACTGGATGCGCAGACTCTGCTGTGCGCAGAAGCTCGTGATTTTCCGGTGCTTGATGAGCAGGCCGGCTTAAAAATGCGGGAAATGATTGAGGCGGCGCGGCTTGCGCAGGACTCGGTGGGAGGCATTGTCGAGTGCGGGATCATCGGTGTTCCCGCCGGTGTCGGTTCCCCTATTTTCGACGGCATCGAAAATAGGATTGCTTCCATCCTGTTCGGAATTCCCGCCGTCAAGGGGATTGAATTCGGCGCGGGCTTTGCCGCCGCCGACCTGCGCGGTTCGGAAAATAACGACTCATTTGTAATGGATGGCGGCGCTGTGCGCACACAGACGAACCTTCACGGGGGGATTCTGGGTGGGATCTCCTCCGGCATGCCGATACTGTTTCGGGCAGCGTTCAAGCCTACCCCCTCCATTTCTCAGCCGCAGGAAACGGTGGATTTCCAGAAAAATGTCCCCGCAAAGCTTTCCATCAAGGGCAGGCACGACCCCTGCGTTGTGGTGCGCGCGGTTCCTGTTGTGGAGGCGGCGGCGGCGATTGCTATCGCGGATATTCTCAAATCCGAAGGCAGGATTCCGGGGGTTCTGGGTGGAGCACAAGCGCCGACCGGAGCATAGTATAGAAATGGGTCTTGACAATTCAGGACTTTTGTGGTTTAATAATTCCCATAAACCTATGACGGAGAGATAAAACCGCAGGCGCGCGCACAGAGATTCGGGGATGCTGAAAACCCGGACGAAAGCGGAGCGGACAAATGGACTCCCGAGGGTGCGGTGAACAGCAAAATGCCAAGTATTCCGCAACGCAAGCCAGCGTTAAATGGCGATGGGCGTGTTGGCGCTCTGAAGAGGTGGATGCATTTTGCATCAATCAAGGTGGTACCGCAGGTTTGACACCTGTCCTTGCAAGAGGACAGGTGTTTTTTGTTGTTTCCGGAGACAGCAAGCCGAACGCCTACCGCCCCAACATAGAAATAGACCTGTTTTTATGGAATGAAGGAGAATGAACTATGAAAAAACTGACTATGCTTATGACATCCCTTGTCCTTTCGCTTTCCATGCTTACCGGCTGCGGCAGTTCTGCTGCCACTTCTTCCGCGGCGCCGGCTTCTACCCCCGCTTCCTCTGAAGCGTCGCAGGAAGCTCCCGCCTCGTCCCAGACTGCTTCCGGCGAAAAGGTGAAAATCGGCCTCGTGCAGATTGTGGAACATACTTCCCTGAATCAAATCCGTGACTCTTTCACAGAAGAAATGAAGGCGCTCGGCTACGGCGACGACAAAGCTGAAATTGAATATGCCAACGCCTCCGGCGATCAATCCAATCTGAACTCCATCTGCCAGAAGTTTGCGGGCGATGAAAAAGATTTGATCGTCGCGATTGCTACCCCTTCCGCGCAGGCGGCGGCAGCGGCGGCTCCCAATATTCCGCTAGTATTTTCCGCGGTTACCGACCCGGTTGCCGCCAAGCTGGTAACCGACCCGAACGCGCCGGACGGCATCATCACCGGAACCTCGGACGCCATTCCTGTCGATCAGGTATTCGCGCTGATGAAGCAGCTGACCCCCGATGTGAAAACCGTCGGCATGATCTACAATCTCGGCGAAGTCAACTCGGTATCCGTCATTGAACAGGCAAAAAAATATTTCGATGAAAACGGCATCAATTATGTGGAAGCAACTGTCACCAACTCCAGCGAAGTCCAGCAGGCCACGCAGTCTCTGGTTGGAAAGTGCGAAGCGTTCTACACCCCGATTGACAACACCGTCGCTTCTGCAATGGCCGCTTATGCCGAAGTTGCCAAGCAGGCAAAACTCCCCATCTACACCGGTGCTGATTCCATGGTTATCGACGGCGGATTCGCCACGGTGGGCATTGATTATACCCTGCTTGGCAAGCAGACGGCGCAGATGGCTGCAAAAATCCTGGAGGGTACTCCGGTAAAGGATGTTCCCGTTGAGACCCTGTCCGATTTCTCCACGATCATTAACCAGGCAACTGCTGACGCGATCGGCGTCACGATACCGGAAAATGTGGCCGCTTCCGCGCAGGTTATCAAATAATCCGGTTTTATTTGCCAAATCGCAAGGGGGTGCATCCGCTGCATCCCCTTGCGCTAATTTTTTATTTTAACGAAGTGAGTGATAAACATGAGTATGTTTGCCTTTCAGGGAGCCGTTGAACTGGGGCTGATCTATTCCCTGCTGGCGTTGGGGCTGTTTGTTTCCTACCGAATTCTGGATATTCCGGATTTGACGGTGGATAGCAGCTTTACCCTTGGAGCCGCGGTTTCCGCTGTTTTTGCCACCTCCGGCCATTCCTATCTGGGGCTGGTTATGGCGATTGCCGCGGGATGGATGGCGGGGATGCTGACCGCATTTTTGCAGACAAAGCTGCAAATCCAGCCGATCCTCGCAGGTATCCTTTCCATGACGGCGCTTTATTCCATCAATCTGCGCGTCATGGGCGGCAGGGCAAACATCTCTCTGCTTGGCACTGATACGCTCTTTTCGGCGGCGACCGGAAAATTCGGAAAAATGTCCATCGCACTGGCGGTGGTGATTGTTGCCGCAACTTTTTTGGTTCTGTTTTTCCGCACGCAGCTAGGGCTTTGCATCCGCGCGACCGGAGACAATGAGGAGATGGTTCGCACCTCCTCAATCAATACCGACCGGATAAAGTTCATCGGACTGGGCCTTGCAAACGCCTTGGTCGGGCTTTCGGGCGGGCTCATTTCGCAGTATCAGAGCTTCACCGATTTAAGCATGGGCATCGGGATGGTTGTTGTTGGGCTTGCCTCCCTGATTATCGGGGAAGTGATCTTCGGCCGGCCAAATATCTGGAGAAATGTGGTCGCCGTCGTTTTCGGCGCGGTCATTTACCGTTGCATTATTGCTTTTGTTTTCGCGCGCGGTCTGCCCACGAACGACCTCAAACTGATTTCTTCGGTGATTGTCGCTCTGGCAATCTCCTATCCGCTGATTATCAGGCGGTACCGTCTGATGAAACTGATGAGGGAGGCGTCTCGCAATGTTAGAGCTTAAGCACGTCGGCAAAACTTTTTTTCCGAACACCATCAACGAGCGCAAGGCCCTGATCGACCTGAGTCTGACACTGGAAGACGGCGATTTTGTCACCATCATCGGCGGAAACGGCGCCGGAAAATCAACGCTTTTCAATGCGGTTGCCGGCTCCTTTCTGATCGACAGCGGCAATATTCTGCTCGACGGGAAGGATATTACTTTCCTTCGTGATTATAAACGCGCCAGAAGCATCGGACGGCTGCTGCAGGACCCGCTGAAAGGCACCGCCCCCAACATGACCATTGAAGAAAATCTGACAATGGCTTATCAGCGCGGTGCCAAAAGCAAATTCAGTCTGGGTGTCGGCAAAAAGGAGCAGCAGATTTTTCGGGATCATCTGGCTGAATTGGGGCTTGGTCTGGAAGACCGCATGAAAACAAGAATGGGGCTTTTGTCCGGCGGACAGCGGCAGGCCGTCACACTAATGATGGCGACCATTGTAACGCCCAAGCTGCTTCTTTTGGATGAACATACCGCCGCGCTGGACCCCGCCACGGCGGAAAAAGTCGCGCTGCTGACCCAGAAGATCGTCGCGAAAGAGAAAATTACCACCATGATGATCACGCACAACATGCAGCAATCGCTGGATTGCGGCAACCGCACGATCATGATGGACAAAGGCCGCATCATTCTGGATATCAAAGGTGCCAAACGGAGCAAGCTGACCGTACCGGATCTGCTCGCCATGTTTAAAGACAAAAGCAAAAAGGAACTGGATAACGACAGGATGCTGCTATCCTGACCAGCTTCAGTCACACTATATAAAAACCCCGCTGGGCACAGTTCAAACCATGCTCAGCGGGGTTTATTCTTGGTTTTTATGCAATAAGAACGCAGATCATTTATTTCAGCGGGGAGAAAGCCCCTGTACCGCTTTGTCGAAGAGAGGGATCAGCCCTATTTTGTCGGGCGCCAGGTGCACCTGGAACTGGTAAATATCGTGCCCCGGAAAATGGTTGGCTTCAATGATGATCGGCCCTTTTTCCGTAACCGCCACATCCCATGCGATATAGTTCAGTTCCGGTATCCTCATCGCGGCGCGGCGAACCAGTTCCACCGCCTCCTGATAGTACGGAATCTGCACGCCAATCAGATCCACTCCAGTCATCGGGTGCTGGAAATAGGCTTTTCCTTCTTTGTCGGCGCCGGGGGTGGAAATCTTTCCTGTATTTATGTCTACTAGTACAGCCATCCCGCCGCTGTTGAGGTTATCCACCCTCTTCCCGTTGCCGATGCGCATGCTGGAAAACACCAGATGCACCGTATCACCATTGCGGATGGTAACAAGCCTCAACGTATTGACCGAAAGCGGGTAGACCTTGCCAATATCGGAATGCTGGACAATAAACTCCTCCACAAGGTATTGTTTCCCCTCCAGCAGCATGTCGTACAGGCCTACAATTTTACTGTCATCCGAAATCTCTATAAATTCGATTCCCCGGCCGCAGGTGCCGTCCAACGGCTTTGCAACCAGCTTGGGATGCTCCCTGCAAAACGCTTCAAAGGCATCCTTATCTGTTTCGCGCAGGTCAATCCATGCTCTACCATGAAAGCCGTCGAAGCGCTTTAGAAACTCAATTTTGTCCTCCAGCAGGTGCCAGTTTTCCTGCGGATTCAGCAGTTTGACATAGTCGTTGTTTTTTCCGCGCGTAATATAAGTTTTTCTCTGGTCCGCCGAGAGATTATAAAATTCAAACACAAGGTAATCCATATAGCCCGCCTGATATTTGAAACCGCAAGCCATTATGTCCGCCAGCGCCGCCAACGTGTTCTTTCCGGAACGCTCGTGGACCTTGCGGGCGGTATCAAGCATTGCCCGGTAGTTCATTCCGGCAATGCGTTTGACTAGATAGTCGATGTTCGGCATAATTGTTCCCCTTATTCTATCCTTCGCAGGCTTTTCTGTTATTCGCCTAAATTTTGTTGCTGCGGTTATTATAACGCATTCTTCGCTGCTTTTCAACAACCGCTTTTCCAATTTGCAGTAAATCATACAAAATTTGACACATCATAAAAGACCCTTTACAGACACGGATTTCATCTGTCCATTTTTCCGCGGTCCTTCAACTGTATTTTTCCTGCGCCGCCTGAAAACATACGGCGCAATTGACTTTGAATCCGGAAAATGGTATAATTTTTTATATTTGAATCCCGTAAAAAAGGGAATTCTTGTTTGAATGGCAACTGCTATTCGATTAACGGAGGTCGCTACATAGATGAAAAAAATCATTGCCCTGCTGCTCGCCTCAACCTTAATGCTCGGTACATTTACCGCCTGCAACCGAAACCCGGAGCCGGACAGCAGCTCATCCTCTTCCCAGCAATCCGCCACGGTGTATCAGGATGGAACCTACAGCGTGAAATTCTCGGTTCCCGCGCAGGACAGAACGCTTGATTATCTGACTGTCACGATCAAAAGCGATGACATAACCATTGATGAATATGGCTGCAAAGAAGACACCGCAGCGCCAGCTTCTTCTGACGCATCCTCTGCTGCTGTTTCTTCAGAGCCTGCGGTCTCCGACGTTTCCTCTCCGGAGGCGGATACCTCCGCAACCGAAGCAGAAAAGAAAGCTGCCGATCATTCACAGGATATCCTTGACACCTATGAAGAGATGGACCGGGATCTGGATACCCTGCAGTCTGAGCCTGTAAAAGGCGCTGAAGAGCATTCATACCGTTTTGTCCGTATGATGCGGACCGTTCTCAAACAGGCAAAATCGGGAGAAACCTCTCCTGTCGAACTCGGCCAGTATGCGGACGGTGATTATGAATCCGTGATGCCTGACTTTAATGAGGATGGCTGGAAGGAATTTATTCATCTCACCGTAAAAGACGGCAACATTGATACTATGGATTATAACGCCAGAAGTAAGGAGGACAACGCAAAGCTGATTACAGAGGATCCTCAACTGAACAAAGAGGACAGCGAAGCGAGCCCCTCCAAGTATTATCCCGAAATTGTGCAGAATTATAAAGACTGCGGATATGACCTCACACAGCTCGGCGCGCCTGAATCCGGTGCCGAAGCAACGAGAGAATTTAAGAAACTGCTCACCCCGCTTTTGTCAAGCATGATGTCGGGCGGCAGCCCAGACATTGTCGCATCCCGTTTTTTTGACGGCACTTACAAGGCTGAGTATGCCGATTTTGACGAGTATGGCTGGAAAGAAACCGTAACCGTTAAAATCAAAAACGGCAAAGTGGAAGTTACCAATTTTGACGCGATTTCAAAAGAGGATGAAAAGAAAAGGAAATCAGACGACGAAGACTACGCTGCCAAGATGAAAGAAAAAGCAGGCACCACTCTTGTCGAAGCGTTTGATAAACTCGTTAAAAACTTTGAAAGCGCCGATAACGATGTTACCAAGATAGAAAATGTGGCGGGAGCCACCGTTTCATCCAATGATTTTAAACTGCTTGTCGGCCAAATTCTTGCCACTGCGGCACGTTACGGCGCCACTAAGGAACCGCTTCAGGTTGGACGCATGGCTGCCGACGCCGCAAACTAGAATACTGAACGGCATCTACAAGCCGCTTTTCACGAAAAAACCCCGGAGATCATCTCCGGGGTTTTCTGGAGTCTTAGGGGTGCTGATCGATTAAAGGTCAAACACGTCGTGTATGGCATTGACCGCTTTATCGGAATCCGCAAGCGCCACAAGCACGGATATCTTGATTTCGCTGGTGGAGATCATCTGAATATTGATGTTCGCTTCGGAAAGCGCTTCAAACATTTTGCTTGCTACGCCGGGATTCGTCTGCATGCCCGCGCCGACAATGGAGACCTTGGAGATATTCTCATCGCAAAGGATTCCCTTGCCGCCCAGACGGTCGTTGATTTCCTCCATCAGGGACACCGCAAGGTCTTTGTGGGAGCGCGAAACGGTGAAACTGATGTCCTTGGTGCCATCGCGCCCGATGGACTGGAGAATGATATCGACATTGACCTTCTTTGCGGCAAGCTGAGAGAATATCTTAAACGCAAATCCAGGCTGGTCGGGAACCCCGACGATCGAAATGCGCACCACATCATTATCTCTTGCAACGCCTCTGATAAGCATCTTTTCCAACTTGACAACCTCCTTAATCTTCGTGCCCGGATTTTTGGTCAGACTGGAGAGCACCTCCAGATTCACATTGTATTTCTTAGCCATTTCAACAGAGCGGTTATGAAGCACGCCGGCGCCCAGGGATGCGAGTTCCAGCATCTCGTCATAGGTGATTTCATCCATCTTCCTGGCTGTTTTTACCAAACGCGGGTCAGCTGTATAGACACCGTTAACATCCGTAAAGATTTGACAAAGATCGGCGTGAAGCACCGCCGCCAGTGCAACAGCGCTGGTATCCGAGCCGCCGCGCCCAAGGGTTGTCAAATCGTCATAACGGTTGATTGCCTGAAATCCAGCAACAATCACAATATTGCGCTTCGACAGTTCATTGTCAACCCGTTCTTTGTTAATGCGTCGGATACGCGCCGCGCCATGCGTTGAATCAGATAAGAACCCAGCCTGCCAGCCGGTCAGAGATGTAACCGGAAATCCCATCTTTTCAATTGCCATCGCCAGCAGGGACATCGAGATTTGTTCGCCTGTCGTCAGCAAAACATCCATTTCACGTTTGGAAGCGCTGGGATTGATTTCCTCGGCTTTTGCAATCAGGTCGTCGGTGGTGTCACCCTGAGCGGATACCACAGCGACCACATTATTTCCTTTCTGGTAGGTTTCGGTGATGATCCGCGCCACATTAAAAATGCGTTCCGCATCCTTAACAGACGTGCCACCGAACTTCTGCACCACTAAATTCATGCTAATTCCTCCATTATTCTAAAGGCGTGTCTCCAATCAGCGGCCTTACCTGAAACGCGCGGCCGTTTATTTTGAGCCATCTTCCTCTTTTTCAATGACTGTCCCCGCATTATCTATGGAAAGTGTCTGCACACGCCAGCCATGCAGTCCCAGTTCCGGGAGCCTTCTTGCAATGCAGTCTCCGAAATCGCTCAGCCCCGCGTCCACAATGGCCATCAGCGTGGAGCCTGCCCCGCTGATAAACGCGGCATATGCGCCCAGATTATAGCAGGCCTCCATTACCTGCGCCCCGCCTTTGATGAGGCCCAGACGGTAGGGCTGATGGATCCGGTCGTCGGCGGCAACCCGCAGATTGTGGTAATTGCCGCTGTACAGCGAAACAGACATCAGGGCGGCGCGCGAAAGATTAAATACCCCGTCCTTCCTGTCGATCGAATCCGGAAGCACTGATCTTGCCTTGGAGGTTTTCAGCTCAAAATCGGGGATGATCGCAACAAAGCGCAGGTCATTTTTAATCTCCTGTTTGACAAAGAACACCCTCTGCCCTTCCATCGCCGCAGTGACAAGCCCTCCGACGAGCGCGGGAGTCGAATTGTCCGGATGCCCCTCTATGGATGCTGCGACATTAATCAGTTCCGCATCCGACACGGGGTTCCCCATCAAGGTGTTGGCGCCTTTTAGTCCGGCTATGACACAGGCGGAGGAGCTGCCGAGCCCGCGGGCAAACGGAATGTTATTAATCTGTCCGATTTTCATGCCATAAAACGGAACGCCGCAAATGCGGTAAAGCTCCCGGGCAGTGGAATAAATCAGGTTGGATTCATCCTCCGGAACCGGTATCCCGTCCAGCGAAGTAATCCTGCAGCAGTCAGCCTCTTCCATGGTGACGTAGTTATAAAGGTTGACGGCAAGGCCTATAGAATCAAACCCCGGCCCAATATTGGCGCTGGTGGCCGGAATGCGAATTTTAATCATCAGTAATCAAGCACCCGGATTTTCCCAAGGAATTCTACGCCCATTCCTTCCAGTTTTTCAATTGCCGCATCAATATCATATTCCATAAGAACCGGAGTAATGAATGCAAATTCATTGGCAGGCTGGTTATTTCGCCTAAGGAATTTCAGCTCACCAAACAGGCGGCCCGCCTCCTGCAGCAGTGTCTCTGAAAAGGAGCGGCAGCGCAGGTACATGGCGGTTTTGTTTTTGCCCTGCTCCTCAACGTTGCCACCATTGGAAGGCGCCCACCGCAGAGAAGGGCTGGTATCGGTCGCTTTGGCGCAGTCGATCATATCGCCCACAACCGCAGAAGCGGTCGGCAGTTTTCCTGCGCCTTTCCCATAAAACACAACATCTCCGGTCGCGTCCCCGCGCACTAAAATTCCGTTGAAAACATCGTCAACAGTGCCGAGCTGGCTTTCCCGGTGAATCAGGGCCGGCATTACCATCGCGGCAATCTTGCCGCCGGATTCCTCCCTTTTCGCACGCCCGATTAGCTTGATGACGCAGTCGTTGTCTGACGCGTAAGCAACGTCCTCAGGGGTAATTTTTGAGATTCCCTCGGTATGGACATCCTTTGGATAGACATGTTCTCCAAAAGAAAGCGCCGCTAAAATGCAGATCTTGCGGCAGGCGTCATGGCCTTCCACATCCGCATCGGGATTCCGCTCCGCGTAGCCGAGCTTCTGAGCGAGCGCTAGAGCGTCAGCAAAGGACATATTTTCGCGGATCATCTTTGTGAGGATAAAGTTGGTGGTTCCATTTAGAATCCCCGCAATTTCCTCAATCCTGTTCGCCGCAAGGCACATATGAAGCGGGCGAATAATGGGGATTCCTCCGCCGACACTCGCTTCAAAAAAGTAGTTAACATTGTTCTCACGCGCAAGGGCAAGCAGCTCCGCACCCCGCTGCGCCACCAGCTCCTTATTGGAGGTTACCACGCTTTTTCCGCGCTCCAAGCAGGTCTTTGTAAAGGAATACGCGGGCTCCAAACCGCCGATCACTTCGGCTACCACCTTAACACTGTCATCGTCCGCGATGATGTTGAAGTCTTTCACAAAGCGGTCAGCATAAGGGAGGTCCGGAAACTCTCGAAGATCCAGGATGTATTTCAAGTCAAGCTCCTGCCCCGCCTTTTTTTCCAGTGCGGCTCGGTTTTTAAAAAAGACCTCGGCAACCCCGGAGCCAACGGTGCCATGTCCCAAAACAGCAATATTCATTCTCATTTGCCTCCCAATTCTAATCTGCCCCTAACGCGGGGAAAATAAAAGTCAACCTGAGTCGACGTAAATTTCGTTTAAATTGCTTTGGCCTCCACAATTCCGTCCAGCGCCTCCAGCTTTTCCAGAATTTCAGATCTGGACAGGCTTGCGCTGCTCGTGCGCACAGAAACGGAAACCAGAGCGACGCCATCAACCGGGATATTCTGATTGACGGTAATAATATTAGCCCCTGCTTGATAAAGTTCTCCAAGCAGGGAGGACAGAACACCCGGCCGGTCCTCCAGTGTCAAATAAAACGTGACAATATTTTCATTCATTCGTTCATCATAAAGATATACAGAGTCCTTATATTTGTAAAACGCGCTTCGCGAGATGCCTGCCATCTGCGCCGCCTGTGAAGAGCTTTTGGCTTTTCCCTGAGCGAGATACATTTTTGCCTGCACAACCTTTGTAAAAACTTCCGGCAGCACCTGCGCGTCTACCAGCAGGAATTTCAAATCGCCAGTCATTTGTCCACCCCCTGCATACTTTTGTTTTACCACGAAATACACTATAACATATTGCACTACCGTTGTAAAGTGTCAGGTTGTTGCATAATTCTCTGTTTATAAAATTGCTTCTGTTTAGAATATACAAATGCTGTACGGAACTAGTTGAAAACCTGTTTCGTCTTGTTTCCCATCCAAAAAAGAAAGGTTCTGCTATTTTTGG
This sequence comes from uncultured Oscillospiraceae bacterium, assembly GCA_963519235.1. Lineage (GTDB taxonomy): Bacteria > Bacillota > Clostridia > Oscillospirales > Ruminococcaceae > Anaerotruncus. Next base: position 50,264 of record CAUQLV010000015.1, read on the forward strand.
CAAAATTCATCCGCTTTCCGCTATTTTAGTCATTTTTTGAAAATTTCCTTTGTATTTTCACATAGAAAATGTTATACTGTTGCATAAAGATACTGGAATGATTGCTTGTTGAAAGGGTGGCATAGGATGGAGGACTCGGGTGTTATTAAATCGGCTGCATTTGGCGGATTTGACAAAAAGTCAGTGCTGACATACATAGATTCCCTGAACGAGGAATTCCACGAAGCTGAATTAGCCTATCAGGAAAAGCTGGGGGCGTTTGAAAAAGCGCAGGAATCTCAGCTGGCGCACATCAAAAGCCTCGAAACGCAAATTGCCGACGGGGATCGCAAATTGAACGCCGTGGCTAAGCAGCTTGAAGACGAACGCGAAATGGCAAAGCAGGCGCAGAGCTTGATTGCGGAGCTTGACTCGAAAAATCAGACCCTGCAAAAAAAGCTGGATGATCACGAACGTGAAATGCAGATTCAGCTTGAGCGGAACCGCCAGCTTCAATTCAAAGTAGAAAGCTGCGAATATAAAAGCCGCAAATATGACGACCTTTCCACACAGATCGGCGATGCGATTATAGAAGCCAAGCAGAATGCCGAGAAAATTGTCCGGTCTGCCAATATCCGCGCTGAGGAAATTTCCCAGCAGGCGCAGAATTATATGAAAAACTTTTACACTGAATTATCGTCTTTCAGCAGTGATGCCACGCATCTTCAAAAATCGGTCGAAGAGATTCTTTTCGTGCTGAACGACCGCGTCGATGTGATGCAGGATATTATCCGCCAGGTTGAGCAGCGGTTTAACCCAAATGGCGTTCAACTGGACTACATCGAGCAAAACGGGCAGGACACTTCCGACGAGAGCGGAAATGACGTTTCAAAGTCCTGAACTTAATACGGTTATGTAAAAACGCACCCCCAACGGGGTGCGTTTTCTTTGCCTTACGGGTTAATCGAGTAGTTTGGTGCCTCTTTGGTAATATAAATGTCATGCGGATGGCTTTCCTTAAGTCCCGCCCCCGTGATCCGGATAAACTGCGCTTTTTCATGCAGTTCCGGAATCGTGCGACAGCCGGTGTAGCCCATACCGGAACGAATACCGCCGACCAACTGGAAGATGGTCTCATACACCGCGCCCTTATAAGGGACACGCCCCTCAACGCCCTCCGGTACGAGTTTCTTCTTGCCGGACTGGAAGTAGCGGTCGCTGGAGCCTTCGCTCATTGCGGCAAGCGAACCCATCCCGCGGTAAACTTTAAAGCTTCTGCCCTGATAAATTTCAATATCTCCCGGACTTTCGGCACATCCTGCCAGCAATGAGCCGAGCATAACGGTGGACGCTCCGGCGGCAAGGGCTTTGACAATATCTCCGGAATATTTGATGCCACCGTCCGCGATGATCGGGATACCATATTTTTCCGCGGCGCACGCAGCGTCATATACCGCGGTTAGCTGCGGTACGCCGATACCGGCTACCACGCGTGTCGTACAAATTGAGCCGGGCCCGATGCCGACTTTGACAGCGTCCGCGCCCGCGTTGATAAGATCCTCTGTTGCGCGCGCTGTTGCCACATTGCCCGCAATAACCGGCTGATTGGGGTATTTTGCCTTAATTGCCTTCAGGCTGTCAAAGATCATGACATTATGCCCATGGGCGGAATCCAGAACCAAAACGTCCGCGCCCGATTTAATAAGCTCATCCACGCGGTCCATAAAGTCAGGAGTAATCCCGATTGCAGCGCCGACCAGAAGTCTGCCGCCGGTGTCACGTGCGGAATTCGGATACTGCACCGCTTTTTCAATGTCTTTAATCGTGATTAGGCCGCGCAGGTAGCCCTGATCATCCACCAGCGGCAGCTTTTCAATCTTGTGGCGCCTCAAAATTTCCTGCGCTTCTTTGAGCGTGGTGCCAACCGGAGCGGTAACCAGATGATCCTTGGTCATGACGTCTTTGATTTTTGTGCCATGATCCTCTAAAAATCGAAGGTCGCGGTTGGTCAGGATTCCGACCAGCTTTCCTTTTTCACAGATCGGCACGCCGGAAATTTTATACTTCGACATGATCTCATCCGCGTCATAGACAAAATGCTCCGGGGACAGGTAAAATGGGTTTGCAATAACCCCGTTTTCCGAACGCTTTACCGTATCCACTTCATCCGCCTGCGCGGAAATACTCATATTTTTATGAATGACGCCAATACCACCTTCTCTCGCAATGGCAATTGCCATTTTGGACGTGGTAACTGTATCCATTGCCGAGGTCAGAAAAGGAGAATTTAAACGAATCCCCTTTACAAGGTTGGTGGAAATATCGACGTCGGCTGGTACGACTTCCGATTTTGCGGGAATCAGAAGCACGTCGTCGAAGGTAAGACCCTCTTTCGCAAACTTCTCAGATGTATTAGTGTTCAGCATACGTCCTCCATTCTTTCTTCCATGTGTTTGCTCTCTTCCATATATTTTTACTATCATATCACTATTTTAGGACTGCTTCAATAGTCTTAATCGACAAATTATTATCGACCGCCGACAAACAACATAGAAGTTTCCGCATACGTATGACTTATGATCAAATTTGCAGTGCATGGCGTGCCCGGTAATCCGCCAGCAGCAGGTCTACCATGCGCCCATAGCTTTGAACGCCGTCATCTTGCGCATTAGCCCGCAAGTAGGCGTTGTTCACCGCGTCTGATATTTTTGCGACAGGCCCCTCATATCGCGCCCAATAGGCGTTGTTAAATTGAAAATCCTGCCGGACGCCATCAGACAACAGGTCATTGACCTGCGTAAACAGTTCCCTGTCGTCGGAAGCAAGCTTGTTCAAGGAATGTATCAGCGCCATCATAACGCCGCTGTAGCGAAAATCCGGGGAATCGCTGCGCTCACAGGCCAGATATCCGATAAAATTCGCCTCATCTTCCCTCATAAAGCCCCGCGTATGCGACAGTTCATGGCACATGGTTGCCGGAATGGAATAATCGGGGCAGACGACATTTACGTTCGCTTCGAACGTGTAAGGGGTAAAGACGCCTGTCAGCTGCATCATCGACATCCACCAGGAATTGACCAGCGGCTTTGGCGTAATATTCATCTTTGGCAACACCGCGTAATCCTCAGCCAACCGTGCAAAGGAATCTCTGGCAATCACTGCGGTGGCCCGGTTACTCTGAGAAAGCATCATCACTCCGCTTTCATCCAGTCTGACGTCATTTCTAAGTCCGTTTGCCCGCTGAATCAGTTCGGAGCACAAGGCCGCCAATTCCTCTGAAGAGGAGTCCCTCACGGTCAGCCCGCTGAATGAAGTAAACTCCGGGCGGTAGTAGTTTAACCCGCAGAGCAACACAAACGCAAACAACACAAAGCAGGCCAGTTTCAGCCCCCATTCGGGCAGCCTGCGCCACGGGATTTTAATCTTACGGAATGCCGCAAGCAGCAGAAGCGTGGGAAGCAATACGATGGCCGCACAAATAAAAAACTCCGCAAGGGAGAACGGCAGCAGAGAAATCACGCTACCGAACAGGTTTTCCATCACAGGGTAAAATCCTGTTGAATAATATCGTTCCACCAGTTCAGGATTGCTCCGCGCAATCAGTACAAGCAGGAATGAAACCGGCGCCAGCAAAAGCGGCCACCAGCGCTTAAAAAGACTTTGTACCACCTGTTTTTCGCTGACCTGAACATTCATAAGATTACCACCGTAATTCCTTGATTGCAGCGGGTATAATCCCTGTCACGGGTAAGTTCCGGGCAGGCCAGGAGCGCGCGGCGCGCGCACTCTTCAAAAGGGGAGAATTCTTCGCCCGGAACCACTTCTTTGATGGTTCCGGATTGCTTCATCAGGTTCAGTTCCCGGCGTATGCCGGTTCGTATCCGGCCGCCGTGACCGCTGGAGCCGTATCCGTGGATCAGCTTGAGCGCGGTCATCCGCTGCGCCCGCGCCGAACGCAGCGCGGCGTTCATCCGTGATTTTGCAACTTCAACCGTGGGCATGCCCGCCTCAAGGTTAATAGTCAGCACCCCCGGCACCCTATTTCACCAATGCTGCGCATTGTTCAGCGGACAGCATAAAATCACAGTCGGACATGGTATCTTCCAGCTGTTCCATCGTGGAGCAGCCGACCAGTGCCGCGCTTTGGAGCGGGTTGGAGGTCAAAAACGCCATTCCGATCGCGGCGGCGGATTTTCCGGTTTTTTCACACATCGCCTGAACTGCGGTAAGGCGGCGCCGGTTTACAGGGTTGTCATAACGCTTCATAAATTTGTCCTGCAGGGTGCCGCCCTCCAGCAATTTGGAATAAAAGCCGCCGCCCTGCGAAGCAAATCCCATCACCGGAATTTGGTTTTGCAGATAGCCCTGATACTCTGTTTCATTCATACAGACCATTGTGGGGTCGTTCCACAGTTCCCCTGTCGTATATGCGATTCCCCACTGAATCTGGGAAATGGTGAACGGGGTTTTGCCGTGCGCTTTCGCGTAGGCATTCGCCTCATTGATACGCGCAACCGTCCAGTTGGAGGCGCCCAGCGCGCGGATTCTGCCCGCCTTCACGTGCTCATCCATCATATCAATGATCTCCCCGACCGGCATATCCAAATTATCGCGGTGTAAAAAATAAATGTCCACATTATCAACACCCAGTTCGCTCAGGCTGGTCTCCAGTTCCCAATCAATAATTTCCTGGCAAAGCCGGCTTTTTGTCAGATTGTTCCGGTCAGGATGCGCGCCTTTTGTGACTAAAATGATGTCATTCCGGTTTTTGCGCGCTGCCATCCAGCGCCCTACAATCGGTTCGCTGCGGGAAATCGTGTCGTCTGCATTTTTTCGTCCGTAAATGCGTGCGGTATCAATGGTATTGCCCCCCAGCTCCAGATATCGGTCCATCAGCGCCCACGCTCGTTTTTCCGGAATTGTGACGCCAAAAAAATCCGCACCTTTTACAATTTTTGACAGTTTCAAAACCCCGTCGAACGCCTGCACATCCATAAATTTCATCGCTGCACTCTCCCTAATTTTATCACTACTATTTTCTATTATACTGGTCCGGTACGCACATTACAACCCGACCCGCCGACATTTCGATACGAATCTGAAAAAACAGTCTTCCAATTATTGTCATTTGCTTTTCCGCATACAAAATTGTAAGGAGTGTGGAAAAGTGGTAGACTAATAAAAGATTTTTAAAGCAGGTGAACGTATGGATGAAATAAATTTAATCCGGGTAATCTCCTTTAATTTAAAACGTGATTTCGGGCCTGCATTCCGTCGATCCCGCAGATGGACAGAGCGGCGTTCCATTGCCGCTCAATTCATTCGCGAAAGCGGAGCGACGATTGTTGGGGTGCAGGAGCTTCTGCCCAGCATGCGTGAGGATGTTGGCAACCTGCTGAGCACGGAATACAGCATTTTGGGGTTTGGCCGCTATCAAGGGCTACGCCCAAAAAATGATGAGCACAGTGATATCATCATTAAAAATGAGGATGCAAAAGTAAATTTGATTAAAACTTTCTGGCTCTCTAAAAATCCCGAGCGGTTAAGCCGCGCCAATTTAGCAATATTACCACTCATCTCTA
>CAUQLV010000016.1:0-55122 GCA_963519235.1 uncultured Oscillospiraceae bacterium
GTGTTCCATGGCGTGAAAATCCATGATCAGGCGCTGATTGCCGCCGCGACCCTTTCCAGCCGCTACATCTCCGACCGTTTCCTGCCGGATAAGGCAATTGATCTGGTGGACGAGGCGTGTGCGATGATTCGCACCGAAATGGACTCCATGCCGACCGAAATGGATGAAATTTCTCGCAGAATCATGCAGCATGAAATTGAGGAGGCGGCGCTGAAAAAGGAAACCGACCAGCTTTCCCGCGAACATCTGAAGCAAATTCAAAAAGAACTGGCAGAGATGCGCGAGCAGTTTAAGAGCATGAAAGTGCGCTGGGAAAATGAAAAGAACGCAATTTCAAAGGTGCAGAAGCTGCGTGAGGAACAGGAGCAGGTCAACGCCGATATCGAAAAGGCGGAGCGCAGCTACGACCTGAACAAAGCGGCGGAGCTGAAATACGGCAAGCTGCCTGCGCTGCAAAAGCAGCTGGATGCGGAAGAAAAACTGGCCGCCGAGGCGGAAAAGGGGACGACCCTGCTGCGCGACAAGGTGACCGAGGAAGAAATTGCGCGTATCATCTGCCGCTGGACGGGGATCCCGGTTGCGCGGCTGATGGAGGGCGAACGCGAAAAGCTGCTGAATATGGAGTCCATCCTGCATCAGCGGGTGATTGGCCAGGATGAAGCGGTGACAAGCGTCGCGGAAGCCATTCTGCGTTCGCGGGCGGGCATACAGGATCGCAACCGTCCGATCGGTTCCTTCCTGTTCCTTGGGCCGACGGGTGTCGGCAAGACGGAACTTGCCAAAGCGCTGGCACAGGCATTGTTTGATGATGAGAAAAACATTGTGCGAATCGACATGAGCGAATACATGGAAAAATACTCGGTCAGCCGTCTGATCGGGGCGCCTCCGGGATACGTGGGCTATGAGGAGGGCGGCCAGCTGACGGAAGCGGTGCGGCGCAAGCCCTACGCGGTTGTGCTGTTCGACGAAATCGAAAAGGCGCATCCCGACGTGTTCAACGTGCTGCTGCAGGTGCTGGACGACGGGCGGATTACCGATTCGCAGGGAAGAACGGTGGACTTTAAAAACACCATCATCATCCTGACATCCAACCTCGGTTCACCGTATATACTCGACGGCATCAATGAACGCGGCGAATTGACACAGGAAGCGCGGGATAGCGTGGACGGTCTGCTCAAGCAGCAGTTCCGTCCGGAGTTTCTCAACCGCCTGGATGAGATTGTGTTTTATAAGCCGCTGTCCAAAGCGGAAATCAGCCGTATCGTCGATCTGTTGATGGCCGATCTGCAAAAGCGCCTAAGCGAAAAACAGCTGACGCTCACCCTGTCGCCTGAGGCAAAGGCCTATATCGTAGAACAGGGGTACGACCCCGTCTATGGCGCCCGCCCGCTGAAACGGTTCTTACAGCACAAGGTGGAAACGATGTTGGCGAGAAGGATGATTGCCAGCGATCTGGCGCCCAATACCCAATTGGAGGTCATCCTGCAAGACGGTGAGCTTGCCATCCGACAGAGCGCGGCCTCTTAAAAATAATTACGGCGGGCACCTTTCCGGATTTTTCGGAAAGGTGCCCGCCGATTTTATACGCAGAGTCAGGTGCTGTCTTCCGGTTTATGCCCCCTGGGTAAGGGCAAGCGTAACCAAAAATGCCGCAGCCAAGATACCGAAAAAAAGAACGGGGTTATTGGCATAATGGCTGACCATCTTTTTAAAAAACGGCCGGTCATCCGGCGCTTTGCCGGAAATCCGCACCGGCTGTGTGCGTTTTTTCTTTTTGGACATAATATCACCCCTTGCTTATTATAACAAAAAAGGGATAAGTTGCAATCCTCAGAGCCAAAAATAAAAAAATTTAGCTATTTAAAAATATTTCGGAACCACTTAAAGTCTTCGCGGGTGATACAGGCGGAGAGTGCCAGAAACAGCCCGTAAATCAGCAGTGTCAAAACGATCTGCGCAGCCAGCGAGAAAACAGTCAGCCGGGTGGGAAATCCCGACAGCCGCAAGAGCACCTTGGTGGCGCAAACAGCGCCGATGATGCCGAAAACCGGCTTAACCACGAGTTTCATCAAATCGACACGCAGCTGTGTTACCACGACCAACCGCCCCGCGCTGAGCGCAAAATTCAGCAGTTCAGTGACAAAAATGGTTACAATATAACCTTTGATAGCATACTTAGGCAGTAAAAACCAAATCATGACTACGCCGGCGAAGGAATCGATGATATTGTAGCGCATGGAGCTCATCTGTTCGCCAAGACCTTTGAGCATGCCGTCCACCGTTTCGTCTATGTAAATAAATGGCACAAGCGGCGCCAGCAGCCGGATGCATTCGGCTGTTTCGCTGCTGCGATAGATCAGCAATGAAAATTCTTCTGCAAAGCTGTAAAGCAAGCCGGACATCCCGATAGCGAACAGCGCGGTGATCTGAAGCGCCCTGTTGACCGTATAATGAATACTTCTGTGCTTTCCCTGCGCGTAAAATTCCGACAGCTCCGGAATCAGCAGGTCGGAGGCTGCGTGAAGAAACGAAGCGGGGAAAAGCAGAATCGGCATGACCATTCCGCGGATGATCCCGTACGCGGAAAGGGCCGATTCGGTGGAAATCCCGGATTTTTTTAGTCCGTACGGGGTCAGCAGAGATTCCGCCATGGAAAGGGCGGCGCGCACGTACGCGCTGAACGCAATTGGAATTGCAATGCCAAGCATTTTGCGCGGCATGCCCGCGGGAGGGGACTTGCTTGTTCTGTATTTGCGGTGGTCCAACAGATAAAGCAAGAAAGAAATCCCGCAGGAAATGAGTTCTGCCACCACGGAACCGACTGCCATTGCGAGGCAGGCATATTTTAACCCATTCGGCATCAGCAGCGTGAAAATGCTTACAATCAGCGCGATTTTGGACATCTGCTCAAAAATCTGGATGAACACATTCTTTGCAATGCCGCGCACGGCGATGAAATAGCCGCTGATCACGCAGGAAAGAGATACGGTGGGAAGCCCAATGGCGAATATCCGCAGCGAAGGAAGTGCATCGGCGCTGAGCCATCGGTAACTGATAAATTCCGCATTGTGATAGAGTAAAAATGCGGCAACGGTACCGAAGAGCAGGGCGTAGATGATGCAGCACCGCATGGCTCTCCGGATTCCGGCATGATTATTTACTGCAAGCTCGAGGGCAACCAGCCTTGTTACGGCAAATTTAATTCCCGAAACAGCAAAAGTCACTGCCAGAAAATAGAAAGACATCATCAGCTGATAAAGCCCAATGCCGGCCGAACCGATTTTTCCGACGAGATAGACCTGAAATGCAACGCCGATAAAGTGCATCAAAACCGTGCCCGCCGCAAGGAGAAGTGCATTCATAAAAAATAATTTAACCCGTTTCATCGTAACCCCTCATTCTGCATATACAAAGTAGTATATGCGGCCAGTACACCGCATTATGGCGGCATAACGGCTTCAAGGGAGGAATTTCGATGCGTTATCAGGATTTTATCCGGCCGGAGCTGGGGGTTCTGATCCCTGTTCTGTATTTCATGGGAAAACTATTAAAAGCGTCGAGAATACCGAATTACAGAATTCCTGTTATTTTGGGAATTACGGGGATTTTGCTTGCAACGCTCCATGTGGTGGCGACTACTCCGCTTCATAATCTTCCGGAAATTGCGATGGGGTTGTTCGTTTCGATTACACAGGGCATCCTGGTTGCGGGAACCAGCGTTTATTATGACCAGCTGAAAAAACAATGGCACAACAGCAGGGAAGACGTTTCGGCAGTTTATGGGCCGGAAAACGAAAGTACACATTAAAAAAATTGCGCCCATGCGGAAAGCATGGGCGCAATTTTCTATGTTCTTAATGAACGTGGCAGGCGTCACATTCACCAATCTCACCGACAATCGGAGTCGGGTCAACTCCGTTCTTGCGATAGTAATCAGCTAAGGCAGACTTGACAGCCTGTTCAGCCAAAACTGAGCAGTGAATTTTGGAAGCGGGAAGTCCGTCCAGCGCTTCCACCACCGCTTTATTGGAAATTTTCAGAGCATCCTCAATCGAAGAACCCTTAATCATATCGGTCGCCATGGAGCTTGTGGCGATTGCGGCCCCGCAGCCAAACGTCTTGAACTTCGCATCCGTGATGACTCCGTCCTGAATTTTCAGGTACATTTTCATAATGTCACCGCATTTGGCGTTGCCAACCTCGCCGATGCCGTCAGCGTTTTCGATTTCGCCAACATTGTGGGGATTTGCGAAATGTTCCAATACTTTATCAGAATACAGCATATAGTTACACCCTTTCTATCTCAATACAGATTGCAGTCAGTTAAAATCACCAGATCTGGTCATGCCAGTACCAGTTCCCCCTTCGTGATGTGCTCCCACATGGGGGACATGCTCCGGAGTTTTTCAATAATCGGCGGAACCGATGCGATGATGTGGTCGGTATCCTCGTCGGTTGTCCAGTCGTTGATGCTGATCCGGAGAGACCCGTGGGCAACCTCATGACTCAGGCCGATGGAGAGGAGAACATGGCTCGGGTCGAGAGAACCAGAAGTGCACGCAGAACCGGAGGAAGCGCAGATCCCCTGCAAATCCAGCGACAGCAGCAACGATTCACCCTCCACGCCCGGGAAAGAAATATTGACATTTCCTGCCAGACGGTGTTCACGGTCGCCGTTAAGCCGCGCCATAGGAATTTTCAGCAGCGCGTCAATGATACGGTCGCGCATCGCACGCACGCGCTCATTTTTTTCCGGCAGATTGGCGCAGGCAATCTCAATCGCCCGACCCAGCCCGACGATGGAAGCAACGTTTTCAGTGCCGGCGCGGCGTCCGCGTTCCTGACCGCCGCCGTCAATCAAATTGGGAAGAAGGATGCCTTTTTTGATATAAAGCACGCCGACCCCTTTTGGCGCGTGAATTTTATGCCCGGACAGGGAAAGCATATCGATCTGCTGCTCCACAACATTGACGGGCACATTTCCGACTGCTTGAACAGCGTCGGTGTGGAACCAGACACCCTTTTCGCGGCAGATTTTGCCGATTTCCGGGATGGGCTGGATGGTTCCAATTTCATTGTTTGCGTACATGATGGTAACGAGAGCGGTATCGGGACGGATTGCGTCAGCCACCTGCTGTGCGGTAATCAGACCCTTTTCATTGACTGGCAGATAGGTGATATCAAAACCTTCCTTTTCCAGCGCGGCGCAGGTGTGCAAGACTGCGTGATGCTCGAAAGTAGTCGTGATAATGTGCTTTTTGCCTTTGGCCGCCAACTTGTGCGCTGTACCCTTGATTGCCCAGTTGTCGGCTTCCGAGCCGCATCCTACAAAAAAGATTTCAGCCGGCTGCGCGCCCAGCGCAGAGGCAACCGATTTGCGGGCTTCTTCGATTGCATGTCCAGCGTCACGGCCCTTTGCATAAATACTGGAAGGGTTGCCGTAGCCCTCCTTCAGCCAATATTCCATAGCCGAAAAGACCTCATCCGAAATCTGCGTGGTAGCGGCGTTATCGGCATATACAAATCTTTTCATTTCGTAACCACCATTCTATTATGAAATTCAACAATACAATATGAGTTTTTCTGATAATCCTATTGTATACCTAAATAGTATGGATTTCAAGAGCTTTTTAAAATTTATTAATAAATTCACAAATTTTCTCTGATTTTCGCAATCGCGCCAACTGCAAGGGCGTCACAGCGCTCATTTTCAGGATGTCCGGCGTGCCCCTTCACCCAATGAAATTTCACGAGATGTGTGCGCAAAAGCGGAAGAAGCGTTTTCCATAAATCTGCGTTTTTTGCAGGCCCTCCCGGAGTGCGCATCCAATTTTTTTTCTGCCATCCATAGACCCAGCCTTTTTCCACAGAATCCACAACGTATTTGGAGTCTGTAATCAGCAGAACCTCGCAGGGTTCCTTCAAAGCGGAAAGCGCCATTATGACAGCCGTAAGCTCCATACGATTATTGGTCGTCATCGGTTCGCCGCCCGACAGCTCTTTTTCATGATCGCCGAAACGCAAAATTGCGCCCCAGCCCCCCGCACCCGGATTCCCGGAACAGGCACCGTCGGTAAACGCTTCAATTTGCTTAGGCATAAGTCCCTCCTGCTCTAACATCCCGAATTAAATATCTATTGTATACGATATTGCTCTTTTTTACAAGCCTTTCCTGAAATTTTTTGGAAACGAATAACGGCATAAAACCGCTTGGAAGGTACAATACTATAATTAACAGATCAGCCATGGAATCCCAATTGGACCGGTGCGCACAATTGCGATAACTATAGGTTATCCCCGCATGCGGCAGATATCATGCAAGGGCGAGAAAAACCACTTTTGAGCGGCACAAGCGACTGAATGCATAGATGTGTGCTGCCGGCACAAACTGGAAAGGCAGGGCGAGCAAAATCCGGTAGCTTTACATGGATTCCGGACGTGCATGGACAGTTTGCTTGACAATGAGCGGCGGAACGGTTAATATAAATAATAATGATGTGTTCGGTTTTTGGTTTCGTGAGCCTTGCGCCACGAAACATGCGGTTGCTTTTTCAAAGCGCGCGGTCAAAAAAAATTACGGCTGTACTGCTTGCGTCGGTATGGAGCCTTGTTTTCTGATTGATTAACTGAATAGCACAGCCTATCCCGATTGTTCTTGGACGGCAAAAAGTACAAAGGGATGGGTAATTATTTTGGTTTGCCTAAAATGAAATTAATATGAAAAAACATAATTAATTGCACAATATATGGAGGTATAATTTGTGACAGATGAAAAAAAAGTCGGCGGGAAGCTGACAGATGAACAACTTGGATTGGGGCTTGATCTGCTGGAAAAGCGCGCCTCTGTGGAACGCACTGCCCCGCAGAAAAAAAAGCAACGGCAGTCCGGGGCAGCTTCTGCTGTGAAAAACCAGCAGGAAATGCCAGTGAAGCATGAAAAGAAAAAGGAACAGACGGTAAAAGCCCAACCGCCAGTGGTTTCTTCCGAGCAGGAAAAACCAGCGAAGGAGCAGATAAAGCCGGAAAGCCCCAAGCCGCAGCAGCGGCGCGGACGCCGTCCCGGAAACAACGGCCAGAAGCAGCAGATGGCGCCTAAAACTGCCGCGGCAAAGACGAGTGCGCCTCCCGCTGCCGTAAAACCGGCGGCAGCTGATGCACAACTTGCTCCGAAAGCAAATACGCACGCCAAGAGGGGCCGCTCCAAAGAAAAAGAATCTAGCAAGATTCCGGTGAGGATTGTGCCGCTTGGAGGACTCAACGAAGTCGGAAAAAATGTAACTCTGTATGAATGCCAGAACGATATGTTTATGGTGGACTGCGGAATGACTTTCCCGGATGAGCAGATGCTGGGTGTTGATCTGGTGCTGCCGGATCTCTCTTATGTAATGAAAAACCGCGAAAAGCTCCGTGGCATTGTGATCACCCATGGACACGAAGACCATATCGGCGCGCTGCCTTACTTCCTGAAACAGGTTAACACTCCGGTTTACGCGACCAAGCTGACGATAGGCCTGATTGCAAACAAACTGAAAGAACACGGCCTTTTCGGAAAAGTTAAGCTGATGCAGATTGCTGCGGGAGAAACCTTTAAGATTGGCTGCATGGAAGTGGAGTTCATCCGCGTCAATCATTCCATTCCCGACGCTGTTTCGCTTGCAATCCACACACCCGCCGGCGTGATTATCCAGACCGGCGACTTTAAAATCGACTACACCCCGATTATCGGTGGAATCATAGATTTGGCACGATTCGGCGAACTGGGCAGCCATGGTGTTCTGGCGTTGCTTTCCGATTCCACAAACGCTGAGCGTCCAGGATTTACCCCGACCGAGCGGACCGTTGGTGAGAGCTTCGACAAGCTGTTCAAGCAGGCGCGCGACAAGCGCATTATTGTTGCGACCTTCTCATCTAACGTGAATCGTATCCAGTTGGTCTGCGAGGCTGCTGCCAAGCATGGACGCAAGGTGGCGGTTTCCGGACGCAGTATGGTAAACGTGGTGGAGGTGGCAACTGAACTGGGCTATCTCACACCGCCCAAGGATGTTATGATTGATATCGACGATATCAACCGTTTTCCGCCGGAAAAGATCGTGCTGATGACTACCGGAAGCCAGGGAGAGCCTATGAGTGCGCTTTCCCGAATGGCCAGCAACGACCACCGCAAGGTCATGATCACATCGGGAGACTTTATTATCATCAGCGCGACACCGATTCCCGGCAACGAAAAAACTGTGAGCCGCGTGGTAAATGAGCTGATGCGTCTCGGCGCCGAAGTCATCTATGAGCGAATGTATGAGGTGCACGTATCGGGACATGCCTGCCAGGAAGAGCAGAAAATCATGCTTGCTCTTACACGGCCTAAATTCTTCTTCCCGGTGCATGGTGAGTATAAGCAGCTCAAGCGTCATGCCAGCCTTGCTTTCGGCATGGGGATGGATTCAGACCATGTGGTCATCGGGGAAAACGGCAAAGTGTTTGAACTGGACGGCGTTTCCGTTAAATGCGAAGAGACCGTGCCTTCGGGACGGGTTCTGGTGGACGGTCTGGGTGTCGGCGACGTCGGCAGCATTGTGCTCCGCGACCGTAAGCATCTGGGGCAGGACGGCCTGATCGTGGTTGTGACCACAATCGAGCAGGCAACCGGGCAAATTGCTGCGGGACCGGATATTATTTCGCGCGGATTTGTTTACGTACGTGAAGCCGAAGATATGCTTTCGGAGGCACGCGAAATTGTCCGGCAGACGATCGAAAGCTGCATGCAGAATAACGTTCGCGAGTGGGGCAACATCAAAACACAGGTTCGCGACGCGCTTTCCTCCTACTTCTACAATAGGACGAAGAGAAGCCCGATGATCCTTCCGGTAATTCAGGAAGTTTAGTAGGGATTAACACAAATAAAAAACAACCCGCCGAAAAATCGGCGGGTTGTTTTTGTTTATTAATAGGAAAGGGAGGGGTCGAGCTTTTCCAACCACAATTCTCCCAGAGTTTTGACGTCCGCCTTGAATTCTTCCAGTGTCTGTGTTTCTTTTTGCTCAATTTCGTCAAGAATCTCAAAGGTAAACGCGTCTTTGCCGCATGCGGCCCAGTCCTTTTGCAGTTTATAGTGGACGCAGGAGTTTGTGGAACAGGAAAAGGCAAACCGGTTCTGGCTGCCTTTTGGGTCCATCCCGATTTCCAGCAGGTATTTTCCGTTAAAGGTGTTCCGGATGATGCAGACGCCCCCTTGCAAAGGCCGCTGCTTATATTCCCGGATCAGTTCCTTTTTGTGTTCGTCCATCAGTAGCCCATCTCCTTTAAAATGCGCGCCAGCACCGCCAGACGCTCCCCAAGCAGTTCATCGTCATTGGACAATGCCTGACTAAACAGCTTGATGTCCTCGTCGATCATCGGATTATCGGTGCATACCCCAACCGTCATGGCGTCGCCCTGCAAACCGATGCGGTCGATGACCGGTTGGTCAGGGTTATACATTTTATCGTATCGATACCCTTCTTCGCGGAAATATAATTTGGTTCGGCAGATCAAAATTGCGAGGTCGATGATGCGGTGAAGCGGAAGCTCTTCCGATTGTCTGGACCACTTTTCTCCCGTATATCTCCAGACCTTCGCAGAAATATCCAGACGGCCGCGATCGTTCCATTGGGCCAAGCCGAGGGAAATCCCCTTGGCGTCGCTGTCGTAGGCGTAGCGCCCATCAATGTGCTCATAATCTTCCGAAGCGATCACAGGCTTATGCTTGAGTGTGACCGGTACTTTCATGGTTCGTGCCCCCAATTACTAATTTACTTAATTACTAATTCAGTAAATTTATTATAAACAAGGCTTGTTGAAAAGTCAAGTGCGAAATGCGATTGCAACCCCAAAAAGAACGTGATATAATAAAGACCGATTGGCAAGATGTGGCGGACCCGCTTTTTATCGTCCGCTAAACTTTGCCTGTTGTTTTAAAAGTCCATTCGATCTGTGAAAATGAGGTTTCAAAGTGAAGAAGAACTTGAACTTGTTCCGGCCTGTTTTCTATATAGCAGCTGGCTGCTGCATTTCTATGACGGTCGCGTCGCTGTTTTTCAGTTTGCGGCTGTTCTATATTTGCGCCTCAGTAACCGTTGTCTGCATTGCGCTGATTGTCTGGCAGATGCTGTCTATTCGCAGCTCGGTTACCAAATTTCTGGTGCAGATGGGTCAACTGCTGAC
Source organism: uncultured Oscillospiraceae bacterium (assembly GCA_963519235.1). Taxonomy (GTDB): domain Bacteria; phylum Bacillota; class Clostridia; order Oscillospirales; family Ruminococcaceae; genus Anaerotruncus. The sequence goes on from CAUQLV010000016.1 coordinate 10,198, forward strand.
TACCGTTCAGCAGGAGGCGCTGATTAATTTTCCCATCCCGGTAGTGGTATGCGACAGCGGCGGGGAAATCTTATGGGCGAATCAGCAGGCGCAGCGCGGCGTTCTGGACGACGAAAATATCTATTCCAAAAGTATTTACAGTATTCTTACCGGGCTTGATATCACCCGCCGCTGCCCGGACAACGGATATGAGGTGGATTATAAAGGCCGGCATTTTGTAGCGTATGTCACCCGTGCATTCAACAATCATCAGGATCTTTATATGGTCTACTTCTTTGACAACACCGAGTTAAAGCAGTTAGCCCATGAATATTTTGAAACACGCCCTTCAGTCATGCTTCTGGTTGTGGACAATTATGAAGAACTTCAGCAAACCATGAAAGACAACGAGCGTTCCCGCCTGATGGGGCAGATTGAATACACCGTCAGCAAATATGTTTCGGAAAACGGCGGGCTTATGGTAAAAACCGAGCGGGACCGCTTTATCGTGATTATTGAAGAACGCAATCTCAGAGGAATCATCTCATCCAGGTTTCAGATTTTGGAAGAGGTCCGTGCCATTGAGAATGAAGCAAACCAGACCCCCACACTTTCCATCGGCGTTGGCCGGGATGCCTCGACCCTCAACGAAAGCGAGCAGTTTGCGCGGCAGGCTGTGGACATGGCGCTGGGGCGCGGCGGGGATCAGGCTGCCGTACGCAGCGCGTCCGGCTACGAATTTTTCGGCGGGGTTTCCAACGGGGTTGAAAAGCGCACCAAGGTAAAAACCCGCATTGTTGCGACAGCGTTGGCGGAACTGATGAACGGCAGCGACAATGTATTGGTCATGGGGCACCAGAGTTCAGACCTGGACTGCTTCGGCGCATCTGTGGGAATTTTGAAGGCGGCCCGCCTGATGGGAAAAGATGCCTGGCTGGTCATCCGTCGGGACAAAAATCTGGTAGGCCCTTTATATGATAAGCTGCTCGAGAACGGTTATAACGGTCTGCTGATTGAGCCTGAGGAAGCACTGTCCCATATCACCAGGAAAACGCTGCTGGTGATCTGCGATACGCATGTAAAAACGTTTTTAGAATCGGCGGAGGTATTTGAGTCCTGCAAATCCGTTGTGGTGATCGACCACCACCGCAAGATGGTAGGACATATTGAAAATGCTGTGATCTTTTATCATGAGCCCTACGCGTCCAGCGCGTCAGAGATGGTAACGGAATTAGTGCAGTATTTCGGCGAGCGCTACCGCATCGGCCGTTACGAGGCGGAAGCTCTGCTGGCCGGCATTATGCTGGACACCAAGAACTTTGTGATTAAGACGGGCGTACGCACCTTTGAGGCTGCCGCATATCTGCGCAAAATTGGTGCGGATACGGTAGAGGTACGAAAGCTCTTTGCCATTCAGATGGAAGCGTATCAGCTGAAGGCGCAGCTGGTCGCTAACGCAGCAATTTATAAGGGCTGCGCGATTGCCGTTTCTCCCGACCAGGAAATAACGGATATTCAGGTGACTGCCGCGCAGGCGGCGGATGAACTTCTGAACATCAGCGGGGTGCAGGCGTCGTTCTTGATCTTCCGCTGCGGCAGCGGAATTTCCTATTCCGCACGAAGCATGGGACTGGGGCGGGTTCAGCTGAGTATGGTCAAGCGTGGTGGGGGGGGCGATCACACACTGGCCGGGTCGCAAATCGCAAATAGCAGTGTGGTAGAGGCAAAATCCAGGCTGACTGCAGCAATCGACGAATTCTTTGAGGAAAACAGCCGATAGACTGTTCGATATCGTTTATTTACGATCAAACAGTTTGAATTTTATATAGACGGGGGTTATAAATATGAAAGTTATTTTGACAAAAGACGTGCAGGGCAGCGGAAAAAAAGGCGATCTTGTGAATGTCTCGGACGGATATGCCCGCAATTTTCTGCTTCCGAAAGGGCTTGCGATTGAGGCAAATGCGCAGGCAATGGGAGAATTGAAAGCCAAGGAGGCTGCCGCGGCGCACAAAGCCGCCGCTGAGAAACAGGCGGCGCAGGATCTCGCCGCGGGGCTCGAGGGCAAAACTGTTAAGCTCACCGCAAAAGCGGGTGCAAACGGCAAACTCTTCGGTTCTGTCACATCCAAGGAAATTTCTGAAGAGCTGAAAAAACAGTTCGGCGCTGAAATCGATAAACGGAAAATTTCGCTGGATTCAGATATTAAGGCGTTTGGAAGTTATACGGCGGTGGCAAAGCTCCACTCCGGTATTACAGCGAGCATCTATGTGGTAGTTGGTGAAGCGGATTAAAAATTCGTTCAGGATCTCACATAAGGGAGGGCAAAGCTTGGCAAATTTTGACATAAACGGACAGTACGGCCAGCAGATGCCCTATAATTTGGAGGCAGAACAGAGCGTGCTCGGCGCTGTTCTGATTGATCCATCCTGTTTCCCTGTGATTATGGAAAACCTGCGCACGGATATGTTTTACCGCCCGCAGCATCAACAGTTGTTTGATGTGTTCCTCAGCATGTTTACCCGCAATGAGGTCATGGACTTCATCACCATTTTGGAAGAGGTCAAGCGGCAGGAAGTATTTGAAACCGCGGAAGACGCGAAAATCTACCTGACAAACCTCGCACAGGTTGTCCCGTCTTCGGCAAATGTGGAGGCTTACTGCCGCATTGTCCGCGAAAAGAATTACATCCGCAGGTTGATTACCGCCTCGCGGGAGATCATAGAAATGGCGCAGGAACCACAGGCGGATTCGGACATGCTGCTGGACAGCGCGGAGCAGACAATCTTCGATATCCGGCAGGGCCGCAATACGAGCGCATTCAAGCATATTCGCACGGCAATCACCGAAACCTATGAAATCCTCCAGAGGCTGTCGGGCGAGGACAGAGACCGGTATAAGGGCATTTCCTCAGGCTATCCTGCGCTGGATCATGTAATTACGGGGCTGAATAAGTCTGACCTGATTCTGATTGCTGCCCGCCCCGGTATGGGCAAGACTTCCTTTGCGCTGAATATTGCGGAAAATGTGGCGACTAAAACGGATAAAACTGTCGCGGTGTTTTCTCTTGAAATGAGCAGTGAACAGCTTGCGCAGAGGCTGCTGTCCTCGCAGGCTTCGATAGAGGGTAAATCGCTGCGGACAGGTGAACTGTCCGGTGATGACTGGGTTCGCATCGCGATGGCGTCACAGGTGCTGTCTAAGGCGGACATCTATCTGGACGATACGCCGGGCATCACCATTGGTGAAATGAAAGCAAAACTTCGCAGACTGCGTAAAGTGGACGTCGTAATCATCGACTATCTGCAGCTGATGTCGTCCGGACGGCGCATTGATAACCGCGTACAGGAGATTTCTGAAATTACCAGAAATCTCAAAATCATGGCAAAAGAACTGAACGTGCCTGTGATTACGCTGTCTCAGCTTTCCCGCGGACCTGAATCCCGCGCCGACCATAAGCCGATGCTTTCCGATCTGCGTGAGTCTGGTTCGATTGAGCAGGATGCGGACATTGTTATGCTGTTGTACCGCGAGGATTATTACGCGCGTGAAGAGGCGGAAGAGCGCAACATCGTGGAATGTGATGTGGCGAAAAACCGTCATGGCGAAGTCGGTGTTGTAAAGCTTGGGTGGGACAACCGTTATACAAGATTTACCAATTTGGAGTTATCGCGTCATGAACCATAAGGCGAGAGCTACAATTGAACAATTTGCAATGCTTCGGCAGGGTGATACGGTTACGGTGGCGGTTTCGGGCGGCGCCGATTCGGTTGCGCTGCTCGATTTTTTATGTGCGGGGACAGATTTGAACCTGCATGTGCGCGCATGCCACCTGAACCACTGCCTGCGCGGGGAAGAAAGCGACCGCGACGAACAGCTCGTCCGCACCATGTGTGAACAGTATGGGGTTTTGCTCGACGTACGAAGGGTAAAAATCCGGCAACTTGCGCGGGAGCGCGGCACTTCATTGGAAACAACTGGCCGCGAGGAACGGTATGCTTTTTTTGCGGAGCTGGCCGAAAAATATCACAGTAAAATTGCGACGGCGCACACGCTTTCCGATACAGCGGAAACGGTTCTGCTTAACCTATCCCGCGGCACCGGAATTGCCGGTCTTTGCGGAATTCCTCCGGTTAGAGGCTCCATCATTCGGCCGTTAATCGCCTGCTCGCGCGAAGAAATTGAACGCTACTGCACCTCGCATAATTTATGCTATGTCACAGACAGCACAAATCTGTCTGATGATTATACAAGAAATCACATCCGGCACAATATCGTCCCTCAGCTGGCTCGTGTAAATCAAAATGCGTTGGGCGCAATCGGGCGGATGACCGACATGCTGCGACAGGACGCGGATTACCTGCAGCAGCAGGCGCTTGCGGAAGCCGGACGGTGTGCGACGGAAAACGGCTTCTTGCTGGAAAAGCTGGCTGAATTGCACCCTGCCGTTTTATCGAGGATGATTTCGGGAATGCTGGAAGATCACGGAATTGAACGCAGCGCGGAACGAATTGGTCTCATTGTGGAAATGATAATGGGTGGAAAACGCCATGTACTGCAAGTTGGGAAAAACTGGTATATTTCTGCTCGTGATGGGATTTTGCACGTGGAGTGCCGCACGAAGCGGAAATGTGACCCGCTTGAGCAGGTGGCGGTTAAAAAAACCGATCTTGACGGCCGAGTGATTTCGCTTGGAAATCAAAAAATGGCAACTTTTTCTGTATTAGACTGTGCAGATTATGAAATTTTTGAGAACAATACCGATTTGGTATTAAAAAATGCTGCCGATTATGATAAGATAAGTGTTGATATTTTCTTTCGTTCGCGGCAGGCGGGGGATAAAATGAAGCCGGCCGGTCGCGGCTGCACAAAATCACTGAAAAAACTATTCAGTGAACTTGCCTTGGAGAACAGGGAACAGCTGTGTGTGGCGGCAGATAGCGCGGGCGTGGTGTTTGTTGAAAATATCGGCGTGGATGAGCGGGTGAAAGTTGACCGCAAAACCCGCAAAGTGTTAACGTTCACGATTACGGAAGATAACGGAGGGCGACAGGTGTGACAGAGGATATTTTAAAAGTGCTGATCGGCGAAGATGAAATTAAGCAAAAGGTGCGGGAGCTTGGCAAAAGAATTTCTTTGGATTATACGGGGAAGAATGTGCTTGTGCTCGGGGTTTTGAAAGGCTCTTTTGTTTTTATGGCTGATCTGATCCGCGAACTGGACATCCCGGTTGAGGTGGAATTTATGGCGGTTTCCAGCTACCATTCCGGCGTAAAAACTTCCGGAGTGGTTAAGATAATCAAGGATATCGACATCAACCCTCAGAACTTGCACATTTTGATTGTCGAGGACATTCTGGACAGCGGACTGACACTGAGTTATCTCAAGAGTCTGCTGATGCAGCGTGGTGCCACGGATATTAAGATTGCGACTTTACTTGATAAACCTGCTCGCCGGATTGCGGATATCAAAGCGGATTATTCCTGCTTTGAAGTTCCGGACGAATTTGTGGTGGGCTACGGGCTTGATTATGCGGAGCAATACCGAAACCTTCCTTACGTAGGTGTGCTGAAACCGGAGGTCTATAGGCAGCCTGCCGACCCGGAGAAGGAAGTTAAGGGCTGAAGCACAATGATTTTGACAGGAGTGAAAAAAATTTGAACAAAAAGTCGAAAGGCATCGGTATCTATATTTCGGTATTTCTGTTACTGATGCTAATGGCGGTCATGCTACTTTCAACGAGCATGAAAACTCCGACTTCCGTGAAATATTCCGAGGTGCTTGGATATTTCCAGAGATTGGAGGTTAAGGAATTTGAGCTTGACCAGAACACGGGAAAACTGAATCTGACGCTGGTTGATGATAAAAAGCTGGCGGATTATAAAATTCCGAATCTCAGTATTTTTTACAATGACATCAACGGAACGCTCGTAGACGGGAGCGACGACCTGATTGCCGCTTATGATAGGGCAAATCCGGAAGCACCAATGAAATTTGACTATATCCCTGTGAAAGAATACCCGGTATGGCTTAGCTTTATCCCCACCTTGCTGCTGGTTGGCATGCTGGTATTCTTCTACGTGATGATGATGAGGCAGGCCCGCGGAGGCGGTACCGGCGGAGTCATGAGCTTTGGAAAAGCGAAACCGCGCGTCCCGGAAGAAGGACCAAAAGTTACATTTAACGATGTTGCAGGCGCCGAAGAGGAAAAAGAAGAGTTGGTCGAGATCGTGGAATTCCTCCGGAATCCGAGCAAATTTAACGCATTGGGCGCCCGTATCCCCAAGGGCGTCCTGCTGATGGGCCCTCCCGGAACCGGTAAAACGCTGCTGGCTAAAGCAGTGGCAGGCGAGGCAGGGGTTCCGTTCTTCTCCATTTCAGGCTCTGATTTCGTAGAGATGTTTGTGGGCGTCGGTGCGTCACGCGTCCGTGACCTGTTTGAGCAGGCAAAGAAAAACGCACCCTCGATTATTTTCATCGACGAAATTGATGCGGTCGGTCGCCATCGCGGCGCCGGACTTGGCGGTGGACACGATGAACGCGAACAGACGCTGAATCAGTTGTTGGTTGAGATGGACGGTTTTGGAACCAACAGCGGTGTTATCGTGATTGCCGCGACCAACCGCCGCGACATTCTGGACCCTGCTTTGCTGCGTCCGGGCCGCTTTGACCGCCAGATCGCGGTCGGATATCCGGACATTAAGGGTCGTGAAGCAATCCTGCGCGTCCATACACGCAACAAGCCGATTGGCCCGGATGTAATCCTCAGGACGATTGCTGCATCCACGGTAGGCTTTACCGGGGCGGATCTTGAAAACCTTTGCAATGAGGCTGCGCTGCTCGCAGCGAAAAAAGGCCTTAAAGCAATTACGATGACGGAAATTGAAGAAGCAACCATTAAAGTAATCGCTGGACCGGAAAAACGTTCCCACGTGGTTACTGAAAAAGACAAAAACCTTACGGCTTATCATGAGGCGGGCCATGCGGTCTGTACTTATTATCTGCCGACACAGGACCCGGTTCACCAGATTTCGATTGTTCCCCGCGGAATGGCCGGTGGTTACACGCTCTCTTTGCCGGGTGAAGACAAATCCTATGTGACCAAGCGGGAGATGAACGAGGATATTGTTACGCTGCTGGGCGGACGAATGGCTGAAAAACTGGTGCTGGAGGATATCTCAACAGGGGCTTCCAACGACATTGAACGCGCCACAAAGGTTGCCCGCAATATGATTATGCGGTACGGCTTCTCCGAAAAGTTGGGCCCGATCGTTTACGGTCATGACGAGGATGAAATTTTCTTGGGGCGTGATTTTAACAATACGCCAAGTTATTCTGAAAATGTGGCGGCAGAGATTGATGCCGAAATCCGTGAAATCGTTGATACCGCTTATGAGCGTGCTCGCGATATTCTGACGGATCATATGGATCAGCTGCATCAGGTTGCGCAGTTCCTGTTTAAGCATGAGCGGATGGAAGAAGCGGAATTTGCTGCAATGATGCAGGGCCTTCCCCTTCCGGAAGAACCGGAAGAAGTGAAGGCACCGGAAGAAGCGAAAGAACCGGAAGAAACGAAAGAAGAAACCTTGAAAGAGGATCAGGGGACAACTGTGCTCCCTGAAACAGACAAAACAACCGAATAGCTTTAAATATATGCGCGCGGACGGCATCAAGGCCGTCCGCCTCCATGTCCTCATCTGTAAAAACGGAGGTCGGCTATTTTATGATGTTTGATAAAATTATTACATTATCCCTCAATCCCGCTGCGGACTCTACCTGCTATATGAAGGAATTCATACAGGGGGATAATAATGTTGTGGAAAGCGAGCTGTATGATGCCGCAGGCAAGGCAGTGGATGTATCCCGTGTGCTTCAGTGCTACGGGATTGCAAATACGGCGCTGATTGTTGCCGGGCAGGATGGCAGCCGACGTTACTTTGAGCGGTTGGAAGATGAAAAGGTTACCACGCGTGTAATCTACACCGAGGGACGTCTGCGGGAAAACATCTGTATCGTATCAGCGGATGGAACAGAAACCAGATTGGTCCGTAATGGCCCTATGATCAAGCATCATACCATACAGGAACTTAAAACAGTTCTTGCTGAAGAGATTAAACCCGCCACGCTGGTTGTAGTGGCAGGACTGATGCCGGAAGGCATCAGCAATGAGAACCTATGTGAAATCTGTGCGTTTATAAAGGAGTGCGGTGGGATCATTGCGCTTGACACCCGCTCCGTTACGCTGGAAGATGTAGCGAAAATTAAACCATGGGCAATCAAACCCAATTTTGAGGAATTATGCGCACTGGTTGGCAAAGAACTGCATTCCATCGAAGAAGTTAAGGAAGCGGTGCATCAGATTTCAGAAGCGGGCGTCCATCATGTGCTGGCCAGCCTCGGTGAGGATGGCGTAATCTATACGAATGGCTCCGTTACATATAAAGCGGACGTGCCTGTGTTGTCTGAAATTAGATCGTCAGTCGGGGCTGGGGACGCTGCCCTGGCGGGGTTTATTATTGCGCATGATTATAAGTATGACCCCAAGCGTTCTGTTCAGTATGCAGCTGCATTTGGTACTGCGTCCTGTCTTGTGGAGGGAACCAATCCTCCGCGCAGAATTTCGGTAGCAATGATAAACAATCAGATTAATGTATCGGAAATTTAATTGCCAAATTTTTTAAAAGAACAAAGCGCCGTAATCCGGCGCTTTGTTCTTTTTCAGAATCTGTCAACTTTTCAACATTTTTAATTGGAATTAAATTTCAAGAACCGGCACTGGCGCTGCTGATATAATCGGTCACGGGGACAATAAAAACAATTATTTTAAATAAACTTTGTTACTTAAAGATAGATTTTGAAATATTATGTCGAATTTTACTAAATATTTGTAAAAATCTGTCGAAAATACATTGAAAATAGTTTTTATAATGTTATAATAATAAAGGAAAAAGAAATTCTTGTCTGCGTTGAAACCGATTGTGTAGGGGGCTATCCATTAATGAATATACCGCTGATTGCTGCCATTGAAGAACAAATGGACTTTCTGACAGATGCGGAGAAAAGGGTTGCACGGTTTATTGTAAATAATCGTGAAGATGTTATTTACTTGACTGTGAGTGAACTTGCCGTTCAATCTGGGTCCAGCGAGGCAACGATCGTACGTTTTTGCAAATCTATGGGTTATCGGGGATTTCAGGATTTTAAAATTAATGTTGCAAAAAATACAACCGATTCTCAAACAGGTTCGAATGAGGCGGTAAAACAAGACGATTCCGCCTCTACAATTAAGCGTAAGATTTTTAATTCCCGTATTCAGGCATTGTCTGAAACACAAAGCGTCCTGAGCGATAAAGAGTTTGAACGGGCTGCCAATGCGCTTGCAAACGCCAACCGGATTGAAATGTTCGGGGTGGGAGCCTCGGCTTATGTTGCGATGGATATGAAACATAAATTTTTAAAATACGGAATCAAATGCGGTGTCGAGCTTGACGCTGATACCCAGGCAATGTCCGCCAGTCTGCTTGGCAAAGGCGACGTTGCAATCGGAATTACTTATTCAGGCCGTTCAAGCCTCACCATCCGCAGCCTGCGGCTGGCGAAGGAGCGCGGCGCAACCACAATTACGCTCACGGGCCATGCCCGCTCCCCGGCCTTAAAAGTAAGTGATATTGTATTATTTACGACGGCGAAGGAAACACTCTACAACAGTGATGCGTTTGCATCCCGTGTGGCGGAAATTACGGTGCTTGACGCGCTGCTAACGGCAATTTTGCTGCGTCGCCACGACGAAGCGCAAAACGCGATTTGTCTTACGAGATATGCCTCATCACAGGATAAACAGTAGCAATGGTGACCGATTCATAATTTTGCAGCTTTGCTGAATAAGACTGGAAAATCGCGGAAAAATCGTATATACTATAGATAAGGACATCAGGTGTCTGCATAGAATGTTTCAAGGGAAGTGGTTGGAAGGATGGATCATTTCGTAATTACCATTGCGAGAGGGTATGGAAGCGGCGGCAGAACGATCGGCAAGATGCTGGCGGAAAAACTCGGAATCCCATACTATGATAAGGAACTGCTGCACCGCGCCTCGGATGACAGCGGCATCAACGTGAAGCTGTTTGCGCAGTCGGATGAGAATTTGAAAAGGCCAAAACTTTTTAAAGCGGGCAAGGTCAGCTATTCCGGTGAAGTCATTCCTCCAGACAGCGATGATTTTATATCGGAAGAAAATTTATTTAATTATCAGGCAAAAATTATCAGAGAGCTTGCTGAAACGGAATCCTGTGTGATTGTTGGACGCTGTGCGGATTTCATTTTAAAGGATTATGATTCTATTCTGCGGATCTATGTTCACGCACCTATGGATTACTGCGTTGAAAAAACGATGGCGATTCATGCCAGTTTTAGCAGGGAAGATGCCGAGCGGTATATCCGTAAAACCGATAAGCGCCGTGCGGAATACTATCGCTATTTTACCGGGCGCGACTGGAAAGATGCTGATAACTATGATTTATGCATCAACAGCAGTATACTTGGGTGGGATAAATGTGTGGCACTGGTGAGGTCCTATCTTTCCATCAAATTATCGGAAAACTGAAAATGATAACTGAAAGACCGTCCGGATCATATGATCAGGACGGGCTTTTTAAAATGCAGCTAAAAAAGGATGGATACTTCTCCTGAATGAAGCGTTTCCATTCTGCCGTCCGGATAGCGGACAAGCAGCCCGCCGCTTTGGTCGATTGCGCAGGCGACTACCGATTGTATTTCACCGGAATGGTTAACCGTTATTTCCTTGCCTAAAATAAGAGAGCGCTGACGATATTCTTCCAGAAAAGTTCGGTTTTCTACCGAACTGCACAGCGCATAAGCGTGGTTCAGAATGGCGCCCGCGAGCCGGCTGCGCGTAGTGCCGTCCGGTTTTTCCGCAAACAGACAGCCCGCCCGATCCCGGAGTTCTGGCGGGAAGCCGCCTTCCGGCTGGCAGAAATTTAAACCGATTCCTAATATGACGCATTCGACGGAGCCGCTTTCAAACCCTGTAAGCGCTTCGGTCAGAATTCCGCAGATTTTGCGTTCATTCACGTAAATATCATTTACCCATTTGATTTGTGCTTCTGCACCCGTGATTTCTTTTATCGCGCGGCAGACCGCAACCGCTGCCGCCGTGGTAATGAGCACTGCTTCGGAGGCCTTCAGCTCCGGCCGCAAAATAATGCTCAAATAGATTCCAGCGCCGGCGGGGGAAAAAAAGGAACGCCCAAGGCGTCCGCGTCCCAGCGTCTGCTCTTCCGTTAAAACAACAGTACCCTCCTCGGCCCCGGCAAGCGCCAGCTGTTTGGCGGTAAGATTGGTGGATTCCAGTGAAGAAAAAGTCTGAATCTTCAGTTTCCGGCAGTGGTCCTCTAAAAACGGGGCAATACTTTCCGCCGACAGCAGATCGTTATTTTTGTCAATTCGATATCCTTTGCGGGTGACCGCTTCAATTTCATATCCGGATTTTTTCAGCGACTCCACCGCTTTCCAGACTGCGGCACGGGAAACACCCAGCTCTTTTGCCAGAAGCTCTCCAGAACAAAAGCCGTTCCTGTGCTGTTCCAGATAGGCCAGAATATCATTTTTAACAGCCATTGTGCACCCCCGCTAGTTAATACACTTTATTATAATCTGTTAAGCATTTTGCGTCAACTCGGGCAGATACCATGCGCATAAATTTCAGAAAATATGTTCTTATGGTGTTTCGTCTGCTATATTGGTGTGTTATAATAGAAAATAATATCAAAAATTCTAGGCTTTGGAAGGGGGCAAAAAAGCAAATGAAAAAACCGATCATCGGGATTACACCGCTTTTTGATGAGGAGCGGGACAGCATTTGGATGCTGCCGGGGTATTTGGACGGCATCACGCGCGCGGGCGGAATACCCGTTATTTTGCCGATGGCCAAAAACAGGGAAGATATTCTGCGGTTTGCCGTAGAGCTTGACGGGTTCCTGTTTTCAGGCGGGCAGGACGTTGCCCCTTCCATTTACGGAGAAGAGCCGCTTGCTTTTTGCGGAAAACCCTGCCCGGACAAGGACAGGCTGGAACTGCTTTTGCTGCGGGAGGTTATCGGGTTAGATAAGCCCGCGCTTGGAGTCTGCCGCGGCCTTCAGTTATTTAACGCGGCACTTGGCGGGACGCTCTATCAGGATTTGCCGCAGCAGCTTAAGTTGAATAGCCCGCTGAATCATCACCAGAGTCCGCCTTATGACCAGCCCGCGCACGCTGTGTCCATCCTGCCGGATACGCCGCTGCGCGCGGCAACAGGGTGTGAAAAGATACAGGTCAACAGCTATCATCATCAGGCGGTCAAATCGCTGGCGGCGGCGCTCAAACCGGCAGCCATTGCGCCGGACGGCCTGATTGAAGCGGCATTCCATCCCGGAAAGCGCTTCCTGATGGGCGTTCAGTGGCATCCAGAATATATGTATCGAACTGATAAGGCTTCTGCCGACCTTTTCACAGAATTTGTGTATTGTTGCGGGCAAAGCCTGATTTGCTAATTTTTCAATCAAAAGAGGATAATATGAACCTATCTGATATCATTGAACCGCTGCTGAACTGGTACGAGGCTGAAAAACGCGACCTGCCGTGGCGCGTCAACAAAGATCCCTACCGCATCTGGATTTCCGAAATTATGCTCCAGCAAACCCGTGTGGAGGCGGTCAAGGGATACTTTGCTCGTTTTTTGACCGCCCTGCCGAATATTTCCGCGCTCGCCGAGATACCTGAGCAGCAGCTGCTCAAGCTTTGGGAGGGCCTTGGCTATTACAACCGCGCACGCAACCTGCAAAAAGCCGCACAACAGGTGGTAGAGCGCTTTCAGGGGGCCTTGCCGGAAAGCTATGAAGATCTGTTGACGCTGCCCGGAATCGGCAGCTACACCGCGGGTGCAGTCGCTTCCATTGCATTTGGAAAGCCGGTACCTGCGGTAGACGGAAATGTGCTGCGTGTTCTGGCTCGTTTGACTGCGAATTATAACGACATTGCCGACCCCAAAACCAAACGCGCCGCGGAAGATATGGTGCGCGCGGTTATGCCGGCGGGGCGATGCGGAGCATTCAATCAAAGCCTGATGGAATTAGGCGCTGTGATTTGCGTGCCAAACGGGCCTCCCAACTGCAAACGCTGTCCGCTCGCTGGCCTGTGCGAAGCCAAAAAGCGGGGGATTGCTTTGGAACTGCCTGTAAAATCTGCGAAAAAACCGCGGCGCATCGAGCAACATACAATCCTGCTGCTGGTGCGCGACAATCTTCTCGCTATCCGCAGGCGCAAAGGGAAAGGGCTTCTGGCAGGTCTTTGGGAACTGCCTTCCGCGCCGGGGACACTAACCCGGGAACAGGCCGTGTTGCAGACCCGCTCGTTTGGTTTGGAGCCATTGCGCGCCGAGGAATTGTGCGGCGCAAAGCATATTTTTACACATGTTGAATGGCAGATGGCAGGATGGCGGATAACGGTTGCTGAAAGCAGCCCGATGCAAGCGGGACTGATTTGGGCAAAACCGGAGCAACTTCGGGAGGAGTATCCGCTACCGTCTGCATTCAGGGCCTATCTGGCTCCCTTTTTGGAGGCTAATCCGGGGTCTGTTTAAATCCCAAAAAATAGATCGTTAAATTCCGATTTAATTTGATTTCTTTTTTATCTGCAATCTGATATAATAAATTATTCTACGAAATGAAAGATGCGTAAAGGAGAGTTGCATATGCCGTTCAATCCGTTTTCCGAAGTAACCCAGGAAATTCTGGAGCTTACGGAGCTCTGCAGAAAAAGCAGTGCGATTGACCCATCATTTTATGAAAAGTATGATGTCAAACGCGGACTGCGCGACATCAACGGAAAGGGTGTCCTCACCGGCCTGACCGAAATTTCTGAGATTCAGTCTACCCAGCGGGATGAAAATGGAGCGGAGGTTCCCTGCGAGGGCCGCCTGTTTTATCATGGGATAGATGTCAAAGATTTGGTGTCCGGATTTATCCATGAAAATCGATTCGGATTTGAGGAAACGACCTATTTACTGCTGTTTGGAACCCTTCCTTCACAAAAGCAGCTCGATCAATTCAAAGCCCTTCTTACGGGATACCGTTCGCTGCCCACCAGCTTTGTGCGCGACATCATTATGAAGGCTCCCAGCCGGGACATGATGAATACGCTGGCCCGCAGTGTTTTGACGCTCTATTCCTACGACGACCGCGCCGATGACATTTCGCTCCCCAATGCTCTCCGTCAGTGCCTGCAGCTGATTGCGCTGTTTCCCATGCTATCCGTCTACGGCTATCAGGCATATAACCATTACCATGAGGGAAAGAGCCTGTTTATTCATGCTCCCCAGCCTCATCTTTCCACAGCGGAAAATATTCTGCACATTCTGCGCCCGGACAGCAAGTATACCAAGCTGGAGGCGCGCGTGCTCGATGTGGCGCTTGTGCTGCACGCGGAACATGGCGGCGGCAACAATTCCACTTTGACCACGCATGTAGTGAGTTCCTCGGGAACGGACACCTATTCTGCGGTTGCGGCGGCAATCGGATCGCTGAAAGGGCCGCGCCATGGCGGAGCCAACATCAAAGTCGTGCAGATGTTTGAAGATTTGAAGAAGACGGTATCCAACTGGTCAGACGAAGAAGCGGTCGCGTGCTACTTGAAGAAGCTTCTCCGCAAAGAGGCGTTTGATAAAGCCGGGCTGATCTATGGAATGGGGCATGCGGTTTATTCGCTGTCCGACCCGCGCGCCGATGTGTTTAAATATTACGTCAAGAGCCTGTCTGAGGAAAAAGGGCGGGACAAGGAATTCGGCCTGTATTCGCTTGTTGAGCGGCTTGCGCCCCAGATCATCGGGGAGGAGCGCCGCATCTATAAGGGCGTTTCCGCGAATGTTGATTTTTACAGCGGCTTTGTTTACAGCATGCTTGATTTGCCAACCGAGCTGTTTACCCCGATTTTCGCAATCTCACGCATTTCGGGCTGGAGCGCGCATCGGATTGAGGAACTTTGCAATTCCGGGAAGATTATCCGTCCCGCTTATCTCAGTATTTCCCCGCGCTTTGATTATGTGCCGATTGATCAACGTGCTAAATCGTTATAAAAGTGGAAAACAAGAGCGCCCCCAAAAGATGGGGGCGCTCTTTTCTATGACTATTTTCCGGGAACTTTAAAAACCAACCCTTTGCACCAGTCCAGAAATCCGCTTTTTTCTTCTGTAACGGGTGCGGTTTTCTCTTCGGCCTCGGGGACCTTGATTTCGTCGGTCTTCAAGATGAATTTGAGCTCGGTGTCCAGTTCGGCGGGGGCGTCGGTAAAGATTCGGTATTGATCGGACAAGGCTACCAGCGCCTCCTTGCGGTCAAGCAGTTCATCGGCGTCATCCAATTTGTTCAGCGAGCTGCCGACCGTGTCTTTCGCCCGCAGTCTGTCGAGCGTTTCGATCATGCTCCGGCCGATATCGACATTCTTCGGCAAAGTCGCCCATTTCAAGGATTCGCTGATATCGCGGTGTTTTTCCAGATCGTCTTTCATTTTCAAAAGGGAAGTGGTGGTTTCGGGAGACTGATGCAGGCTAACATTGATGTCGCTCTTCTTCAAGTCGTGGTTGAGCGCTTTCACGATGGGCCGCAAGTCCTGCATGTCTTTGCGAAGATCATCGATATATTCAATGTCGTCCAGCAGATCTTCTTCTTTCAGCTGGTTCATCAGCAGGATGAGAGAAGTGAAGTTTTCCTGATTCGATGCCAAATCCTCTGAAAGCTGCTCCATGGCTTTCTGAATCATCTGTGCTTTTTTCACAGGATCTGTTTCATTTTTGGCCAGCGGGGCAAAGCAGGCTTCCGCCAGCGGCTGCAGGCTTTCCACTTTGGTAAGCAGGCTGTCAGCAAACGCCATGGTGGCGGGCAGGTCATCGTCCGAGGTAATCCCGTTTTCCTCCATTGCCAGGTTCAAAGCGTTTGTATAGCTGCGCAGGTCAATCAGCGGCTTAAAGGACGGGTTGCCTTTCAGCATGTCGCAGACGGCATCCAGCGTTGCGGAGTCGCTGAAGGCGCTCCCCAACGCGCTGACGATTTTTGCGCGGGGGGTGCTGCTGCTGTCTGCCAAAAGCTCATGAATCACAGGGGTTAAATCAGAACGTTCAATTTCGTCGGCACCAGCTTCTGCTGTTGATTGTTCGCTCTCTTCCGGCAAAGAATCTTCCGGCTGAGAGAGATCCTGTCCTTCGCTTTCAACATATGCGGCGAGAACAGACGTCTGCTGCGCTTCATCGCCGGACTCTTCAGACGGCTCGGGTTCGGACTGTTCCGTTTCCTGCGGCTCCGGATCGGACGTTTCGCCGGAAGAACTGTTTTCAGATTCGTCGGAACTGCTTTCCGAATCTGGAACGGATACACTGGAGGAGGAATCCGCTTCTTCGGGAGCCGAAGAAGAAACATCGGGAATCGTACCCGAAGAAGCCTGCTGCCGGACGTAGATGCCTGTATCGGTGGAAGTGATACCCGCGGCGGTGGTGTAGCCCGCAGCCATATCTTTGTCAACTTCCCCAGAAAGAGATGGCAGCAGGGCTTTCAACAAAACTTTCATGGACGCATCCTCAATCGAGCCCGCACCCGGAATCTTTGCAACGATACTCGCATACAGGAGCTGTCCGAAAGCGGCGTCGTTGAGCGTTTTCACGTCGCCAAGAAGGGCAAACATCGGCCCGCGGCAGGCCGCCAGCTTTTTTAGGGTTGTCACATTTTTCTGCGCGTCCGCGGTGCCGAAAGCTGAGGTTAACTCACTGCACCTGCTCATCAGTGTCCGCAGGGCTTTCATATCCATCTTTTCAAAATCATCTGCGAGAGCCTGTAATTTTGCTGGGCTTAGCTCGTCGACACGGTCAAGAAGGTCGAACACAACATCATCATCGAGCAGGGTGTCAAGGGTGCTGTCCTTTAAATCATATTTAACGCGGTCGTATAGCTTGATATTTTCGTCTGTAATGTACTTGGGCAGGATATCCAGCATATCCTTGTTTAAATCATAAAATGTAAAAATATCGTCCACCAGAAGCTGGGCCGCTTCGGTACGTTCCGGGTCGGTAATCAGGGAACGCAGATCCCTGTCGGGGTCGGCAAGGTCCAGATCATCCTGCATATCCTGCAAATCATACAGATCCTGCCGCATATCGTCAACATCGTCGCTTTTCTTGATATCGTCGAGATTCGGAAGCTCCGTAGTAACGGCGATTCCGACAGGCCCCATTTCAAATTCCTTTGCGTCCGCAGTGATTGTAAATTCCTCGGGGAAATCAAGGTCATTGATTTCTTTCAGGCTGTAGTTTCCGAGGCCGAGGCTTTCCGACAGCCCCGGCATGCAGATGATAGAAACCGCCTGATTGTTGCCGTCGGCTACAACGGAGCCGTCGCTGACCTGCAAATTGGAAAAGTGATCGTCGGAAAAGCTCATCCCCGCAACTACCATCAGCGGCGTATGCATAACGGTTTGTCTGCCCGATACAATTACTTCCTTGCTGGTGGTGTTTTTAAAACGCAGCTTCATCTCCATTTTGCCGGATTTTCCCGCAATTTCCTCGGGTGACAGTTCCCTGCCGTCCATGGAGTAAGTAATAGAAACCTCCAGAGGCAGCGGTTTGCTGGTTGTGCCGCGGTAGTATAGATCGGTTCCTTCCAGCCTCCATTTGAGGGAATCGCCTTCTTTCTGCGGTGTTTCAGTTCCTTTCACGTTGGTCAGCCCGTCAATATCTGTGCGGTCGGGAAGTTCCGCGCCGAGGGTGTCGCTGTGCAGCCAGTCGGTTACGATGGATTCGCGCACACTGCCGTCGGCATTCAGGTTCACATAAACAGTTTCGCTCTTTTTTCCAAGGTAAGCGGTTTTCTGCTGCTCCTCCTCAGGCAGCGGCTCCGAGACTTCAGGTGTTTCGGAGCTTTCCTGCGGCAGAGAATCAGAAGGGGCGCTGTATGTGGAAATCGGAGGCAGGGATTCAGCAGTTGCGGCGGCGGCCGAAACGGTCGCAAGCACAAGCGCCATTGTCCCGCACATGACCCTCAACGTGTTTTTTTGCAGTTTCATCGGTATTCCTCCAGTGTATTCATGCTTTTTTCTCAGGCGCAGCCGCCTGTTTAAAAATCCAGCCCCGCGAGGTTTTTCTGAACAATTTTTCACAAGCCAGCAAAACCGATGGGAGGATAAACATGCTGACGAATGCGCTGATGATAGCGCCGCGGGCCAGCATGGAGCAGATGCTTTTAATAATTTCAATGCGGGAGATCAGGCTGACGCCTATATTCGCGCAGAAGAACACCAACGCGCTGGTGACGATGGATTTGTCCGACGCGTTGGACGCGATTTTAATTGCGGTGACCCGGTCGTATCCATTGTTCAGTTCCTCGCGGAATCGTGTGGTGAGCAGAATTGCGTAATCGACTGTGGCGCCGAGCTGGATACACCCGATAACTATTGGCGACACAAACGGAATAACAGTTCCGGATAGGGATGGGATTCCCTGATTAATGAAAATGGCCAGTTCAATTGCAGAGACAAGCACGATCGGAATTGTAAATGACTTGAAACAGATTCCAACAATCACCAGGATTGCGATAATGGACAGAATGTTTGTGACTTGAATATCCACCGTGGTGATTTCGCTCAAATCTTTGGTCATTGCGCCTTCTCCGGTAATCAGGCCGTTTGGGTCGTAGCGCTTGACGATTTCGGTAATTTCGTCAATCTGTGCATTTTCTTCCGGCAAAGCGGCTTTATAGCGGGAATTGACCATAATCATCTGCAAACCGTCCTTTTTGCAGAGGTCCTTTACGTCATCCGGAATAAATTCGTCCGGAATCAGCGGTCCGACAAACTTGTCATATGCCAGCATGCTTTCGATGCCGTCGACTTTCTCAATTTCCTTCTCCATTGCGCTTAACTGGTAGGGAGGCAGAGAATCGTCCACGATGATAAAGTGAGTCGTAGCCATTTTGAACTGTTCCTTCATTTTGTTGGTGGCAACGGTGGAAGGAAGATCAGCCGGAAGAGAACGGTCGATATTATAATAAATCTGCGTTCTGCTTTGAATAATCCAGGAGGGAATAAACAGGATCAAAAATATAACAACAAAGGATTTTTTGTGGTCGATGATCCATTCATTCAGTTTGGTAAAATTCGGAATCAGTGTGCGGTGCCTCCATTTATGAATTGGCACATCAAATTGCAGAACCAATGCTGGCAGCACAAAAATAACGACCAGAATGCCGATGACAATTCCTTTGGCCATGACCAGACCCAAATCGGGGCCTAGACCTAGGCGCATGGCGCAAAGCGCGAGAAACCCTGCCACGGTAGTCATAGACGAGCCGGACAGCGATACAAACGCGCTCTCAATCGCGCTTGCCATCGCATCGCGCCTATCCGCAAATTTGGGCTTTTCTTCGTCGTAACGGTCCACGAGAAAAATCGAATAATCCATGGAAACGCCCAGCTGCAAAATCGCGGCAATTGCTTTCGTGATATAGGAAACCTGCCCCAAAAACAGTTTGGTTCCAAAGTTATAGGCCACCGCAAATCCGATTCCAAGAATGAATACAAACGGCAGTACATAGGATTCCATCGTCAGCATCATAGCCAAGATGGAAAATAGAATGGCAAGAATGGTGTAGGTTGGCATTTCGCTTTCGACAATATCTTTTGTATCCTTCAGGAAGATGGACACGCCGGCCAAAAAACACCGATCATCACAAACAGCGCGAACGCGGTCAATTGCGGCCAAAGTCTCACTGGAGGCACCCGGACGGTCGAACTGAATAATCATCAGAGTCGAGTCCTGATATTGCTCGCTGTAAAAGATATTTTTGATATCATCCGGTAATATTTCTTTCGGTACGCTGATGTCCATTATGCTGGAAACCCAGAATGCGTTGCTGACATTGGGGATCTGCTCAATATCATCCCTCAGCTTTTCTACATCACTTGCCGGCATCCCCTCCACTACCAGCATGGCGGTGGCGGCGCTTTGAAAGGTATCTTCCAAAATGGTCTGCCCTTTCGTGGAATCCAGCGTATCGGGCAGATAAGACAGGATATCATAGTTAACCTTTGTCCGAATCGCGCCGTAAATGCTGGGAATCAGCAACAGCAGGGCAATCGTAATGATTGCCGCCGGGTTACGGGTGAGAACCCGCGCTATTTTTTTCAACAAATGAAGTGCCCCCTTGCAATGTCCTGGCAACTATGCCACGGCCGAAAAAACTATTTGAAAATCATCCGTGTTTAAGCTATGATAAGAGTGGATAAATTTTGAAAAAAGGAGATAGCGTATGGCGGAGGTTTCGCTGACGAAGCGCGTGCTGGCTCAGTCAATTAAAGAATTGATGCAGAGCACGCCGCTTTCAAAGATCACAGTGGGCGACATAACCGCGCACTGCGGGGTGAACCGGAATACTTTTTATTATCATTTTAAAGATAAATTTGAGCTGGTGAACTGGATTTACTATACGGAAACACTTGAACAGATGAACTCTTTTACGGACTACCGGCACTGGGAAGAAGGCCTTCGGAATCTGTGCCTTTATATGCAGCGGAACCGGATATTCTATATCAACGCGCTGAGCACGATGGGGCAGAATTCCTTTTCGGAATATCTGGTCGATTTTTACAACAACCTGCTGATCACCTGCATCGAGGAGTTGACGGAAGGGCAGAAGGTGGATGAGCGGGACGTCCGGTTTATCGCGAAGTTCTACACGTATGCTTTTGTCGGAATCATAGAAGAATGGGCGAAAGGCAGCATGGAGGAAGATCCGGCAAGATGGATTTCCCGCGTAAAGGAGCTAATTGACGGCAGCATGGCGCGGGAACTGCTGGGAGACCGCAGTATGGAAGATTAGCGGCTTTTTTCACGGAGAATCGCGCCCAGATTCCATTGGCAGCGCAGAACTGCGTTTTCAGGAATGTTTAGGTACCCGCTGCCCGGAACGATCTGGCCTCCAATATTGAATACGTCTCGCTGCAGATCGACTAATGCCAGCGGGACTTTTTTCTTTCCATAGAAGAAGCGCTGCCCATATTTTCCTGCTGGTTTCAGAGAAGAAACACCGCTGTAAACCCCGAATAAGCAGCCGGATTCTGCCATCGCGGAAAGAAAGGCACGATCATCAAACGGCTTGCGCTCAAGGCATAAAAAGCCATATAGAAGCCGCTTTGCCTTTAGCTGCTCGAACGGAAAAGCAGCGTCGATATTGGAAATTTCGGCAATCACCACGATGTTTTTCAATTCCCGAGCTGTCTGAGAGACCTGTGCATCCGCCAGAGAGGCCGGAATGACCGCCCAGAATAAGCATTCCTGGAACTCTTTTGCCAGATGAAACAATACTGAAAATTGTTCCTTTGAACGGATTGAAAAAATGTAGGAGAGAATGCCGTAAGTTCCGCCCTCACGCAAAATTCCGGTAAGCTGTTCAGCGGAACAGCCCGGGCAGTCCAACTGGATAATCCACGGAAGAGGAGTTTCCCACAATGCCGAATATTTTTGCAGGAGGCCCGAACCGCAGGTAAGAACGGTGTAACCAAGGTTAACACCTGTACGCTTGACAATTCCTGCGTCCACCTCATTGACGGCACGGACCAGCAGGGCACTGTACGAATTGTTTGGGCTGCGCATGATATTTTGCAGCTTGCAGAAGAATGCTTTCTGGCGCTCGCCGGACGCAAACTGGCAACCAAGGTCAACAAGGCTTCGGATACCCCGATGATAATCTTTTTTTTTCAGCTTGGGGATTGTGCGCTCCACAACAGAATCAATTGCCAGCCGTGTCAGTCTGCGTTTAAATTCCATGAAACCGCACCTTCTTTCATTTCCTACGAGATTTAGTATAGTAACTTTGGCAAAAATGTGTATAGGCACTTTTGCGTTTTGTTTAAAATTTGGGCAATGAAAGAAAATTGCCTAAAAAAGCGTCTTCGCAATTAGCGAAGACGCTTAGCTATTGGGGCCGCTAATTTTCATAGAGTTGAATCATTTGGAAATATGCGGTATAATAACAACAAATAGATGACAGCTGATTAAAAAAACTGGAGGGGTTCTTCATGCAGAATTTTACATTCTATTCGCCTACCGAAGTGGTTTTCGGAAAAGGTGCTGAACTGCAGACAGTTCGGGAAATCCGGAAGTATAACGGACATCGTGTGCTTGTGGTTTACGGCGGCAGCAGCGCGGTAAAAAGCGGGCTGCTGGCAAGAATAGAGGAAGGCCTGAAATCGGAAGGGATAGAATATGAGCTGCTGGGCGGCGTTAAACCGAACCCGCTGCTTTCTTTCGCCAGAAAAGGCGTGAAACAGGCGATTGCGCTCGGCGCGGATTTCATTCTCGCAGTCGGCGGGGGCAGCGTGATTGATACGGCGAAAGGCATTGCGCACGGAGCCGCTAACCCGGACATCGATATCTGGGAATTCTGGTGTGGACGAGAAATTGAAAATAGCCTTCCGGTTGGTGTGGTGCTCACGATTTCGGCGGCGGGAAGCGAGACAAGCAATTCCGCTGTTCTGACCAATGAGGAAACCGGAGAAAAGCGGGGGCTGCCTTCCAACTTTAATCGGCCCAAGTTTGCGATTATGAACCCGGAGCTTACCTATTCGCTTCCGTCTTTTCAGATTGCCTGCGGAATCACCGACATTATGATGCATACGCTTGACCGCTATTTTACACCGACCGAGGGAAATCAATTGACGGACGGAATTGCGGAAGCATTACTTCGCACCGCCATTGAAAACGGCAGGACTGCCATGAAAAACCACAGCGACTATGACGCTATGAGTGAATTGATGTGGTGCGGGAGCCTGTCCCATAACGGCCTGACCGGGCTGGGGGCGGCTGCCGATTTCGCACCCCATAAGCTCAGCCATGAACTGAGCGGAAAATTTGATGTGGCGCACGGCGCCGCGCTTTCAGCAGTCTGGGGGGCGTGGGCAACCTACTCCTGGAAAGAAAAGCCGGAGCGGTTCGTCCGTTATGCCGATAAAATCTGGGGCATTCAGAAAGAGAAGCCGGAAGACGCTGTGAAAGCCGGCATTGACGCCACCGTTTCCTATTTTAAATCGCTTGGAATGCCGGCCTGTTTGACGGAGCTCGGCATCGGCGTGCAAGATGATGAAACACTGAGGGGGCTTGCCGGGCGTGTGACAGGCAACGACGCTTATACCGTGGGCAGCTTTAAAGCGATCCACACGGAAGACGCCTACAATATTTACCAGCTTGCCAACCACTGAAAAACGGGGTACGGAACATCAGCTTCCGTACCCCGTTTCTGATATTTTTTATAAGGTGACCACTTTGTCTGCCTGCTGCATCCGTTGGGTAATGTCATACATATTGCTGACAGTGCCGACTTGCAGTTGGTCGGCGATTGTGTAAAAATTCAGACAGGTGCCGCAGACGAGAATTTCCACGCCTTTTTGGGCGAGAACCTTAAGATGCCCAATGACCTGTTCGTCTCCGGTGCACAGTTTTACCCCGCCGTTCATAAACAGAATGCTCGCGGGCAGATCGTCCGATTCCGTCATCGTGTAAAAATACATCCGCATCAGGTTTTTGCCCAGCTCGGGATCCCCGTCGCCGATGATCTCTTTTCCAATAAAAACCGCCCATTTTCCGGTTCTGGTCTGCGGGCTCACAAGTTTTTCCGCTTCCTCGCAGACGGCGCAGCCGGTCTTGGAAAAAGCCAGCCGGAACCCTCCGGAGATTTCTTCAACGGCGGCGGCGAACCCCTGATTGTCAGCAAGACGGCGTAGATTTTCCACAGCGGTTGAGTTATCAACCTCGATTGTAAACGCACTGATACCATGATCAATTTCTTTTTTTGCCAAAACAACGGGAATGGGGCAGTTTTTCCCCTTGGCGTCGATGAAAGTCATGTCTGGTTCCTCACTTTTTCAGTTTTTGCAAATTTCTATTTTTAGAATAGAATCCAGATGCAAGAAAGTCAACGGGTTGAAGGGATTATAGAAATTATTGATAAAACAAAATGTCCTATTGAAAAACGCCCCTCGACTTTTTTGGTAAAAAAGCCTATACTAAAAACAGGAAGCCAGTCGGTCAAAAATTGCTTGCTCAAAGATTCTATAGGAGGGCAATCGGTGGAACCTCAGTTTTATCTCATGACCTTTGATTCTGTTACGCACAGTATGCAGACAGAAAAGCTCGCGAAACGGCAGTTTTCGGTTGTTGTCATGCCAGCTCCGAGAGAAATCACGCAGAGCTGCGGGCTCGCAATTAAATTTCTGACAGAGGAGCCGGAAAAAATTGAGCAGTTTTTTCAATCACTTTCGGTTCCATGCAGGTTATATAAAATGGGGACTTCCCATGCGGGCAGTAAACGTTCGGTGGAATTGGTTGCCGAGGCACAATAGCAAGGCTTGATGGGATGCTGCGGAAATCCAAGGCTATTTAAGGCGGTGCAGAAGATTGAATACGGGCGAAAGACGGGACGCTATCATCGAGATACTCAGGGAAGGCAGTCAGCCTGTTAGTGCATCAGCCCTGGCAAAAAAACTCAATGTCAGCCGACAGATCATTGTCGGGGACGTTGCGCTCCTGCGCGCCGCCAATGTGCAAATTTCCGCCACACCGCGCGGCTATGTGCTTGAGGAGCAGAAGGACACGCCGGATATGGTCTACACCATTGCCTGCCGCCACAGCAGAGAGAATCTTGCCGAGGAGCTTTATACCATTGTGGACAATGGCGGGGGAGTGCTGGACGTGATTGTGGAGCACCCGGTTTACGGCCAGATTTCCGGCCAGCTTCGCATCTTTTCCCGGTATGACGTGGATATGTTTCTGCAAAAACTGGATAAAAGCAAAGCGCCGCCGCTCTCCATGCTGACAAACGGCGTACATCTGCATACCATCACCTGCCGAACGCCGGAAATTTATCAGCGGATTCTTGCGGCACTGGAAGAAAAAGACGTTTTATTTCACACAGGATGATGGCGTCTTTTCCGTAATGCTTGACTTTTTTATTTCGCTGCGATAATATATAAACAGGTGTCAAGACATGTGTATATATTATTGGGGTGAGGGCTGAAAAAATGAAAACAAATCTAAAAATTAGAACAATGGTTATCGCTGCGTTATTATGCGGAATCGGGATTGCAATCCCGATGTTTATGCCGAAGGTTGTGCTGGGGCCAATGTCCTTTACACTCGCAAGTCATGTGCCGGTGTTCCTTGCCGTGTTTATCTCGCCCCCGGTTGCGGCGGTGGTTTCCGTCATAACAGGATTCGGGTTTTTGCTGGCCGGGTTCCCGATTGTGATTGTTCTGCGCGCGTTCAGTCATCTGGGGTTCGCGCTGATCGGCGCTCTGCTTTTGAAAAGACGGCCGGAAACACTTTGCTCGATTGGCGGAACACTGGGACTTGGCGCCCTGACAGCTGTCATCCATGCTGCATGCGAGGTTCTTGTGGTGACCGCTTTCTTTTTCAGCGGCGCCATGGGGGAAGCCGGCTATCAGCAGGGCTATTGGTACACGGTGTTTTTCATGGTCGGCGTGGGCACTCTGATTCACAGTTCAGTTGATTATTCCATTTCGGTATTTGTCTGGAAGCATGTCCAGAGTGTCATCCATATTCCTGTCTGTGCCCGCGTGAAACGGCTGGCCTCAGATTCTTCCGGCGAAACCTGTTGACGATACGCCGCTTTGTATCGTAAAATAAGCCATGGAGGTGCGAAAGATGAAACTGATGATTGCTTCGGATATCCATGGCTCCCTATATTACTGCGAAAGAGTCCGGGATATTTACCAAAAGGAAAAGCCGGAAAAGCTGCTGCTGCTCGGCGATTTGCTTTACCATGGCCCAAGGAATGACCTGCCCCGGGAGTATAACCCCAAGGGGGTCATTAAAATACTGAATGAAATGAAACAGGAACTGCTGTGTGTGCGTGGCAACTGCGACGCGGAAGTTGACCAGATGGTGCTGGAATTTCCGATCATGGCAGATTATATGATTCTTTATCTGAAGGGTCGCCTTGTTTTTGTAACACATGGGCATATTCACAATCAAGAGCATATGCCGATGCTGAAGAAGGGCGATGTGCTGCTTCACGGGCACACCCACGTTCAGGCGATGGAGGATCTGAATGGGGTCCTTTATCTGAATCCCGGGTCCGTTTCGCTGCCAAAAGAGGGCAACCAGAACAGCTATATGATTTATGAGGACGGCAGTTTTCAGATCAAGAATTTGAACGGGCAGTTGATCAAAAGCTATCAGATGAACTAACATTCATCCCTAAATACTGTTGGCGATCAGACGATTTATGGAACGGTAGTTTACGTTATAAAAGTCATAAAACAGGAAGACATGGCGGGTAACCGACATGCCTTCCTGTTTTATTTTCTTGGATACAGCTGAATACACAAAAAGCGGCATTGTACAAGGATATTTGCATCTGAACACCACCCTAACAAACCGCATATAGTAAAGGAGTTGGCTATTTTGCTTTTATTGAGGAAGTTTAATTTTATCAATGGAAATAGAAGGATAGCTCATAAAATTTAAGGGTGGTGCTACCATGAAAATAGTCATACTTTGCGGAGGCAAGGGTACGAGGATGCGCGAGGAAACCGAGTTTCGGCCCAAACCGCTGGTGAGCATTGGGGAAAAACCGATTATCTGGCACATCATGAAACTATATTCCTATTACGGTTTTAACGATTTTGTGCTGTGTGTAGGCTATAAGGGCGATATGATTAAGCATTATTTTATGGAAATGCCATGGCTGAACAATGATTTTACGATTACTACGGGAGCACAATCCAAGATTCAATTCCACACGGAAAATAATGAAAACTGGAACGTAACCATAGTAGATACCGGGCTGGAAACGCAGACCGGAAAGCGAATCCGCCAGATTGAGCAATATATTGACACTGATGATTTTATGCTGACCTATGGCGACGGGCTCAGCAATGTGAATATCCCGAAGCTCTATGAAGCACATAGAAAATCCGGGAAGATTGCGACACTGACAGGGGTGAACCCAAATTCACCGTTCGGCGTGTTCAAAATGCAGGATGGCGTTGTGACCTCCTTCAAGGAAAAACCGGTTTTGGAGGATACCATCAACGGGGGATATATGGTGCTGAACAAACGGGTGTTCGATTATATTCCTGATGATGCCGAATGCTCGTTTGAGCAGGAACCGCTGCATCGTCTGGCACTTAACGGTGAACTGTCCATTTTTAAGCACGATGGTTTTTGGATGGCGATCGACACCTATAAGGATATCGAAAAGGTAAACGCTCTCTGGAATACGGGGGAATCTCCATGGAAACTGTGGGATTAGACTTTGCCCGGCTGTTTGACGGCACGTTTTATGGGAAAAAAGTGCTCGTGACAGGACACACCGGGTTCAAAGGCTCCTGGCTTTCTTTGTGGCTTTCTTTGATGGGCGCCCGCGTGTACGGCTACGCGCTTGCACCAGTTTGTGCCGCTGACAATTTTACGCTGTGCGCACTGGATCAAAAAATAACCGATATACGCGGAGATATCAGAGACCGGGAACATCTGAAAGTGGTGTTTGACACTTTTCAGCCGGAACTGGTGTTCCACCTCGCCGCCCAGCCGATTGTCCGGCTTTCGTATGAACTTCCGGCCCAGACGCTGGAAACCAACATCATGGGTACTGTGAACGTGCTCGAGTGCATCCGAACATCCGAGAGTGTCCTTGCCGGGGTGATCGTCACTTCAGACAAATGTTACGAAAACAGAGAGCAAATCTGGGGTTACCGCGAAAACGACGCTATGGGCGGCTTCGACCCGTACAGCGCCAGCAAGGGCTGCGCCGAGCTGGTGACAGCGGCATACCGGAACTCCTTTCCCAAGATGGCGCTTGCTTCCGCAAGGGCGGGAAATGTGATTGGCGGAGGGGATTGGTCGGCGGACAGAATCCTCCCCGACTGCGTACGCGCGCTGGAGAGCGGCAGGGCGGTGGACGTGAGGAATCCCTATGCCGTGCGGCCCTGGCAATTTGTGCTAGAGCCCCTTTCCGGATACCTGCTGCTTGCATCAAAGCTGCTTAAGGGTTCAAAAAATTATGCGGGCGCCTGGAATTTTGGCCCGGATTCCGATTCGATTGTCCCCGTAAAAGAGCTTGTGGAATCGGCAATCCGAATTTGGGGGAGCGGGTCATGGAACGATCTGTCCGCCAAAGGAGGCGTGCACGAAGCGTCGCTGCTGAGCCTTGACTGTACCAAGGCGAAATTTCTGCTGGGATGGAAACCAAGGCTTACGCTGGACGAAACGCTGGAGTGGACGCTGGAGTGGTATAAAGCTTATAAAAGCAAAGATCTCTGCCAGCTTTGCGAGAGGCAGATCAAAGACTATTATTTAAAGGGCCATCTGTAATTTTTATGTAGGTTAGTGGGAAAGGCTGGATTAAAGGATGAAATTATCGGATTATATTGCCGAATTTCTAATAAAAAACGGTTGTACCCATGTTTTTGGCTATCAGGGCGGCGCGGTAACTCATATCGTAGATTCGCTTTACCGATATCCAAAAATCAAATTTGTGGGAACTTATCACGAACAGGCGGCGGCTTTTGCGGCGGAAGGGTATGCGCGTGTAAAAAACAGCATCGGTGTGGCGGTCGCTACCAGCGGCCCCGGCGCGACGAACCTGATTACGGGGATCGGCAGCGCCTATTTTGATTCGGTTCCCTGTCTTTATTTGACGGGGCAGGTGAACACCTATGAGTATAAGGGCAAACTGAAAGTAAGGCAGTTAGGCTTTCAGGAAACCGATATTGTAAGCATCGTAAAGCCCATTACAAAATATGCGGTTCAGGTCACAAATCCCTCTATGATCAGATATGAACTGGAAAAAGCAGTGGCAATCGCATCGTCGGGCAGAAAGGGGCCGGTGCTGCTGGATATTCCCATGGATATTCAGCGCGCGCAGGTAGACAAATCCGACCTGCCGCCATACCCATTGCAGAAAACGCCACAAAGTGAGATTGACATTGACCGAATTGTGGAACTGCTCAACGGCTCGCAGCGCCCGGTTATTCTTGTGGGGGGCGGCGTCAGGCTGTCGGGCGCAGCGGAGCTTTTCGGGAAGGTTTCCGCCCGGCTTCAAGTTCCTGTCGTCAGCTCGCTGATGGGGCTTGACGCGGCGAGCCGCGCCGGAGACTGTTATTTTGGGATGATCGGCGTTTACGGTAGCCGCTGCGCCAATTTCACAATCGCAAACAGCGACCTGATACTTGCACTCGGCACAAGGCTGGACACGAGGCAGACCGGAACAAATCCTGAGAACTTTGCGCGCGCCGCGAAACTGATTCGGGTAGATATTGACTCGGATGAGCTTTCAAGAAAAGTAAAGCCGGACGAATACGCGGTGCAGGCCGATGCAGGGAAGTTTCTTGCGGCGCTATATGAGCAGCTTGACCGCGTTTCCGTCTGTTCTAAAGCATGGCTGGAAAAAGCGCGGGGATATCAAAACAGGTATCCCTCATTTTCCGAACAGGAGCTCACAGATCCGAATTTCGCAGTGACGAAGCTTTCGGAGCTTATGAAACGGGCTGCTGTTATTTGTTTGGATGTTGGGCAAAACCAGATGTGGGGCGCGCAGTCGCTGGAACTCGCGGATAGTCGAAGGCTGCTGACTTCCGGAGGGATGGGATCGATGGGCTTTGCGCTGCCCTGCGCAATCGGCGCCTACTACGCGGGAAACCGCAAAACGGTATATGCGGTTGCGGGCGACGGCGGCACTCAGATGAATGTGCAGGAGCTGGAGCTTCTCAAAAGAAACCGTATACCTGTCAAGGTCATCATCCTGAATAACCGCAGCCTCGGCATGATCCGGCAATTCCAGGAAATGTATTTTGAAAGCCGGTATGCCGCCACCGTTACGGATTACGCTGCCCCGGATTTTTGCAGCCTTGCGCGGGCATACGGCATCCAAAGCGTGCGGGTGGAAAGCAGCGGGGATTTTGAAAAAATGAGAAGTATGATGGCGGATGCAGAACCTGCTGTCATCGAAATCATGCTTCCCCAAACAACCTATGTCATTCCCAAGCTCGCGGTGGGCAGGCCGATAGAGGAACAAGAACCGCTGCTCGACCGCACAGAATTTCTCGGCAATATGCTGATCGAACCATTCGGCGCTAATACAGAGTAATCAGCGCTTGAAAGAAGGGAACAAAACTGAACGATTATCAGGTCTTTATTGAAAATACCTTTGACAGCTTTAAATGCAAAAGCAAAGCGGATTTTTTAACCTGCATTCCTGTCTATGACGAAAAAGATGAAATTTGCGGCTGGCTGCGGCCGATCACTCAAGATTACCGTGCCACAATGCCGTGGTGTGCAAAGCTCTTGGCAGAGTGGCGCAATGGAAATCCGTCCATGTCGTCGGAGCGGTTCATAGCCACAACCGCGGGAACCGAAAGGTGGCTGGACGACAAGGTGATTGGCTGGAGCGACAGAATTCTGTTTCTAATTACCACGGTTGACGGGTATAACATCGGGCATATTGGGTTTTCCTCCTTTAACTGGGAGGAAAAAAGCTGTGAGGTGGATGCAGTCCTTCGGGGCGAAAAATCCACGCGTCCCGGCATGATGACTCATGCCTTACACGCGCTGCTCGACTGGGGCCTCTTGGATCTGCAAATTGAAATCTTCCGGCTGCGCGTACTTCCGGACAATTTCCACGCCATCCGTTTTTACAAACAAAACCATTTTATGATAGAAAGAGAAAACCCGCAGGAAAAATTCACGGTCATGCGGCTTGTGAAAAACCAGGCGGAGAATGCCGTTGATGACAAACAACCACAGTAAAAGCACAGGAGGATTCTATTTTGAAAGAACAAATCAGCGAAAGGGTCCGTAACCTGGAACAATCACAAATCCGGAACATGTCGATTGAATGCGATAAAATAGGCGGGATCAATCTCTCGCAGGGGATCTGCAGCCTGCCGCGGCCGCCCGTACTGGCCGAAGAAGCCAAGGCGGCGATCGACGGCGGCAAAAACCATTATACCAGATATGACGGACTCGGTGAGCTGCGCGAGGCTCTGGCCGGCAAGCTTGCCAGCTATAACAGGATACAGGCGAACCCCGAGACGGATATCATCGTCACTTCCGGTTCGACGGGCGCGTTTTACTGCACGTGCATGGCCCTGCTGAACCCCGGTGACGAGGTGATTTTGTTTGAACCTTACTATGGCTATCATGAATATACGCTGAAAGCACTTGACATGGTGCCTGTTTATATAAAGCTGACCCCTCCGGAGTGGAGCTTTCAACCGGAGGAAATCGAACGCGCGGTCACCGCGCGCACCAGAGCGATTTTAATCAATACGCCCGCAAATCCCTCCGGAAAGGTCTTTTCCAGAAAAGAGCTCGAGCTGCTGGCCGAAATCTGCGCCCGGTACGATCTGTTTGTTTTTACAGATGAAATCTATGAATATATTGTATACGACGGTTTTTCCCACATCAGCCCCGGAGCATTAAAGAACTTCCAGGACAGGGTGGTCACGATATCGGGTTATTCCAAGACCTTCAGCATTACCGGCTGGCGCATCGGATATTGCGCCTGCCGTAAGGAGCTTGCCCAGCCCATCGGCTGTGCGAACGATCTTGTTTATGTCTGCGCCCCGTCCCCCTTGCAGGCAGGGGTGAGCCGCGCCATTTCCAGACTGCCGGATAGCTTTTACGAATCGCTGCGCGGGCAGTATCAAAGAAAAAGGGATCTTCTGTGCGGTGCGCTGCGGGAAGCTTCGCTCACTCCATGTGTGCCGCAGGGCGCCTATTATGTCTTGGCGGATATCAGCAAAATACCCGGTGATACGAGCAGGGAAAAGGCGATGTATTTGCTGGAAAAAACAGGGGTGGCGGTTGTGCCGGGCAGCGCCTTTTTCCATAGCGGTGGCGAGAATCTGGCAAGGCTTTGCTTTTCGAAAGACGATCAGGAATTGGAGGAAGCCTGCGAAAGACTTCAAAAACTGAAAATCCTTTAATAAGTTTATAAAAATCCGGGCGGCAATGCGTAGTTTTAAGCACTGCAATCCGGATTTTTCCAAGGTAACAGCATAAATTTTCAGGGAGGGGATCATTTGAAGAAAAGAATCAGTTTCGCCGGGCCGTCCATTACGGAAAAAGAGCTTTCCTATGTGCTGGATGCCGCAAAGAACGGCTGGTACGAGCATTATGACGATTACACGAAAAGGCTTGAGAGAGCCTTTGCCGATTATGTAGGGGTCAGGTATGCCCTCGCCACCCACTGCTGTACGCAGGCTTTGCATCTCGCGGCGGCGGCATTGGGGCTGAATGAAAACGATGAAGTGATTGTCACCGATTTTAGCTGGGTAGCCACAGCTTATGCGGTGGCTTATACGGGTGCGAAATGCGTCTTCGTGGACATCGACCCTGAAACATGGACGATCGATCCGGCATGTATCAGAAAAGCGATCACAAATAAAACCAGAGCGATCATGCTGGTGCATACCTTTGGCCATCCCGCCGACATGGATGAAATTATGAAGATTGCGCGGGAATATGATCTGCTTGTCATCGAAGATGCCGCGCCCGCCGTCGGGGCGGAATATAAGGGCAGACGTGTGGGCTCCTTCGGGGATGTCTCCTGTTTCAGCTTTCAGGGCGCAAAGATGACAGTAAGCGGGGAGGGCGGCATACTGCTGACCGATCATGAGGAAGTTTACAGGCGTGCCTGCCTGCTTGCCTCGATGGGCAGAACCGACAGCAAGTCTGTTTTCTGGTCGGATGCGCTGGGTTATCAGTATACCATGGGCAATCTGGCGGCCGCCCTAGCGCTCGCTCAGCTCGAGCGGGTGGAGGAGCTGATGGAGAAGAAACGGGAATTGTTTGACGGCTATGAGAAACGCCTGAAGAACATTCCGGGAATCCGGATTATTCGGGGAAAAGAAGGCTGCAAAAGCAACTACTGCTATCCGTCTATCCTGCTGGAAAATCAAACGCAGGAACAGCGGGACGCCATTCTGGCGGGACTCAAAGCGTGCAATATCCATGCGAGGCCGGGATTTCCGCGTATGAGCCGGTTCCCCGTATTCGAGAAGCGGTTTGAAAACCCGGTCGCAGCAAGCGTGGAACAAAAGGGCATTTCTCTGCCATCCGCGGCGAACCTGACGGACGAGGACGTCGGCTTTGTGTGCGAAACCCTGTTAAGCCTGCTTAAAACCGTGTGACTTGAGGTGTAATGTGATGAGTTCTGAAGAGCAGTTAAGAGGAGAAATACTCGAAAGAGTTGCCCGGATTTATGCGCTGCGCGCACAAAACCGGGTTTTTGTGCCGGGGAAATCCAAGGTGCATTACGCGGGTAGGGTTTTCGACGAAAAAGAGATGCAGGCGATGGTGGACAGCGTGCTGGATTTCTGGCTGACACTGGGCAGGCGTGGAAACCGGTTTGTTTCCGATTTTCTGGATTTGACAGGCATGAAATATGGGCTTGTGGTGAATTCAGGCTCCTCGGCGAATCTCGTTGCGGTCAGCGCACTGTGTTCTCCCAACATGCCCCGTCCAATGTTGCCCGGCGATGAGGTGATCACCACGGCGCTCGCTTTTCCCACGACACTCAACCCAATTCTGCAGAACGGGCTGGTTCCCGTGTTCGTCGATGTGGAAGAGGACACCTACAATATAGACGCCTCAAAACTCGAGCAGGCGCTATCGGAGCGCACGCGTGCGGTGATGTTCGCGCACACGCTGGGCAATCCGGCCGAAATGGATGTGATTATAAATTTTGCGCGCAAACATGATCTTTATGTGCTCGAGGATACCTGCGATGCGCTTGATTCTTTTTATAAAGGAAAACGCTGTGGTACCTTTGGCGATCTTTCAACCTACAGTTTCTATGCGGCGCACCATATCACCATGGGCGAGGGAGGGGCTTTGCTCACAAACAACCCTCAAATTTACAGGCAGGCGTTGTCAATCAGGGACTGGGGCAGGGCTTGTTACTGCCAGACGGGTGAGGAAAATCCGAATGGAGCCTGCGGGCATCGGTTTGACCAGCATTTTGAGGGCCTGCCAGACGGCTATGACCATAAATATGCATACAACAACATCGGATATAATCTGAAGCCTCTTGATATTCAATGCGCGATGGGGATAGAGCAGCTTAAAAAGCTCCCGCAATTTACAAAAAAGCGCAAAGAACATTTCGACAGGCTTTATGACGGTCTGCAAAAGCATGAAGCATATTTTGTCCTCCCCAGGGCGCTGGAAGGCGCCGAACCTTCCTGGTTTTCCATGCCGCTTACGGTTCGGGACACCGGCGCCTTTTCCCGAAAGGACATCGTGACGCACCTGGAAAGCCGCGGGATTGAGACAAGGATGCTTTTCGCGGGAAACGTGCTCAGGCAGCCTGCCTACCGCCATATCAGACACCGCGTGAGCGGAGGACTTATCAATACCGAAAAAGTGTTCAACGGCACGTTTTTTATCGGCGTATATCCCGGCTTAACCGATGAGATGCTTGCGTATGTCATAGATACGATCGATCAATTTATAGCGGGCGTCTAGAGGGCGCTGTTCTAGGAAGGAGGGGACCTATTTGATAAAAGACACCGAAATTGTCACCGAAAAGGAAGAGAAAACGCCGCTGGTCAGCGTTGTGGTGCTCGCGTATAATCATCTGGACTATACGAAGCTCTGCATAGAAAGCCTGTACCGGTATACAACCGATGTTGATTTTGAGCTGATTACCGTCAACAACGGTTCGACAGACGGGACAGAGGACTATTTCGACAGTTTGCCCAATGAAAAAAAACTGAGTTTCCCCGAAAATATCGGGGTTGACAAGGCAGTGAACCAGGGATTTCGGATGGCACAGGGCAAATATACCCTGAACCTGAGCAATGATATTGTTGTTACCAGCCGTTGGCTGAGCAATCTGGTCGCCTGCATGGAATCCGACGAAAAAATCGGGATGGTCGTTCCCGTATGCGGATTCTCGTCCAATAACCAGCAGATCGACCTGCACTACCAGACGCTGGAAGAAATGCAGGCTATCGCGCAGGCCTACAACAAAAGCAATCCCGATTTGTGGGAGGAACGGATGAAGCTGGTCACCTACACCTGCCTTTTCAGGACGGATGTGCAGAAATCAATCGGCGGATTCGACGAGGATTTCAACCCCGGTGCCTATGATGACGACGCGATTAGCTTCCGTATACGGAGGATGGGATACAGGTTAATCCTTGCAAAGGATACCTATGTGCACCATTTCGGTTCGGTTACCTTTAACGCCGAATATACCAAAAACAATCTTGCCCAAAGAAATATGTGGCTCTTTATGCAAAAATTCTGCGTGAATTCCTGGGCTGCCAGCATGATTGACTTTCATGTTGTGAATATCGCAGACTACAGCCCGCGAGGGGAAGTTTGCATTTTGGGAATCGGAAGCTCCTGCGGGGCCACGTTGTTGCAAATCAAAAACAGGTTCCGGAGCAGGGGCGTGCGGGAGGTAAAGCTCTTTTATCTTTCCGATCAGGAAAGCAGCATACCCGACCTCAGAAGCATTTGCGACGCCTGCGTATGCGCTTCTGATAAGGAGCTGGAGGAACACTTCGGGAAGCGGCTTTATGACATTGTTGTTGTGGAGAGCGAAACGGATAAGCGGAAAGACCCGGCACGCTTTTTTGACAGCCTGAGCCGGCTGCTCAAGAAGAATGGGCAGCTCATTTTGACCGCTCCTGCTGCTTTTTACCCAAAGGCGGCGCAGCTTCTTAAGGAGCGGGGATTTGTCCTTTCCAAGAGCGCGCGGGATTATTATTACGCCTTTACAAAACAGTAATCCGCAAAAACAGAAGGATGCATCGGGACGGAAAGCCATCTGGCGCGGCGCCCCGCATGCTTTCCAACACGATGTTCGCTCCTGTATCGATGCCGGTTCAGATAAGCAAGGTGCCATTGAGATTGGTCCAGATTCCCTTCTGCTTTCACGTAAATTGCTGCTTGATGAAAGGAATCAGAAGGGAAATCGGCCTTTAAATTTTTTTGGGGCTTAAAAAGCGCGGCATCGGATTTAGTATCGGCGCAAAAACGGTGATTGCATACAGACGCGTGGCTTGAACGGAAAATAGAAATCACGATTAATAAAGGCGGATTTTTAGATGTTTTTTAGATACTATTCCAGATTTTACGTCATAATGCGAAAAAGAACGAAAGATGCTATTGACATATCGACTATAATTTTACATAATGATATAGTTTAAACGCGATTAGTAAATAGACGTTTTATGTTTAGTTCAGTTTAACAAACAAGAAAAAGCACGGGGGAAAGGATATGACGATAAGAGAGCTGGCAAAATTGATCGACGTTTCACCGGCAACGATTTCGATTGTTTTGAACAGAAAAAAGGGTGTCAGTGAAGAGACCCGCAAAAGGGTGCTTGAAGCGATAGAAACTTATCACTACATGCCGTCGGTTCAGAAAGTCGGCAAAACAAAAAGCGTGCTTTTGATGAAATACTGCAAAAGCGGTATGTTCGTGGAAGAAAACCAGGGTTTTATTTCTATGATCATTGATTCTATTGAGGAGCAACTGCGCATGGAGCATCTCGGTATGACCATGATGGTGGCAAAAACCGAGCTGAAAGCAGCCTTGAATGCGATCGATTACAGTAAATATTGCGGTATGATCGTCATTGCGACCGAGATCATGGAGGATAGTTACAGTGTGCTGCAAAGCATTCCCATCCCATTCGTTGTAGTGGACAATACGGTGCCCAATTACGGATACAGCAGCATTTGTATGAATAATTACGAAAATGTCTGGATGGCACTGCAATATTGCCGGGAATGCGGCCATACCGAGATTGGCTATCTGGGAAGTGTCTCGGGCACTGAGAACTTCCAGGCGCGCCGCAAAGCGTTTCGGATGTATATCCCGGAATTCGGATTCCACTTTGATGAAAAATGGGAATACCGCGTCACCCCGACGATGCTGGGCGCGCATGACGATTTTGTGAGCATCCTGGAAAAGAAGCCGGAACTGCCCTCCTGTTTTTTTGCGGAGAATGATACCATTGCCCTCGGCGCAATGAAGGCAATGAAGGAGGCGGGGTATAAGATCCCACGCGACATTTCAATCATTGGGTTTGATGATATCCCCTATGCTTCCATCAGCTCACCGACGCTCACAACGATACATGTGCAGCGGAATATTATGGGCAAGCAGTCGGTATTCCAGTTGCTGCAGCTGATGACGGACCCGAGGTTCAACCCGATTAAAATACGAATTACCGGCCGCCTTATGGTGCGTGACAGCGTAAAAGACCTGCGAAACAGCGAAAATTGAACACCATAGGTTTTAAGATAGCCTAAATCGCGTCAAAGCGATTTAGGCTATCTTTTTTTGTTTAATAAACATAAAGACCAAGGATATATGAAAAATGTATTTCTCACAATGGACAAATTTACCAAAAAATTAAAAATCATCTGGCTAAAACGGTGAAATGAGCTAAATGTTATTGACAATTTTAAAAATTAGTCGTATTGTTTACCAAACGGAACCCATATGTTCCGGCAAGTGTTTAATAAACAAAGGAGGAAAAAGACGTTTTATGAGGAATTTTAAAAAAATTGTCAGCCTGATTATTGTAGCGGCTATGGCGGTCTCGATGCTCACAGCCTGCGGCGGCACTGCCGCGGCGCCCACACCCACATCCACACCTTCAACAGCCTCACAGGCTAGCTCTGCCCCGGCGGCGGCCCCCGCTGCTACGGATAATCCGGTACAAGGCAAGAAGGTAGCATATGTTATGCTGCTTCCTTCGGCCACCATCTTTCAGATGTGGAAGGATTCCTGCGCAAATCTGTGTGATTCGCTCGACGTTCAGTTCGACTTCTTCTTCTGTGATGGCGATTTCAATAAGTGGCAGGATACCATTCGTACCTGTGCATCCGCAGGGTACGACGGTTTGCTGGTCAGCCACGGCAACCAGGATGGTTCCTATGTGTTCTTGAAAGAGATCACCGAACAGTACCCCAATTTGAAGATCGCTGCTTTTGATACCCAGTTCTATGCTGACGGCAAGTATCAAAAGATTCCCGGCGTTACCCAGATGTTCCAGCAGGATCAATCTCTAGTCACCGTTCTGCTGGACCAGATGATTGAAAAATATGGCGAGGGCGTTCGCCTCATCAAGGTCTGGAGAGGCCCGAACTACAACAGCCCGTTCGATCGCCGCGAAGTAGGCTGGCAGGAGTATGAAAAAGCAGGCAAGATCAAAACCGTCGGAGAGATTCAGCCGTTGCAGGATTCTGTGGATTCTGCCAATACCGTTACCGCGGCTTATTTGCAAAGTGTCAAGCGCGAAGATGTAGACGGTGTTATTGCCTACTATGATATGTATGGTCAAGGCGTTTACAGCGCAATCGTCGAAAATGACAATTTCAACGGTAAAAACGGCGATGCTCTGCCGATGGCTTCCGTTGATATTGACCCGGTTGACGTGACCAATATGCAGACCAATCCCGAGATTTGGACTGCGGCAGGCACCACCGACTGGACCATGAACGGCCAAATTGGTATG
Source organism: uncultured Oscillospiraceae bacterium (assembly GCA_963519235.1). Classification (GTDB taxonomy): domain Bacteria; phylum Bacillota; class Clostridia; order Oscillospirales; family Ruminococcaceae; genus Anaerotruncus. The sequence continues at coordinate 48,769 of CAUQLV010000016.1, forward strand.
CGTATTCTGCTGCTGGAGCTGGCTGACGAGTATGACAAAATCTGCGACCCCGCAACAGGCAAGACTGGTGTGGATGTCGTTGAAGTTCCCGGCACCGCCATTAAAGCGGCCGAACTCAAATCGGATTCTACTGTGGAGAACCTTGGAGATATCGCGGGAGAAACCTATGGAAATCTCGATTATCTGTCCGAAGCGGCATGGATGCCGAAAGAACTGCTTTACAAATAAGGGAAAGGTCTAAAAGCAGAGCTTATTGACGTCAGGATCCAAGGCGAATGCGTCTGACACAGGAAACGTCGGGTTTTGCTCCGACGCTTCCTGTTTTTTAGAACTGACTTAAACTGAAAAGAGGAACTCTATGGACCGGATTAAACTTGAGACGAGACATGTTTCGATAGAATTCCCCGGTGTTAAGGCACTCGACGATATTGATTTTTCGGTGTCTACTGGAGAGATACGTGCAGTCGTGGGGGCCAATGGCGCCGGAAAATCCACTTTGATGAAGGTGCTGGCCGGAGCAAACCCATCCTATACCGGCGAAGTACTGCTGAACGGCGAAAAAGTCCCGTTGAGGACGCCGGTCGATGCAAAAAAGATCGGAATTCAGATCGTCTACCAAGAAGTTGATACCGCGCTGTATCCTACCTTATCCGTTGCAGAAAACATTGTCCAGAACGATATGCTCATGGGCAAAAGCGGATACATCGTAGACTGGAGAAAGGTATATAAGCAGGGCCGGGCTGCGCTGGATAAACTGCACATCAGCCGCGAGCAGATCGACGAGCACACACTGGTTCAGAACCTGTCGCTGGCGCAAAAGCAGATGGTGCTCATTGCAAAGGCACTGCAGGCACGATGCAGCTTTTTGATTCTGGATGAGCCCACCGCACCGCTAAGCAATACCGAGACTGACCAGCTGTTCCGAGTCGTACGGCATTTGCACGAGACCGAGAATATCGCGATTCTCTTCATCTCTCACCGGCTGTACGAGATACTGGAAATCTGCGAAAACTATACGGTTATGCGCAACGGCAAGCTGGTCGGCAGTGCGCCGATCACTTCGGAGACGACAACCAAAGAGATTGTGGAAAAGATGCTTGGCCGCAAGTTTGAAGAGAGCTTCCCGAAAGAGAAGTGCAATATAGAGGAGACGCTGTTTGAGGTGGAGCATCTGTCCGGCGCGGATAGCAAGGTGAAGGACGTTTCGCTGTATGTTAGAAGAGGGGAGATCGTCGGTATTGCAGGTCTGGTCGGCGCAGGAAAATCCGAACTCTGCAAAACGATTTTCGGCGCCTATAAAAAAACTCACGGCAGGCTGGTGATGAAAGGCAAAGAGTTGAAGATCGCAAACCCCTCCGACGCTGTGAAGCATCGTATGGCGCTAGTGCCGGAAGAGCGCCGCAAAGAGGGCGTGCTGGTCAACGAGAACGTCAGCTTTAATCTGTCCGCCAACTGCCTGTCAAAATTCTGCATCGCTTCTTTCATCAACAACAGGCGGGTCAACGAGAACGCCCGCGCCTATGTGGCGGATCTCGGAATCTCGACCCCGTCCATCAAGCAGATGGTCCGCAATCTTTCGGGCGGGAACCAGCAAAAGGTGGCTGTGGGCAAATGGCTCGCGTCGGATTGCGACCTTTACATCTTCGACGAACCGACCAAGGGCGTCGACGTCGGCGCAAAGCAGGATATTTTTCATTTAATCAATGAGATCGCAAAGCAGGGGAACGGTGTGATCTATGCTTCCTGCGAAAATTCAGAGCTTTTATCCCTGACGGATCGAATGTATGTGATGTACAACGGAGCAGTAATGGCGGAATTGGAAACCGCGAAAACAACAGAAGACGAGATCATGAGCTATTCTGTTGGCGTTGGGGCCGATCAATGCCTGAATGTATAAACGGGAGGAATCGAGTAGATATGATTAAGCAAAAAAGTTTCATAAAGAGCGTGACAAAATTCCTGGTAAACTGGGCGGCAGTTTTGTCCCTCATTGCCTGCTTTGTCGCATTTTCGGCCATCAAGGGCAGCGCCTTCATGTCAGGCAGCAATATGGTCAATATTTTACGAGCGATGGCAATCACCACCGTATTTGGCATTGCGGCCACCATCACTATGGCACCGGACGGTTTTGATATGTCCGCCGGCACGCTCGCAAGCTGTTCTGCGTATGTGTTTGTGTCCTCCTACCTCTGGCTCGGGCAGTCGCTGGGCATGTCCATCATCATCTGTATCCTCGTTACGTTGCTGATGTACCAGCTCACAATGTTTTTAATTCTGGTCTGCAAGATTCCCGACATGCTGGCGACCTGCGCGCTGATGTTTGTGCATCAGGGTCTGGGCCAGTGGTATATCGGCGGCGGCGCGGTTTCTACCGGTATGAAGACCCCTTGGGGCGCAGCCCCGGTGCGCACCGCCCTGTCAGATTCTTTTTCAGCCGTCGGCCGTGCGCCTTGGATTATCATCATCATGCTGGCCTGTGTGCTGGTAGCGTATCTGTTTTTGAACTTTACCAAGCACGGACGGTACCTGTATGCTATGGGTGGCAACCGTGAAGCAGCCAAACTTTCCGGCATCAATGTTAAAAAGTATCGCTACCTGGCTGGCATGCTCACAGCCGCATTCATTGCCATCGGCGGCATTCTGGTTGCATCCCGCGGCAGCTCGGCTCAGGTTATGTGCTGTGACAACTACCTGATGCCTTCACTGGCGGCGGTCTTTGTCGGTCGTACCGTGGGTGGGGCAGAAAAACCCAATGCGCTCGGTACCATGATTGGCTCGATGTTGGTTTCAACTTTGGAGAACGGCCTTACCATCTGTGCCGTTCCGTTTTATGTATTGCCCGCGGTAAAAGGTGCGGTGTTGGCGCTTGCGCTGGTCGCAGCCTATGCATCCAAAAAAGATAATTGAGGAGGAATGAACGATGTCTCGCTTTGACCACTATTTTCAGATGAATGTATATGACGTGATTGAATATACGCTTGAAAAAGTCAAGGAGATTGATTGGGATCTCGGTTCGATGGAAGCAATCGTGCCGAAATCTCACGGCAACCTGAACTATGTCTACCGGGTCTGGGACGGAAAGGGCCATTCCATCTATATCAAACAGGCGGGCACCGAGACCCGAATCTCCAAGGATATGAAGCCGTCTACCGACCGCAACCGTCTGGAGTCCGAGATTATCATGTTGGAAGATAAATTTGCACCCGGCATGGTGCCCCACATTTACTTCTTTGATACTGTCATGTGCGCCTGCGGCATGGAGGACTGCTCAGATTTTGTCGTGATGCGCGACGCAATGTTGCAGCACGAGACTTTTCCGCGGTTTGCGGATGACATTTCCACATTTATGGTTGAAACTCTGCTGTTGAGCAGCGATGTGGTGATGGACCATAAGGAGAAAAAGGAACTGATCCGTAAATTTATTTCTCCTGACCTTTGCGACATCACCGAAAAGCTGGTTTTGATGGAGCCGTACAATGACCTGAATCACCGCAACAATGTGTTTGCGCCCAATGCGGATTTTGTGAAAAAAGAGCTCTACTCCGACGAGAAGCTGCATCTTGAGGTTGCAAAGCTGAAGTTTAAATTTATGACCGACGCGCAGGCGCTGATGCACGGTGATCTGCATACCGGCTCCATCTTTATCCGGCAGGATGCCACCAAGGTGTTTGATTCCGAGTTCGGCACTTATGCTCCGATGGGCTATGACGTGGGCAATGTGGTGGCCAATTTGATCTTTGCTTATGATAATGGTCTTGCGGCAGGCGCGACGGCATTTTGCGACTGGATTCTGGAGACCATTGAAAAAACGATCGACCTTTTCATCGAGAAATTCAGCAAAAGGTTCGACGAAGCTGTCGTCGAACCGATGGCAAAGGTACCGGGGTTCAAAGCGTGGTATCTGGAAGGTATCCTCAACGACACCGCCGGTTATGCCGGAACCGAGCTGCACCGCAGAACGGTGGGCATGGCAAACGTCGTGGATGTCACTGCGATTTCCGACGAAAAGAAACGCCTGCTGGCAGAACGAATCAACATCTTTGCGGGGAAAGACTACATATTGCATCAGAGCTCCTTCCGAACAGGTGCTGATTTTACTTCGGCGGTGAAAAGGGCGAAAGAAGCGGCAGAAAAAACGCTTTGATCCTTTATCGCGGCAGGGAACAGGAACCAACAACAAACGAAGGGGACAGAGGATTATGACGGTGGATGATTTTTTCAACAAGGTCATTACAGTTCGTATGGCACAAGATAAAATTGCGGTGGACATTATAGACCAAACGCTGCTGCCCGGTACGATCAAAAGAATTGAAATCCGGACAAAAGAGGAAATATGGGATGCGATCAAAAAGCTGAAGGTGCGCGGCGCACCTGCCATTGGCGTTGCTGCCGCTTACGGGATCGCATTGCTGGCTTCGCAGATTGATGAAACCGGCTATGCTGCGTTTTACACAAAATTTCTGGCGCTGAAAGACTATCTCGCGTCGTCGAGACCGACAGCGGTCAACCTTTTTTGGGCGCTGAACCGCATGGAAAATATCGTTCAGGCAAACCAAAGCAAAACGATTCCGGAGATTAAGGAAATCCTGTTTGCTGAGGCGGAGAAAATCCGAGAAGAAGACATACAGATCAGCAGGAACATCGGCGAGATCGGCTTTGAACTTTTGAAAGAGCTGAAAAAAGACGGTCGGGAGATTGGCATCCTGACCCACTGCAATGCAGGCACGCTGGCAACGGCAAAGTACGGCACGGCGACCGCCCCGATGTACATTGCGCTCGAAAAAGGCTGGGCCGGCACCGACATGCATGTGTATTGTGACGAGACAAGACCGCTGTTACAGGGGGCTCGGCTGACCTCGTTTGAGCTGCACAACGCCGGCATTACCACCACCCTGCAGTGCGACAATATGGCCTCCATTTTGATGAAACTGAATAAGATCGACATTATCTTTGTCGGCTGTGACCGGGTTGCGAAAAACGGCGATGCCGCCAACAAAATCGGCACCAGCGGCGTTGCCATCCTTGCAAAGCATTACGGCATCCCGTTCTATGTCTGCGCACCCAGTTCTACCATTGACCTTGCGACTCCGACCGGCAAAGAGATTCCAATCGAGATGCGCGACTCCGGCGAAGTGACTGAAATGTGGTACAAAGAGCGCATGGCGCCAAAAGGCATCGAAGTTTTTAACCCAGCTTTCGATGTGACGGATCATTCCTTGATCACCGGCATCATTACGGAAAAGGGCATGTGCCGCGCACCGTTCGATCAGAACTTTGCAGCACTTGGCATTGGGAGGTGAGCGTATGCTGAAAGGGATTCCTGCCTGTGTTTCTCCGGAGCTACTGAAGGTACTGCACGAGATGGGGCACGGCGATACCATCGTGATCGGCGACGCCAATTTTCCCGCAGCCGCGATGGCCGAAGCGAAAAACCACGTCAATATCCGCTGTGACGGTCACCGTGCGACAGAGGTGCTGGACAGTATTTTGCAGCTGCTTCCACTGGATGAGTTTGTGCCCCGGCCGGTTACCATTATGGATAAGACGGAAATGCACCGCGATCTTGACTGCCCGGTATGGGACGAATTCAAAGAGATTGTGGCAAAATACGATAAGCGCGGAGCGGATGCGGTAGGCTTTATGGATCGTTTTGCATTTTACGAGGCTGCCAAAGATGCCTATGCAGTGGTATCCACGACGGAAACAGCTTTTTATGCCTGCATTATTCTGAGAAAAGGCTGCCTGTAACCTTGCATCAAAATGACAGCCGACCATAAAAAGGAGATAAATTATGCTTGAAGAGTTAAAAAAACAAGTTATACGGGTGGCCAAAGAAGCGGACCGGCTTGGTATGTGCAAACATAAATCCGGCAATTTCAGCATCTATGACCCCGCCACCGGCTATGTGGTCGTTACACCCAGCGGCGTGGCAAGAGAGGTGCTTACTCCCGAACATATTTGCGTAATGGACCTTGATGCCAACGTCATCGCATGGAACAAAATCAACAAGCCCTCAAGCGAAACACTCATGCACCTTTCGATCTATCGGGAGCGGAAAGATGTAAGGGCTGTCGTGCATACCCACGCGCGCTATTCCACAGCATTTGCAGTCCTCAATAAGCCGATTCCTCCCATTGTATACGAATTTTCCTACATCGGGAAATGCAGTACGATCCCTGTCGCGCCGTATGGCCGGCCGGGCACTGCGGATCTTGCGGAAAAAGTGGCAAAAGCCTTGAAAAGTACCGATTGCTGCCTGATGGAAAGTCACGGTGCGATCGCCATCGGCGATGACATCGACGACGCTTTTATCAAGGCCCAATACATAGAAGAGGTTGCAGAGCTGTACTACAT
>CAUQLV010000017.1:0-54081 GCA_963519235.1 uncultured Oscillospiraceae bacterium
ACGAAAGGCGTAACGATTTGGGCACTGTCTCAACAACAGACTCGGTGAAATTGTAGTACCGGTGAAGATGCCGGAAACCTGCGACAGGACGGAAAGACCCCATGGAGCTTTACTGTAGCTTAGTATTGAATTTATGTAATTAATGTACAGAATAGGTGGGAGGCGAAGAGATTAGGTCGTCAGATTTAAAGGAGCCGCCTTTGGGATACCACCCTTTGATTATGTGAGTTCTAACCGGAATCTTTGAAGCAAGGTACGGGACAGTGCTTGGCGGACAGTTTGACTGGGGCGGTCGCCTCCCAAAGAGTAACGGAGGCGTCCAAAGGTTCCCTCAGCATGGTCGGAAATCATGCGAAGAGTGCAAAGGCAAAAGGGAGCTTGATTGCGAGACCAACAAGTCGAGCAAAGACGAAAGTCGGGCTTAGTGATCCGGTGGTAGAAAGTGGAATTGCCATCGCTCAACGGATAAAAGCTACCCTGGGGATAACAGGCTGATCTCCCCCAAGAGCGTCGTGAGACAGTTCGGTCCCTATCTGTCGTGGGCGCAGGATATTTGAGAGGAGCTGTCCCTAGTACGAGAGGACCGGGATGGACGCACCTCTGGTGCACCAGTTGTCGTGCCAACGGCACAGCTGGGCAGCTAAGTGCGGATCGGATAAACGCTGAAGGCATCTAAGCGTGAAGCCGACCTCAAGATAAGATATCCCACTGAATAATCAGGTAAGACCCCTCAAAGACTATGAGGTTGATAGGTCACATGTGTAATCGTCGCGAGGCGTTCAGCAAGGTGATACTAATCGGTCGAGGGCTTGACCAAGCAGGAATCTAAGGTACTCTGGTGCGGAGAAAGTTTTCATTGTTCGATTTTGAGGGTGCGTAAAGCATTTTTTTATGCGCCATTAGCTCAGTTGGTAGAGCAGCTGACTCTTAATCAGCGGGTCCCGGGTTCGAGTCCCTGATGGCGCACCATCTTGTGGCCCGTTGGTCAAGCGGTTAAGACAGCGGCCTCTCACGCCGTTAACATGGGTTCGATTCCCGTACGGGTCACCATTTCTTTTACAATTTCATATGGCTGGTGTTTATTACGCTGAGGTCCCACCTGTTCCCATCCCGAACACAGAAGTTAAGCTCAGCAGTGCCGATGATACTTGGCGGGAAGCTGCCTGGGAAAATAGGTCTATGCCAGCTCTGAAAGAACCATTCATACAAATGAATGGTTCTTTTTTTGTTATCAGAATTTTTATTTGAAAATTTGTTACAATTGACAGGGATATATTGGGGAATCTAGATTGCATAATTATAAGATTCATGATAAAATGAGTTTTGGCACCACAATATATAGTATATAAATACAAAATGACACAATATTGTGTAAAAGGACGTTGAAGTATGAAGATTGGGAAGAATGCGCTGACTGTTTTGGAAAAGCGGTATTTGATGAAAGATCAAACCGGAAAAAACATTGAAACGGTAGACCAGATGTTTATGCGGGTTGCAAGCGCGATTGCGCAGGCAGACTTGATACATGACCCGAAAGGGGACACTACCGCCGCCGCAAAGCAGTTTTACGACATGATGACCAATCTTGAATTTTTGCCGAATTCCCCCACGCTCATGAACGCAGGGAAAGAACTCGGACAGCTTTCCGCCTGCTTTGTTTTGCCGATTGGCGATTCTATGGAGGAAATTTTTGAAGCAATCAAACAGGCTGCGCTGATCCATAAATCCGGCGGCGGTACAGGATTTTCTTTTTCCCGGCTGCGCGCCAGCGGCTCTACCGTCCGTACAACGGGCGGCGTTGCCAGCGGCCCTGTCAGCTTCATGCGGGTGTTTAATATGGCCACCGAGGCGGTGAAGCAAGGCGGAACCCGTCGCGGCGCGAATATGGGAATCCTGCGCATCGACCATCCGGATATTTTGCAATTCATCGACTGCAAAAAAGATAATGCCGACATCACCAATTTTAACATTTCGGTCGGCATCACCGAAGAGTTTATGCATGCAGTGCAGCACAATAACAGCTACAAGCTGATTGATCCAAAAAGCAAGACCACAGTCGGCGAACTTGATGCCCGGGAAGTATTCACCAAAATCGTCGAGAGCGCGTGGCGGAACGGGGAACCGGGAATTATCTTCCTTGACCGGCTGAATCGTGATAATGTCGTCCCCAAGCAGGGCGAGATTGAAAGCACCAACCCCTGCGGCGAACAGCCCCTGCTTCCTTACGAGTCCTGCAATCTGGGCTCGATCAATCTTGTGAATATGCTTACCGAAAAAGACGGAGGTATGGAGATTGACTATCCAAAACTGAAAGACACTGTACAAAAGGCAGTGCATTTTCTTGATAATGTCATTGATGTCAATAAATATCCGCTGCCGGAGATTGATTTTACTACCAAACAGACCCGCAAAATCGGCCTTGGAGTAATGGGCTGGGCGGATATGTTGGGGTTGATGGGGATCCCCTATGATTCCGATGAGGCGGTTGAGCTTGCGGGTCAGGTGATGAAGTACATCACCGAGACTGGACGCGCAAAATCCATTGAACTGGCAAAGCAGCGCGGAGCGTTTCCTCTGTTTGAGGAGAGCATATTCGCGGGCGGGTCGCCGCTTCGCAACGCAACCATTACCACGATCGCGCCAACAGGCACGCTTTCAATCATTGCGGGCTGTTCCTCCGGCGTGGAGCCGGTGTTCGCTTATGTGTTTATCCGCAATGTCATGGATGGCACAGAAATGATCGAGGTCAGCCCGACGCTGAAAAAGGTGTTGATCGACCGCGGGATTTACAGCGACGATTTGATGAAGCGCATTGCGCAGGAAGGCACGCTCACGCACATCATGGAGCTGCCCGAAGACATCCGCCGGACATTTGTCTGTGCGCATGATGTCAGCCCGCTTTACCATGTCAAGATGCAGGCGGCGTTCCAGAAATATACCGACAACGCGGTTTCCAAGACGGTCAACTTCTCTCATGATGCGGCTGTTGAGGACGTGCAGGAGGTCTATATGCTGGCCTACCAGCTTGATTGCAAGGGCGTTACCATCTACCGCGACGGCAGCCGCGCGGAGCAGGTGCTCAATATCGGCTCAGTGAAAAAGGAAGGCGCTTCCGCAGAAAGTGCCCCTGATTACGGAAGAATCAAGCCGCGGCCAAGGCCGGATGTCACCTGCGGAATAACCGAGCGCATGAAAATCGGATGCGGCAATCTTTATGTCACCGTGAATTATGACGAAAACGGCATCTGCGAAGTGTTCACCTCCACCGGAAAGGCGGGGGGTTGCCCCTCTCAGTCGGAAGCGACCGCACGTCTGGTATCCATCGCGCTTCGCTCGGGCGTCAGCAAGGACGAGATTCTCGAACAACTGCGCGGCATCCGTTGCCCCTCCACCATTCGGCACACGGGAATGAAGTGCACTTCCTGCCCGGACGCCATTGCGCGGGTGATTAAAAAGACTGCGGATATGATTGAAGCGCAGAAGGCGCCGATGCGGCCCGCAGAGACAAAGGCGGCTCATTCCCAGGGGGAAGAAACCGAGAAACTGCCTGATAAATTCTGCCCCGAATGCGGAAACCCGATGGAGCATGAGGGCGGCTGTGTCAGCTGCCGTTCCTGCGGCTACTCGAAATGTAACTAAAACCAAATCAAGTGGACAAGCCCCGCCTTGCGCGGGGCTTTTTTGCTGCGCTGTCTTGCGAAAAGCGGTAAAACATGATACGCTGAGTGTCTATAAAGGTGCGTTGCTGGGCATACTGCCCGTTGTGCCGCGCGGCAGGGGAGGTGAGCGCAGTGGAAAAACTGGAACGGCTATTGATGGAAGAGGGGATTGACCAGTGGGGGATTTGCGCGTTTGCGGATGTCCTGCCGCTGCTCCCGGTGCGTGCAAAAAACCGTATTCCGGAGAATGCCGCCAGTGTGATTGTTCTGCTGTTTGGATATTATGTCGGAGAATATACCGAACGCAATATTTCCCGTTATGCGATTGTGGACGATTACCATGTCGTAATTCGCAGCAAACTGGAGAAATTGGCGGAAAAACTACGAAATATGTATAATGAAGAGCAGTTTATACCTTTTGTTGACAGTTCCCCTGTCGCCGAAGTGCGGGCGGCCTGTCTCGCCGGGCTTGGTGAAATTGGGATGAACGGGCAGCTGCTGAATCCGGTTTACGGCAGCTACTGCTTTATCGGCGAACTTGTGGCGACATTGTCCCTGCCGAAAGCCGAAAAGTTTTCCACGGGGCTATGCACGCATTGTGGAAAATGTGTCGCCGCCTGTCCGACCGGCGCATTGCGGACGGACGGGTTTCAAAAGGAACGTTGCCGTTCCCACATCACGCAGAAGAAAGGCGCGCTGACCCCATGGGAGGAAGAACAGATTCAGAAGGGCAAATTTGTCTGGGGCTGCGACCGCTGCACGGACGCATGCCCGGTCAACCGCCATGCCCGCCGCTCGACCGTGGAAGAATTCTACCGGGATATCCAGCCGGTGGTCGGGCAGGATAATGCTGGAAGGCTTTGCGGCTCGAAAGCGTATGGGTGGCGCGGGGAAAATGTGCTGCTGCGGAATCTGGATATCATTTCCCACAAAAAAGTGCTATAATATCCGAAAGGCAGGCGCTTGCGCCGCCGATTTTTCTGACAGACAGGGCAAGGAGCGATTGATTTGGAAATTCTGACCCCCGATAAATACGGAGAATATGAACTATTTGTGCTCAGCCATCCGCAGGGCTGTTTTACCCAGAGCGTCAACTGGCAAAAGGTGAAAAACAACTGGGACTTTGAGGCGGTTGTTTCGCGCGGTCAGGACGGAAAAATTGTAGGCGGCATTTCTGTCCTGATTCAGCCGGTTCCGCTGGTCGGCACCACTTTTTTATACGCACCGCGCGGGCCGGTCTGCGACCTGCATGATATGGCGGTGCTTGCCGACCTGAAACTGGGTGTGGATGAGCTGGCAAAAAAATATAACGCCCATACGTTTAAGATGGATCCGGACGTGTTGCTGTCCGATACTGATTTTATCAAGATCGCGGAAAGCCTAGGATTTACCCAAAGTTATGGGGCGGAAGGCTTCGAGGGGATTCAGGCGCGGTTCAATTACCGGCTGTATTTAAACGGCAGAAGCGAAGAGGAACTGCTTGCCAACCTGACACAGGGCACGCGGCGCAAGGTGCGCATCGCGATGCGCGGCGGGGTGGAGGTGCGACCGGTTGGGCCAGAATACCTGGATGAATTTGAACGGATCATGAAAACCACCGGGGAACGCGACGGCTTTCAAACACGCCCGAAGGACTATTTTGAGCGCATGCTGGAAGCGCTGGGCGAGCATGTTCGCCTATACATGGGATTCTACGGCAGCCAGCCGGTCTGCGGCGCGATTACCACCAACTATGCGGGCAAGGTCTGCTATGTCTATGGCGCTTCGGATAATATTCACCGTGAAGTGATGCCGAATTACCTCATGCAGTGGGAGATGATTCGCTGGGCGGTGGAAACAAAGGCGGAACTCTATGATTTTCAAGGCATCTCCGGAAATCTGGAGGAAGGCAGCCATATGTACGGGCTGTACCAGTTCAAACGCGGCTTCAACGGCCAGATTGACGAACTTGCCGGCGAATTTGACTATGTCTATCAGCCGATGAAGGCAAAAATGGTGAACCGGGCGATCTCTCTGAACGGAAAGCTGAGCGGCATCAAAAAGAAACTGAGACGGGGCTGAATCCATGACAGACAGGAAAACCCCTCTGCGCGACGCGGTGCGCACCTATATAGAAAGAGATGCCGCCCGGTTCCATATGCCGGGGCACAAGGGGCACGGGGAAGCGGAATTTGCCGGACTGCTGCCCTATGATATCACAGAGGTGGAGGGAGCTGACAGCCTGTTTCAGGCCCAAGGCCCCCTGCTTCAGCTGGAGGAGGCGTTCGCAGACGCCTATGGCGCAAAACGAACGCTGCTTTCTACGGGCGGCGCGACCCTCTGCATCCAGACGATGCTGGCACTTGCCTGCGGCGTCGGAAAAAAGCTGATCGCCGGACGCAATATTCATCGCAGCGCGATTAATACAATGGCGCTGCTTGGGCTTGACCCGATATGGATTTATCCGGACGAAAGTGCGGGGGAATGGTATCAGGGGCGCTATACACCCGAAGCGATTCGAGCCGCGCTTTTGGAGCATCCGGACGCTTCGGCGGTCTATCTTACTTCGCCCGATTATTTCGGCGTCATGAGCGATCTTGCGGGCGCTGCAGAGATCTGCCGCGCGTTTGACGTCCCTCTGCTGGTGGACAATGCCCACGGCGCACATTTGAGATTCCTGCCGGAGCGATACGGCGCGCCGCATCCGATCGACTGCGGCGCCGCCCTGTGTGCAGACAGTCTGCATAAAACAATGCCCGCCATGACCGGGGCGGCGCTGCTGCAGATTGGCGACAGCCGCTATGAGGCGGACGCGAAACGCCTGATGTCAATGTTCGGCTCCACCAGCCCGAGTTATCCTATTCTGCTCTCCTGCGAAACCGCCCTGCAATATGCGCAAAGCGGCGCAAGAGCCGGATTTTCTCATACCGCCCGCCAACTGGAAGAGCTGTCGGCGGCGGCAAGGGCAAAGGGGATTGCTCTTCCGGAGGGAATGCACGACCCCGCAAAGTTAACGCTGGGGTTCGCGGCGGCGGGTTGGGATGCTGCTTCGTTCGGAGCATCTCTGCGCAGACACGGCATCGAGCCGGAATACATCAGCGCGACCGCCTGTGTGCTGATGGCGAACGACCGAAACCGCGAGGAGGATTACCGGCGGCTTGCAGAAGCAATTGCCGCGTTTGAACCGCGGGAGCGATCCGCCCCGCAGCCCGTGCGCCTGCCGCGGCCGGTAAAGGCGGCGGGCGTGCGCGAAGCCGCGTTTTCCACACAGTTAACCGTCGATGTTGAAAACTCCGTCGGAAAAATTGCGGCGGGGGAAGCTTCGCCCTGTCCGCCGGGAATTCCGGTGGTCATGTGCGGAGAGCGCATCGACGAGGAGACCGCCGCGGCGCTTCAAGCGTTTGGAATCCGGGAAGTTAGTGTCATGGCGTGAACGGAAATTCGGCATCGGCAGGGATTCCAACAAAAAACTATGGAAATCTTCTAACCGATGTGGTAAAATGGGCTTAACGAAAGGCATAGGAGGGCTACTTATGAAACTCATCTTTGCAATCGTTTCCAACGACGACAGTTCCAAGGTTTCCAAGGAATTGACCAAATCGAAATTTTTTGTCACGAAACTTGCGACAACTGGTGGCTTCCTGATGGCGGGCAATACGACGTTTATTATCGGAACCGATGACGACAAGGTGGAAGAAGTCATTGAAATCATCGGAACGTATTCGAAAAAACGCACCCAGATGGTTCCGTCGTCGGCGTCCTATGGCGTCGGGATGTACACCTCCTTCCCTGTGGAGGTTCAGGTGGGCGGCGCAACCGTCTTTGTGATGAATGTGGAACGGTTTGAAAAACTTTAATGATTCAATTTGACTATAACCCAAAAATTACTGGTACGCTCGCCAACCTCAGCGCTGGCGGGCGTTTGCCGCATGCGATCCTGCTGGAGGGGCCTTCCGGTATCGGCAAAAAGACTGCCGCCAGCCTGATTGCGCAAAGCTCGCTTTGCGAAGGGGAACCGAAGCCCTGCGGCAGTTGTTCCCACTGTGTCAAAGTGGAAAAACAGATTCATCCCGATGTGCGCTTTTATACGGTGCCAGACGGGAAAAAGGAATTTCCGATTGAATTGGTGCGGCAGCTCAGGCAGGACGCCTATGTGCGGCCGAACGAAGGTCGCTGCAAGGTTTATATCCTAGACCGTGCCCACACCATGAACGCCGCGGCGCAGAACGCGCTGCTGAAACTAATTGAGGAACCGCCCGAAAATGTGCGCTTCGTTCTGCTGTGCGAAAACCGCTCACGCATGCTTCCCACGATCCTTTCGAGGGTGGTATCCATGGAGCTGGAATTTCCGTCGGTCGAGCAATGCGCAAGAGCGCTTGAGCGGCTCTCCCCGGGATGTTCCGAAACGGAACGGGAGGCAGCCGCCGCCGGAGCTGGTGGAAATATCGGGCAGGCGATGCAATTGCTCGGCACGGCAAAACCCTCTCGCGCAGCAGCGGACACCCGCAAGCTGCGGGAGGCGCTGCTGTTTGGAGACCGTTATCAGGCGCTGAAGGTGCTGGCGGCTTATGATAAGGACAGGGAAGGGCTGCGGCAGCTTTTCACCCTGCTTCGCGAGACGTTTGCAAAGCTTGCCACGGCGCATTACAGCAGCGGCGAGGCGGATATGCGTCTGATGAACCGCATCACCGCGATGCAGGCGCTGCAAGCTTCGGATGTCATTGCGCAGGCCGCGCTGCGTGTGGAACGGAATGTCAGTATCCCGCTGCTCTGCGGATGTATGGTTGAAGAAGTCAAGGGGATACTTACCTAATAAAATCACGTCGCGGGAAACCGAAACAATCCAAGGGAGGAACAAGATGGCTGAAATTATAGGGGTTCGATTCAAAAGCGTAGGCAAAGTATATTACTTTGATCCCGATTCTATGCAGGTAGAAAAGGGGGCAAAGGTCATCGTGGAAACCACCCGCGGGGTGGAATGTGGCGAGGTCGCCATGGCAAATCGTCATGTGGATGACGAGAGCATCGTGAAACCGCTGAAAAAAGTGATCCGCATCGCCTCGCCCGAAGACCTGAAAAAGGTGGAGGAAAACGCGTCGCGAGAAAAGCAGGCGCTTGCCGTCTGCAATGAAAAGATTGCAAAGCACAAGCTGAGCATGAAGCTGGTGGATGTGGAATTCACCTTTGACAATAATAAAATATTATTCTATTTCACCGCCGACGGTCGGGTCGATTTCCGCGAGCTGGTCAAGGACTTGGCTTCGGTTTTTCGCACCCGGATTGAGCTGCGCCAGATCGGTGTTCGGGACGAAGCGAAAATGCTGGGCGGGCTGGGCATCTGCGGACGCCCGTTCTGCTGCTCCACTTTTTTGGGCGAGTTTCAGCCGGTCTCTATAAAAATGGCAAAAGAGCAGGGGCTGTCCCTCAACCCCACCAAAATCTCCGGCACCTGCGGCAGACTGATGTGCTGCCTCAAATATGAGCAGGAGGCTTATGAGGATCTGCTCCGTACCACGCCGAGGCAGGGTTCGTTTGTGCGCACGAAGGACGGCAGGGGTACAGTGGTCGAGGTCAACCTTCTCACAGGAATGCTCAAAGTGGCGCCGGAAAAAGATCAGGCGGCCGCTAAATATTATAACAAATCAGAGGTCAAGGTTCTTCGTGATAACCAGAATTATGAAGTTTCCGACGACGCGGGGAAAGAGGGCGAATAATCCCTGGCGAACTCTGACAGATCAAACTTTTTCTTGTAATTTTTAGTCACATATGGTATCATAACCGCAAGCGGTTGTGATACCATTTCTTGTATGATTCTGCTGATTTTTCTTTGCATATGATATGCAGGTGTCTGCATATGATATAGCCTGGCCGCCTGATAACGGTCGGGTAAATACATATAATACGGAGGTGTTCCCTATGGCATATGTCATTCATGACGACTGCATCTCTTGCGGAAACTGCAAGGATACCTGTCCGGTCAGCGCCATTTCTGAAGGCGAAGGTAAATACGAGATAGATCCTGCGGTGTGCATCGAATGCGGCGCCTGCGCTGCCGATTGCCCCGTTGAGACCATTAAGCCGGAATAAATTTCTGACCGAATGGAAAAACCTGAAGCCTTCGCTGTGCAGCGGGGGCTTTCTCTTTGTATCCCGCGGCGGGGAACGCCGTACCAGCCTGAACAGAAGGAGCGCCCGCATGTTTGAATATACGTTTGAGCCGCTGGGCGAACGGCTGAAAATTTGTGTGACGCCTGACCATAAATTCGGAACCGATGCGTTTCTGCTATCCGATTTTGCCGCGCCCCGCAGGCGTGATATCGCCTGTGATCTGGGGACAGGATGTGGGATTATCCCCGTTCTGTGGTTTCGGAGGGAGGAAACGTCGCCGAAAATCGCCTACGCGGTGGAATTACAGCAAAAGGCGGCCGATCAGCTTGCCGTCACGCTCCGGGAGGGCGGAATCCCCGAAGGGCGGATTGTGCCTGTCCATGCGGACTTGCGGGAGCTGCGCGGCCGGCTGCCCGCCGGCGCTATGGATGTGATAACCTGCAACCCACCTTATAAAACAGCGGGCACCGGTATTATGAGCGAGACCGCCGCGGACAAGATCGCCCGCCACGAAACCATGTGCTCGATTGAAGATGTCTGCGCGGCCGCCCGTTACCTGCTGAAATTCGGGGGAAAACTATGCATTTGCCAGCGCCCCGAACGGCTGGTAGATGTAATTGCCGCAATGCGGCACGAGAAACTGGAACCCAAACGGCTCCGGTTCATCCAGCAGAAACCCGACACACCACCCTGGCTGTTTTTGCTGGAGGGCAGGCGTGGAGGCAAACCGTTTTTGCAGGTGGACGCGCCGCTGATTATCGAGGGCGAAGGCGGCTTTTCGCGGGAGCTGCTGCGGATTTATCAGAAAGAACACAATCTGTAAGGAGAACGCCATGGGAAAGTTATTTGTCGTCGGCACGCCAATCGGAAATCTCGGCGACCTGTCGCCCCGCGCGGTGCACGCGCTTGAGGACTGCGATTTTATTGCCGCGGAGGATACGCGCGTATCGCTCAAGCTGCTCAACCATTTCGGCATCAAAAAGCCGCTTGTCAGCTATTATGAACACAACCTGCGCGAGCGCGGAGAACAGATTGTGGCGCGTATGGAGGCGGGAGAAACCTGCGCGGTGATTACCGACGCGGGGATGCCCTGCATTTCCGACCCGGGGGAAGATCTTGTGCGGCTCTGCGCCGAACGCGGCGTGGCAGTGGAGGTTGTACCGGGGCCGAGCGCGGCAATCTCCGCGCTGGCGGTCTCCGGGCTTTCCACAAGTCGGTTTGCGTTTGAGGGGTTCCTGAGCGTCAAGCGCAACAGCCGGTTTGAGCATCTGGAGCAGGTGAAGAACGACACACGCACCCTGATTTTTTATGAGGCTCCCCATAAGCTGCTTTCCACGCTGCAGGATATGCTTGCCGTATTCGGCGACCGGCGCATTTCCCTGGCGCGGGAGCTGACTAAGATTCACGAGGAGGTGCGCCGCACCACGCTTTCGGAAGCAGTGCGGTGGTATACGGAGAATGCTCCCAGGGGGGAGTTCGTACTGGTGATAGAAGGCGCCGCTCCCGCCGAGGAAATACCGCCGACGCTTGAGGAAGCGGTGGAAATGGTGAAATCGCTGACGCGGGGAGGATTGTCCCTTTCGGATGCGGCAAGGGACGTCGCCCGGCAGACCAGATACAAAAAAGGGCAGCTTTATAAAGCCGCCCTGTAAAAAAGTATGTAATATCCAAAATGAACTGCTCAGAGCAGAAGATATCCCAGCGCCATCAAAAGCGGGGTGTCCGCTTTTTCATTGTAAAGCAGATAAATCAGCCCTAAAATGAGCAGGGATTCGCTATCGAGATTAAAATGATCCAGCAGTCCGTGAGATTGATCGCCATTTGTCTGCACGACAGGGGAGGACTCCTGAGAAAGAGGCGGCATCTCCACCGGTACGATTCTGGATTCTGCCTCGATGACCTGCCGGTCCTGATGTTCACCGATTGCCGGTTTAGACTCATAATCGTAATAGGTCATATTCTGGGCGCGCTCCTGCATTTCATGGACACGGCTGACCGCCTCCTGCTGCATGCGCATGATGTCCTCTTCCGTATAGGTCTTGGTGCTGTTCCATCGCATCATCGTCTGCCACCCCCAAACAGATTGCCAAGATTGCCAAGATTGCCAAGATTGCCGAGATTGCCAAGACTGCCAAGGTTTCCTAGATTTCCAAGGCCGCTGAGAAGGCCGCTGTCACGCAGTGCGGGCCAGGCTTTCAGAAGCTGCATAATGCGCACCGCGTCGTCGATGCGGCTGGCGCGGGTTGCGGAAAAGTGCGGCTTCAAGGTGCGCAGCAACTCAACGTTTTTATCGGTTTGATTAAACGTGGAAAGAAGCTCCGTAATCTTTGCAATCCCCCCTAGATTGATCTGTGGGTTTGCGGAGGAAGACGTGTCGCCCCCCGCTCCGGAATTGCCCGCATTTTGAAAATTCTGAAGAATGGAGGCAATGGCGGAGGCATCAATACCGCCATTGCTGTTTGAATTGCCAGAGTTTCCGACGCCTGCGGGAGCAGTCGTCTGCTGCGGAGGGGGAGACGGGGCACCCCCGCCAGGGTTCAGACCCAGTGACTCCGCAACGGCGCGAAGCTGAGCCATTTTGCTCGGGTCGCTCAAAATTGCACCCAGCGTCGAATTTAAGTCATCCATTGTAATCCCTCCATTGCCCCACGTTTATTTGCCGCCCATCAGGTTTTTCAGCAGAGCCTGCATATTTGGGTTTTCCATCAGCTGCTGGATCGCTGCCGGGTTGTTCACCAGATTTTGAAACTGTGCCTGTTGATTCGCGTTCAGATTTTTCAAAATACCGTCCATCTGGCCGTTTTCCATCTGCTGCTTGAGCTTTTGCGGGTCGGTTCCCATCTTTTTGCCCGCCAGCCTGATCAGGGCGTCCAGCTGATTCTCAGAGAAATTAGAATTATGATTCAAGTTTGTCACCGCCTGTTTTCATTCATTCCATTGTATGATATATTATTAGCAGATATTCTCCATTGTGTGACAGCGCGGCTGTCGAATCTAAGCCGAAAGGTTTCAAATTTTATGCGGATTATCGTAACATCGGATACCCACAGGGATTTTTATGCGCTGCATACGCTGGTGGAAAAATACCGCGCAACGGCAGATCTTTTTATTCATCTGGGCGACGGCGCCGTCGAGTTGGAACAGGTGGAAAGCATCTATCCGGAATGCAGATTTCTCAGTGCACGGGGCAACTGTGATTTCGGCACCAACGCGTCGCTGGCGGGGTGCTTTTCCTGCGGGATTGCAAAAATATTCTATACGCACGGTCATATGTATAATGTAAAATACGAATTGGATGATCTATACCGCGCTGGCGCGGAAGTTCAAGCAAATGTCATCCTGTTCGGACACACCCATGTCCCGCTTGCGGACTACCACGACGGCGTCCATATCTTGAATCCGGGCAGTCTCGGGATGCCGCGCGGGGTCAAGCCGAGCTATGGAGTAATAGATATTACCGATCGCGAGATTGTATGCTATATCAACGAACTGGATTTGACATAATGCGAAGAACAGGCAACCGAAGGAGAATCCATCTGCCGCAAAAAAGAAAGCTGACGTAAAACGGGAGGCATCCGTGCAAACGGATACCTCCCGCATTATGTCGCTTACAAGATCAATTTCCGCGCATGTCGGGGGGTTACTCCCCAATCCTGCCGGGTTCCAGACCGATTTTCCGCGATAATTCATGCACCACCTTGTTGTGGCAGATGACCAGAACTTTGTCGCAGCTGAAAATTTGGGTGTTTCCCCGCGGAATAATCAGCCTGCCGTCGCGGGTAATGGAAACAATAATCGACTCTTCCGGCAGCCGCAGCTCACAAAGCCGCACACCGTCTAGCTTGTATTGCGAAGGAACCACCAGCTCACACAAAGAGGTCTCTCCGCGGTTGAGCGACATCAGCTGTTTGATGGAGGCGCTGTCGACCTCGCGCTCCAGCAGCCGCGCAATATTGTCAGTGGAAGAAACGGGAATATCCACGCCAAGCTGCTTCATCACAGCGGCGTTCTTCGGGTTGTTGATGCGCGCCACCGTGCGCCCCACATGAAACAGCTGCTTTGCAAGCTGACAGGCGATGAGGTTATCCTGGTCGCGCCCGGTGACGGCAATCAGTGCGTCTGCGTCGTGTGTCTCGGCACTTTCCAGCACATCAATGGTGCTGCCGTCTCCGCAGATGACCGGCACATCAAGGTCGTTCGCGGCACGGGCGCAGGTATTCCGTTCCTTTTCAATCAGATGGGGCTTGTGCCCGTGCTCCAAAAGGGTCTTTGTCAGGTAATAGCCGACCTTTCCGCCGCCCACTACAATCACTTTCATGAATCGGTCGCCTCCTTTGCTAGTCGATTACCTTCGCCATCAGCAGGCGGTCTTCCGGCCCGACCGGCTCCTTCATCCCCGGATAGGCCAGTTCCAGGTTGCCGTCCTGATGCAGCACCCCGAACAGAACCAATTTTGAGGAGTTGTCCGGAATCAGCTTTGACACAGGCATGCCGATCTGTTTCGGGGAAGGCTTTACCGTTTCAAACGAGACGGTGGCAGAGTCAAGATACAGGCTTTTCACCTGGTCACGTCCCGTAAGCATGGAGTACATTGCATCCACAGACAGATTGGTGGGGCAGACGGTATGCAGGCCAAACTGAGAAAAGACATTGCTGCGCTGCGGGTCATAAATACGGGCAAGCACACGGGGAATTTTGTAGACCTCGCTTGCGATCTGGCAGACCATAATATTCATGTTGTCGTCGGTTGTCACGGCGGTCAAAGCATCGCAGCCCGCGATGCCCGCGCGTTTCAGAACATCCTGGTCAATCGGGACGCCGGAAACGGTATACCCTGTAAAATCACTCGCCAAATTGGAGAACTGCGCAGGGTCGGGATCGACCACGGAAACATCGTGCCCCATTTTGGAAAGCACATTGCTCAGACGGGAGCCCACCTTGCCGCAGCCGACTACCAAGATATTCATAAGAACGCCCCACTTCTTGAAAGATACAACTATAGTATACTCGTTTTTTGGCCCGCAAGTAAAGAAAAACAGGCATTTTTCGAACAATCCTCGCAGATTTTATTGACGAAATTGGAATCTATGTTATACTGGAAAATGTGACAAATCAAACAAATATTTTTTGTAAGTTTAGATAAATGGAGGAACTATGATTACAGTATCCAATGTCAGCCTGATGTTTGGAGGCGTCAAGCTGTTTGCCGGCGCCGATCTCAAATTCAACCCCGGAAACTGCTATGGCGTCATCGGCGCCAACGGAGCGGGAAAATCCACCTTTCTGCGCATTCTCTCGGGCGAACTGGACCCCACCACAGGGGAAATTTCCATTCCCAAGACGTGCCGCATGTCGGTGCTCAAGCAGGACCAGTTCCAGCATGACGAACTTCGTGCGCTCGACACGGTCATGCTGGGAAACCCCCGGCTTTTTGAGGTGATGAAAGAGAAGGACGCGCTTTATGAAAAGCCGGACTTTTCCGAAGAGGACGGCGCGCGCGCGGCGGAGCTGGAGGGCGAGTTCGCCGAAATGAACGGCTGGGACGCGGAAACCGATGCCGCCCGCCTTTTGCAGGGGCTTGGGCTTGCGCCCGAGCAGAACGAACTGCTGATGAGCGACCTCAAGGGCGGTGAAAAGGTGAAAGTTCTTCTCGCACAGGCGCTGTTCGGGCAGCCGGACATCCTTCTGCTCGACGAGCCGACCAATAACCTCGACATCAAATCCATTGACTGGTTGGAGGATTTCCTGCTCGATTTCCCCGGCACAGTCATTGTGGTCTCCCATGACCGTCATTTCCTCAACACCATCTGCACCCATATTGTTGATATTGACTTCAATCAGGTGCGCATGTATGTGGGCAACTATGATTTCTGGTATGAATCGAGCAAGGTGATGCAGCAGATCATGAAGGATCAGACGCGCAAACGCGAGGATCAGGTCAAGGACCTGCAGGCGTTTATCACACGCTTTTCAGCCAATAAATCCAAATCGAAACAGGCGACCAGCCGCAGAAAGCTGCTGGACAAACTGACGGTTGACGAGATGCCCGCGTCCTCCCGGCGCTACCCGTGGGTGGGCTTTAAGCCTGACCGCGAGGTTGGCAAGGACATTCTGGAGGTCACCGATATCTCAAAAACCATCGACGGGGTCAAGGTGCTCGATCATGTGTCGTTCCGTGTCAACAAGAACGACAAAATTGCATTTGTCGGAGAAAACGAGCAGGCACAGACCGCGCTGTTCCGCATTCTGGCGGGGGAACTCGAGCCGGACGAGGGCGGCTTTAAATGGGGCATGACCACCTCACAGAGCTATTTCCCCAAGGACAACAGCTCCTATTTCAACAATAACGACCTGACGATGATTCAATGGTTCGCCCAGTATTCCCCGGATGATACCGAAACCTTTATGCGCGGGTTCCTCGGGCGGATGTTGTTCTCCGGCGACGACGTTTATAAGCCGGTGAAGGTGCTCAGCGGCGGTGAAAAGGTGCGCTGCATGCTTTCCCGCATGATGCTTTCTGGCGCGAATGTGCTGATGCTTGACCAGCCGACCAACCATCTGGATTTGGAATCCATCACAGCTGTGAATAACGGCCTGATCGATTTTCCGGGGAACATGCTGTTCTCCTCGCAGGATCACCAGTTCATCCAGACGATTGCCAACCGCATCATTGAGATTAAAATGGATGGCACGATTTTGGACAAAGCCGTCGAATACGATGATTTCCGTGAATGGAAAAATTCTCTGGACTAACAGTTACTATTGCACAATGCCCGCCGATCAAACGGCGGGCATTTCTAGTTATTTCTACTTCATTAAAATAAGCAGAAACAGAACGGAAAGAAACGTAATCCAGATAAAAGCAGCGCAGCCAAATAGCAGATAGGAGACCTTTTTGCTCCGATTAAGATGAAACAATCCATCGAATATCATGATACAGCCCATCAATGGCATCAAGATGATATTCGTCGTGCGGATTGGAAAAATCTTCAATAAGCCCAAGGCGACTAAAGTGAGCGCCAAAATGCTTAAAGCGATTACGATGACAAAATAAAATTTTTGACTGCGTGGTAAATTAGCGAACATCTGCTTTTTGATAAAATCGATCTCCTTTTACAGCAATTTTTCAAGCCGCACGCGGATTTCCTTGATGAAATCTCCGGTATTGACCACCTTGGGGACGCTGCCCTCCCAAAGTCCGGCCAAATCCTTGGTCATGGTTCCCTCGTTGATGGTTTGCAGAGAGGCTTGCTCCAGCTTGTCCGCAAAATCGACAAGCGCCGTGCTGCTATCCAGTTCGCCGCGGCGGCGCAGCGCGCCCGACCATGCGAAAATGGTTGCCATCGCGTTGGTGGACGTTTCTTCCCCTTTCAGGTGCTTGTAATAATGGCGGGTAACTGTGCCGTGGGCCGCCTCATATTCATAGCAGCCGTCGGGGCTGACCAGCACGCTGGTCATCATCGCGAGCGAACCGAATGCGGTGGAGACCATGTCGCTCATCACATCGCCGTCATAGTTTTTGCAGGCCCAGATAAATCCGCCCTCGCTGCGGATGACGCGCGCAACCGCGTCGTCGATCAGCGTATAGAAATATTCAATGCCCGCAGCCTCAAATTTGGCGCGGTAGCTTTCCTCAAAGATTTCCGCAAAAAGGTCCTTGAAAGTATGGTCGTATTTCTTGGAGATGGTGTCTTTGGTGGCGAACCACAGATCCTGCTTGGTGTCCAGCGCATACTGGAAGCAAGCGTTTGCGAAGGAGCGGATGGAACTGTCTTTATTGTACTGCCCCTGCAAAACGCCGGGACATTCAAAGTCGTAAATCGTTTCACGGAAGGTCTCTCTGCCGTCTTCGGCGGTGAAAACCAGCTCTGCCCGGCCCTTTTCGGGCACGCGGTATTCGGTGCTCTTGTAAATGTCGCCATAGGCATGGCGGGCAATCGTAATCGGCTTGGTCCAGTTGCGAACGACCGGCTTGATGTTGTCTACAAGAATGGGGGCGCGGAACACCGTACCGTCCAAGACAGCGCGGATGGTGCCATTGGGGCTTTTCCACATTTCATGCAGGTTGTATTCGCTCATACGCTGCTGGTTCGGGGTGATAGTGGCGCACTTTACGCCGACACCATATTTTTGAATGGCAATTGCGGCGTCATAGGTGACTTGGTCGGCTGTCTTATCCCGCTCGGGCAGGCCGAGATCGTAATATTCACAGTTGAGCTCCAAGAACGGGGAGAGGAGGTCGTCCTTAATCATCTGCCAGATGATGCGGGTCATCTCGTCGCCGTCCATTTCTACCAAGGGCGTGGTCATTTTAATTTTTTCCATGCGGTTTTCTTCCTTCCTGTATCTCTGATGAAGCCGCGCTTCTTATTGATGTGATGCGATAAAGTGGATAATAAGTTTTATTATAGCAAGACACAGCCCGCTTGTAAACTGTTTTTCAGGCGTCCTGCCCGCCGCGGGGAAGGTGTAGGTTTTCCGCAATTTCCCAAAAGATGCCCAGCGTCACCGCAAAACAGAACGCGAAGGGGACGACAAACAGCGGGCTGAGGGTTACCGGAACCCGGTACGCCCTAAACCTGTTGACATCAGTATAGCACAGCCCGAAACAGAAGAAAAGCCGCGGCTTGCCGAAAACAAGGAGGCATGCCGCCAAAATAGAAAAAAACCGCGTGGGCGGCGCTCACAGCAGGGCGCCGTTTTCCCGCACGGTTTGCGCGTACCAGCGAGCGGAATCTTTGGGAATCCGCCGTCCGGTCGGATAATCAATATAGACCAGCCCCATCCGCTCGTCATACCCGCTGTGCCACTCAAAATTGTCGGTGAAGCTCCAGTGGAAATAACCGAGCACCGGAACTCCTTCCTCCGCCGCGTTTCGCAGCGACAGCAGATATCGGTGCAGGAAGTCAATGCGGTCGGGGTCGTGGATTTGCCCGTCCAGAAAAATCCGGTCGTTGCAGGACTGGCCGTTCTCTGTAATATAAAGCGGCAGCCTGTACCGGTCGTAAAGAAACCGGCTTCCGTAATACAAAACTTCCGGAGTTACCGGCCATTTCAGCGCGGTGCGCGGAAATCCCGGGTGTTTCGGAACGGCTGTTCCCGTTTCGTCCACAGGGGTTCCGTGATAGACATTGACACCCAAAAAGTCGAGCAGCTGCCGAATCATAGTCCATGCAGCCTGCGGAATCCCTTCGGCAAAATTCCGCAGGATAGCGGGCGCTTCCGGCTGATAATGTCCCAGAATTGCCGCGTCTAGAAACCAGCTGTGGGTGAACATCCAGTCATTCTCCGCCAAAGCAAACGTGGAACGGCAGGCCGCGGCGCGTCCCGGCGCAGTATCCCGCACAGGATAACAGAGCCTGCCGGTAGAGGAAATGCCGATTTGGAGCGGCGCCGCGCTGTTTTCTCGCAGGGCGCGTGCCGCAAGCCCCCCGGCAAGCAAGATGTTGCGGGCACAGCCCAGCAGCTCGGTCGTATCCAGCCTAAGCCCCGGCGCATGGATGCCTTCGCCGTATCCGAGGCAGAGGAAACACTGCGGCTCGTTGAGCGTAGTATAATGGCGCACTCTGCCATCAAAATGCCTTGCAATCAACGCCGCATATTCAGCGAACGCCTCCGCCGTGCGGCCGCTCTGCCAGCCGCCCTCCCGCTCTAGGCTTTCGGGAAGGTCCCAATGGTAAAGCGTGACGAACGGAATGATTCCATTTTCCAGCAGCAGATCAACCAGCTTATCGTAATAAGCAAGCCCCTTTTGATTCACATAACCGCGTCCTTCCGGAAAAATGCGCGGCCAGCTGATGGAAAACCGATAGGCGGTAAACCCCAATTCCCGCAGGAGGGCGACATCTTCCGCCATCCGGCGGCACCCGTCACAGGCGGTGTCGCCGGTTTCTCCGCGGGCAATATGTCCGGGCGTGTGGCAAAAGGTGTCCCAGATGCCGGGGCCTTTGCCGTCGGCGTTCCAGCCGCCCTCTGTCTGATAGGCGGAGCTCGCCGCGCCCCAGAGAAATCCCTTGCGAAATCCCATGCAAGCTGCGCCCCCTTAAATTGTAACCTCAATTTCGCGGACAGATTTGCCGGGCGCGCAGGGAATCAGATGCCCTTCCACCGGCTGGCCGTCCGCCCGGAGTGAAAATTCGCCGGTACGCGTTACGCTGATGCGGTATTCCACGCCGCGGAACAGCCTGACCGCGCGATAGCCGGGCAGGAAAGCGGGCAGGCAGGGCCAAAGCTCCAGCCCGTCATAGCCAGGGCGTATGCCAAGAATGTATTGGCTCACATTTACAAATGTCCACGCGGCGGTGCCGGTGAGCCAGCTGTTTTTCGCCTCACCGAAGCGCGGAGATTCCACGCCGGCAATCATCTGGCTGTAAACATACGGCTCGGTGCGGTGGATATCGCTGATTTCTTCCAGATAGGCGGGGCAGGTGCGCCGGTAAATCTCAAACGCTTCTTCCGGGTCTCCGGCGACTGTTTCGGCAATGCTGACCCAGGGATTGTTATGGCAGAAGATCCCGCCGTTTTCCTTAAATCCGGGCGGATAGCTGCTGATTTCGCCCAGCTCCTTGTGATAGGAGGTGTAGCAGGGTGTGAGCAAACAGGTGCCGAACTTCGTCGTGAGCCGCTTTTTTACACTCTCCAGCGCAGTTTTGGCATAGCCATTTTTCTGCCCGATGCCCGCAAGAACGCAGAACCCCTGCGGCTCAATATAGATCTGCCCTTCCTCACATTCCCGGCTGCCCACTTTGCCGCCGAACGCGTCATATGCGCGCAGGAACCATTCCCCGTCCCAGCCGCTGCGCAGGACGGCCTGTTCCATATCATCCGCGGCATGAACGGCCTTTTCGGCTTCCTCAGCGCTGCCCCAGCGGCGGCAGACTTCCGCATATTCACGTCCGTATTTGACAACCATCGCCGCGATAAACACGCTTTCAGCTTTTCCGCTCTCAAAATTGGCGCAGGTCTGAAAGCTTTCGCCCGGTTCGCTGGAAAAACAGTTCAAATTCAGGCAGTCGTTCCAGTCCGCGCGCCCAATGAGCGGAAGCCCGTGAGGCCCAAGATTGGTCAGGATATACCGGAAGCTGCACCGCAAATGCTCAAACAGCGACTGGGTGTGGTCGGGGTTGCTGTCAAACGGCACCTGTTCCCGCAAAATCGAACTGTCGCCGGTCTCACGAAGATACGCGGCGGCGCAAGCGATCAGCCAGAGCGGGTCATCGTTGAAACCGGTTCCCGCGTCGGCGTTTCCGCGGCGGGTTAGCGGCTGGTATTGGTGCCAGGTGCTGCCATTCTCGAACTGGATGGAGGCGATATCGAGAATCCGCTGGCGCGCGCGGTCGGGAACCAGGTGGACAAAGCCCAGCAGATCCTGACAGCTGTCGCGAAACCCCATGCCGCGCCCCATCCCGCTCTCGAAATAGCTGGCGCTGCGGCTAAGGTTAAACGTGACCATGCACTGGTACTGGTTCCAGATGTTTACCATCCGGTCAAGGCGACCGTCCCCGCTCTCTATCTGAAACCGCCCGAGCAGGCTGTCCCAGTAGTCTTTCAGAGCGTCCAGAGCCTCCTGCGCCTGTTTCTCAGTGGAAAAGCGGGAGATGAGGGCGCGTGCGGGCGCTTTGTTGATGACATTTTGCTGTTCCCATTTATTGTCTTGCGAATTTTCACAGTAGCCCAGCATAAACAAAAGGGTTTTGGATTCGCCTGGCGCGAGGGTCAGCTCGATGCAGTGGCTGGCAATTGGTGACCATCCGCTGGCAACACTGTTTCGGCTTCTGCCTTCGACAACTGCGGCGGGGGAGTCCCATCCGCCGAACCGGCCGAGGAACGTCTCGCGGTCGGTGTCAAACCCCGAGACCGGAGCGTTAACGCTGAAAAACGCATAGTGATTGCGCCGCTCACGATATTCGGTTTTGTGATAGAGGACGGAACCGTCGATTTCCACTTCACCGGTATTATAGTTGCGCTGAAAATTCTGGGCGTCATCCACGGCGTTCCAGAGACACCACTCAACGGCGCTGAACAGCTGAATACGTTTCGGCGCGTCGGTGTGGTTACACAGCGTCAGCCTGTTGATTTCGCAGGTTTCGTTCAGCGGTACAAAGCAGGTGAGCGCAGCGGACAGACCGTTTTTTTCGCCCTCCAATATGGTATATCCCATCCCGTGACGGCACTGATAGCGGTCAAGCGGGGTGCGGCAGGGAAGAAAGCCGGGATTCCAGAGTTCACCGTCCTCGCGTATGTAATACCGGCGCCCGCCGTCGTCGGGGCA
This sequence comes from uncultured Oscillospiraceae bacterium, assembly GCA_963519235.1. GTDB lineage: Bacteria > Bacillota > Clostridia > Oscillospirales > Ruminococcaceae > Anaerotruncus. The sequence continues at coordinate 22,018 of CAUQLV010000017.1, forward strand.
CGCGCTGTTATAACGATAGCGGGTAATACGCCGCAGCTTTGCATCGCGGAAAAAGCTGTATCCGCCGCCGGTATTGGAGATCAGGCTGAAAAAGCCGTCGTTGCCCAGATAGTTGATCCATGGAAGCGGTGTTGCGGGGGTGTTGATACAATATTCCCGCGCTTTGTCGTCAAAAGCCCCATATTTCATAATAAGCGGCCTCCATTCTGCCGCTGGCAGAAGCCGACGGCGGATTATTAAAAAAACTTAAATTCAGAAAACGATTAAGTAATTGCTTTTACTTTACAATATTTCTATGTAAAATGCAATAGGGTAAAAAAATTCCTTTATAATGGGAAATAATGCGGACATGCCTCCGTTAAAAAACGACTTCAGAGAAAATGGAAGCGCGCGAAAAAATCGAAATTTTGGCGAAAGTCACAGCGAAAATATGCTTAAATAGATAGAAAGGACAAACTAGACTTGTAAAAGCTCCACATAATTAGTGCTAATAAACTAAAAACGGAAGATGTCTATTGACTTTGTTGTGCAAATAAATTATAATCTAATCACGAAAACGATTAAGTTATATTTTTGCCTCCACAACGTAAAAATGATATGATAGGGCAAGAAAACGATTACTATATGCGGAGGAGAGAAATATGGTATCCATCAAAGATATCGCGGCTCGCTGCAATGTATCTGCGGCCACGGTCAGCAAATCGCTTAACGGTCACCGGGATATCAGCCAGGAAACCCGGATGCGTGTCTGCCAGATGGCACATGAGATGGGCTATCTTCCCAATTCGGCTGCACGCGCACTCAAAACCAACCGAACCTACAACATTGGGGTGCTGTTTATTGATAAAACGCACAGCGGCCTGCGGCATGAGTATTTTTCCACCGTGTTGGACAGTGTCAAGGTGGAGGCGGAGCGGCTGGGATATGATATCACCTTCATCAGCCAGAATATCGGCCAGCGCCCGATGAGTTACTATGAGCACTGCCGATACCGCGGATGTGACGGCGTGGTGACCGCCAGCATTGATTTTAAAGACCCCGGCTTTCTGGAACTGGTGGAAAGCGATATACCGGTGGTTACCATCGATCATGTTTTCAACAGCCGTACTGCAATTCTCTCCGATAACATCAAGGGTGTTCGCGATCTCGTGCTTTATATTCACCAGTGCGGCCACCGAAAAATTGCGTTTATCCACGGAGAGAACACCGCCGTTACACAAAAACGTATGGCCAGCTTTTACAGAACCTGCGAAGAGCTGGAAATCGACGTGCCCGAATCCTATGTCCGGCAGGCGTTTTACCATGATCCCCGGTCAAGCGGGCGCGCAACGCGAGAGCTGCTGGCGCTGGCGGACCGGCCCACCTGCATTATGTATCCCGACGACTTTTCCTTTATCGGCGGTATGAACGAGATTGAAAAGGCGGGGCTTCATGTTCCGAATGACATTAGTGTAACCGGCTACGACGGCATCTACCTTTCTCAGGTGCTGCGCCCGAAGCTGACCACTCTCCGGCAGGATACCGTCGGGCTTGGCAGGGAAGCAGTCGAGCGGCTGGTCGAGATGATCGAGCATCCCAAGACGGCGCTTCCGCGCCAGGTATTGGTAGAGGGGGAGCTTCTCGAGGGCGGCTCTGTGAAAACACTATGATTTTGTGCCCAATATCGGCAGCCCGATTCCCGATACAACAAACTGATTAGCAGAATGAAAAAGGAGGAAAATCCATGCGTACCTTACAAAAAATGATTTCCTGCGGTCTGGCCTTGCTGATTACCGCGTCTGTTTCCGCCTGCGGCGGCTCTAAGCCTGCTCAGCCGGAGTCTCAGGCAGCTCCCGATGCCTCTGCGGCATCATCTGATGCACCCGCAGTAACAGGAAGCTCCGAGAAAGTCCTGCGCATCTACTGCTGGAACACCGAGTTTCAGGACAGGTTCAATGCTTATTTCAAGGATAAGCTGCCGGCGGATGTCAGCGTCGACTGGGTGATTACCCCGAGCGACGACAACGCGTACCAAAACAAGCTGGATACCGACCTGAAAAATCAGGAGTCCACCGCCGATAAAATCGATATCTTCCTGATTGAGGCCGACTATGCGCTCAAATATGTCAATTCCAACTACTCGCTGGATGTTCGGGGGGATGTGGGGCTGACCGACGCCGATCTGAAAGACCAGTATAAATATACGCAGGAAATTGCGACAGACAGCAACGGCAAGCTGAAAGCGGTCACCTGGCAGGCGACTCCGGGTCTGATGGCTTACCGCCGCTCAATTGCAAAGGATGTCCTCGGCACGGATGACCCTGTTGAAGTCCAGAAGCAGGTCAGCGACTGGGACAAATTCAATGCGGTCGCGGTGAAGATGAACGAAAAAGGCTACAAGATGTTGTCCGGCTACGAGGATTCTTACCGCACCTTCTCAAACAACGTCTCCGCGCCTTGGGTTGACGAAACCGATACCATCCGCATCGACCCCAACATTATGAAGTGGGTTGAGCAGACCAAAGAATATACCCAAAAAGGCTATAACAACAAGACCAAACTTTGGGCGCCCGAATGGAACGCCGATCAGGGCCCGGAAGGAAAGGTATTTGGCTTCTTCTATTCCACATGGGGAATCAATTTCACCCTGCTGGGCAACTCGCTTGCCAAACCGCTTGCTGAAGGCGGCGAAAAGGCAGTAGGAAACGGTGTTTTCGGCGACTATGCCGTCTGCGAAGGCCCACAGAATTATTACTGGGGCGGCACCTGGATCTGCGCTACGGCCGGCACCGATAACGTCGACATCGTTCGCGACCTGATGAAGACGCTTACCTGCGATCCTGTTACCATGAAGAAGATTACAGAGGATACCGAGGATTACACTAATAATCAGACCGCAATGAACGAGATTGCAAACAGCGATTATCAATCCGCATTTCTGGGCGGGCAGAATCATATTGCCCTGTTTGCGAAAGCGGCCCCCAACATTGACATGAGTAAGATTTCTCCGTATGACCAGGGCCTGAACGAAGCGTTCTACAAATCCTTCGATGATTTCTATGACGGCAGCGTCACGGAAGAAGAAGCGCTTGACAACTTCTATACCGCTTCAATCGAAAAATATCCGAATCTGAAAATACCCGCTTGATTTGCCTGCACCACCAAAGGCAAACCAGCAGATAGAACGCGGGGCGGGAGCCTCCCGCCCCGCGTTTCTTCCATTGGCTGATGAAGTCCAAAATCAAAACTGCCACAGCAAATACATATCGGGGTGATCAAATGCCTGCCGCTACCAGCGTTAAAAAACTAGTTTCCAAACAAAAAAAGATTCAGAAAAAATCGGTCAGCTATGCCAAATGGGGCTATTTATTTATCGCGCCCTTTTTCCTTGCATACGCGCTATTTTCGCTCTATCCGCTGCTTTCCACGTTCTATAACAGCCTGTTTGAAAATTATATGAACGGGTTGAACCAGGTGGGGCCAAATTTTGTGGGCCTGGAAAACTTTAAAACTGTTTTGACGCAGGGCGACCTGTCAAAATACTTTAAAAACACCGTCATTATTTGGCTGATGTGTTTTATTCCGCAGATTGCGCTGTCGCTGCTGCTGGCTGCTTGGTTCACCGACCTGCGGCTGCGGTTGAAGGGACTGGGGTTTTTCAAAACCGTCATCTATCTGCCGAACCTCATTATGGCAACGGCGTTTTCCATGCTGTTCTACACGTTGTTCTCCGATGCGGGCCCGGTAAACAGCATTTTGTTAAGCCTGGGCATGGCGGAGCCGGTGCGGTTTTTGTCAAATCTGTGGGCTACGCGGGGATTGATCGCGCTGATGAACTTTCTGATGTGGTTTGGCAACACGACCATCCTCCTGATGGCGGCAATTATGGGTGTGGATACTTCTCTGTATGAAGCCGCCGATATTGACGGAGCGAAATCCTCCCAGTCATTTTGGAAGATTACGGTGCCGTTGATTAGGCCGATCTTCATTTATGTGTTTATTACGTCATTGATCGGCGGAGTTCAGCTATTCGACGTTCCGCAGATTCTCACCAACGGGCAGGGCAACCCAAACAGAAGCAGCATGACGCTGGTGATGTATCTGAACAAGCATCTGTTCAGCGAAAACTTCGGCATGGCCGGCGCCGTATCCGTTCTGCTGTTTTTGATTACGGGTGTGCTTAGCGGGATTGTTTTTCTCACAATGCGTAAGAAAACCTTTGGGGAAGGGGGCGGCAAATCATGAGCACAAAAAAAATGAATAAAAGTAAAAAAAACCCGATTGCCGCCCAACGTTTCTTTTGCTACCTGATCTTAATCCTGGTTACCGCTCTTTGTCTGTTTTCTTTTTATATTCTGTTTATCAACTCGACGAGGTCACATCCCGACATCCAGAAGGGCTTCTCCGCATTGCCGGGCAGATCTTTTTGGATCAATGTTAAGAACATTTTTCATGATAAAAACCTCCCGGTTCTTTCCGGTATTAAAAACAGCATACTGGTTTCCTCCGGTGTCGCGGCGTTAAGCACCTATTTTTCGGCGATGACTGCGTACGGCATCCATGCATATCGTTTTCGGTTTCGGAAAGCCGCGTTCGCGTTTATCATGATGGTGATGCTCGTGCCGACTCAGGTGTCCGCACTCGGATTCGTCAAATTCATGACCGCTGTTGGACTGAGGGACTCATTTATTCCGCTGACTGTGCCGTTTATCGCTTCGCCGATCGTGTTTTTCTTTATGAAGCAGTATATGGAGAGCGCGCTGCCAATTGAAATCGTGGAGGCGGCTCGCATTGACGGCTCCAACGAGTTCCATACTTTTAATCATATTGTAATACCGATCATGAAGCCGGCCATCGCGGTGCAGGCGATTTTTACCTTTGTCACCGCGTGGAACAACTACTTTCTGCCGGCGCTGCTGCTAAATTCCCAGCAGAAAAAAACGCTTCCGATTCTGATTGCGCAGATGCGCAGTGCGGATTTCCTAAAGTTCGATATGGGAAAAGTTTATATCATGATTTTTATCGCAATTGTGCCGGTGGTTGTGGTCTATTTACTTTTATCCAAATATATTGTGCGGGGCGTTGCGCTGGGAAGTGTGAAAGGCTGATTATTTCTCCCAATAGATTAATAAACAGGCGGCGTGCCATATGGCACGCCGCCTGTTTATGATAAGAGGGAAGTTCAAAATCACAGACTTTCCAACACTTGCACTTTGCTTGCAAAGTTGCTAAACTGTATTTATATGGCTTTTTCTGCCGCTTCCCAGATTTTTGCCTTTTTCCGTGAGCTGCAGGAGAGAGAGCACGGATATCTGAAACGTGTGGTTATTCGCTGATGATTCTGCCGTCGGTGGAGATTACCACAACCTGCCACGGAATCATTTTGCCGGAATTTTTCAGTGCCTCAATCACCGCGTTCTGGATGCCGCCGCAGCAGGGGACTTCCATGCGGACGACCTTTACGCTTTTAATGTTGTTATTTTTCAGAATGGCGGTCAGTTTTTCGCTGTAATCGCCCTCGTCCAGCTTAGGGCAGCCGATCAGCGTGATGTGATTTTTGATAAATCTGCGGTGGAAATCGGCGTAGGAGAAAGCGGTGCAGTCCGCGGCGACCAGCAGGTTTGCCCCGTCAAAATAGGGGGCATTCACCGGCACCAGCTTGAGCTGGACCGGCCACTGCATCAGTTCGCTTTCCGTGGGAACAGCGGGAGCGGCGGGGGATTCAAATTCCGGACGGCGCTGAAGCGCTTTTGCCATGCTGCCGGGGCAGCCGCCCGCGTGCGGAGCATGGGCATGAGCGGCTGACATCCGTGCCTTGACAGCCTCTTCGTCGTAAGCCGCGGCTTCGCGCTCCACAAAGGTGATTGCTCCGGTGGGGCAGACAGGCAGGCAGTTCCCCAGCCCGTCGCAGTAATCATCACGGATCAGTTTCGCCTTTCCATCGATCATAGTAATCGCGCCCTCATGGCAGGCATTTGCGCAAAGGCCGCAGCCATTGCATTTCTCTTCATTTATTTCAATTATTTTACGTTTCATTTTTTCATTCCCTTTCGTAATGTTTCGTTTTTATTTTCATTTGGTATACTCATACTTTAGCCCATCAAGACGAGAAAGTCTGTTGTTTTTACAACAAAACGGAGACGTGAATGAATTATTACTATCAAATATTAAAAAAAACGCCGTTATTTGACGGGGTGAGCGACGCCGACATGGAAAAATTGTTCGGCTGTCTTGACGCGCGCAAAAAAAGCTATGCGCGTAATGAAGCAATTTTGCTGGCGGGCGAAGAGGCGCGCGATGTCGGCGTGGTGCTTTCGGGGCGCGTGCAGGTGGTGCAGGAGGATGTGACAGGCAGCCGCACAATTCTGGCACAGCTTGGCGAGAGCAGTCTGTTTGCTGAGGCGTTTGCCTGTTCTAATCTCAAAACGCTGTCTGTATCGGTTTTTTCCGTAACCGATAGCGTGGTGATGTTTCTCGATTGTCAAAAGCTGATGACGGCCTGCCCGGGTGGCTGCGCGTTTCACAATCAGCTGATTCAGAACATGCTGCGGGTTCTGGCCAACAAAAATGTTTTGCTCAGCAGGAAGATGGAGCACCTTTCCAAGCGCACGACGCGGGAAAAACTGCTGTCTTACCTTTCCGAGCAGGCGGTCATCTGCAAGAACCACGAATTTACAATCCCGTTTAACCGGCAGGAACTGGCGGACTATCTCTGCGTGGACAGGAGCGCCATGTCCGCGGAACTTGGCAGGCTGCGCGATGAAGGGCTGCTGGAATTTGAGCGCAGCCGGTTTACACTTCGGGATTCCGGATGAGGAAATCATGAAAAATGTGTGAAAAACAACAGAATTGGGTAAAATTCTTTTAAAAGTATACCATTTTGGTATTGATTTAATTATACCAATAAAGTATAATATAGACAGAGTTAAAAACCCTTTGAATGGATAAAGCTCACAGAAGAGGAAAAAATAGATCAGCCGGGGCAACCCGGCGCCACATAGGAGGCAAATTTATGAACAAAATCAGCTTAGGAAGAACACCGCTATTAAACGAGCAATCTGCAGCAGGAAGCGAGCAGGAGCTCTATAAAATGAGTGAAGAGGTCTGCTGCTCGCCCGAGTTCCCGCAGGGGTGCATCTCTGCCGAGTAATCTAAAGGCGCAGAACCTGTGCGAAAGCCCAAGGGACTGCGCCTTTTTTCCAAAACAAATCAGACTGGGGAAATTACAAATGAAATTGTTTGAAACTTATCAAATAAAAAATATGACACTGAAAAATCGCATTGTCATGCCGCCAATGTGCATGTATCAGGCAACATCGGATGGTTTCCCAACGCTGTTTCACCAGTGCCATTATGCTACCAGGGCAATGGGAGGGGCCGGGCTGATCATTGTAGAGTCGACCGCTGTGACACCGGAAGGCAGAATCAGCGATAACGACCTTGGGCTTTGGAGCGACGAGCAGATCGCAGGCATGAGGCGGGTTGCCGATGTTATCCGCTCAAACGGCGCAAAGGCGGCAATTCAGCTGAACCATGCCGGAAGAAAGAGCAAATCGGCTTCGGGTGGGCCGTTCGCGCCGAGCGCAATTCCGTTTGACGAGAACAGCCGTGTGCCGGGGGAACTGACGGAGAAACGGATTCTCGCGCTAACAGAAGCTTTCCGGCAGGCGGCGCAGCGGGCAGATCAGGCAGGGTTTGACGCGTTGGAAATTCATGCGGCGCACGGCTATCTGCTCCACGAATTCCTGTCGCCGCTGACGAATCACCGCACCGACGGCTATGGCGGCACGCTGGAAAACCGGGTGCGCTTTCTGCACGAGGTGCTCACAGCCGTAAGGGAGATCTGGCCGGCAGAGAAGCCGCTGTGGCTGCGTGTATCCGCCTGCGATTATCAGGAGGGCGGCATTGACGGCGAGATGATGGCGGAAATTATCCGGCAGATCAAGCCGCTTGTCGATTGTGTCCATGTCAGTTCGGGTGGGCTGCTGCCCGTTAAGGTCAACGATTATCCCGGCTATCAGGTGCAGTTTGCCGAAAAGCTCCGCAGGGAGTGCGGCATCCCGACCATCGCTGTGGGATTGATTACCGACGCAAAGATGGCGGAGGAAGTTCTTGAAAACGGCAGAGCGGATTTGATCGCGCTGGGGCGGGAACTTTTGCGCAACCCTTATTGGCCGATCAATTTGGCAGCTCAAAACGGGCTGGACAATTTTATTCCGGAATCTTATCGCCGGGCTTACACGAAACCATGAAAATCGGAACATGCACCCCAAAATTTAAAACAGATTGACGAAGGCAGGTTGTAAGATTTACAGACTCTGGATATAATAAAAGGGGATATTCCCTGCAAACGAAATAGAAATAAAGGAGGCTGTTGATGATGGGGAAGGAATTTATGGATGCGGTTGAGTCGCGCAGGTCGGCTTACGCAATCGGAAAAGAGGTTTTGCTCTCCGAAGAAAAAATTGAGGAGCTGGTGCACAGGGCTGTGCTGCACGCGCCGAGCGCGTTTCATTCGCAAAGCGCCCGGGTGGTTATTCTGCTCGGGGAAGAACATGAAAAGCTCTGGAGCATAACCGAAAAAGTGCTGCGGAAAATTGTCCCGGAAGAAAGCTTTGCAGACACAAAAGCAAAGCTCGATTCTTTCTCCGCCGGATATGGAACGATCCTTTATTTTGAGGAGCAGAATACGGTGCGCACTTTGCAGGAAAACTATCCGCTTTATCAGGATAATTTTCCGATCTGGTCGCTTGAATCCGCTGGGATGCTCCAGTATATCATCTGGACCGCGCTGGAGGCGGAGGGGCTGGGTGCAAGCCTTCAGCACTATAACCCATTGATTGACGACGCGGTTCATGAAAGCTGGAATCTGCCGAAGGGTTGGAAGCTGCTTGCTGAGATGCCGTTCGGTTCGATCAACGCGCCGGCCAAGCCGAAAGCAAATCTGCCGATTGAGCAGCGGGTTTTGAATTTTTCATGAAAACAGACAACGCAGACAGACGAGAAGGAGAGGACGCAAGATGTTAAATAAAGAACTGGCCTCGATGATAAACAAGCAGGTGAATTTTGAGTGGTATTCCGCTTATATATATTTGGACATCTTCACCTATTATGAAGATCTGGATTTAAACGGCTTTGCCAACTGGTTCCGGGTACAGGCGCAGGAAGAGCGTGACCATGCCATGCTGTTCATGCAGTATCTTATGAATAACAACGAGCGGGTAGTTTTGGAAGATATTAAAGCGCCGAACTTTGATTATCAGGACTTCCGCCGCCCTGTGGAAAACGCGCTGGAGCATGAACGGGCGGTGACCGCATCAATCAACAAAATTTATGCGGAAGCCTACACGCAGAAGGATTTCCGCACCATGCAGTTCCTTGACTGGTTTGTCAAAGAGCAGGGAGAAGAAGAAAAGAACACGGAAAGCCTGCTGAAAAAATATGACCTGTTTGGTACCGATGCCAAAGGTCTTTATCTGCTGGATACCGAGCTTGCCGCCAGAGTATACGCGCCGCCGTCGCTGGTGCTCTGATAGCAATAGAGAAAAACGCCCGCACCTGCGGGCGTTTTTTTTGGCGGATACGCAGGGGGTTTCATATCTCAAAATGCAGGATTGAAAAGATTATTATGCAAAAACAAAGCAAAACGCACTTTTTGTAAGAGCGTACAAAAAAGGACTGTTTAATAACTCTAAAATTATTGTTGAATTAAAAATATTTCCAAGATAGAATTAGTCGATTTGCATAAATCCTTTACGGCAATTGCCTATCTGCACGGCAATTATGGCGTTTTCCATGGCCATGCGGAACCGCGGGTTCTGCCTGGGAGAGGGAATTGTCAAGGAAAAAATCGAACAGACGATTGACAGCGTGTCTCATCTTGCAAAAGACGGCATGAGGGGGACCGACGAGGAAATCTCGAAAATCATGATCGGTTCCTAGAAAAGTACGCTTTCAGTGGAAGCCCGGAGCATTTGAAAAATGGAAACCCGTTTTGCGAAGAGGCCGGATAAAATATTACGTGAAATATGAGTTGACAGAAATGAGGTGGCAAGATATAATCATATAATTCATATATGAATTATAAACATAGCAAGAGAGTGAAAGGAGGATGACTGCCATTTTTACGGCAAACAGCCGGGCAGTCAGAAAACAGTATGAAAAGAACAGTAAAAACATTGGGGGTTCTTTTAGCGGCGTCCATGGTGCTTTCCGCAGCGGGATGCGGTTCTTCAGGCGCCTCAACCCAGGCATCCTCTGCCCCCGGAGCGGCGGCTTCCGGCGCAGCGTCTCAGGCCGCTCCGGCAGCTACCGAGGGCTCGATCAAAATTGCGGTTGCAGGCCCGATGACGGGGGACAATGCCGAATACGGCAAGGGGTTCCTCAATGCTGCGCAGCTGAAAGCGGACGAATGGAATGCGGCCGGCGGCGTAATCGGCAAACAAGTAGAACTTGTCGCCTATGACGACAAGAATTCCTCGGAAGAAGCGGCTTCCATCGCGCAGAAAATCGTCAGCGAGGGCGACATTGTGGGCGTCATCGGACATTTCTCATCCGGCGTCTGCATGACCGCTGCTCCGGTATATCAGGAAAATAAGATCATTGAAATCTCCCCGTCCGCGTCTCATCCGGATTATTCCGGCATCGGCAACTATATCTTCCGCAACAACACCATCATCAACGTGGAGGCGGCCGCCGGCCTGGATATTGCCATTAACGATTTGGGCAAAAAGAATATCGGCATTATCTCGATCATGACCGACTGGGGCACCAACACCTCCGCAATCGTAAAGCAGCTCATTGAGGAAAAAGCGGGCGAAGGCGTAAAAGTTATCGCACATGAAGAAGTCATGGAAGGTTCTGAAGACTACAGCCCGGCAATCACCAAGCTGAATGCCGCGAGCGCCGACGTGGTCATCTGCGTTGGCATGTATAACCTGCTTGCTCCGGTTTCGCGCCAGTATAAGCAGGTCAATCCGGACATTGCAATTGTCGGCTTCTCCAATGCTTACAGCCAGCAGCTGCTGGAGCTCGGCGGCACCGCTGTTGAAGGCGTCCGTTTCCCGGTCATCTTCTTCTCTGGTTCTGAAAAGGCCGACATCAAGGACTATGTAACCAGATACACCGACAAATATGGCGCAGCTCCGAGCGCGCTGACCTCACAGGCTTATGACTCTTTGGGCATGCTGCTCGAAGCAATTGAAACAGCGGGAACCGCAGAAACCGAAAAAGTGCGCGACCAGCTCAATCAGATTGAATATCCGGGCGTAACCGGAAACACCAAGTTCGATGACAACGGAGACGTGCACAAGGAGTTTGTTAAGGTTGTTGTAAAAGACGGAAAATTTGTGGAAGCAGAAGCAAACTAATCCGCAGATTATCGGCCGTGCGTCGCAGCACCCGGAATATACGACAGTCTCCGCGGAAGGATCTTCCGCGGAGACTGCCAGAAACGCTGCGAAAGACCATCCTTATGAAAACAGATGAAAAGGAGCTGTGTTGCGGAATCCTCCGCAACCGTTACGAGTGTGATTATACAACAAGTTTTTAACGGGCTTGCACTTGGAATGGCATATGCGCTGATTGCGGTAGGCTATTCGCTGGTCTTTGGAATATTAAGACTCATCAACTTCTCCCACGGTTCGATATACGCCTTTGGCGCGCATATGGCCCTGCTATTCGTGGGGTTCCAGTTCGGAGTAATCCCCGCTGTACTTTTAAGTATTGTGTTTACCGGTCTGCTGGGTGTGGTGATTGACAAAACCGCGCTCGCACCGCTGCGCAAAAAGAATTCCATTCCGATTGCCGCGCTGATTACCACAATCGGAATCTCCAACATCATTCAAAATCTGCTGATGATTTTTTTCGGCAGCGAGAAAAAAGCATTCCCCGCATTTTTTGACTTTGGCATGGTGAACCTCGGCATCGCAAAGGTCAACTCCACCCAGATTGTCATGTGCGTTGTGTCGCTGGTTCTGCTGGCCGCGTTGATGCTGCTGGTGAACAAAACCAAAATCGGGCTTGCCATGCGGGCAACGGAACAGAATGCCAAAGCCGCAAGCCTGATGGGCATCGACGTCAACTTTGTGATCGGGTTTACGTTCTTTCTCGGCGGCGCTTCGGCGGCCATCGCGGGAAGCCTGATCAGCGGCTACTATCAGATCGTTTACCCCGGTATGGGCTTTATGGCAGGACTGAAAGCCTTTGCGGCCGCCGTTCTCGGCGGAATCGGTTCTCTTCCCGGCTCGGTGCTCGGCGGCCTTGTTGTGGGCGTGTCGGAAAGCCTTGCCGCAACCTTCCTCGGCTCCACCTACCGTGATTCGATGGCGTTTATCATCCTCATCATTGTGCTGATCTTTAAACCCACCGGATTCTTCGGCAAAAAAACCATTATGAAGGTATAACACGCAGGAAAGGGGCTGTAAGGTGTGTCTGACAATAAACTCAAGGAAACTGCCGGAAGCGGCTTCATCTACCATATGGAGTTGTTTCTGGAAACATATAGACTCCCGGTGACGGTTATCTGCGCGCTGGTGCTGCTGGCCGTACCGTTCATGGGTTTCAGCCAGTATATCATGCGCATCCTGATTATGATCGGCATCTATACGATGCTGGGCATGGGACTGAACATCCTGACCGGCTATGTGGGCCAGCTTTCGCTGGGGCACGCAGGCTTTTTCGGGATTGGCGCTTATGCCGGCGCGCTGCTGATGCTGCGGCTCGGAGTGAATTTCGCGTTTGCCGCCGTTGCCGGGGCCTGTCTCGCGGCGCTGTGCGGGCTGCTTCTGGGACTGCCGACCCTGCGGCTCAAGGGAACCTACCTCGCAATTGTCACGCTTGGTTTCGGTGAGATTGCCCGCATGGTCTTCATGAACTGGGCACCGGTTACGAACGGCACTCTGGGGCTTAAAAACATCCCGCGTCCGTCCTTTTTCGGATTTGACCTCACGCTGGCCAACCACGGTCTGTATTATCTGATGCTTTTGCTGGTGGCGCTTGTCACAGTCTCCTGTCTGGCGATCATCCGCTCCAGGACCGGGCGCTCCTTCATTGCCATTAAAGAGGATGAAATCGCGGCGACGATGATGGGCATCCAGATTACACGCTGCAAGGTGCTCGCGTTCGCCATTTCCGCTTTTATTACCGGCCTTGCAGGCACGTTCTATGCGCCGCTGGTCGGCTTCATCGACCCCAACTCATTTACGTTCGACGTTTCCTCGCTGATTATCAGTATTGTGATTCTGGGCGGCATGGGAACCATCCGGGGCATGTTCCTCGGAGCGGCCGTGCTGATTGTTATCCCGGAGGTTTCACGGTTCATGATGGATTATCGGTTTGTCGTATATGGTGTCATCCTTGTATTGATGATGCGCTTCCGCCCGCAGGGCGTGCTGGGCTGGAAATCTCAGATGCCCTATAAATTGCCCCGTCTGGCACGCGAGGAACTTGCGAAGCAGGCCTGACCCCTGCATTCTGAAGAGAAAGGAGCGCCGCTCCGGCGCGACACCGGACGGCAACCGCACTATGGCATATTTAGAGGTAAAAGGCATTACCAAGTGGTTTGGCGGTCTCGTCGCCGTCGACGATGTCAGCTTTGAGGTGGAAAAAGGGGAGATTATCAGCATCATCGGCCCCAACGGTGCGGGAAAAACGACCGTCTTCAATATGCTGACAGGCGTTTACCAGATTGACAGAGGCGAAATCATTTTTGAGGGACAGCCCATTCACAATAAAACCCCGCGCGAAATCGTCAAGGCGGGAATCTCCCGCACCTTCCAGAATATCCGGCTGTTCGGCAATATGCGCGTGATTGAGAACGTGCTGGTCGGTACTCAGATTCGCACGGAATACACATTTTTCGATTCGTTTTTCCGCACCCGCCGGTTCCGTAAAGAGGAAAGCGAAAAGGTCGTCCAATCGGTGCGCATTCTCGAATCCATCGGACTTCGGGAGCGCATGAACGACTATGCGCAGAGCTTGCCCTACGGCGAGCAGCGCAAGCTGGAAATCGCGCGCGCAATCGCGACCGACGCGAAAATTATTCTGCTTGATGAACCTGCGGCAGGGATGAACCCGCAGGAATCGGAGGAGCTGCTCCAGTTTATCCGTAAGCTGCGGGACAAGGGCTATACGATCATCCTCATTGAACATGACATGAGCGTTGTCATGAATATCTCCGACCGGATCTACGTAATTGACCATGGCAAACGGATTGCGCACGGTTTGCCCGCGGAAATCGCGAATAACGAAAAAGTGATCGAAGCTTACCTTGGGGGTATGAAAAAAGATGCTTAAAGTGGAAGGACTGCATACCTATTACGGAAACATCCACGCGCTTAAGGGAATCGATATGGAAATTCAGCAGGGCGAAATTGTCACACTCATCGGCAGCAACGGTGCTGGGAAAACCACCACCTTGAATTCCATTGCAGGAATCGCCCGCAGCGCAAAAGGCTCCATCACATTTGAAGGCAAAAACATAGTCGGCATGCCTGCGCACAGCATGGTAAAAATGGGCATCAGCCTTTCTCCGGAAGGCCGCGAGGTGTTTCCGGCGCTGACGGTGGAGGAAAACCTCCGGCTGGGCGCTTACATAAAAAATGATAAAGGACAGATCGGCGCCGCATTTGACCGTGTTTACACACTGTTTCCGCGCTTGAAGGAGCGTATCAAACAGCAGGCAGGAACCCTTTCGGGCGGTGAACAGCAGATGCTTGCCATCGGCCGCGCGCTGATGAACGAACCCAAGCTGCTGCTGCTGGATGAGCCGTCGCTGGGGCTTGCGCCGAACATTGTGCTGATGATTTTCGACCTGATTCAGGATATCAACAAACAAGGCGTGACCATTCTGCTGGTTGAGCAGAACGCCAACATGGCGCTATCCGTGGCGCACCGTGCATACGTACTGGAAATCGGAAAGATTTCCACGCAGGGAAAAGCGTCCGACCTCGCAAATGACCCGAGGGTCAGACAAGCTTATCTGGGACTGGCGTAGGCGCATCGCGTTTGCGTGACAGGCCTTGTGTATCTGTGTGTCCCGCGGGAACGCACAGCCGGGTTTCAAAACGATGATCGACTGCCTGCACCCGACGGTGGAATGCTATCGAGACTGCATTGCCAACGGCCTTCCCGAGCGGGAGACCCTCCCAAAAGTCAAGCAGGCGGCAATCGACGGCGCGCAGAGCACCATCGCCATGGAAGCAATCCGAGGCCGCGCGTTCTATCAGGCGAACAAGGGTGTCGGCCATCTCGACCCCGGCGCGATAACCATGTCCTATCAAATTGAAATATTGATGGATTATCTCGCAGAAAAACTGTAAAAATTTTGGTCAGGGTCGAACTGGAGCGGGAGCATATCCTCCACCTGCTCCAGACCAACCACAATAAGGATGAGATTGCGCGGATTCTGAAAATCGGCCGCGCAACGCTCTACCGAAAAATAAAAGAGTATGATTTGTAAAGGAGTACTAATTATGATTAAGAACAACCCAACCGACAAAGGCGAGCATATCAAAGACCTGCGGGACGCAATCGAACATAGAGCCACCTGGTTCTATTATCTGGTGGAGGAAGGGCTCAAACGCGGGCTGGATTACGATTTTGCCCGTGACGCCATTCAGGGCTGCGGCTGCTTCCATGGCAAAAGCAAATATACCCCGACCGATGATCTTGTCGCCTTTTCCAAAGAGTTTGCAAACCAGAATGTACAGGACATTTTTGAGATGGATGTCGATACCAAGCCGGAAGCAATGGAGATCGAGTTCCACTACTGTCCGCTGGTCTCCGCATGGAGAAAGCTGACCGACGATGAGGAAAAAATTGCAAAGCTCTGTGATATCGCAATGGACGGTGACCGCGGCATTGCCAGCCAGTTCTCGGATTTTGAATTCTGCCTTGGAAAAACAATTGCAAAAGGCGACGACATCTGCGAAGTCTGCTTTAAAAAAGTGCAGAAATAACGCACTAGACTATATGGCTCACAAAAGCAGCCGGCTCACGCAAGTGAACCGCCTGCTTTTATGCACTTTCAGAGCGTATCGAGCAGATCAATCACCTGCTTGAGGCTGTCTGCCCGCATGGTATAAAGCCGGGCAAGCTCGGGGGTGGGCGGGTCCAGATCGGGCACCATGACGGAAAGGCAGCCCGCTGCCGCCGCTGCGCGGATTCCGTTAGAGCTGTCCTCCAAAACTAGGCAATGCTCGGGCGCTTTTTCGATGGCTTTTGCAGCCGCCAGAAAAATGTCCGGTGCGGGCTTGCCGGACTTCACCATGTCTCCGGTGATGACAGCGGCAAAGGAAGGTGTAATTCCGGCAAGCTCCAGGTTGCGCAGAACCATCTTTCGATGGGTGGAACTGGCGACTGCCGCGGGAATTCCCCGCTCTTTCAACGTTTCCAGCAGCTCAGATAGCCCTGGTTTCACCGGAATATGCCGCTCCAATTCCTCTTCCAGGCGCATGAGACAGCGCTCCTGTAGTTCGCCATAATCAATCCCGCACGCGCCGAACAGCTCGACAAAGATTTTTCGCACGCCCGCCTGGTTCCTTCCGCGGGTGAGCTGATTAAATTCAGCGGTATCAATGCCGTACACGCGCCCCATATCCAGCCAGATTTTGTCTGACAGACGCTCTGTGTCAAACATAAGGCCGTCCATATCAAAAATAACACCCTCAACCATGCCGCATCTCCTTACAGATTAAAGTACTATTATTTTATAAGTTTTGGGAAAGAGATGCAAATGGTTTTTACGCACTTCTTAAAATAAAAGCGGTCTCTTTTGGGCGCTCTATCAGCTGGATTGCAGGCACTTTGTCATTGCATGCGCGGTTCGGCGCAGACGCCTGTGGATAAGCCACGCCGGTGTACCGGTCATTTTTCCGATCTCTTCAAATGTAAATCGCTGAACACAGCATAATGCCAGCAAAAATCGGTTTTCAAATGAAAATTGGCTGAGTGCGTCCAGGATCTCTTTTGAACCTTCGCAGGCGATCCAATCGCCCAGAACAGAATCCTCTCCGTCAGCAGAACAGTATGATTGGTAAGCGATCTTTTTAACCGCACTTTTTGCATTTTTGTAGAACTTTTTCACAATGATTTCAGCCAGCCTGCTGCTATCCGGATTTTTTGGCAGGCTCGGCGCGCATTTTCTGACGCTTATTAAAAAATTCTACTTTATTGCCAAAAACAAATGGGAAATTATGTTAACTATTACAATTAAAACGCGCTGTTTGCAAGCAGCAAACAGCGCGTTTATGACGGTTCAGGAATGTTTATGCAAACACCACTTTGCACCTGGTTTCACGATCCACAGCAGCTTCAACCGCCGGATACCCGATCGCCGCACTGCCGTATACATTGTGATCTTCCGGAACGCCGTACTTTGTGAGGATAGATCGAATTTCCGGCTGATCGCAAATGCTGCCAAGCTGGTTAATCCAAACGGAACCAAGCTTCAAATCGTGGGCAGCCAGGAACATATTTTCCAGCGCGACAGCGCAGTCAGGCACTGCAAGCGCGAAATCCTTCGGTGCGGAAACCATCACAAGAGTAGGCGCATTATAAAAATGGTGGTAGTCGGGATTGTGAATCGCTTTTGCGATAGCATTGCGCAGAGCTTCCAGTTTCTCTTTGCCCTGCACAACCGTAAACTGGCAAAGCTGCGCGTTTTTTCCGCTGGGTGCATAAAGCCCCGCAGTCAAAATCTGCTCCAACTGCTCCTTAGGAACCTGCGTATCCTGATAGCTGCGCACACTCCTTCTTGTTTTGATGTTTTCGAATACCTGGCTCATAACATCCGTCCTTTCTGTCAATGATAGAGTATTGTTATCCCAGTGCCAAAGCATTATGGTTGAGCAATCTGCTCCGGTTGGGCGAGATACGAAAGATATTTTTTGTTATAGCAGTTGATTTTGCAGGTCACCTTTTCCAAGTGACAGCGCATTTCTTCCATCTGCCGTTCTACAGACCTTTTGTGCGCTTTCAGCATGTCACAGCGGGCGGCGAGCGTATGATCCCCCTCCATGCTCAGCAGAACAAATTCCCTAATTTCGCGAATCGGCATACCGGTGCTTTTCAGGCAGCAGATCAGCTCCAGCCACTCCATATCGTCGTCGGAGAACTGCCGGTTTCCATTTTTTGTCCTGCCGACAAACGGAAGAAGTCCTTCTTTTTCATAGTATCTCAGCGTATGCGGCATCAACTGCGCCATCTGCGCCGCCTGTTTAATGGAATAGCTCATAAAAATTTTCTCCCCAATCTCCAATCGGCTATTGACTTAAAGTGAACTTTAAGAGATATAATTTCAATATACAAGATGTCTGCCGATTATGCAAGAGCGGCAGGTCCAAATTTTTCTGAAAAGGGGAAGTATGATGAAAACGATCAAACTTGGAAGCTCCAGCCTGGAAGTTCCGGTAATTGCCGTCGGATGTATGCGCATCAAATCGCTTGACTCATCCGGAGCGGAGCGGTTTGTGCAGACCGCTCTCGAAGAGGGCGCGAATTTCTTTGACCATGCGGATGTATACGGCGACGGCCTCTGCGAGCAGATGTTTGCAGACGCGGTTCATATGAATGCGGATGTGCGTGAAAAAATGATTCTCCAGTCAAAATGTGGAATCCGCAAAGAGCCCCGGATGTTTGATTTTTCAAAGGAACATATCCTTGAAGCGGTCGACGGCAGCCTGAGACGGCTGAAAACGGATTATCTCGACGTCCTTTTGCTGCACCGGCCGGATGCGCTTGTCGAGCCGGAAGAAGTTGCCGCGGCGTTCGACCATCTGGAATCGACCGGAAAAGTTCGTCATTTTGGCGTTTCCAATCAGAATACGATGCAGATTCAGCTGTTGAAAAAATATGTGAAACAGCCGCTTGTTGCAAACCAGCTGCAGCTGAGCATCACCAACTGCACGATGATCAGCAACGGCATCAACGTGAATATGGAAAATGACCCGGCGGTCTGCCGCGACGGCAGCATCCTCGATTTCTGCCGCCTGCATGACATCACCGTCCAGCCGTGGTCGCCGTTCCAGTACGGCTTTTTCGAAGGGGTCTTCCTCGGAAACGAAAAGTTTCCGGAGCTGAATGAGAAGATTGATGAAATCGCGGCGGCATACGGCGTTTCCAATACAACCATCGCCATCGCGTGGCTGCTGCGCCATCCGGCAAAAATGCAGCCAATTGCCGGCACCATGAACACCGCCCGCTTAAAGGAAATCTGCAAAGCGGCGGATATCCGCCTTACCCGCGAGGACTGGTACGGGATTTATCAGGCGGCAGGAAACGAATTGCCATAAACCAAGAATTTTAGGAGGTTTTCAATATGAGCTTTCAATTTTATATGCCCGCGCGGCTATTGTTCGGAAAAGGGAAACTGGCGGAACTGCATCAGCACACGATGCCGGGGAAAAAGGCGCTGATCGTCACTTCTTCCGGTCAGTCGGTCAAAAAATACGGGTATCTCGCGCGTGTCGAGGAACAGCTTGAAAAGGCGGGCGCGGAACATGTCTTGTTTGACAAAATTCTGCCCAACCCCATTAAAGAGCATGTGATGGAGGGCGCCGCGCTGGCAAAATCCAGCGGCTGCGACTTCGTTGTTGGTTTGGGCGGCGGCAGCAGCATCGACTCGGCAAAAGCGATCGCCGTCATGGCGGCAAATGAAGGAGACTATTGGGACTATATTTCCGGCGGCAGCGGGAAAGGGAAGCCTGTTCCGAATGCGCCGCTCCCGATTATCGCGATTACCACTACGGCGGGCACCGGCACAGAGGCCGATCCTTGGACAGTCACCACCAACGGCAACGAGAAGATCGGCTTTGGGTTTGACGGGACCTTTCCAGTGCTTTCAGTGATCGACCCTGATCTGATGATGACAGTGCCTCCAAGGCTCACCGCTTATCAGGGCTTTGACGCGCTGTTCCACAGCACAGAGGGTTATGTTAACCGGACAGCCAACGAGATGAGCGACCTGTTCGCACTGAAAGCCATTGAGCTGGTTGGCAAAAGCCTTGCAAAAGCCGTCGCGGACGGTTCCGATGAACAGGCTCGCGCGGACGTGGCGCTGGCAAACACCTTCTCCGGCATTGTGGAATCCACCTCCGGCTGCACCTCCGAGCATTCGATGGAGCACGCCATGAGCGCCTATCATCCGAAGCTGGAGCACGGCGCGGGGCTGATTATGGTAAGCCTTGCTTATTACACGTTCCTTGCGCAGTCGGGCTCCTGCGATGCCCGCATGGTCGCAATGGCAAAGGCGCTGGGCAAAGCGGATGCGAAAGAACCGATGGATTTTGTTGCGGCGCTTGCCAGTTTGCAGGCAGTATGCGGCGTGACAGATCTCAAAATGTCCGATTACGGCATCACGCAGAGCGAGCTTGCGCAGATTGCGGAAAATGCGCGGGTGACCATGGGCGGTCTGTTTCAGGTTGATCCCTGCGAGATTGCCCATCAGGATGTCATTAAAATTCTTGAGCAGTCTTACCGGTAACAGGCAGAAAAAAAGGGCATGCGCGAACTTCGCGCATGCCCTTTTTTGTAGATTATTTTCCGATTTTTGCACCGGAGACCTTTGCGTAATAGTTCGCGAGGCTGCTGTGGTCGTCCTGACCGCGGCCGTCCGCATGGAGGGTCTGCATCATCTCCATCACCGCTGCTGTCAGCGGCAGGGGAGAGCCGACGCCGTGTCCAGTATCAAGCGCGTTGTTCAAGTCCTTGATGTGCAGGTCGATCTTAAAGCCGGGCTTGAAGTTGCCTTCCAGCATCATCGGAACCTTCGCGTTCATAACCGTTGATCCGGCAAGACCGCCCTTGATCGCGTCAAACACCAAAGCGGGATCAACGCCAGCTTTCTTCGCAAGCGTAAAGGCCTCGGCGCACGCCGCGATGTTGCAGGCGACTACCACCTGATTTGCGAGCTTTGTGGTGTTGCCCGCGCCGATCTCGCCGCAGTAAACGGCAGACGCCCCCATTTTAAGCAAGATGTCATCCTTTACTTCGTTATAAACAGAGCGGTCGCCGCCCACCATGATCGAGAGCGAGCCGTCAACGGCTTTCGGCTCCCCGCCGGAAACAGGCGCGTCAATCATTTTGACGCCCTTGGCGGCGCAAGCCTTTTCGATCTCCTGAGAAGCCAGCGGCGCGATAGAACTCATATCGATCAGGATGGTACCGGCTTTCGCGCCTTTCAGAACACCGTTTTCGCCCATGACAACCGTTTTCACATGCGGGGAATTGGGCAGCATGGTGATGATGACGGGGCAGGCTTCCGCAACGGCCTCTGCGGAGGAACCGGCCTTGGCGCCGGCCTCCACAACCTGCTCCACATTTGCGGAGACCACATCATAAACGATCAGCTCGTGCCCGGCTTTGATTAAATTTTTAGCCATGGGTTTGCCCATGATGCCCAGACCGATAAATCCGATTTTCATTCTATCCGTCTCCTCTTTATAACAGTTTTTTGGCTTTTTCCGCGATATTCTGTGCGGTTAGGCCATAATGATTCATCAGCTCAGCGGCGCTGTGCGCGGACTGTCCAAACTGATCCTCGATTGCCACATAATCCATCGGCAGCGGGGATTTGCGCAGCGCGAGCGCGATTGCGGAGGCAAGCCCTCCGATATAGGTGTGATCTTCTGCGGTGACAACTGCGCGCACAGTTTTGGCAATTTCCGCCGCGCCCTGATAGTCGAACGGCTTCATCGTGGCCGCGTTGACGACTTTTACGCTGATTCCCTGTGCCTCCAGCAGTTCGGCGGCTTTCATGGAAGTCTCCACCATCGAACCGTGCGCAAAGATCGCCACATCGCGGCCGTCTTTCAGAACACGCAGTTTTCCGACTTCAAACGAATCGGATTCCGCAGTATAGTCCGGCAGATCATTGCGCACCACGCGAATGTAGACCGGGCCTTCTATAGCGGCGGCGGCGCGTACCGCCTGGCGCGTTTCGATCGCATCACAAGGAGTGAGAACCGTCATGTTCGGAATTGCGCTCATAATTGCGATGTCCTCAACCGCCTGATGGGTGGAACCGTCTCCAAAATCCGAAAGGCCGGAGGAGGAACCGCAGATTTTCACATTCAGTTTTCCGATGGAAATCGTCTGGCGGATCTGGTCATACGCCCTGCCGGAAGCGAATACCGCAAACGTGCTGCAAAACGGAATTTTGCCTGACGCGGCAAGACCGGCGGCGGTAGAGAGCATATTCTGTTCTGCAATGCCCATTTCAAAATACCGCTCGGGGTATGCCTGCTGAAACAGGCAGGACATCGTGGATTTTCCAAGGTCCGCTTCCAGAACGACGACATCTTTGTTTTCTCCGCCCAAAGCGACCAGTTCTTCGCCGTATGCCAGGCGCTGGCTCTGTGTTTTACTCATCATTCCGCACCCTTTCCCTTTAATTCAACGCCGAGATCTGCGCGTCAAGCTCTTTCAGCGCGGTCTCGTACTGTTCTTTTGTCAGTGCCCCGTTGTGGAAAGCTACCACATTTTCCGCGAACGGAATGCCTTTTCCCTTGATGGTGTGAGCGATAATCACTGTGGGCTTGCCTTTTACGGTGTCAGCTTCATCAAGTGCGCTGAGGATTTCCTCTACATGATGCCCATCAACTTCAATGACATTCCAGCCGAAGCCTTCCCATTTTTCAGGCAGGGGGTTGGTATTGAACCGGTCAACGACCGCGCCGGTTGCCTGCAAGCGGTTCTGGTCGATGATCCCCACGACATTATCCAGCTTGAAATTGGCAGCCGCCATCGCTGCTTCCCAGATCTGGCCTTCGGCCATTTCTCCGTCACCCATAATGCAGTAGACCTTGCGGTCCCGGCCGTCCAGCCGCATGGCGAGCGCCATGCCGTTTGCAATGGAAAGTCCCTGCCCCAGCGAACCGGTACCGGCTTCGATGCCCGGCGTCTTGAGCCGGTCGGGGTGGCCTTGAAGTCTTGCGCCAAGACTCTTTACTGTGGTCAGCTCTTCGGTGGGGAAGTAGCCCGTTTCTGCCATGACCGCGTATTGGGCAATCGCCGCATGCCCTTTGCTGTAAATAAATTTATCCCGTCCCTCCCATTTGGGATTCTGGGGATCGAATTTCATTTTATGACCGTAAAGCGCGGCAACGACATCCGCGCTTGAGCAGGAGCCGCCCAGATGGCCAACATGCCCCTCGCTGCCGATCATGAGAACGACGTCGCGCCGGATTTTTGCCGCCAGCCTCTGAATTTTTTTGATTGTTTCCTGATTTTCCATAAAACCTGCCTCCCTATTTTTTAACGGCTGCTTTTGAGCCGTACTTATTTGTCCACTACGACGACCTTGATGAGGTCGCCCGGGTCATGTGCCAGTTTATAGAAGTAGTCCGGTGCCTCGGCAAGTGAAATTTCCTTGCTGATTAGCGGCGCCACATTCAGTTTGCCCTTGTTAAGCAGTTCCACCACGCGTTTGAACTCGTCGTATCCGTACAGGAAGGAGCCATGCACCGTCAGTTCACGCGTTACGATCTCCTGCATGTTGAGTTCCACCATCGGCTTGTTGTTGCCAATCCAGACGGCGGTACCGCCGAACGCCAGCGAAGACATCGCCTGCTGCACCGTTGGGGTTGCACCAACCGCCTCGATTGCCACATCAACCCCTTTGCCATCGGTGTTGGAAAGAATGATTTCTTTTAGATTTTCTGTGCCGGGGTTGATAATGATATCAGCGCCCATGCTTTTGGCGACCTGAAGACGCGTGTCGCTGAGATCGGAAACGAAGATTTTGCGCGGATTCTTCATCTTGACACAGGCAAGTGCCAGCAGCCCAATGGTTCCGGTTCCCACCAGCAGAACATTTTTCCCGGTCAGATCACCCGCATGTCCGACGCCGCGGTAGGAAACCGCGAGGGGCTCCATCAGGCTTCCGATCGCCCAGGGCACCTGCTCTTCAACAGGGAAGCAGCATTTCGCGGGAACACAGATATACTCCGCGAACGCTCCGTCGACATCCAAAACGCCGAACGCCCGCTTATGCAGGCAGAGGTGAACGTCGCCTTTTGCGCACATCTCACATTCTCCGCAAAAATCCACCGGATAAACTGCGACCCGGTCGCCTGGCGTCTGATCGGAAACGCCTTCGCCGAGTTCCACGATTTCGCCGGCAAATTCGTGCCCCATCATCATAGGTTCCAGCCGCCTGCCGGTCAGCCCGAGATATCCGTGCACATCGCTTCCGCAGATGCCGCACGCCTTAACGCGCAGCTTAACTTCGCCCGCCTTGGGGGAGACGTCCTGAACATCCTGATAACTGAGAACGTTCGGGCCTTTGTAAACAATGCCTTTCATGTTGAAAACCTCACTTTAAAAATCAGTAGTGCCGTCAGGGCACTCTGTTGCCGTATAAAACTCCGAATTTGCCTGCGGCTGCCGGCGGGCCGGTGGATCGGATGCTGTTATTTCCATGGATTCATCCTCCATACTCCAAACTTTTCATGATAAATTGCCAGTTTGCCCACGCCTATTCGTGATTTTTTTACCTCTTTTCTATCATGTATCTGGTTTGTATTCTTATGTATGTAAGCAGCAGGATTTAAACAAAAATCTAAAAAACGCAGATAGGATGTATAGCTGATAGCTGTCATACAGGTTATGGCGGAATAAAGGGACTGCGTATCAGTCGCTTATTTGCGGTGAATCCTGTTTCCGTTGCTGATAGCGTTCCCGCGTTTTGCAGATATGCTCGCGCATGATGCTGGTCGCGGCTTCCGGGTCATTGGCGGCAATCGCGTCAATGATTTTTTTGTGGTAATAAAGGCCAATTTCCGAACCAAGCTGTTCGACAATGTCCTGCATGGAAACGCTGAGAATATCATTGAGAATAGAATGGGTATTGATGATCAGGGAATTGCGCGTGATACGGGATACCGCGATATGAAAATCAAGGTCGGCCTTCGCAAATGTATGGGAATCCTCTTTTAGCGTTTCCATTTCCGCTAAAATGCCTTCCAGCACGCCGACATCTTCCTTGGTCGCTCGTTCCGCGGCAAGCCCCGCTGATTCAGTTTCGACTACCTGCCGGAATTCAAGCACTTCCAGCGTAGAGTTTTTCGAAAGATAGGCTTGAGGAACCAGAATATTCATAAAGTTGCCCACTTCCGCCTTTTTAACAAATGAACCTTCACCAAAACGGGTTTCCAGAAGTCCCAAAGCAGTCAGCCGCTGTAAAGCCTGCCGGATTGTTACCCGGCTAACCTGAAATTTTTCCGACAGCTCGTTTTCCGAAGGGATTTTCTCTTTTGGCTGCCAGTTTCCGCTTAAAAGCTGGTTTTTCAGTTGCTCAAACACCTGATCGCTCACGTTTACCCGTTTTATCGGCTGTATGGTATCCATAGTTTCCTCCGCATCATTTGTTTCTTCCCTTTGATGATAACACCGGAAAGCCGGCATTGCAAGGGCTGATGCCTTGAAACTTGTTATTTAAAAAAACAGATAGACGTAGGATGTATACCTGTATGATAAGTTCATTACACTTTTCATTATATAAACTTGATAACAGTTGTCAATACATTATTTATAATTTAGGATGAATGACTAATAAAATAGGATCGCATTTGCACAATTTGACATTTAGCTTCAAAAGAAAAGTCTCAAAATGGGAATTCGCCGTTTTGGTGTTCACCATTATTTTTTCCAATAATACCAGCTTATTTCCGCTTTTGGTATGGAAAGAATAGAGTTTGAGGTGATATAGTAATGGAATCGGTTAAATACGCTGATTTATCTCAGCGTGTCGAAACAGAAGTCAAACGGCTGGAAAATCAAATCAGCCAAGATACGCATAAAAATATTTATTTAATTGCTTACGAGAAGTCAGATCAAACGGGGGGAGGTGCGAAATGATTAGAGGAAGTATTTATGTGGGGCTCTCCGATTTGTTGGATCAGGATTCTTCCAGCTATGAATATTATTATTCTCTGCCCAAAGAGATCCAGGACAGGATTAAGGAAAAGGATCTCAACACATTTGAAGATATGCAGGAGTATGTCAGCAAAATTAGAAATAGGGGCAGTGTGACATGAATGTCTGCCCGCATACGGGTTTGCCGGCAAGCAGCCGGAAGCTAAAAAGGAGGGGAATCCCCTCCGTCTGCTGCAAAGATAAACCATAAAGCAGCAGTACATAGACTAGAGTTGTAAGAAAAAGGCCTGCACAAACAAAACTGTTTGTGCAGGCCTTCCGTAAGCTATACTACTATTTAATAGAACAGTTTGACCAATCCTGTTGAGAAAAGTGGAACATAAGTCAGGATCAACAGGTTGACAACCAGCAAGATGTAAAATGGAACGGCTTCCTTGATGAAGTCTTTTGTTTTACATTTTGTAATGCTGCAAGTGACAAACATCAGGGTACCCATCGGAGGAGATAGCGCGCCGATGGCATTATTGAAGATGTAAATCATTGCAAACTGGATTTCGTCAATTCCATATGCGGCAGCTACCGGGGCAAGCAGCGGGACCAGAACGATCATAGATGCGTTGCCCTCAATGAACATACCAACAATCAGCAGGAAAACGTTGACGATAATCAGGAAGATATACTTATTGCTGATGGAGCCTACAATCCACTCCGTCAGTTGCTGCGGAATCCGTTCTTTGGTCAGGATCCAGGAGAAAACAGACGCTGCGGAAACGATCAGCATGATGGATGCGGTCGTTGTAACCGTTTCTTTCAGGCCCTGCATCATGTCTTTGAGATGCATCTCATGATAGACCAAGCCCAAAATCGCGGCATAAAGGATCGCAACCGCGCCGGCCTCTGTCGCAGTAAACACGCCGAAGCGGATACCGCCGATGATGATGATCGGCAGGCAGAGCGGGAGAAGCGCAGGTTTCAGGGCCGCGCCAAACTCCTTGCCGGTTACGCGTGTGCTGCGCAGCGGCAGATAACCGCGCTTTTCCGAAACGAATTTGACCAGCAGCATCATGGATACACATAACAGGGTACCTACTCCGATGCCGGATACGAACAGCTTACCGATGGAAACATTGGCAATGCAGCCGTACAGAATCATTGCAATCCCCGGGGGGATCAGCGGCGTGATCATAGAGGAAGCCGCTGTTACAACGCTGGAGAAAGAGTTGGAAAACCCTTTTTTCTCCATTTCGGGAACCAGCATCTTTGCCTCCATGGCCGCGTCCGCAATGTTGGAACCGGACAAACCGCCCATCAGGGTGGAAAGGAGGACATTCACCTGCGCAAGGCCGCCGGACATGCGCCCGGTGATGACTTCGCAGAAGGACATGATCCGCTTGGTTACGCCGGTGTAGTTCATAAAGATACCGGCGCAAACGAAGAACGGAATCGCAAGCAGAGAAATGCTCTCTGTGCCGGTGATTGCCTGCTGGGCGAAAACAATCGGGTTTACCTTAGGATTCAGCAGAAAGTAAACCGCTGATCCGCCGAGCACCGAGATGTAAACCGGCACCTTGAAGAAGAGCAAAACCAGCATCACGATTGATGCGAGAATCAAAATTTCATTCATTCTCCAATTGCCTCCTTAACCTCGGATTTTGTTCCTGTAATCACCGAATAGAAATAGCTGATGATCATTAGGATATAGGATATAGGCGCCATACCATAGATGACCGTATACGGAATCTTCAACATGCTGGTGGAGCGCCCGCTTTTTACAAACATATCGATAAAGCCGATGCTCTGATAAAACAGATACCCTATCACAGCCACCACAATAGCGGAAATCAAAATGTCGAAAATCTTTTGAACCTTTTTGGGAAACAACTCAACGACCATTTCAATTGCCACATGGCTTCCGGTGCGGAACGCCGCACCGCCAGCACCGAATACGATCCAAACCATGCAGGCCGTCTGGACTTCCTCCAGCCATGTGAGCGGCTGGCTGACTACGTAGCGCATGACTACGCCAAAACAGGTAAGCGCAATCAAAACCAGCAGTGTGAGAGACGAAACCGCAATGTCCAGATTGCCAATAATGGATAAGAATTTGCTTTTAGGCTGTTTCAAGATAACCCTCCTCCTGGATTAGGCTCCCATGGCAGCCTTTACCGTCTCATAAAGACCGTCAGACCAACCAAACACATCGCCTTTTGTATAGAAATCCTGTGCTTTGTCTTTGAATCCCTGAAGAACTTCCGGGCTGGGCTCTACCACGGTAACGCCTTCGTCCTTCATCTTCTGGAGGTAATCCGCTTCAGATTCCTGCTGCAGCACGTTGTTATAGAATCCGGCTTCCTGGCAGGTTGAAACAAGCAGCTCCTGCTGTTCGGGAGTCAGAGCGTTAAACATATCTGCGGAGCAGACAAGCGTGGTGAAGTTCTTGACGTGGCCGTCCAGAATCAGATACTTGGCAACTTCCTGCAGTTTGCGTCCATAAAGGGTCGCCAGCGGGTTTTCAGCGCCGTCAATGGTCTTGGACTGAAGCGCCTGATAAACGTCACCCAGGTCCATACCTGTGGAAGTAGCGCCCAGAACGTCAAAGCCGATCGACTGAATCTGGTTGCCGGGAACGCGGATTTTCAGGCCTTTCAGATCGTCCACGGTGTTCACCGGTTTGGTGGTCAGAGTGTGGCGTTCGCCATAAATCCAGTTGGAAGCGACCAATTTCAGGCCTTTTTCCTCAAGCTTATCGCTCTGCTGTTTATACCAGTCGGACTCGGTCAGTTTCCAGCACTGATCCCAGTTCTCAAACAGGAACGGTCCGAAGACGATACCAAAATCGGGAACGCCGTAATCTGCATAGAACGCGCCGTCAGCAAGGGTTACAACTGGTTCGCCCAGCAGCATAGAGTCGATAAGCTCGCTCTTCGAACCAAGCTGGCTGTCCGGATAAAGTTCAATTTTCAAAGTGCCGTTGCTTTTCTCGTCAACCAGCTCCTGCCATTTAACAAGACCTTGGCCGAAAGGTTCGCTGATGGAGTTTTCAAAACCAACCTGGATGACTGCAGCATCACCCGCGGGTGCCGCAGGTTCGCTGGCGGCGGAAGACGCCTCAGGGGCAGACGCCGGAGCAGAAGAAGCAGCGGAGCTGGTTGTCTGCGAATTTCCGCATGCTGCAAACATGGACATTGAAAGAATACCTGCTAGTGCGAATCCTGTAAATCTCTTCATTTTCATAAGATGATCTCCCTTCACAATTACGGTTTATTATTGATTTTACTGTTTTGTAAAATCTAATACGACTTTTAGCATGAATCCCGCGTTTTTATCAAAATCGGAAAACGCGGTTGCAGCGTCCTTAAAAGAATAAACATTCGTGACGATTTTTTCAAGCGGAATATTTCCGTTTTTGACCATCTCGATCAGCTCGATAAAGTCTTTCATCTTCGCATTTCGAGAACCAAACACGTTCAGTTCTTTTTTTTGCAAAAGGGTGAAATTGAAATCCAGATTCTTTTTGCCAACGCCGATCAGCACCACGCGTCCGCCGAATGCAGCGGCGTCAATGCAGCTTTGGAACGTGGACGGCAGTCCGACTGCCTCGATTGTGACATCAAATCCATCACCGTTCGTAATGTCTTTGACCTGCTGCGCAAAGTGCTCCGCAGAGTCATTCAGTAAGGTGCCGTCTATACCAAATTGTTTTGCATAGTCTAGTTTGCCCTGTGCAACGTCGCTGATATAAACGAGTGCGCCCTGCTGTTTTGCCGCGACAGCGGCCAGCACGCCGATGGTGCCTGCGCCGATGACCAAAACTTTTTCTCTCGCTTTCACTTTTGCGCGGGAAACCCCGTGATAGCTGATGCAGAACGGCTCTATCAGTGCGAGGGTTTTTGCGGGCAGCCCTTTTCCGTCACAAAGGCGTTCCACCGGCATGGTGATGTATTCCGAAAACGCCCCTTCGCGCTGAACGCCCATGGTCTGGTTATCTGTGCAGCAGTTAACGAGGCCGCGGCGGCAGGAATAGCAGTGTCCGCAGTTAAAATAGGGGTTGCAGGTGACAACCATTCCCGGCTTAAAGCCCTGTTCATTCGGGCCGATCTCGACAATTTCAGCCGAAAACTCATGCCCGGGTATGCGGGGATAGGAAAAATAAGCGAATGTGCCGCGATAAGAACCGAGATCGCTGCCGCAGATTCCACCATAGAGAAGTTTGAGCAGTGCCTCGCCTTCTTTTGGAACCGGCTTTTCAATTTCGCGAAGAGTAACCTTGCCCGGTTCTTCAATAAAAATTGCTTTCATTCAGAATCCACCTTTGATTTATTACCTCCTTGATGCATCAAGGTTCTGTTGTGTACAACACAAGAATAAAGGATAAATCAATCAGTGTCAATAAATTTTCATAAACTACTCGAATTTTCGGATATTACTTCTAAGTTGATTTAGATTATTTTGTCGATGTGCAACAAAATAATTCCCAATTTTAGACATACTACGCTAATCTTTTAACAAACTATTGGCAGATTGGCATTCTTATAGTATACTTTAGTCAGATGATAACGGTGCTTTTAAAAATTGAAGAAAGGAAAAATAATATGAAAAAAGAATCCCTAAAACTGCAGGCGTACAATATTATAAAGGAAAAAATCATTACCTGCCAATATGCGCCAAATACCTTGCTGAACGAAGAAATTCTACGGGAAGAAATCAACGTCAGCCGTACTCCGATCCGCGACGCGCTCAGCCGTCTGGAGCAGGAGGGCCTCATTAAAATCCTTCCGAAAAAGGGCATCATGGTTTCCGGCGTTTCTATGAGTGAAATTAACATGATATTTGAAGTCCGCATGCTTATGGAGCCTTATGCGCTGCGTAATTACGGCTATCTGATACCGGAAGAACTGATTATGAGCTATTACACAAAGTTCTCCGACCAGAGCCGCCAATATACGATTGATGAATTCTTTTTAATGGACGACGAGTTTCACTATGCGATTGTCAATGCGATTCAGAACCGATTTTTGCTTCAAACCTATGCCGATATTCATAACCAGAACCTTCGGTTCCGTGTCATGACAGGGAAAATACAGGATAACAGGCTGTCGGAGACTATAAAGGAGCATCTCAGCATTGTAAAAGCGTGCCTGAAAAAAGACTGGGAGCTTGCCGCGCAGGAACTTTGCGCGCACCTGAAACGATCGAAAGATGCGACGTTTGACCTGCTGCTCGACGGTCATGGCCCCATGATTTAAGGAATTTAGACGAAAAAATAGTATTTGCCAATAAAAAACCGTCAATTGTTGTATACATCGTTTACGGAATCTGCGAAGTCCACGTTGTTATTTGTAATTTAGAATCAAAAACCCCCGCCGATTCATCCGGCGAGGGTTTTACAATTCGACTAAAACCAATACACCCGGTATCCGGGGTTGCCAAAACAGAAAGGGAAGATCCTTTTTCCACTACGATGCCCCAGAGGAGATTAAATTTTGATGAATTAGAGAAATGCAATTGCATTTTTGAATATTTATGGTATACTATATAGCACTGGTTTAAACCAGCGTTATTATCTATATTATACGCGCCCGTAGCTCAGCTGGATAGAGCGTTGGACTCCGACTCCAAAGGTCGCAGATTCGAATTCTGTCGGGCGTACCAAAAAAAGCTGACGGTCTGCTAATAAGCAGACCGTCAGCTTTTTCTTTGCTATCAATTCTTTTTGCAAGACTAGGCTGATTATGATCGATTGTTCGCAATTTTACAGCTTCCTTCTTATTAATATAGCAAGCGCAAGAAGAAATAACCTCTTTGCCACTCTTCATAATCGCGATTGACAATAGCAGCGGTTAAAATGAATTTGCAAAATTAGGACAGAGACATACATTATATAACACGAGATAATAATTGATACTGCGCACACCAAAAACCACCCAAATAGAAAAGCTGCGCAGTTACCTATCCGGTTAAAGCAGGCACCTTCTATCTAAATGGTACACCAAAAGACGAGGATTTTTACTGGATAACCGCATAATTCCGATGCTTTTTAAAATAATAAACGAAAAAGCTTTCCACAACGAATTGTGGAAAAGGTTGAAAAGTCAGCTTTACATGCGGCGTCAAACCTGTTGAAACACTGTTGATATCTTGGAATTGCGAAAAATCCGAAAAAACATTGCGAAAAGGTGTTGACAAAAACAGTGGGGAATGGTATTATAA
>CAUQLV010000018.1:0-51241 GCA_963519235.1 uncultured Oscillospiraceae bacterium
ATTGCTGTTGGTGCGGTTATTGCTGGCGTTGTTGTTCATATTGCTGTTGGTGCGGTTATTGCTGGTATCGTTGCTCGTGTTGCTGTTTGCATTATTGTTTGTGCGGTTGTTCGTGTTATTGTTCCTATCCATTTTTTTTCACCTCTTTTCAAGTATAGTATGTGAAAGAGAACCGCACTTATTCGCCTGAAAAATGTCAATAGTCACAAATTGGAGTAGAAAAAGGAAACATACACCACCTCTCCGCTATTTTTTACAGAAAAGATATAAAAAGTACATTTTTTACAAAAAATTAAAATTTATACTTGACTTCAAGAAAATGGTATGTTATATTATATCCATAACAATAATCATTATTGATTTAGAATATTATAGTTTAAGGAGATGTCTGTAATGAAAAAATTTGTTTGCACAATTTGCGGTTACGTTTACGAGGGGGAATCCGCTCCGGATTTCTGTCCGCAGTGCAAGGCTCCGGCCTCCAAATTTGAAGAGCAGAAAACCGATACGATGACTTGGGCGGACGAGCACAGGATCGGAGTAGCCGCCGGTGTTGACGCAGAAATTCTGGAAGGCCTTCGGATGAACTTTACCGGTGAATGCACCGAAGTTGGCATGTACCTTGCAATGGCCCGTCAGGCGCATCGCGAAGGTTATCCCGAGATTGGTCTCTACTATGAAAAAGCAGCCTATGAAGAGGCGGAACATGCCTCGAAATTTGCGGAGCTTCTCGGCGAATGCGTGAATGCCGATACGAAAAAGAACCTTGAGCTGCGCGTAGCTGCTGAAAACGGCGCTTGTGCAGGCAAAAAGCAGATTGCTACCCGTGCTAAGGAACTGGGTCTTGACGCAATTCATGATACCGTACATGAAATGGCCAAAGACGAAGCACGCCATGGCTGCGCATTCCAGGGTCTTCTGAACAGATACTTTGGTAAATAACAAAACATAAAACACCCCCCTGCAAGAGCTGATACGTTGCTCTTGCAGGGGGGTGTTTATTTAGCTTTTTGCAGGGGACAGCGGCGACTTGCCGCTGTTGCCCATAAATAGCCTTTTCAAGCCACGGTTAAAAAGCGTGGCTTTACTTCTCTACAGTCTGTGCCGCGGGGACGCCAACCCCTCGGGACTGTTTATACTCCTTATACAGTTCGGCAACATTGGTTTCAAAATCGAGGCCGAAAAGGGAAGGCACTAAAAAAGAAAAGATATGGTCATGGTCTTCATCGCGTTGAATTGCCATAACGGTCTCGGCAACCACGATGTTTTTTAAAAACTGCGCGCCTGTGTAATTACCCGAGGCGATATAATTATAAAGCACTTGCCTGACCAGATCGCTGCTGTTGATATCAACGATACAGGATACGGCCTTGCGTAAAAAAGGATCACTATATTTAATAAAATCTTTATGAATTCGCTTATCCAAATCTAGCAGCCCGAAGTCATGGGCGCAGGTTGCCATCTCCATTAACTGGCGAATAATCGGGAGACATTCCATCCTGTCTGTTCTGCTACATTGAAGCCGCTGAGAAAGAAATTCCATTTCCATATTCATACCTCTATCTCACTAATTAGTTTTGCTATCATGTGATTGCAAACCGATTTATGGTTTGCTCTACAGCTATTATAACATATTCAGCATAAAATGCCTAATTAATCTGGATTTTAAGCATTAATATAAACGGTGTATTAAATTCTTGAGTTTTGTGACGATTATATAATAATAATGCACGAGAGAGGATGAATTCTATTGAAAAGCATCAGAAAAAGGATAACAGTAATCTTAATCTCGGTAATAGTGACTTTGAGCTGTATTTTTGGATTATTGAGCTGTGTACTTACCTATACGTCCTCCGCAAAGGTCTTGCAGCAGACGATGACTGAAACCGCAGAGATCGCTGCAAAACAGATTTCAAACAAGCTTCAGTCCTATGAAAGCATTGCGTATGAGACAGGGTGCTTGGAACCGCTCTCCAGAAGTTCTGTAACGAAAAATGAAAAGCTAACAATAATCAATCAAAAATGCAAAGCATATGAGTTTGTCAGGGGAAATATCCTGGACATAACCGGAAACAGCCTCTTTGACGGTAAAAATTATGCCGACAGAGATTATTTTAAAACTGCGCTCAATGGGCAGACCGTTTGCTCCGACCCCATAGTCAGCAAAATAACGGGAGAGCTGACGTTCATCGTGGCGGCGCCATTGTGGGAAAATGGTGTTCCGGGCTCCAAGACGATCGGGGTGGTCTATTTCGTTCCAAACGAAAATTTTCTGAACGAAGCAGTCAGCGAAATAAAGATTGCCAACAGCGGCACAACAACGATCCTTAACAGAGACGGGCTCACAATCGCCGACGAAACGACAGAAAAGGTAGGCTTGGAAAACGTAATCGAATCCGCAAATTCTGATAATTCCCTTCGTACAAAAGCAGAAATTTATCAAAAGATGATTTCCGGGGAAGCCGGATTCGGACAATTTTTTGAGAATGGGGAAACATTGTTCAGCGCTTATGCGCCAATTGAACGTACAAACGGCTGGAGTATAGGCGTAACAGCCAGCAAAACTGAATTCTTGAGCGGGGCAATTCTGGCAATTTGGATTGCAGGCATCCTGGTAGCGGTATTCATCGTTCTCGGCACGTTGATTGCGTTCTTACTCGGTAATTCAATTTCACGCCCGATCAAATCATCTGCGGAAAGGCTGAAGCTGCTGGCACATGGCGATCTTTCCTCACCTGTGCCGGAAACGAGCGCGAAGGATGAAACAGGGGAACTTCTGCGCGATCTCAAGCTTACAGTTGATACCCTGAATTGCACCGTTTTTGACATCTCAGAACATTTATCGAAAATCTCCGAAGGCGATTTTACCAGCGTTCTTTCAATGGATTATACCGGAGACTTCAGCAGGCTCAAAGAATCCATCACTGTTATTCTGGATTCCTTTAACAGATCTATGGGGCAGATTGGCACGAGCGCTGACATGATTGCGAATCATTCCGGTCAGGTATCCGCAGGATCACAGGCGCTTTCTCAGGGCGCGACCGAACAGGCGGATTCCATAGAAGCGCTGGCGAAAACGGTAAGCAATGTTTCGGAGCAAGTCCATGACAACGCACAAAATGCGATCGATGTAAATTCGAAGGCGCGCGATATGGGAAAGGAACTGGATGAAGGGAACACCCAAATTCAGGACATGATGGCTGCGATTGAGGAAATCAGCAAATCCTCCAGCCAAATCGGGAAAATTATTAAAACAATCGAAGATATTGCGTTTCAAACCAATATACTCGCTTTAAATGCCGCAGTGGAAGCGGCACGGGCGGGTGAAGCAGGAAAGGGGTTTGCTGTGGTGGCGGACGAGGTGCGTAACCTTGCCTCTAAGAGCGCGGAAGCCGCCAAAAATACAACCACGCTGATAGAAGGATCCATCAAGGCGGTTAAGAACGGGTCTGATCGGGCACGTGAGGCTGCCCAGACGATGTCGTCCGTGGTGGAAAACGCAACTGTAGTAGTACAGGTTATTGATCAAATCTCCCGCGCCAGCGAACAACAGACTGTTCTGATCGAAGAGATCACAAAAAACATGGAACAGATCGCGTCTGTGGTTCAGATGAATTCCGCAACCGCAGAACAAAGTGCGGCCGCGGCAGAGGAGTTGTCAAGTCAGTCGCAGATGATGAAGAATATGGTAAAATCATTTAAACTGAAAAAGAAACTGCAAGAATCCCCAAATACGCTGCAAAAGAAAAAAGAACCTGTAAAAGTCAGCTGAATTATGCAAAAATCCCCGCCGCAAACGCGGCGGGGATTTTTTTATTACTTAGTCAGACGATCAATTACGACAACCAGATTTGCAATTTCAGGCTTTGAAATCTGCTCGTCTGCGCCGAGTTCTTTGCCCTTCAGCTTCATTTCATCGTTAATCAGAGAGGAGAACAGCACAACAGGAATGCTCTTTAGCACAGGATCGCTTTTTATCAGTTTGGTAAGCCGATGTCCATCCATCAGCGGCATTTCAATGTCACTGACGATGCAGGAAACATGGTTCGCGATCGGGTCGCCGGAGAGTTTGGCTTCCTGTAAATAATTCCAAGCCTCCTGCCCGTTGTCTGTTTTTACGGTGCTGTTATATCCGGAACGATGCAGCGATTCCACAATCATTTTTGAAAGCAGCATGGAATCTTCCGCAATCAGGATGCACTTCTCACTGCGTCCGCGGGAGCCGAGCTTTTTCAAATCCTCATACTGAATGCTGGTTTCAGGGCTTATTTCTGCAACAATTTTTTCAAAATCAAGAATTGTGATTAACCTGTCCTCAAACTCGGCGATGCCGGTTGCAACGCCTTCTTCTCCCCCGTAAATAATGCGGTCAGGTTTTTGCATTTTAGACCAGGAGATGCGGTCAATTCCCACAACAGTGTGGACATGAAAAGCAAAATTCTGGTTGTTAAAATGGGTGACAATGAAAATATCACGGTCTTGGTTTTCGGAGGGAGCCAGATTCAGATATTTCGCAAGATCAATTACCGTAATCACTTCATCACGGGGCTTAAAAATTCCTTCAATGACAGGATGCGCTTTTTGCATTGGCTTGACAGGGGTGATCATCATGATTTCGCGCACTTTTGCAACATTGATGCCGAAAAGTTCTCCTGCAATGGTAAATTCCATAATTTCCAGTTCATTGGTACCGGATTCCAGGAGAATCTCTGTCTGATTCAACTGCTTCATAAACTGAACACTCCATTTCAAAGCTGTTAATTTACCGGCAAAGCGGGCAGTCCCAGCCGTCCGGACCAACCTATTTATTTCTATTTATAATTATTATCTCGTCAAGTAAACAGATAAATAAAGAGGTTGGTAAAAATTAAATCGTTTTAAACAACATTCTAATAAAAAAACCGAAAAATAATCGGAAATTGTTGAATACAATAAGTTTCGTACGTATTATCTGTGCAAGGCTGACAATTTTTTACATTCATTGCAATTTTTAATTTAGTTGGCTAATTAACTGTCGAATTAATATTTAGATATTATAATGGGGGGCTAAAAATGTTTACAGATACTCGTATTGACGAGACTAGTGATTCTGTAGAAAAGAACCTGTCAGAGCATCAATATTTGACTTTCTGGATTGATGGGCAATTGTTTGCTATCCCGGCATCCGACGTCGCACAGATTGTAGGAATGCAGCGGATAACCCCTGTCCCGGAGTATCCGCAGTATGCCAAAGGGATTATCAATCTGCGCGGTGCAATTATACCGGTGATTGATATCCGGCTTCGATTCCACAGAACAGAGGCGGAATATGGAGAGCGAACCTGTATCATTGTTGTATCCATTAAAGAGCAGCTTGTCGGCTTTATCGTGGATACCGTTGAGGAAGTATCGGATATAGACGAAACGCAGATTTCCCCGCCGCCCAGAGTTTCGGGCGATATTACAAACGTCTATCTGAATGGAATTGCACAGCTTGAGGGGAAAATCATCCTGCTGGCCGATACGGAAAGAATCCTGAACGAAAATGAGTTATCGGTTTTACAAACTGATGGGGAAGAAAATGATGAGGGAGACATGACAGTATGAAAATTGGCAAAAAACTGACACTTACTTTTGTGGGGGTAGCTTTGATTTCAAGCGTTGCCGGAATCGTCGGCGCCGGCACTATGTACAGCATGGATTCGCGATATCGCTCGGCCCTTAATAATTATGGGTTTTCACAGGGCGATGTTGGAATGCTGATCTCCGATATGCAGGGAGTGCGTGTTTCGGCAAGTGAAGCAATTGTGCAGGATGCCAATCAGGAGGCAATAGATGCTGCTATCCAAGTGCTGGAGAGCGCTCCGGACAATCTTCAAAAATTAATGGATCAGATAAAGCCTACCCTTGTTTCATCTGAAGAACAGGCGGTCTATAACACGATTGAGCAATCGATCCCCCAATGGCTGCAAGCGATTCAGAAAGCAGTCGATATGGGCAAGAATACGGAGAAGCTGAAAAATGATGCGGCACTTAAGATCATTAATGCAGAGGTAATGCCGGTTTATGAACAGATTTATCAGGCAGCCGGAACACTGATGACGCTGAAAATGAATGATGGAAACGCGGTCGCGAAAAGATTAAATACTCTTTCCCAAATCATGCTCTTGGCTGTAATCGCGATGGTTGCGGTTTCACTGGTTCTGGGCCTTTTACTGGGACTGAGCAGTGCTCGCAAAATGACCAAACCGATTCTGCAAATCGAATCTGCCTCGCGGCAGCTTGCGGAAGGAGATTTGGATGTTGAAATTACATATTATTCTAAAAATGAACTGGGCAGTCTGGCTGACAGCATGCGTGAGACAATCCGTTCACTGAAGAATTATGTGAGTGAAATTGAGCGCAGCTTGGGAGAACTGGCGAAGGGAAATCTAACTGTACAGTCACAGGTGGAGTTCAAGGGAAGTTTCGTAGCCTTAGAGCGATCCATCCAATCCATTGTCGAAGCACTGAATAAGGATATCGCTCAGCTCGGCCACAGCGCCAAACAGGTGGCGTCCGGCTCCAATCAGGTTTCTTCGGGCTCGCAGGCATTGGCGCAGGGTACAACGGAACAGGCAAGCTCGGTGGAGGAACTGGCTGCAACAATCAATGAAATTTCTGCACAGGTTAAAAATACAGCGGAACATGCTAATCAGGCCGGCACAAAAATGGATGAAACCAGCTCCGAAGTAGACATCTGCAATCATCAGATGCAGCAGATGGTGGAAGCAATGGCGGAGATTACGCAGAGTTCTAACGAAATTGGCAAAATTATTAAAACGATTGAAGATATCGCATTCCAGACAAATATTCTTGCGCTGAATGCTGCTGTTGAGGCGGCGCGTGCGGGAGCGGCAGGCAAGGGATTTGCCGTTGTTGCGGACGAAGTACGCAATCTTGCTTCCAAGAGCGCTGAAGCGGCGAAAAATACGACAGCGTTAATCGAAGGATCGATCAAAGCTGTGGAGCACGGTACTCAAATTGTTGGAAGCACCGCAGAATCTCTGAACAAAGTGATTGAAAGTACGCAGTATGTCGACGGACTTGTGGAAAAGATCTCGCATGCGGCGAACGAACAGGCGAATTCCATTACGCAGGTTACGCAGGGTGTGGATCAGATTTCCGGCGTAGTGCAGACCAACTCCGCCACTGCTGAGCAAAGTGCGGCTGCCGCACAGGAACTCTCCTCACACGCGCAGCTGCTGAGTCAGCTCGTCAGCCATTTTCAGCTGAAGGGCGGACCCGCGCAAACTCAAACCGTTTCTGAGAGTACATTAGCCTACACAGCCGATAACGAAAAATACTAACTTTTTTAAACTTTCACTTACTGCCTGTTTTCATAAGGGAAACGGGCAGTAAGTGAAAGACTTTCGGTAAGTGGACAGACCCGGTGCGAATCAGTTCCATATAGTACGATGACATTTATCCTATAGAATCAATGGTGTTTAATTTTATCCGACAGGCGGTGCTTGGATGCAATTACCGAGAGAAAAGTTACTACTTCTCTATGAAAATCTGTTTCAGCTTGTAGACTGCGGTGTTGGTGAGTGGGATCCGCAGACTCATAAATTCAGCGCGAATATTTACTGGGAAATTCTTTGCGGAGGAAAGCCGCCGCAAACGCTGGATCTTGGTGGACTGGTCAATTTGCTTTTTCAATGGCAGCCCACAGCAGACAGACAGCGTTTTATCCGCGCATTCGAAGGCGGGGAAACCTGTTACCGTGCGAACGGTTCTGTCGTAGATGAACGGCAGGGCTTCAAAGAAGTTTCTGAAACATTTTACTTTTTGCGGGATAATGACGGAACGCCGCTGAGGGTTCTTTGCTGTATTTCTGACAGCGACCGATTTTATCTGAAAGAACATGCGGATTTCAGCCATTCCTACGACGCACTAACCATGCTTCCCGACCGCAACACCATGCTTGCATCCTTAAGTGAAATCGCTTTTCAGCCGGGCAGTATTTTTCAGCAAAATGCGCTTTTGGTCATTGATGTGAACCGTTTCGCACGAGTTAATAATCATTATGGGTATTCCACAGGCGACTATGTCATTCAGGAGATCGCGCAGCGGCTTGCCGTTCTGAAATCGTCGCACGTCTATGTTTACCGGGGAGAAAGCAATAACTTCACGATCCTTTTTCGCAATATCAGCCATATAGACGAGCTGGACTGGCTGGTAAAGCAGGTATATTCCTGCTTCGAAACGCCTTTTGTCGTGAATTCCGAAAAACGAAAGCTCATATTGACGGTCAGCGTCGGAGCGGCAACCTTTTATTCGGACGGCGAAGAACCGGATACGATTATTAGCTGTGCCTTTGCTGCTTTGAAACGCGCAAAGCAAAATGCCAATTTCGGCAACAATTTTGCACTTTTTAACCAGTCTCTGCTCGTGGATATTCAGCAACGGGAACGGATTATCTCAGTTCTGGAGAAGCATCGTGAAAATCACTGCCTGAAGCTGGTTTTTCAGCCGCAGATTAACATTGCCAATAATCAGCTGCATGCGCTGGAAGCGCTGCTGCGCATGGACAGCCCGCAGACAGGATCTGTATTGCCCTCGGATTTCATCCCCATTGCGGAAGAAACCGGTCTGATCATTGACGTAGGCTATTGGGTGTTGGAAGAGTCCTGCCGGGCGGCCAGGCGTTTTCACTGGCAAGGGCTTGAATTCCACACTATGGCTGTCAACATTTCGCTTGTGCAGCTGATGTCGCCTAATTTTGTGGAAAATGTCAAACAAATTGTGACAGAGGCGGAGCTGGACCCCAGCTGGCTGGAATTTGAAATCACAGAATCAGTTCTGATGAATTCAGTGGAATATGGAGCACATCTACTGATGGAACTGAAAAAATTTGGAATCAATATCACTCTGGATGATTTTGGATTGGAATATTCTTCTCTTAATTATATCAGAGCGCTTTCTATTGATACACTCAAAATTGATAAAGTGTTTGTAGACACGATTTGTAACGACCCAAAGTCAAAATCAATTGTAGAAATGATTTTGAACATGGCCCGCCAGATTGGTATGGAGGTCGTGGCGGAAGGCGTGGAAACTTATGAGCAGCTTGAAGAACTGCGCAGGATGCTTTGCCCGATTATTCAGGGTTATTATTTCTGCCGGCCGCTTCCTGAATCTGAAATTATAGATAAATATAAAGTTGAAATACCCGTGCGCTGACGCACGGGTATTTTTTGTATACTTAAAGAGTTTAAAATAATTTGAGGTTTCATTGGAAACCCTAATGCAGTATGATTTTTATGAACAGCAATTGAAGGAAAGGGTGGATCGCTTGAAAGCACAGGGAAGACCGAACGCACTCATCAATGAAACTTCTCCTTATCTTTTGCAGCATGCTTATAATCCGGTAAACTGGTATCCGTGGGGGGAGGAAGCGTTTTATAAAGCAAAATCTCAAGGGAAACCGGTTTTTCTTTCGATAGGATACAGCACCTGTCATTGGTGTCATGTTATGGCACACGAATCCTTTGAGGATCAGGAAGTGGCCGATTACCTCAATGCCCATTTTATCTCGATCAAGGTGGATCGGGAAGAACGGCCGGATATCGACGCGGTCTATATGAATGTATGCCAGGCGCTGACCGGCGGAGGCGGGTGGCCGATGACGATCTTCATGACCCCGGACCAAAAGCCGTTTTATGCAGGGACCTATTTCCCGAAGCAGAAACGCTACGGTCATCCCGGTTTGCTGGAGTTGCTGGAGGCCATCCGGCAGAGCTGGGAAGCGGAGAAAGACCGGCTGTATGCCGCTGGCGAGGAAATTACCGCGCTGTTTCAGCCGGCAGGCGAAACTGACGACGAGGGGCTGCCGGACGGTGCGTCCGCGGAGCGCGCCGTCGCGTACTTTGAAAGGATATTTGACAAAAAAAACGGCGGGTTTGGCGCAGCGCCCAAGTTC
This sequence comes from uncultured Oscillospiraceae bacterium, assembly GCA_963519235.1. Classification (GTDB taxonomy): domain Bacteria; phylum Bacillota; class Clostridia; order Oscillospirales; family Ruminococcaceae; genus Anaerotruncus. Next base: position 9,944 of record CAUQLV010000018.1, read on the forward strand.
CCCACTCCACATAACCTCATGTTCCTCATGCGCTATTATCTGATTAAAAAAGATCCGCAGGCTTTGCAAATGGTCGAAAAGACATTGCAGCAGATCTACCGCGGCGGCATTTTTGACCATATCGGTTTCGGATTTTCGCGCTATTCCACGGATGAGAAGTGGTTGACGCCGCACTTTGAAAAAATGCTCTATGACAATGCGCTGCTCACCATCGCGCTGGCAGAAGCCTATGGCGTGACTAAGAATCTTCTTTACCGCACGGCTGTGGAACAGACATTAACCTATATTGCGCGGGAAATGACATCGCCTGAGGGCGGGTTTTATTCTGCGCAGGACGCCGACAGCGAAGGGGAGGAAGGAAAGTTTTATACGTTTACTCCGCGCGAGGTGGAGTCCGTACTTGGAAAAGAGGATGGCGCGCATGTCTGCCGCTTTCTCGATATTACGCCGAAAGGAAACTTTGAAGGGGAAAGTATCCCCAATCTGCTGCAAAATCCTGATTATCAAACCGCGGATTCGACGCTTGAACAGGTACGGCTCAGGCTGTTAGAATACCGAAGCAATCGCACCATCCTGCATAAAGACGATAAAATTTTGACTGCATGGAATGCGATGATGATTGTGGCGTATGCAAAGGCTCACCGGATTCTTGGAGAAACTTCCTATCTCTCTTGTGCGATACGCGCAAGGCAGTTTATCCAGAATTCTCTGACGGATAAAGGCGGGTTGCTCTATATCAGTTATCGTGACGGAAAAGTGTCCGGAGCTGGGCTCTTGGATGACTATGCTTTTTTAACCTGGGCGGATCTGGAATTGTATGAGGCGACCTTTCAGGTAAAATACCTAGAAAGTGCCATCAAGCTGGCACAAACAGTTGTATCGCGTTTTGCGGATGAAGCAGGCGGCTTTTTCCTCAATGCCGAAAACGGGGAAGACCTGATCTTCCGCCCCAAAGAACAATATGATGGGGCAATGCCGTCCGGAAACTCCGTTTTTGCCTATTGCCTTGTAAAGCTGGCGGCACTTACCGGAGAGCAAACATGGCAACAGGCGGCTGACCGGCAGCTGTCTTTTTACAAAAGACCCTTTTCGGAACAGCCGAGTGCATACAGCTTTGCGCTGATGGCGCTGATGCTTTCGGTTCATCCGACAAAAGAAGCGGTTTGCGTTTTAAAGGATGAGCAGGATACCACAGAACTTCTGCAGGACTTGTATGGACTTTTTTCGCCGCAGACATCTATATTGGTGAAGACCACGGCAAACGCGGAGCAGCTTTCCAAAGCGGCGCCGTTTACGCGCAATTATTCCTGCAAGGAGGGACAAAGGGCAGCATATTATGTCTGCCAGAATCAGAGCTGCTCCCCGCCAGTCGAAAGCGCGGGGGAACTGCTGCGGCAAATCGATTCATAAAACCGCCCTGCCAGCTGGACTCAACCCGGCTGACAGGGCGGTTTTGGACTATACTCCTTTTGACTTCAAATGGACAGCAACTTTCACGTCCTCTTTTTTGATGTGATTGATCAGCCAGGATGCAATTACGTTGTTTACTTTAGCCACCAGCTGAATGGTTGCACCTTCTTTATCAAATTCCGTTTGAATTTGCTTCACCGATTGTTTAAAGCCTTCATGATACTGCTTATGCTGCGCATAGTCAGGATAAGCGTACTTTTTTTGAAGCCCTTCCTCGTCACCAAAATGCCGCGTTATGTAATCGCTTAGGAAGTTCAGTGTGTTTCCGATTTCAGACCGGCCTTTTCCTTTTGCACAGGATTCCAGAAGGTCGTTGATAGCCTTTATCAATGCCTGATGCTGCTTGTCAATCTCGATGTTTCCGGTTTCCAGATCTTTTGTCCATGCATACGCCAAAATGATCAGCTCCTGTTCTGCTTTATAATCTTGGTATTTAAAAAGTAAAGTGAATTAACTCGATTGCGCATAATCCCGATTCAGTTAGTTTATGGTAATTAATAGTATACTGATTCTGTAGAATATTGTCAATTGTTTCAGAGAATGAAGAATAAAAATTAAATCACAATGCCGCCGTTGGGGCTAATGACCTGTCCGGTGATGAAGTCGCCCTGCTCAGACGCAAGAAACAGAATAAGCCCTGCAATATCTGCCGGGCTGCCCATCACACCCAGTGGAGTTTCTTCACACAGCGCGTCCAGAGCGGCCTGATCCAGATTGGCGTTCATTTCAGTGGACACCACACCGGGCGCCACACAGTTGACTGTAATTTTTGACGGTCCGAGCTCTTTCGCAAGCGCTTTGGTAAACCCGATTACAGCGGATTTTGAAGCGGAATAATGCACCTCGCAGGATGCCCCCGAAATGCCCCAGATGGACGATAGATTGATGATTTTGCCCGATTTGCGGCGAATCATTTGTGGAAGTATCGCCTGTGTGGTGTGGAACATCCCATCCATATTGACAGCAAACATCCGTCTCCATTCCTCTGCGGTGAGTTCGGTAAACAGCTTTTGCTGGGCGATACCGGCGTTGTTGACCAGCACATCAATCTGCCCGAAACGTGCGATAACCTGACGCACCATGGCATCCACCTGAATCCGATCTGCAACATCCGCGCAGAAAGCGGCGCAGTCCGCCCCTGCACTTTCCAGCTCTTTTTGCAGACTCTCGGCTGTTTCGCGGTGGGTATAATAATTGATCGCGACACAAAATCCCGCGCGCGCAAACTGTTTAGCAGCTTCGGCACCGATACCGCGGGATGCTCCGGTAATTAAAACGGTTTTTGACATGACAAAGCCTCCCTGAAAATAAAAAGCTCCCGCCGAACGACGGGAGCTGAACAAAACCAATTAATCGTCCAGATAATTTTTAACAAGCAACTGCAAGAGTTCGTCTCGATCAATCTTTCTAATCAGTGCTCTGGCGTTGTTGTGCGTTGTAATGTAGGTTGGATCTTCCGAAAGGATGTAACCCACGATTTGATTGATCGGGTTATAGCCTTTCTGTCGAAGCGCATCATAAACCGTTGTCAGGATTTCTTTCAGCTGCTGCTCCTTGTCCTCATGAATCGAAAACGATATGGTTGGCTCGTGCATTACATCACCCCTTTTCTATTCTCTATTTTACAACATATTTCGCCTCGAGGCAAGGAAAATACGAAATTTTATCTTCTGAAATAGTCTATGATCATGAAAGCCCGATTATACGCTCAGCGGGAACCGGCGATTCGCCGGTTCCCGCTGCATATGATTAGGAACGAATTTCGGCCCCGATGGATTTGAGAGCTTTCAGCGCCCGCTTCATAGCGGCGTCGGCCTCCTCATCGGTCAGGGTGCGGTCTGCGGCACGAAGCACCAAATTATAGGCAACGCTTTTTTTGCCGGATTCGACCTGCGCACCGCGATAAACGTCAAACAAGCTGATTTCCTCCAGAACTGCGCCGACTGCCGATTGGATTGTCTTCTGCAGCGCTGACACAGGAAGCGCATCATCGCAGAGCAGCGCCAAATCTCGGGTTGAGGCGGGGAACTTGGGCAGCGGGCGGTATCCCTTTTCAGGCGCGATGTTTTGAAACATCACCATCATATCCAGGCAGGCAACATATGCCCTCGTCCCGATCGCATAATTTTCAAGAACGATCGGATGAATTTCTCCGATTTCTCCAAGCAATGTTCCGTTAATGCTGAGCGTCGCACAGCGTCCGGGATGGAAAGTCGGGTGATCTTTTTTGGCTGTGAATTCGCAGTCTTCAATGCCCAACGTTTTCAGAAGTGTTTCCACAATGCCTTTCAGGCTGAAAAAGTCATGGTCTTCGCCATACATCCCCATAACAACCATCTGTTTTTCTTCCGGAAGCTGTTCTCCGTTTTTCGGGATATAAACGTTCCCGATTTCATAAAGGGCGGCGGCTTTGTTCCGGTTGTTATAGTTGCGGGAAAGCACCTCCAGCATGGACGGGACAATCGTCGTGCGCATCACGCTGGTGTCTTCGCCGAGCGGGTTGCTGATGACCACACAATTCCGGTATGAGCTGTCTGCCGGAAGATTGAGTTTGTCATAGTATTTCGGGCTGATAAACGAATAGGTGGAAACCTCATATAATCCCTGTGACTGAAGGGTGCTGTTGATGCTGCGCTCAAATTTCTGCTCTGGGGTATATTTTCCGTTGGCAACGCCGCGAATTGCGGTGGTCGGGATTTTATCATAGCCGTAGAACCGCGCGATTTCTTCGGAAATGTCGGCCTTATGCTCCAAATCATTGCGGAAGGACGGCGGAATAACATCATCACCGTCAATTTTGCATTCCAACAGGGTGAGGATACGGTGCATTTCTTCAACCGGCACCTGAACCCCGATGAAACGGTTGATCCAATCCGGCTCCAATGGAATGCGACGTTCCGGGCGGTTGGAATGGTTCACATCAATGATACCGCCGAAGACTTCACCGGCTCCCAGCAGTTCCACCAGTTCGCAGGCGCGTTCCACGGCGGGAATACAGGTTTCAGGGTCAAGCTGCTTTTCAAAGCGACCGGATGCTTCCGTGCGCATGCCGAGTTTTTTTGCGGTAGTCCGAACGGACGGGCCGTTGAAGCAGGCGGATTCAAACACGATGGTATTGGTATCATCGGCGATTCCGCTGTATTCGCCGCCCATGACACCCGCGACCGCAGAGGGCTTCTTTAGATCGGCGATAACCAGCATATCAGGCGTCAGCGCACGCCGAACGCCGTCGAGCGTTTCCAGCGTCTCGCCTTCGTTTGCGCGGCGGACAATGATCTTTCCGCCTTCCACAAATTTGTAATCGAACGCATGCATTGGCTGGCCATATTCCAACATGACATAGTTGGTAATGTCAACAATATTGTTGATGGGGCGGACGCCGCAGGCGCGCAGGCGTTCCCGCATCCAACGGGGCGACGGGCCGATTTTAATATTTTTCACCATGCGGGCCACATACCGCGGGCAAAGATCCGGCGCAGTAACCTCCACTTCCAGCTGCGAATGAATGTCGCCTTCTGTTTTGTGAACCACAGGCGCCTTGATGTTCAGCGGACGGCCGAATGTGATTGCCGCTTCACGCGCAAGACCTGTGATAGAGAGGCAGTCCGGACGGTTGGAGGTGATTTCAAATTCCACGCAGACATCATCCAGTCCGACGGCGGACTGAATATCCTGTCCCGGCTTGAGGTCCGGCTCCTGCAGGATAAAGATGCCGTCCTCAATCGCGTAGGGGAAATCATGGACGGTCAGCCCAAGCTCGCTCAGGGAGCAGAGCATGCCGTTGGATTCCACCCCGCGCAGTTTGCCTTTCTTAATGTGCTTACCGCCGGGCAGATCGGAATCGTGAAGCGCCGCCGGAACAAAATCACCGGCATGAACATTTTGCGCGCCGGTTACGATCTGGACGTTTTCACCGGTGCCGACATCCATCTGGCAGATGAACATGTGGTCGGAATCAGGGTGGCGAACAATTTCCGCCACTCTACCGACGACCACATTGCGGATTTCGCTGCCTTCCTGCTCCCAGCCTTCCACTTTGGAACCCGACATCGTCATTGCTTCCGCGAATTCACGCGGGGTCACATGCCCGACATCCACATAGTCGGACAGCCATTTCATTGATAAATTCATGTTGCAATCCTCCGTACACTATTTTCAGCAGCGATTAAAACTGATCCAGGAAGCGAACGTCGTTTTCAAAGAACAGACGCAAGTCGTCAATCTTGTAACGGCGCATGACAATTCGTTCCAGCCCGATGCCGAAAGCAAAACCGCTGTATTCTTCGGGGTCGATGCCGCAGATGGAGAGAACATTGGGGTGCACCATGCCGCAGCCGAGGACTTCGATCCAACCCTCTCCTTTGCAGAGACGGCAGCCTTCGCCGTGGCAGGAAAAGCACTGCACATCCAATTCGGCGGATGGCTCGGTGAACGGGAAGTGATGCGGGCGGAAGCGGACGACGGATTCTTCCCCGTAGAGACGCTTCACAAACATTTCAAGTGTTCCCTTCAGATCAGCCATGGTAACGTCTTTGTCGACGACTAACCCTTCAATCTGATGGAACAGGGGGGAGTGGGTGGCGTCAACCGCGTCCGAGCGGTAAACCCGTCCCGGCGCGATAATCCGGATCGGCGGTTTCTGTTTTTCCATCGTTCGCACCTGCACAGGCGAGGTCTGGGTACGCAGGACTACATTTTCTGAAATGTAAAAAGTATCCTGTGTATCGCGCGCAGGATGATTTTTGGGGATATTCAGGGCTTCAAAGTTGTAGTAATCCAGCTCTACCTCAGGACCCTCCGCAATGGAAAATCCCATTCCAAGGAAAATCTCTTTCACTTCGTCCAAAACCTTTGTCAGCGGATGCGCTTTTCCGAGCGGCATCGCTTTCCCGGGCATTGTGACATCCAAATGCTCCGATTCCAGCTTCTTTTGCTGAACACAGAGTTTGATTTCGGCGGCCTTTTGATCAATCAGCTGTTCGATTGCAGCCCGCACTTCGTTTGCAAACTGGCCGACTTTTGGCCGCTCCTCGGCGGAAAGCGAACCCATCTGCTTTAAGATCGCGGTCAATTCTCCTTTTTTGCCAAGATATCTGACACGCAATTCTTCCAGCAGCTTGGGGTCACTGACAGCTGCCAATGACTGAGCAGCCTGCTCCTGAATTGTTTTCAGCGCGTTTAACATGTTCGTCATCATCCCTTATCGCATATTTTTGCTCATAATCTGCATAAACTAAAATAGCCATCCGTCCCAAAAGGGACGAATGGCAAAACTGCATCCGTGGTACCACCCAAATTCCCGGCAAAGCCGGACACTTTTGCGCCTGTTAACGAGGCGAACCGTCGCTGCCTACTCCAAGTTCAGCAGCGCCGCTCACGGGTGAACTTCACATGCATTCGCCGCAGCCTGCTTTCAGCCGGTGACAGGCCTCTCTGATGCGGTTTGGGACATGCTACTCTCCCGATCTGTGCGTTTTTCAAATTTAATATTAACATATCATTTCTAAAAATGCAAGCGGGAATCAAATTGTGATGGAAAGTTCATAATTACGCCCTTGAATTTTCCAGCAAACGCTGTATTATAAACTGATAGAAGTATGCTTAAGCATGAATTCGGGAGTTGATCTTTTGGCAAACTATATAGGCGTACATTGCCCAGTCTGCGACAAACGCTTTGCGGACGGCGATGATATTGTAGTGTGCCCCAACTGCGGGGCACCGCATCATCGGGAATGTTATCAGAAAATCGGACACTGTGCTCTGGAAGAGTTGCATCCGAAAGGGCATACCTGGCAGGCTTCTGAAAAGCAGACACAGACGGATGTGAACGGAGCATCTTCGGAGGCAGTCTGCCCGGCTTGCGGTGCTCATAATCCACGCAGCGGCATCTTCTGCCAGGTCTGCGGTGCTCCTTTGGGACACGGCGGTGAGGGAAAAGCGGCCAATCCGTACGGAAACCCCTTTGCGAAAGGAAACGCGGCGTCTGGTGCGGCCTACACAGCCGCTTTCGGCGGGCTGTCTCCCGACGAGAAAATTGAAGGAGAGAGTGCGCGGGATATTGCGCTTTTTGTCGGTAACAACTCTTACTATTTTCTGCCGCGTTTTAAGCTGCTGAGCAGGCACGGCGGGGTCACCTTTAACTGGGCGGCATTGCTGTTTCATGCCTTTTATTTTTTATATCGAAAAATGTATCTGGTTGGGGTATGCATTTTTGGCGTTATGCTGCTCTCCTATATTCCGGAATTCATGACATTGAAGGAACAAACCTATTATCTGATGCAGAATATGACAGATTTGGTGAACGGCAACCCGGTAGCTGAATTTGTTCCGACGAATCATATGTGGGCATATAAAATAATACCCACCATTACGTTTTTGCGCATCATGATGCTGGCCGCGCTTTCAATGTTTGCAAACCGGATTTATATGAGACATGTGCTGAGCCATGTGCGCCAGATCAGAGAACGCTTATCAGAAGAGTCCGGCAGCATCAATGACGAGGCATATGTGAAGGAGCTTTCCAGCCAGGGAAGAACGATCAACGCCGGCTGGATGGTGCTGCTTGTTGCAGCTTATTTCATAATTTCCATGTTCATTAAGATGCTGTTTGTACTGATTGACTGATGATTTTAAGACAAAACACGGAGGATTTTCTATGAAGGTACGCAAAGCGGTAATTCCGGCGGCTGGCTTGGGCACTCGTGTGCTGCCTGCCTCCAAAGCGGTTCCCAAAGAGATGTTACCCATTGTGGACAAGCCCGCGATTCAATATATTGTGGAAGAGGCGGTTGCAAGCGGGATAGAGGATATTTTGATCATTACCAACCGCGGCAAATCTCTGATTGAAGACCATTTTGACCACGCCCCGGAGCTGGAAGAAAAGCTTCGTTCCTCCGGCAAGCAGAAACTGTATGACGAGGTGGTTTCGCTCGCGCATCTGGCAAATATCCAGTATGTCCGGCAGAAGGAAACGCGCGGGCTTGGTCATGCGGTCTGGTGCGCCAAATCATTTGTGGGCAACGAGCCTTTCGCAGTTCTTTACGGAGACGACGTCATCATTTCCAAAACGCCCGCGACCGGCGAACTGATTGGTGTCTATGAAAAGTACGGAAAAAGCGTGGTGGGGATCAAGCCGGTGGCAACAGAACTGCTGCCGAGCTACTGCACGCTGGGTGTAAAGCCGGTCGAAGATAAGATTTACGATGTGTTCGATATGATTGAAAAACCGCTTCCGGAAGAGATTATTTCCAACTTTGCAATTCTGGGGCGTTGTGTTCTGACGCCGGATATTTTTGATCTGATCGAAAAAACGCCGCCCTCCCGCAACGGCGAAGTGCAGCTTACCGACGCCATGCGGGAAATTGCGCACCGCGGCGGCATGATGGGGATTGAGTATACGGGCACCCGCTATGATATGGGCAATAAACTGGGCATTTTGCAGGCAATTGTAGAGGTTGGGCTGGAACATTCCGAAATCGGCAATGCCTTCCGCGAGTATCTCAAATCCATGGCTACAACACTGTAAATAAACAATAGAAAGCAGCCGCCTCAGCAATATTTGCAGAGGCGGCTGCTTCTAAACTTGCTTTACAAGTGGCTGAAAAAATAGTATACTAAAACATCTGGGTTGATCAGAATGATTGAAGATAAGGAATGGTGGAACCATGTTACAGTTTGAAGAACTGCGGCTGCGGCTGGAAGGGCGCAAGGCGGAGCTGGAAGACCTTGCAAATGCCATCGGCTATGAGGGGCTCAGGCGCCGCGTGGAAGAACTGGAACGCCGGGCGGGGGAACCGGACTTTTGGAATGACTTGGAGAAATCTCAGGCAAACCAGCAGGAAACCGCACGGCTGAAAAATAAAATTTCCGCATATGACGGACTGAAAAATCTGTTTGAAGATACACTCACGCTGATCGAATTGGCCGATGAGGAGGAGGATGAGTCCTCCTATCCGGAAGCTTTGGCAGACTGCGAAAAGTTTGAAAAAGATCTGGAAAGCCAGAAGCTGGCGACTCTGTTAATCGGTGAATACGATACCAACAACGCTATCCTGACGTTCCATGCGGGCGCGGGCGGCACCGAAGCGCAGGACTGGGCGCAGATGCTTTACCGCATGTATACCCGCTGGGCAGAGCGGCATGGGTTCCAATACCGGATCCTCGACTATCTGGATGGGGATGAGGCAGGGCTGAAGAGCGCCTCCATCATGATTGAGGGAGAAAACGCCTATGGGTTTCTTCGTTCCGAAGCCGGCGTGCACCGCCTAGTGCGGATTTCGCCCTTTGACGCTTCCGGACGCCGGCATACTTCTTTCGCTTCGCTGGAGGTTATGCCGGAGCTTCCCGACGACCTGAAGGTGGAAATCCGGCCGGAAGACATTAAAATGGACGTGTTCCGCTCCAGCGGCGCGGGCGGCCAGCATATCAACAAAACCTCCTCAGCGGTGCGTTTGACCCACATCCCGACCGGCATCGTGGTGTCCTGTCAGAATGAGCGCAGCCAGTTTCAGAACAGGGATATGTGTATGAAAATGATGACCGCGAAGCTGCTTGAAATCAAGGAGCGCGAGCATCTGGCGAATATCAATGAAATCAAAGGCGACCAGATGGCAATCGGCTGGGGCAGCCAGATTCGTTCTTATGTTTTCATGCCTTATACACTGGCAAAAGACCACCGCACAGGCTTTGAAAATGGAAATATCAACGCGGTGATGGACGGAGAGCTTGATGGATTTATCAATGCTTATTTAAAGGCCGCCAGTTTAGGAACACTGGGGCAGGTTGATTAAACTGAATAAGTTGCCGAAACACGGCAGCAGATAGCTTACTCGATTTGATGAAAATTGAGTAAGCTTTTCTCTTTTTGCCAACAATACTACCTGTCACAGAATTGTAAAGGCTGGTGATTTCGTTGGGAAGAAGAACAATTGCAATTTATTTTACAATGATCATTTTGTTTACAGGGGTTCTTTGCCGCATCTATGCGCTTTCCATGGGGGACTCCCTCGCGTCTGTCGCCCATGCGCAAAGCAGCTATCTTTTAGATGTTGATAACACGCGGGGAATGATTTATGACTGCAATTTAAAACCGCTTGTCGGGACAGAGCGGCGTTCCGTAGCCGCCATCCAGCCGTCGCCAGAAGCGTTTACCGCGCTTGCCGAGGCAGCGCAGGAAACCGGTGAAACATTTAATTTTGATGGGAAAAACACAAAGCCCTATCTGGTTACACCCGAAAAAACAGCGGTCTACGCCAAAGGCGTGGAAATGTTTGACGCTGTGAAACGCTATGGCACGTGGCAGATCGCGCCTCACGTGATCGGTTATCTCAATCCCGCGAAAACAGACGGCTCTGCCGGAATTGAGATGGCGTACAATGCGTATTTAAAACAGCACAGCGGGAAACTCCAGCTGCGCTATCGGCTGGATGCGCTTGGACGCACAATGCTCAGCGAAGTACCGGAAATTGTAAAAGACAATTATCAGGATAAAGGCGGCGTTGCGCTGACGCTGGACGCAAATATCCAGCGCGTGGCCGAGCGGGCAATGCAGCGGGTTGAGAAGGGCGCGGCGGTTGTTATGGATGTCAATACCGGCGATATCAAGGCTTCTGTTTCGGTACCCGCCTTTGATTCGAACAACCTTGCGGCAAGCCTTAAAAATCCGGACAGCCCGTTTGTCAACCGGGCATTTTCCCAGTACAGCGTAGGTTCCACCTTCAAGCTTGTAACAGCGGCAGCAGCGTTAGAAAATGGGTTTGGACGCTATACACCCTACTACTGCAACGGGTATGTTGATGTGGAAGGCCACCGTTTCAACTGCCACTGGCATACAGGGCATGGCCAGATAGATTTACAGCGCGCGATTGAAGTGTCCTGCAATCCGTTTTTTATCCAACTGGGGCTAGAAACAGGGGGCAAACGCATGATCTCTCTAGCGCGGGATATGGGCTTTGGAAAGGCAGCTGTTTTCAGCGAAGATATCCGCACCCAAAGCGGGACACTCCCCCGGGAGGATGAACTGGTGCAGCCTGCCGCGATCGCCAATCTTTCTTTCGGGCAGGGCAGGCTGACCGCCACTCCCGTCCAAATAGCCCAGATGATTTCTGTGGTTGCCAACGGGGGATATGCGGTGACGCCCCGCCTTGTGGAGGGCTTCACTGAGGATGGGGAAACCATCAGTCAGCATACAACGGTATACGCGCCTAACCGGGTCATCAACGAGCGCACCTCCCGGATTTTGAGGGAAGCGCTTGTTTCCAATGTGGTGAACGGCAGCGGTAAATCCGCGACTCCCATGAAAGGCTTGGCGGGAGGAAAAACCGCTTCCGCCCAGACCGGCACCTACGAGCCGGACGGGGAGACGGAAATTGTCCATGCATGGTTTGCGGGCTACTATCCGGCCGACACACCGCTCTATGCGATCGCCGTGCTGGTGGAGGGCGGGGATTCCGGCGGAGATACCGCCGCACCGATTTTTAAGGAGATTGCCGACGGAATCTATCTTTCCAAACTTTGATAGGCTCTTGTAATGGCGGCTGAATTACGATATAATAAATAAATAGATAGCAATTTGTTCCAAAACTGTCACCTGCTGGTATTTCCCTGCGCCGCCCGGTCTTAAACAATGAGACACAGTCATGGCTAACGCTCTGTTTTCTTTGTATGACTGGTACTTTGAGGAAGGCCAGACAACTGTTTGGAGGTAAACGATGAGCCCATTTGTTTTTGTAACTGATTCCAATGGGGATATGGTTCCGGGGTTTGCCGCAGCAAATCATATCACTGAAATGGAACTCACCTATACGATTGACGGAAGGACCTACCATTGTAATGATCCGGAATTGTCCAGACCCGATTTTTACGCGCTGATGCGCTCTGGAAAAATGCCCATAACAGCGCAGATTAATCTGGATGACGCGATAGCAAGTCTGACGCCGCTTCTGGATGCAGGAAACGATGTGCTGGCTATTATGTTTTCTTCGGCGCTGTCGGGAACCTTTAACAGTGTGCGTCTGGCGGCAGAGGAATTGTCCGCGAAATATCCGAACCAGCAGCTGATTGTTGTGGATTCCCTTTGCGCTTCGGCGGGCCAGGCGCTGTTGCTCGACCGCGCGGTGCGTTATAAAGATGCGGGAATGACCTTGGAAGAATGCGCGGCAAAAATTCGGGAGGATATTCCCCGCATTGCTCACCTGTTTACGGTGGATGATCTGTTCCATCTGCATCGTGGGGGCCGCGTTTCGGTTACCGCCGCGGTGGTTGGTTCCATGCTTGGCATCAAACCGGTTCTCCATGTCGACGATGCCGGCAGGCTGGTGCCGACCGGAAAAGTGCGGGGGCGGAAGACCTCCCTAATGACACTGGTAGACAACATGGAAAAACAAGTTGACAAGGAAAACTGTGACCGATTTTTTATCAGCCATGGGGACTGCATTGAGGACGCGCAGTTTGTAGCGGATGAAATATCGCGCCGGTTAGGGATCAAAAATTACAGCATCAGCTATGTCGGCCCGACAGTCGGGGCGCATTCAGGGCCGGGTACCGTGGCGCTTTTCTTTTACGCGAAGCAGAGATAACGTTTTTAGCAGGGACTTGAATTTTGAGGACCTCTGTGTTATACTAGCAGGGCGTCTTAAAAATAAGAATCGGCATGACCGATGTGTGCCCAGACATGCGGGTATGCGGGTCCTGTGCGACAGAGCACCGTGAACCATGTCAGGCGGGGAACCGAGCAGCATTAAGCGGTTTGTGATGTGCGCCGCAGGTAATCTGCGTGCCTGCATATGTGGGCATACATTTTTATTTCCGGAATGGCAGGTGAGGGATATGTATCAGGCACTTTATCGAAAATGGCGCCCGCGTGATTTCGATGACGTGGTGGGACAGGAACATATTACCGTCACTCTAAAGCATGAGGTTGCTTCCGGAAAATTTTCACATGCTTACCTGTTCACCGGTTCCCGGGGAACGGGTAAAACGTCTTGCTCTAAAATTGTGGCGAAGGCGGTCAATTGCCTTCACCCCAAAGAGGGCAACCCCTGCAACGAATGTGAAATCTGCCGGGGGATTGACGACGGCTCTATTTTGGATGTTTCGGAGATTGACGCGGCCAGCAACAACGGGGTAGACAGTATCAGGCAGCTGCGCGAAGAAGCGTTTTTTATGCCCGCCGTGGCAAAATATCGGGTTTATATTTTGGATGAATGCCATATGCTTTCTCCCGGCGCGGTCAACGCGCTGCTGAAAATTCTGGAGGAGCCACCCGAACACGTCATTTTTATTCTTGCCACTACGGAAATTCATAAGGTTCTGCCAACGATTTTGTCCCGCTGCCAGCGGTTTGATTTTAAGCGCATTAAATCGCGAACGATTGCGGACAGGCTGCTTTATGTCAGCAAGCAGGAACAGGTTCAGATTGGCGATGACGCCGCGATGCTGATTGCCCGTCTTTCTGATGGCGGCATGCGTGACGCGCTGTCCCTGCTGGATCTTTGCGCATCCTCTGGTGGTGAAATCACCGGGGAAGTTGTGACAAAAGCGGCCGGATTATCCGGACAGGAGCCGCTTTTCCACATGGCAGACGCGGCCGCCGCCGGTAATCCGTCGGAAGCGCTGGTGGTTCTGGATGCGCTGAGCGAGAATTCCGTGGACTATATCCGGCTGTGCGAACAGTTCGTCAATCATTATCGGAACCTCATGATTGCCCGGACAGTGAAAGAGCCGGATGACCTTATTCAGGCAACACCGGAGGATTTGCAGCTTCTGCATAAGCAGGCAAAGGAAATTCCGCTGGCCAGGGTGATGTATTCGATTGATGTGCTGCAGGATACCATGGGAAAACTGTCCAGAACTGCGTTCAAACGCACAGAATTTGAAATGGCTCTGATCCGCCTGTGCGACACCAGAATGGGCATCGGCGTGGAAGGTCTTTCAGATCGGATTGAGAAACTGGAAAAAGTGATCCGTTCAGGCACCGTGGCTTCTGCACCCAATCAACCGTCAGTTGACGCCGCACCGGTTTCCAAGCCCCAACAGCAGCCGGTCGCCCTCGCGAAACCAGAAAGCAGAGCAAAGCCCGCCGCACAGGCAGGAAATAAAGAAGTCGAACCCTTTTCCCAATGGGCGGAGGTTTTGTCGGAACTGCAGAAGATCAACGGTGCGCTTTATGGTGCGATGATCGATTCCAGCGGTTACACATCGGGCGATACGATGCTCATTGACTGCAAAAATGAGATGTTCCTGACGTTGCTCCGCACCAGCGTGGCAGCGAAAGAAAGCCTGCGTAGCGCGATTTTGTCCGTAACCGGACAGAAATATAATTTAGGCCCTTATAATCCCGAAAAGCATGCCGTGGCTAAAAAGGCTTCCGATCCGCTGATGGGGATATTAAAGAAGGCAAGTGCACTGAATGTGCCGGTCGATCTGAAATAAAAGATGAATTTTTGGAGGAACTTACCGTGAAAGCTAGATTGCCACAGGGAATGGGCGGCGGCTCCCAGAATATGAACGCCATGATCCGCCAGGCTCAGAAAATGCAGGAAGACATGAAGAAAAAGCAAGAAGAGCTGGAGCAGATGGAATTCGCCACGACTTCCGGAGGCGGTATGGTTGAGGTTGTCATCACTGGGAAGAAAGAGATTAAGTCCATTGTTTTGAAACCGGAAATTGTGGACCCGGAAGATATTGAAATGCTGCAGGACCTAGTGGTCGCCGCCGTGAATGAAGCGATCCGGTCTGTTGAAGAAAAGTCCGCTACGGAAATGGAAAAGATCACCGGGAACCTGAATGTTCCGGGTATGTTTTAACAAAAGCGATGGCATATAACGTTTTACCGCTTACCAAACTGATTGAGCAGTTTGAGCGTCTGCCCGGGATTGGCCGGAAATCCGCCCAGCGACTGGCGTTTTATGTGCTCTCCCTTTCAAAGGAAAGGGCGCAGCAGTTTGCCGATGCAATTGTGGAAGCTCATGAAAAGATCAAAAAATGCAAGATATGCCAGAGCCTGACGGAAAGTGAGCTTTGCCCGATCTGCGCCGACCAGGCTCGTGACCGGAGCGTTGTCTGTGTGGTGGAAAACTCACAGGATGTCCTTGCATTTGAGCGCACCAAGGAATACCATGGGCTCTATCATGTGCTGCACGGGCTGATTTCGCCGATGGACGGAATCGGGCCTGATCAGCTTTACATTAAAGAACTTCTGGCGAGGCTGGGAGACGGCTCGGTCAAAGAGGTGGTTATGGCTACAAACCCCACAGTGGAGGGAGAAGCTACGGCAATGTATCTTGCCAGGCTTCTGAAACCGATGAACGTGCGGGTAACGCGGCTTGCCTATGGAATTCCGGTGGGCAGCAACCTTGAATATGCGGATGAGGTAACGCTTTACCGCGCGTTAGAGGGCCGCAGCGAAATCTGATGCGTCGAACAGCCTTTGCACAATCTGTGCAGGGCTGTTTTTATGTCAGAAATCCGGTGATGTGATCTTATCTTGATATAGAGGAGTTTATTCGGTATGACAACAATGCAAATGATTCTGATTGTTTGCCCGCTCGTTTTTCTGGCAAGCTTTGTGGATAGCATCGCCGGAGGGGGCGGACTGATCAGCCTGCCGGCGTTTCTGCTGACGGGGATGCCGGTACATATGGCGTGCGGAAGCAATAAGTTTTCGGCTTGTGCCGGGAGTATTGTGTCCGCGGCTCGGTTTTATAAAAATGGCAAAATGCACGTCCTTGGAGCTGTCATTTCCGGAATTTTGGCGCTGGCCGGCGCGGCGATTGGCTCCAAGCTGAATTTGATGATTGACAGCAGCACGCTGAAAAAGATATTTCTGGTCATCCTTCCGGTTGTGGCTGTATTTGTCCTGTTTGGGGGGAACAGCCGACGGAGGAAAACCCTTCTGGAAGGCAGAAAGCTGTACCTAAGCTGTGCGCTGATTGGTTTTTTCATTGGGACCTATGACGGATTGATCGGGCCGGGGACAGGCACCTTCATGATTTTCTGCTATACCACTTTCGTGGGGTTTGATTATGTCACCGCAAGCGGTAACGCAAAGGTTGCGAACCTCTCCTCTAATTTCTCAAGCATGGTGCTTTATCTGTTTGCGGGGCAGATCCTTTTTTCAGTGGCTATTCCAGCGGCAGTCTGCTGCATTTGCGGCGGCTGGTTGGGAAGCGGCATGGCCATTCAAAAGGGAGGAAAATTCATTAAAGCCATGTTGGTGATCGTGCTGATCGGAATTTTTGGAAAATTGATTTGGGATTTACATTTATTTGGCTGAACCAGCTCGTGTTGACGAAATACCGTAAAAATGCTATGATAATCTGCACGAAGAATACGTTTCGCATTATTTTGGTGCTTGTAATTTACCCGCCCGCCCAATAAGTGGTTGAGATGGCGCTTTGATTAAATAGGATGATTTGTGGCAAAATAAGGGAAGAACGGAAAAGAAAGGCTTTCAATTAATGATTGATTTTTTTCATCTGAATGAAGACGAATTCAAACGTCTTTTGAAGTTCGGTGTAACAGGCGTGGCTAACACGCTGGTAGACGTTGGGGTGTATTCGCTATTGTCCGTGGTGCTCGGGTTAAATATCTTTTTTGGACAGTGCTGCGGGTATGCCGCTGGAATGCTTAACAGCTATCTAGTCAACCGCAAATGGACGTTTCAAACGTCTCATCGTTTCTTCAGCCTGCAGTTGGTGCGCTTTATGATCACCAATCTTGCGGTACTGGCGGTCAGCCTTTTGCTCTTAAAGATCTCGATGGACTATTTCGGAATGGGAAAACTGATTGCCAAGCTTGCGACAACCTGCATTACACTGGTTCTGAATTTTATCGTCAGCCGTCTCTGGGTGTTCCGATAAAGCATCAGGGCGTCTGATACCACCCTGATGGACCGGTATCTTGCGGTTTGAAATTTGACTTGACAGAAAGGGATATGACCGATGGAAAAGAAGGCAACAAAAACCATCAGTGTGAACCGCAAGGCTCGGCATGAATATTTTGTAGAGGAAAGCTTTGAAGCGGGCATTGAACTGTTTGGCACGGAGGTGAAATCTCTTCGTGCCGGTTCCTGCAACCTGAAAGACAGCTGGTGCGATATTTCTAACGGGGAGCTATATGTGAAACAGATGCATATTGCGCCTTACGAGCACGGCAATATTTTTAACCGCGACCCCTATCGTGAGCGCCGCTTACTGATGCACCGTCGGGAGATTCATAAGCTGATGGGGCTGGTGGCCCAGCAAGGATACACGTTAATCCCGTTATCACTCTATTTTAAAGGGTCGCGTGTAAAAATGCAGCTGGGGCTCTGCAAAGGAAAGCAGCTGCATGATAAACGCAGCGATATGGCCAAACGCGACGCGCAGAGAGATATTGACAGGGCTATGCGGGATAGACAAAAGGCGTGAGGTATGCTATACTGTTGACACAACCGAATTGAGGTTGACTGATCTGGGGATGTAAAGGTTTCGACGGGGATTTTGAAATCCGAGCAGCGAGTAGAGGAGCATGCACCTCTATAAAAGTATGACGTTTTAAATTAGACGACAATAATAATTTAGCTTTTGCTGCTTAATTAAGCAGCCGTCTTACCGTGGAGTACCACGGCCGCGGATAAGGCGTCGATTAGTGGTGAACGATCTGTCTGAGCGCCTCGTAGGACAAGACCGTATCG
This sequence comes from uncultured Oscillospiraceae bacterium, assembly GCA_963519235.1. GTDB lineage: Bacteria > Bacillota > Clostridia > Oscillospirales > Ruminococcaceae > Anaerotruncus. The sequence goes on from CAUQLV010000018.1 coordinate 28,089, forward strand.
GGGGCTACCAAGCCGTTTAGCCTGTCTGTCGGCGATTTGGTGAGGGAATTTAAAAAGACTGACTGCACTCGGAGAAACTTGGATGAATGGGTTTTCGGACGCGGGTTCAATTCCCGCCATCTCCACCAATAAGAAATGGTAGTAGAAGATGTCATCGGCAGAAATGCCGATGACATCGCCATTTATAAGCTTTTTTTTTCAAAAAATAAGCGTTTTTTTACAAGTTATTTTCGTGAATGTGAAAACATTGATTTTCGGTTGTCCATGTATTTGAACTATCACGATTTTACATAAAAAAGCCTCATAAACCCAGTACATAGTGGTAAAAGAAAAAAGTAGCGCCCTTTTTATGAAGTGCTACAAATTCAGTGTTTAAGCCACTTTGCGGCACCATGTGAAAAAGGGCGCCACTCACAACCTCGAATAAAATGTAAGTAAGTGGTCACTGACCAAAAACGGCGAGCCTTGTTCCTATGTGGGTGAGCTTTCGAAAACAGGAGGCACCATTGAAATCCATGATATAGGTGACTTTGTACTGACTGCGATTGTAACAGATAGCATATTGGATGAACATAATCCCAAGGAAAGGCAGCTGGGTTTGGATATGGGACTTGCTATGCTTCAAAGATGTGATGAGCTCTGGTGCTTCGGAGATCACATCTCCCATGGTATGTTGAACGAAATTGAGGAAGCCCAAAGACAGTCCATCCCCACCCGCAGAGTGATGGAACAGGAGCAAGGCTTTCAAATTGGAGAAGTGAAAAACCACGCTCCCCGAATGGAAATGGGTACACTCTATGAGTGGTGCATCCGCCATCCTGACTTCGACTTGAAAGAGCAAGCAGTGGAGCATTGCCTGCAGCTTTTGGAGGGGATATGTTCTCACGCCAATAACAACGCCTAACCCTTCTGAGCCTGCACCGAAAGCGAATTATATATTGAGGAGAGCGCCCGCAGAGACCTGCGGGCGCTCTCTATTAAAGTTATTTTGCTATCCTTGCACCGCTTTCATCCACCTCGTAGTCACCGATTTTGGTGCTTCTGGCGAGAGAAACATCGGCATTGAAGTAATACCACTTGCCGTCGAGCTGGAGCCACTTGCCGGATACCATATTTCCGTAAGTGTCGAAGTAATAGCGTTTGTTGTTGCTGTTCGCGCCAATGTCCCACCAACCGACCAGCATGGTGTTGCCGGAGTAGAGGTGCCAGTTATCGCCGTCCTTCACCCAACGGTTTGAAAACGCCTGTGCTGTAGAAATAATACTTCACACCGTCGATGGTCTGCATTCCGGTGAGAGCTTTGCCGTTCTTGTAGTACAGATACTGGCCGTCGTCGTTTTTCGCCCAACCCTGCGCTGTTGTAGGATCAATGGTCAGCTTGATATAGCGGTGGAGCATGGCGCTGACCTCGGCACGGGTGGCATTTGCCTTCGGGTTAAACTTGTTGTTCTGTTCGCCCATCATAATGCCTGCCTGCTGCATGGCTGTGACCGCTGTTTTGTAAACGGTGCCGATGCTGGAAACATCCGCATAGGTGGTTGCTTCACGGGTCACAGGCAGCTTGTAGCTGGTGGCCTTGGCATAATTTGTGAAGATCACCGCGATTTCCTCACGGGTAACCGCCCGGTCGGGAGCGAACTGATTGTTCCCAATACCCTGTACGATGCCCTCGCTGTATGCCCATTCACTATAAGGACGGAAGGCGCTGTCGGCTTTTACATCCGTAAAAGTGTTCTTCGTGAACGCCTTTGTATCCATGCCTGCCAGTCTGCCGAGGGCAGTGACCAGCATCCCGCGGGTCATGGCAGTGTTGGGCGCGAAGGTGGTTTCCGATGTGCCGGAAAACAGCCCGCGTCCGACCACATAGTCAATGGACTCTTTCGCCCAATGTGTGGAGATATCGGTGAGTTTGGCAGACGGAGCCGTGTAGCCTACGCCGTACACTGAGAAGTGCGTGGCGGTAAAAACCAGGCTCTTGGTGTTCAAATCGTAGGTTGAGCCGAGAATGCGGGTTGCGTTGCTACTGCCGTCCACATAGACCCCGAACAGGTAGCCTGCCGCCTCATTTGTCCTCGGCGTATAGGGGATGGAGAGTGTGGCGCTGCCATTGCCCAGCGAGGTGATGTTCACCGTCTTGCCACTCTTCACATAGGAGATGGTGATGTTGTATACCGGTCTTGTGCCAATCAACGCTCTTGCTCCGCTGGATAGGTTCTGTACCGGAGCAAGGGTAATCGTTACATCACCGGTACTTTGTTTCTGGATTTCCTGCAATGCTTTGAAATTAAATCCCAGGGAAACAATTTGACCGTTTATCTGAAAATTCTGCACGCCGGCATTCACCAAGCTTTGCAGGGCATTCTGCGAAAGCGTTACCATCTGTGCGGTCTCGCCCTGCGGTATGACGATGTTCAAGCCTACGGAAATACCGTTTGCCGTCCTGCCCTGTGCTCTCGCGCTGGCCTGTGCTTTGGCGATGGCGTCGGTTATAGTCTTATCCGGGATATTTGCGCTGGCTGTACCGTTTGTTCCGGCGGTCGCCGTTACAGGAGCCGCCGCCGTTACCGGCTGGTTAGGTATCTTTCCTGGAGTGACTGTGGTCGTTGTGTTGCCTCCGCTTGAGCTCCCGCTACCGGAACTGCCACCGCCACCACCCGTATAGGTAAAGGCTGCGCTGATAGTATGGTTGCCAGTGACATTTTTAAAAGTGTAGGAGGATATGGCTCCCTGATTCACCCCATCCACGGTAACGGATGCAATGCGATAATTGCCGTTTGCTGCGATGTCGAAGGTCTGGTTATTGCCTTCTGGAATAGATACCGCCCCGTTTGGGCTGATATTGCCTCCGCTGCCTGCCGATGCGGTGATAGTATGGATGGGTGGGAGCGCCGGAGCCATCATGATATTAAATGCCTGTGTATCACTGCCCTTGCTGTTTACCGCCTTGGCGGTAAAGCTGAATGTATCGCTTACTGTAGGTGTGCCGGAAATCTCTCCGGTGACAGCATTCAGGGTCAAGCCGTTCGGTAAAGCACCGCTGTCGATGCTCCATGTGATAGGGGTATCACCGTCAGCGGCAAGGGTCTGACTGTAGGACGCATTCACCGTACCATTTGGCAGTAATGTTGTGGTTATGGTCGGAGCCGTTCCCACTGGTGTGTCGGCCGTTATCGTCACCGAAGCGGAATTGTTCGTTGTATCGGGGTCGAGAATTTCTAGCCCCCGTATCTGTGCTCTAAACGTATAAGTGCCGGGGGCAGTTACCTTAGCCTTGATCTGCAAGGTTGCGGTTTCACCGGAGTTAAGCAGGTCTGGGTACCAATCACCATACGGATATCCATCACCCGGCGGGAAATAGGTCCCCAACGAAGGCGTTGAAGAGACATAATCATGGCCCGTAGGCAATGTCATCCTCATGATAAATTCTTTTGCGGTGTTAGGCCCTTCATTTTTGAGTGTTACCGTAATTGTAACAGTGCCGCCTACTTTGGGTGCGGAATGATCGGCCGCCGCCGTAACGGCAAGGTTCGCCCTTTGGGATACGTCCAGAGAAGCGGAATTGTTGGCCAGATCATCCTCGGTCTGGTCGAGGGACTTAAGAGAGGCGGTTACGGTGCGCGGCGCAGAGTAGTCAACTCGCGCCTTTATCTCCAAGTATACACTACCGTATTCTGACAGCGTGCCCACGCTCCAATCGCCCGAGGATGCATCATATGTCCCCATGTCCGGCGTTGCGCTCACAAAGGTGACACCGGAAGGCAACGGTACGGATACCACAACGTTTGTTGCGTTGCCTGAGGTCTTCAGAAAGATCTTCGCATAAAACGTGACCTCGCCCGTCTCATTGCCCGTTTGATTACCGAAACCCATTGACAGCTCAAGATCAGCGTTGGACGAGTTTGCGAAGGTATTGGTATCTGTTGCGGCGTTGTTACTTTCGTTTGATTCGGACACATCAACAGGTGCGGTAACGGTGGCCGTGGCAACGAGGCTGCCCGATGCCGTTGCAGGGGTCAGCACGGTGAACCAGAACTCATAGTACGCTCCGCTGTTTAATACAAGTGTTGTGTTCAGCGCGCCGCTTCCGCTAATTGGACTGGCTAAAGCGCCGGAATAGTAGCCGTTTGGCCCCCAATTGGCCAATTCTGCGCCCGCAGGAAGCAGACAGGAAAGGGCAACGTCCGATACATTGCTGGGCCCGTTGTTGGTCACCCTAATCTTATATGGAGCCGCTTCACTGGGGGCAAGGGTGGTCTTTCCATCGTCAATGGTTACCGTGAGATCTGCTTTTTTGAACAACTCATTGGTATCAGCTGCTGCTTTTGTATAGGGCATCCATCCCTGTTTGTCCGCCTCGACGGAAACGGTAAGCTCTCCTGCGGCGTTGGGACGTATGCTGACCGACAAGGTGAAAGTCACGCTCGATCCCGCTGGCAACGTGACCAGGGTCAATTGCTGCTTCTCAATCGGAGTACCATGTGAGAGCGTTCCCGATTCCGGCCATCCACTGACAACATCACCGCCGCCGTCCTTATGGGCAACCGTCCATGACGAGACGGCTGTCTGTTCAGACAGGGTATAGAATACCACGGCTTCAATTTCAGTGCTTCCCTCATTGGCTACTACTGTGGTATAATCCTGTATCACACCCGCAGGTACAGCATCCGCACTGTCTGTCACGCTGATGGTAAGCCCGTCTTCCCCGTATCCTACCGGATTGATGGAGATGCTCAATTCTTTTGTTATGTGGCCCCCGGCGTTTTCCGCCCAAACGCTGAACAAAAAGGTTCCGCTCATTGTCGGCGTACCGAAAATAACGCCTTGCTCCGAAAGGGTCAGACCGTTCGGCAATGGGGTATAACCGGTCATAGACCATGTGATGGGTGTACTGCCCTCCGCCGTAAGGGTCTGGCTATAAGGTGTATGCACCAAACCGCCCGGCAGAGACGTGGTGGTGATGCTCGGAGGGATGAGAGAGGAGTCTGCGCTGACCGTCACCGAGACATAGACAGTCATATTGACATCATCTCTGTTTTCGGTTCCCTCCGGGAGCGACAGGATCGAGCCCTCCGCGACAAATACCTGCATAGATTTTTGTGAGGGGTCGTACGTAAAGCTTGACAAATCCCATGTGATAGGCGCTTTCGCTGTGCTTCCGTTGCTTAGATTCAGGACAGCGGATAGAGGAAGCCCTAATGCGGCGATTGATTTTTCTGTGCCGTTCGGGCGGGTAATTGGTGTAAGCGCACCGGTGGACGCGCCGTCCCCAAGGGTGGTTACCGTAGTGCTGCCGATTGACTCGGGAATGGTTACTACTTCGTCGGTTCCTGTATATCCTCGAAGGACACCATCTCCCCAAAACTCGAAATCCGCTTCAGAAGATGTCTCGCCGCGCACCGCAGAACCTTTTTTCATTGATGCGCCAACCGTCACAATGGTTTGTGGCAGAGCAACGCCCTCTGCCACAGTCAGGCCGTCGGGCAGTTCAAACTCCGGGGTGAAGATGTAATCACCCTTGGCGTCGCCATCATATGGAGGGGCAGATGTCCAGCCGGACACACTGACTGTCGTTTTCATTTCCTGTGTTTCTTCTTCCTGCACCTCGCTGTCCGTAGCCGTGGCATCATCGCTTACAGTTACCGTAACGGTCAACAGATCCGGTAGGCTCAGTTCATCTTCCTGGGTACCTATTTCCACCTGCCTGGCTGCCACACTCTCCGTAAGCTTCGCAAAGGCTGTAATTGTTCCGCTTACACCGATCGGTGCGCCGGAATCCTTCACCTCATCCTCGGCAAAGACCGCCGTTGGCAGCAAAGTCAGTACCATGCACACCGAAAGCAGCAGGCTGGCGATTCGTTTCCATGATTGTTTCATATCTTCATTACCTCCTCAATTTGAACTAAATAACTCTATAAACTTGCTTTTCATCTTAAATGCGCCGTAACAGTTCCCGCAGCTTTGCCTCGCTCACCGGTTTTAAAATGCTTCCGACAGCCGGATTATCCTTGAACCTTTGTAGCTCCTTCGCATAGGCTGTTACGAATACAATCTTCGTGTCGGGGCTGCGCACAAGCAACTCTTTTGCCAGTTGCGCACCGCCCATGTGCGGCATGCAAAGATCGAGAAAGGCGGCGTCGGGTTTCAAATCCTCCAATGCTTCCAGCGCTTCCAGCGGACTTGTGAACGAGCCTGCAATTTCCGCGTTTCCCTGCTTTGAAAGCATATAGACCAGTTCGTCAAGGCAGGGGCGCTCATCATCCACTACCAATATGCGCAAAAAATCGCCCTCCTTTCCCGTATTTGCTCCCATCCTAACATAGGGATATCACAAAATCTCACAAACTGGGAAATGCCAATTCTATGCGGGTCTAAGGCTTTTGAAATTAAAAAGCCGCTTTGAAAGGGAATACCATCCCGTTCAAAGCGGCTTTCAAAAAATATTTCTGTCTCATTTCAGCGTTTCAGACGCTCATATTTCTCACGGTAGTGCACCGCAGGTTTGAGGTGCAGCTCTTTTTTCATGATTCGTGCGTATTGCTCATACCGTACCAGATAGGCTTCACGATTGTCGGCTTGCAGTGTCAGGTCAAGCAGGCGGGTATGTGCATCCTCGCACAGCGCGTTGCGCCGCAGCAGTTCCGTCAGTATGAGTTCCGCCTCCGGCAGTCGACCTGCTGTCATGTGGCAGCTGCCAAGTCCCAGGGCAATGCGCTCGTATTCGGTTTCCGCGTCATTCGCGCTTTCGCCTGCCCACTCAAAACCTTCCTTTTCGAGATACATCCCCCGGCATAGGCTCAGCGCGTGCGTCGTTTCCGCGGCATTTTTCTCCGTGATGACCGCGTTCTCCCACGCAAAGCGCATAAAATCAGTGTAATCACACACGCCGGGTGCGATTATAAGCGCATTTTCTTCGGTTAACCGGATCAGCTTGCGTTCCGGATCGAGGGTGTCCAGCAGGCTTTTGAGCCGGTAAATCGTCATGTACAGGTTGTGGATGGTGCTTTTGTCCTCCTGCCCGCCGAACAGTACGCTCAGCAGCTCCGACCTTGAAGCTGCTGAGCCGTTTTTATCAATGAGGTAAAGCAGAAGCTCTTTGACCCGGCGGGTACCCCATTTGACCGGCCTTTCACAAATCAACTCGAATACGCCGAAGCAGCGAATGGTTAGTCCGCACTTCTCAAGTTCTTCCGGATGCAGCAATGCGTAATGCCTGCGCAGGTGGCCGATACAGTTATCCAGCCTCGTCTGCTTGACAGGTTTGAGCAAAAAGTCCAAAGGATGCGCCTGATACGCCTCCAGCGCATATTGGGCATGTGCCGTAACAAAGATCACGATGATGCCGGGGCATTGCTCCTGTATGTGCAGCGCCAGTTCCAATCCATCGAGTTTCGGCATGTCGATGTCCAGAAACACCGCATCGGGCGGGTGCTGCGCGATGGCTTCCAGCGCCTTCAGCGGATGTGTTTCCATCCCCGCAAGCTCCAAATCGGGATACTGCTTTAGCAGCCAAGCCAGCTCGTCCAAGCAGGGCTGCTCATCGTCAATGATCCATACTTTCATGATTTGGCACCTCCTTGAAGGGAATTTCAAAATAGACCTCACAGCCGCTATTCTCCGGCACAAGGTAGACAAGCGAGGTGTGGTAAAGCTGCGAAAGACGGCGGTTTATATTTTCTGTGCCTACCCCCCGGCGCGTCGGAGCTAATTTCTCCGAGAAACCCACGCCGTCATCACGAACCCCCACGCGTATTTTATTGCTTTTCATCCGCTTGGCATAAACCGTGACTGTGCCGCCATTGTCCTTTTCACGCAGGCCGTGGATAAAGGCATTCTCCACCAGCGGCTGCAAAACCAGTGACGGCAGCAGGAAATCCTCCGTCTCGATGCGGTATTCTACCTTGAACTTTTCCCCGAAGCGGGCCTGCTCCAGTGCGGCGTAGGCGCGTATCATCTCCAGCTCCTGTGCGAAGGAAATCAGCTCATCTCGTTCATAGTCATAGAAGCCGCGCAGATAACTGCTGAAATCCACCAGCAGCTCCCGCGAGCGGTCAGGATCATTGCGAGAGATGGAGATAATGGAGGTCAGCGCGTTATGTATAAAATGCGGGCGTATCTGCCCTCTCAAATGGGCGATTTCTATTTTTTGCGCTCTGCGGTAGCGCAGAGCGACAACGACGATCTGAGAGAAAAAAAGCAGGATGCCGGTGTTGCCGAGTATGTAATAATCGATGGAATGATATCCCGCCAGCAGATAGCGGCACATAAATATCAAAATAAACAGATTGGCAAAGAGCAGGAGCGGCGCACCCTCTCGCCCTTTCCACGCGGCGTGCCATAGCAGCCAGACCGCCAGAAGAAGCGTCAACAGCACCATCACGTTCATCACCGGATAGGTCGCAGCGACGACCCGAAGCGGGAACAGCAGAACGAAAAGAGTAACGAAAACGGCATAGGCAAGGGGAACCGCGATTTGCCATCTTCGCACAAGGCCCGCATAGGTGCAGTAAATGAAATAAAGCAAACAGAACTGGAGCCATGGCAGAGTCAGGGAGCCAATGGAATCAATCCAGACAGCGGGCATGTTCGGAAAAATCCTTATAAGCGTCAAATCGCCAATGGTCGTGATGCGCAAAAGAACGAGAATGCCCATGATGGATAAGATAAAATTTCCCTTTTCCTTGTATCCGGTCGTGAAAAAAATCAGGAAGAACAGGATTGAAATCATGATGGTCGACATGGCAGCGACACAGGTGATTAAAAGCATCTGGTTAAACGCCGCAACCTGCGTATCCGTGCCAAAGTGAAGAGGTTCAGCCATTCCGCCCATGCCGGAAAGCGCGTTGCTTACCTGCACAATGATATCGAAGCTATCCTTCTCCGGCATAAAGGAGACAAGCCGGGAGCGGTAATCATATGCGATGTCATGGCTGCCGTCAAGGCCGTCATTCTTTGCCATTCGCGTATCGTCGACATAAAGCATATAGTCAGTCGATATGCGCGGAACACGAATACCGTATTGTACGCCGACCTGCGCTCCCGTGACATGGAGGTGGTAGGTAGCCTTGCCCCGGCTGGGCAGTGTTTTACCATCCAATTGATAGCTGTTCCATTTGCCTGGAGCGGTGACAAGCGCGGGCGTGTAATCGCCGCTGTTAATCTGCTCTGCATCAAGCAGCGCATCCCAATAAAACTCCCAACCTCCGGCCAATTCAAACGATTTTTCTCCGTTCCATCTGGCAAGATCCAATATACCGTTTCGGGCGGAAGGCACCTGTTCGTCCCAAAATCGGGCGTGTAAAAACGGGCCGAGTAGGATGAGTAGAGCAAACAGAGCCGGCAATCCGACATGAACAAACTTTTTCCAGATCATCTCCATAGGCCGTACCGGCAAACTGAATGGAAGCAGGTTCCTTCTTTTTTGATTTTTAATCTGATTACTCAAAATGCTTCCCTTCATCGGACTGCGACCCTCCTCCAGATTTGCGTCTGCTTCCCTTACGCCGATCCTCCGGACGGACGGCATCCTTCGGTACAACCCACATATTGCCGATTTTCTGCGCACCTTCGATGCGTCCGGCGGCGCAGTGATAATTGACCATCCGGCTCGTGATGCCCCATTTATCCGCAGCTTCTCTTGCGCTGATATATTCCATACCCATACCTCGTTCCATTTGATGATTATATCATACTTCCTAAATCGGGAAATTTCAAGGAACGGAAGTATACAAGTTGATAGGGAAAGGAATTACAGCGCTGTTCCTTTTGCAATAGTGCCTCGGTTGCCCTCGCCATACGGCGCAGCTTGATATAAAATGAGGCGAGCTTCACCGTCTTTATGCAAGTATTGACTGGACGATACTCGGGATGTAGACCAATCCATTGATAGTCTCAACCACAATTGTCAGGTGCACTGTGATAACTCACGGTGCGTTTTTTCTATTTTAATCCTAATGAACGGAGGTGAATTATGCCATTGAAGGCTTTATGGCGGTGTCCCTTTTTAAGATCGTACCAGTGGAGCTGTTCAAGCTGTCGGTCAATCTGCAAAGCAGCCTCACCACAGGCATCACCGGCTATGGGCAGAGCTTTGGAGAGATGGCAAACAGCGTTATAGCAGGGATTGGAACCACTCCCAACACTAATTATATTTCTAAAACGCAAAATGTCTAATGATAACAACTATTTTTTAGTAATATTTAAACATTAGTTTGGGAAATATAAAAAGAAAAGTAATATCAGGAGAATAATTGTGAAAAAGTTATTGTATATAACAGCAAACTCAAAAAACGAGCAGGATTCCTCCAGCAAAACAGTTGGAAGAAGGCTTGTTGACGCTATATTGGAAAGTGGCCCCGAGATTCAGCTTCAGGAATTGGACTTGTACAAGGAGCATATTCCGCAGCTCAAAGGCTGTTATTTTGGAGGACGTAGCGCCATAGTCAGCGCAGAGGCCAGAAGTAGCTTAAGCAGCGGAGAACAAAATGAAGTCCAGACAATCGAAACCCTTTGTGAGCAATTTCGGGATGCTGATATTTATGTGCTGGCAGCACCGATGTGGAGCCTTTCCTTTCCTGCACCAGTAAAGGAATATATTGATTGCATTATCCAGTCTGGGAAAACTATAGAATTTGAAAACAATAAGCCCCATGGACTTTTGGGGAATAAGCATAGATTTTTTATCTATGTACAGTCGTCTGGAGCAAATATTCCTTGGATTATGCGTGCAACCTTAAATAAAGGATTAAATTATGTACACGAAATTATGAAGTTTATTGGGATTGATACGTTTGAAGAGTTGTTGGTGGACGGAACAGGTTCAACAGAAGAGGAACGTCAACAAGCCATTCAAACAGCAATCGATAAAATCAGCGGGATTGTGACCAAGCTAATATAAATACTGGATAGGCTACTATAAACTAGACAGATATTTTAAGGGCATGTAAAATAAATGCAACTGAAAAGGAGAACAAAATATGACCAAAGAAAATTAATGCAGAGCACGGCGGACATTCACGCCGGAATTAAAGTAACAAATTACAGATCTATTATAGTTGAAAACGAAGATGTGATATCATACGCGAATATGATATCGCATCTTCGCTGCTCGATCGGCGCATTCAGCAATTGAATCTATCGGCTCTTTCAAAGAAAAAGATAACCGCACTTCCGAACAGCAAGAGTTGATCGAAATTCGCTAAAGGTACAAGCAGCTCGAAATAGAGAATGTCATTTTAAAACAAACAGCGCTAATCATGGGACTGGGCTAGTACAAAACCACGCGTTCAACGCGTGGTTTTGCTTCTGTGTGTTTTCAAATTTGAGAATCAATCCTCGATCGCCGTTTTGCATTTCCATGAGCCGCCCAGGAAGCGCCCACCCGCCAGCAGCAAGCCGACCAGCCATCCAAGCGGAATGGACCACCAAATAGCGGCTACCCCAATCAAGGCGGAAAGGGCGTATGCGCTGGCGACCCGGCAGAAAAAATTAGCAAGCGTGCAGAACATAAACATCCGCATGTCTCCAGAGCCGCGCAAAACGCCGTTAAAGGATGCCATAGACCCCATGAGCACGTAGAAAGTACCTACAACTCGCAGATATTCTATGCCAACGCTAATAACCTCCCGGTTGGTTTCTATATCGACAAACAGGCCTACGAAGCTGCCGCCAAAGAGATAAAGCGAAGCTGTCAGCAGGCCGCCGATGATAAATACCATGAATAAAGCGGCGCGCAGGCCCTTTTTGACGCGTTCCGGCTTTCTGGCACCGATGTTCTGGGCTGTAAAAGCGGAAACGGCGTTTCCGATGTTTACCATGGGCATAATGGCGATGCTGTCAATCTTGGTCGCCGCGGTGTACCCGGCCACAACATTCGTTCCGTACCGGTTAACCAGGGCCTGTACAAATACGACACCAAAGGAGACAATTGACTGCTGAATGATCGAAGGAATTGCCACTCTCCCAATATGAGCAAGCATCGCGCCATCAAATACACGCGAGTTTTCCTCAGATATGATTTTATGAAGCCGAAGAAGCAGCACCAGAAGCGCCAGAAGAGAAGCGATACCCTGCGAAATCAAAGTCGCCCATGCGACCCCTGCTACGCCTGCGTGGAACCGGATGACGAACAGCAAATCCAAAACGATGTTGGTGATGGAAGAAAAAATCAGAAAATAGAGCGGTGTGCGGCTGTCTCCAAGCGCATTAAAGGCGGCGGTGCAGATGTTATAGAGAAACATAAAGCCCAGCCCCATCAGATAAACACGCAGATAAATATCCGCTTCACCCATGATCTCGGCGGGCGTGCTCATCCAGCGCAGAATGGAACCGCTCATCAGCAGGCCGATTACCGTCATAATCAAGCTCAAAAGGACTACGGAAGTCAAAGCGGTGAAAACTGCCGTTTTCATCTGCGCCATCCGCTTGGCGCCGAAAAACTGGGAGATCACGACTGAGCATCCGATGGATGACCCTGTAGCGATCGCGATGAACAGAAACGTGATGGAAGAGGACGCGCCGACGGCGGCCAACGCATCCGGACCGACATAGTTGCCGACAACCACCGAATCTACAATGTTATAAAGCTGCTGAAACAAGTTCCCGAGAATAATGGGAATCGTAAAGAAAATCATAATTTTTGACGGGCTGCCCTGTGTCATATCCCGGATCATGCGGTATCCTCTTTCAATTATTTAATCTAATTTGCTGTAAAACAAACAAGTTATACAGCAAATTTATTTTGCCCCGGGTTTATTCATTTTCGTTATACATGCTGTACATCCGATAATAAAATCCCTTTTGCGCCATCAACTCCTCGTGAGTCCCCTGCTCGGCGATGCCGTCTTCCGTCAGCACAAGAATCAGTGACGCGCCCCGGATCGTCGTCAGGCGGTGTGCGATGGTAAAAGTAGTGCGCCCGGCCGCTAATTTTTCCAGCGATTGCTGCACGATCCGCTCGCTTTCGTTATCCAGCGCAGAGGTCGCTTCATCCAGAATCAGGATCGGTGGATTTTTTAAAAAGACGCGCGCAATGCTGATGCGCTGTTTTTGCCCGCCGGAAAGCCGAACGCCGCGCTCTCCCACATAGGTGTCATAGCCGCCCTCAAACTCCGAAATGAACTCATGCGCGCCCGCGAGTCTGGCAGCTTCTATGATTTCTTTCTCAGTCGCGCCCGGACGCCCGTAGGCAATGTTTTCACGGATGCTGCCGGCAAACAGGTAGACATCTTGCTGCACAACGCCAATCCGGCTACGCAGGGAATGCAGCGTAAACGATCGGATATCCTTCCCGTCAATCAATACACTCCCTCCAGTGACATCATAAAAACGGGGGATTAAATTGCATAGCGTTGTTTTTCCGCTGCCGGAGGGGCCAACCAGCGCCACATTTCCTCCGGGCGCCACATGCAGATTGATATTCGCAAGCACAGCGTGTTCGTCTTCCGCATAATGGAAACCGACATTCTGGAATTCAATCTCGCCACGGACATCCTTGAGTTCCTGCGCATCGGGCAGATCGATGATATCCGCAGGAGCGTCCATCACTTCGAGAAATCGCTCGATGCCGGTCATGCCGCGCTGAAACTGTTCGGTAAATTCCACGATTCTGCGGATGGAAGTCAGCAGGGTAGTAACGTAGAGCAGATAGGCAATCAAGTCCGCGGGTGTGATTGACCCGTTAATCATAAACAGCGCGCCCGCAACGACCACAGTGATGTACATGACCCCGTCATATAAACGGGTTGTGCTCTGGAATCCCGCCATATAGCGGTACTGTTCCTTTTTGATTGTTAAAAACAGTTCGTTGCCTTCCTCAAATTTTTGCTCCTCGATTTCTTCGTTGGCGAAGGATTTCACCACGCGCACGCCCAAAAGACTGTCCTCCACCTGAGCGTTTAGTTCGCCTGTCTGGTTGCGGGATTTTTTGAATGCATGACGCATTCTTGTTCTGAAGAACATCGAACTGAAGACCATAAGCGGGATGATGGCAAAGATAATCAGTGTCAGCCAGAGATTGACTCTTGCAAGAATTATAAAGGATACGGTGATTTTCAGTGCCGCTATAAAAAACTCTTCGGGGCAGTGGTGCGCAAATTCCGTGATTTCAAAAAGATCGCTGGTGATGCGCGCCATAATCTGCCCGACTTTGGTTTGATCAAAGTAGGAGAACGAGAGCTTTTGCAGATGCGCGAATAAATCTTTGCGCATATCCGTTTCAATCCGTGCACCCATCACATGCCCGATATTTGCCATGTAATAGTTAGCACAGGTATCAATGATGCGCAGGATTACATAAAGCCCACCAATACGCAGAATTACACCAACTGTCAGGCTTGCCATATCGTTTATTCCCTGGTTGGTGATAAAACGCACCATCAATGGCAGAATCAGCTCGCACAGCGTTGTCAGGGCGGCACAGAACAAATCCAGAATCACAATCCAGATATATTTTTTAAAATAGGGAGAAAAACGCCGTATTAAAGTCCGGGTTTTCATCTGCTGGTTCATTTGTTTTCCTCATTCCAATGTTAGTTATTGTTCATCATAGCACAAACTGTGTGGAAAATCATGGTTGATAATTCACAAAAATAGTTCACCGGCCAAACAGAATTTTAATCTGCTGCATTTGGGGACAACTTCTCGTCTTTTTATGCCCAAAACTGCCAAAAAATAAAGAACTGTGATAAAATATAGATAAAACTGTAAACTGGGAGATGTGTATTTTGATCAAAACGGATCAGCCTTATCAAACGATCTGTTGCATCTGCGAAAACCTGCGGGTTTTCCTGAAATGGCTTTTTGTCGCATTGATAACCGGTGGCCTGATCGGAGGAGTGGGGAGCCTTTTCCACATTGCTTTGAACTATGCGGCGGAGCTTCGTATCGCGCATGGCTGGGTGATCTGGCTGCTACCATTGGCGGGTGTGCTGATTGTGGCGTCTTACCGGCTTTGCAAAATCAGGGAACCGCGCGGAACGGATTTGGTCATTGAAGCGGTCCGGACTTCCGAGGAACTTCCGGCAATCATGGCACCTCTGATTTTTGTTTCGACGATTCTGACCCATCTGTTCGGCGGCTCTGCCGGACGTGAGGGGGCAGTGCTCCAGATTGGGGGCAGCATCGGCAATACATTGGGAAAATGTATGCGGCTGGATGATAAAAAGTCAAAAAACATTATGATTATGTGCGGAATGAGCGCTGCTTTTTCCGCATTATTCGGCACACCGGTGACCGCGACGGTCTTCTCTATGGAGCTAATCAGCGTAGGGGTGATGTATTATGCCGCGCTGGTACCCTGCGCCGTTTCCGCGGTGATTGCGCTGGAGGTCGCGCACGCATGCGGCGTTGCGCCGGAAGCGTTTCAAGTATACGGCATTCCCGATACAAATATCGGCAGCATTTCCAGAGTTCTGGTGCTGTCGCTTCTTTGCGCGGGCCTGAGCATTGTCTTTTGTTTCTGCCTGCATCAGGCGGGATGGCTCTACAAAAAGTTTCTATCAAATCAGTATCTGCGGGCAGCGGTGGGCGGCGCGCTTGTTTTGCTGCTTGTGCTAGTGTTCCAAACGAGGGATTATCTCGGCGCCGGGATGGATGTGATTGAACGCAGCATTGAGGGAGAAGCGCTCCCGTGGGCGTTTGCGCTGAAACTGTTGTTCACCGCAGTGACACTGGGCGCCGGCTATAAAGGCGGCGAAATTGTGCCCAGCTTTTTTGTTGGCGCTACGTTCGGATGCGTTGCGGGAGGGTTCCTTGGGCTGCACCCGTCATTCGGCGCGGCGCTTGGCTTGGTGGCGCTGTTCTGCGGTGTGACCAACTGCCCGATTACAGCGCTGATGCTGGCGTTCGAGCTGTTCCATTTCACTGGGGTTCCCTTTTTCCTGCTCACAGTTGCCGTCAGTTATATGCTGTCGGGATATTTCAGTCTTTATAGTGCCCAAAAGTTTATTTATGCCAAAACAAAACCGGAATTTATTAATCGATGCGCACATTGAAATCATTTATTTTTTGCATAAAAATTCGAAACATCTTGCAAAATTGAACGAAAATGGTATAATCAATTTTATCATGGGGGAATGTTTCGAATTTTTATTTAGGAAGTGTCACAATGACTTTTGGAAATACGAACAAAGATTTCGATGTAATTAGTTTGGGAGAAATCATGCTAAGGCTTTCGCCGACGGGGTTGGACAGGCTTTCCCAGTGTGAAACGCTGGAGAAACGGCCGGGCGGAAGCGAACTGAACGTGGTGTCCGGAATTTCACTGCTGGGCCTGCGCACAGGGATTGTAACGAAAATTCCAGACAACGACATGGGTCGTTTTATCAAAAATAAGATCCGTTTCTACGGCGTCAGCGATGACTATCTGATTTATGACAACTCGGAAAACCGCCGTATCGGCATCTATTATTACGAAAGCGGCGCTTACCCCAGAAAACCCGCAGTCATGTATGACCGCGCATTTTCTTCGATCAACAGCATCAATATTGACGAAATTGACCCTAAGATTTACAGCGATTCACGGGTATTCCACACCAGCGGCATTACGTTGGCGCTGAGCGAAAACTGCCGGAAGACAGCGGTTGAAATGGTCAAACGCTTCAAAGAAAAGGGCGCTCTGATTTCTTTTGATGTCAATTACCGCGCAAATCTTTGGAACGAGGAAACAGCCCGCAAAACCATCTATGAAATCCTGCCTTACATTGATATTCTGTTTGTTTC
This sequence comes from uncultured Oscillospiraceae bacterium, assembly GCA_963519235.1. GTDB lineage: Bacteria > Bacillota > Clostridia > Oscillospirales > Ruminococcaceae > Anaerotruncus. The sequence continues at coordinate 44,805 of CAUQLV010000018.1, forward strand.
TGAGGAAACCTCCCGCCGCATGATGCAGCGGCAGGGCACAATGGAAGAAATCATGCGCGGTTACTGCGCGGAATTCGGTTGCAAAGTGGTGGCCTGCACCCATCGAAAGGTGAAGAGCCCCAAATGCCATTCGTTTAATTCCACAATTTATCTGCATGAAAGCGATACGGTTTATACCGGCATTCCATTTGAAGACATTGATGTAATTGACCGTATCGGCAGCGGCGACGCCTATGTGGCGGGTGCGCTGTTCGGTCTGCTGAAATATAACGATGTGAAAAAAGCGGTGGAATTCGGAAACGCAATGTCTGCTGTGAAGAATACCATTGTGGGCGATATGCCGGCTTCCGACTTTGAGGAAATCAGCCGTGTGATCGCGCTTCATAACTCCGGAACAGCCGGAGATGAGCTGAACCGATAACATATGTGCCGGATATCTGCCGTTTGCGGCGGGCATCCGGCACGATTTATATGCAAGTTTTCTCAAACGGGTTGACAGATTTCCGTTGTTTGCTATAATGTAAGAAACCAAATTAGGTTTATGGAGGCCGCTATGGACTATTTGTCCGCAAAACAGAATCGATTTTACGGCTTTTTTAGCTGGGGCTTTTTCTTTAGCACCGGCTTTGTTTGTTGTGAAAAAGATTGTGTTTGTGAGTAGAGGCATTCCTGGGCCAAATCTGCGATAGGAATGATACAAGAGAACTCATTGATGCAATGGGTTCTCTTTTTATATGCTCAAAAAAGGAGCCCATGCAAGTCATATTTTAGGAGGATACTGTAATGATCGTAATTATCAAACGCGGAACAACGCAAAAAGAAATTGACGACTTAACAAACCAGCTGACCGCCAAGGGTGTGGAAGTGAATCCGGTTGTCGGCAAGGAGCTGATCATCCTCGGGCTTGTGGGGGACACCAGCAAAATCGATGATTCCTGGATTGAGGCGAACCGGAATGTGGAGCGGGTGATGCATGTAGCAGAGCCGTTTAAAAAGGCAAACCGCATGTTCCATCCGGTTCCGACTATCGTGGAGGTTGGGGGAAACCAGATCGGCGGAAAGAAACTTGCTATGATCGCGGGGCCTTGCTCTGTGGAAAGCGAACAGCAGATCTGTGGAATTGCCGAGGAAGTGAAACGGTGCGGCGCCAATTTTCTGCGCGGGGGCGCGTTCAAGCCCCGCACAAGTCCTTACGCTTTTCAGGGGCTGAAATATGATGGGCTGGAACTGCTCAAAGAAGCGAGAGCGGTAACCGGTCTGCCGATTGTCACCGAAATTATGTCGCCCTATGATATTGAAATTTTTGAGCGGGATGTGGACATCATTCAGGTAGGCGCCCGCAATATGCAGAACTTTGAACTGCTGAAGGAATTGGGCCACACCAGAAAGCCGATTCTGCTCAAGCGCGGGCTTTCCGCCACAATTGAGGAATGGCTCATGTCCGCCGAATATATCATGTCCGGCGGCAACGAAAGCATTGTCCTCTGCGAACGCGGTATCAGAACATTTGAAACCTATACCCGCAATACACTGGACCTTTCTGCGATACCCGCAATCAAAAAACTCAGCCATCTGCCAATTGTTGTGGACCCCAGCCATGCCACGGGGAAATGGTGGATGGTGGAGCCTCTGGCAAAAGCGGCAGTCGCGGTGGGCGCCGACGGGCTGATTATCGAAGTGCATAACGACCCGGCCAACGCCCTTTGTGACGGGCAGCAGTCGATCAAACCCGGCGTGTTCGGGGAGCTTGTTGATGAATTACGTCCGATCGCCGCCGCTGTCGGACGCGAGCTATAAGAATTAGGGAGACAGAAAATGGCAGATTTAAACGACTACCGCAGAGAGATCGATGAAATCGACGGACAACTGATTCCGCTGTTTGAGCGCCGAATGGAAGTCGTGCGCGAGATTGGCCGCTATAAAAAAGAGCGCGGGCTTCCTATCCTCCAGTCTGGCAGGGAAGAAGAAGTTTTGCAGAAGGCTGCCGAATTTTTAAAAAATGAGAGCTATGCGGCGGACGCGAAACGCTTTATGCGTGCGGTTATGGAAATCAGCCGCGGAGCGCAATCCCGCGGCATGCAGGCCGGCGGACAGCAAGCGCAGAATACCGCAAAACACGGAGTGGTAGGCTATTACGGCATTCCCGGCTCGTTCTCGGAACAGGCTCTGATCGATCTGTTTTCCGACCGGCAGGAGCGCAAGGCCTACGCGCAATTCCGCGATGTGTTTGAAGCGCTGAAGGACGCAAAAATTGACTACGGGGTGCTGCCGATTGAAAACTCCTCCTCCGGCGCGATTTCAGCGGTCTATGACCTGCTGGATAGCTATGGATTTTCTATTGTGGGAGAGCGGCGGGTCAGAATCAGCCAGAATCTGGCCGGTGTTTCCGGGGCGACATTGGACGGCATTACACAGATCTATTCCCATGAACAGGGGCTGATCCAGTGCAGTGAATTTCTGTCCAGCCATGGGGATTGGGCGCAGACTTCCCATCAAAGCACGGCGACCAGCGCGAAACTGGTGGCAGAAGCACAGGACCCGGCAAAAGCAGCAATCTGCAGTTCGCGCGCCGCAAACCTATACGGGCTGCAGATATTGGCATCTGATATTCAGAACCATCAGGAAAATACGACCCGCTTTATCTTAATCGGCCGCGAAATGGAATCGCGCGACGCCGACAAGGTCAGCCTCGTGTTTACGCTCGACCATGAATCGGGCACACTGTATCAGACACTGCGCTATTTTGCAGAATACGGTATCAGCCTTGTTAAAATTGAGTCCCGCCCGATTCCAGACGTTCTATGGAACTACCGATTTTATCTGGATTTTGAGGGAGATATTGATAACCGGCAGGTCAAAACCGCTTTGGATGCCATCGCAGAGCACGCAAAGGACTTCCGCGTGTTGGGAGCGTACCGGTCGGACAAATCCTGAACAGGAATATAAAAAGAGCCGTCTCAATTCGAGACGGCTCTTTTTAGTCCAGCACCAGCGGAAGAAATTCCATGAGGTTTTGAATGGAAAAGTCGCAACTTTCATTTCCGGAACTGCCCTGCGGGGCATATAGGCAGGTGACCATTCCGGCGTCACGGCCGCCCTTCATGTCGGAAGAAAGCGAGTCCCCGAGGAGAATCGTCTGTCCGCGCACGTCAGACGGAAGATCCAGCATCCGGAACACATGGTCGAAAAACGCGGGGTGGGGCTTTTGCCAGCCGATTTCACCCGAAATAAAAATGTGATCAATATAGGGGGCCAGCGCAGATTTTTTGAGTCGGGGCGCCTGAATGTCCGGAATACCGTTGGTGACAATAATCAGCGGACATTTGCCATGCAGCGCGCGGCAGATATCAAGCGCACCGTCAATCAAAAAGGTGCACTCGGAAAGGCGGCGGGAATAAGAGCGGTTCATGGACACGGCATCGCCGAAAATTCCGATTTGGGAAAACAGCTGTTCGAACCGAAGCAGCCGCAGTGCGGACTGGTCAATTTCTCCGCGTTCTAGCTGCCGCCAAAGTTCTGCGTTGATCGCGCGGTACCGCTCGTAAAGGCCGGGAGAAACAGGAATACCCACATCCGCGCAGGCGGCGGCAAAGGAATGCCGCTCGGAACGGTCAAAATCAAACAGCGTCCCGTCGGCGTCAAAGAAAATTAGTTTGTACTTCATTCATAACCTCCAAATTTTATCCGCGCATTCCCCGCCTGCGTGCAAGATACTCTTTCGTCAAGGAAAAAACCTTGCCGGACAACAGAAGAATTGCGATTAGATTGGGAACCGCCATCAGGCCGTTAAAGGTATCGGAAATGCTCCAGACAAGCTTCAGGTCCGCGACACACCCGACGCAGGTCATGCAGATATAAACCAGCTTATACAGCAGGACGGAGTTCCTGCCGAACAGGTATTCGACCGCCCGCTCGCCGTAGTAGGCCCAGCCGAGGATGGTGGCAAAAGCAAAGCAGGTGATTGCAAGCGAGACAAAGACACTGCCGAACTTTCCTAATCCGCCGGAAAAAGCAGCAATCGAAAGCGCCGCTCCGTCTTTTCCGCTGAAAAGCGCCCCCGAGGACAGAATCACAAGGGCGGTAATTGTGCACATCACAATCGTGTCCGCAAACACCTCGAAAATTCCCCACATGCCCTGCCGGACAGGTACCTTCACGTTGGAAGCGGAGTTGACGATGACGGAGCTGCCAAGCCCGGCCTCGTTGGAGAAAACTCCCCTTGCCACGCCAAAACGGACCGCGTTCATCATTGCGTACCCCCCGGCCCCGCCGCCCACCGCGCGCAGGCTGAACGCCTCGGCAAAGATAGAGGCAAGCGCCGCCGGAATCCGCTGCCGGTTTAAGACGAGAACAGCAAGACCGCCCGCAATATAGAACAGCGCTGCAAACGGTACGAACTTTTCCGTAACAGAGGCGATCCGCCTGACCCCGCCCAAAATCACCAGCCCAGTCAACAGGGCAGTCAGAATGCCGATGGACAAAGGAGAAACGGAAAAAGAAAAGGCGAGCGCGCCCGCAATGGAATTTGCCTGCGTCATGTTGCCGATGCCAAAGGAAGCAACCGTGCAAAACAGCGCAAACAAAACCGCCAGCCATCTGCAATGCAGGCCCCGTTCAATATAAACCATGGGGCCTCCCACCCATGCCCCTTTTTTATCCTGATAGCGGTAATAGTTACCCAGCACGTTTTCGGCAAATTTGGTCATCATCCCAACGAACGCCGACATCCACATCCAAAAGATTGCGCCCGCCCCCCCGGCGACAATCGCGGTGGCGACTCCCACAATGTTGCCGGTACCGATGGTTCCGGCGAGAGCAGTTGAAAGGGCCTGAAACTGCGAAATTGCATGCGGGTCGCGCTTGTCACGCACGGTCTTGTCGCGAAAGATTGCAAACAAAGTTTCACTGATCCAGAGACGAAACCGGATGAACTGGAAAAAGCCGGTTCCCACCGTAAAATAAAGACCCACAAGCATCATAAACGCAATCATAGCGGGCCCCCAGACGAGCCCGTTCAGCCGGCTGTTCAATCCGGCAATTGCAGCGGCTAATTTCTGCATTTCAGAGCACACTCCACACGTTGAATTTTATTATACCACAAGAGCCGAATATCTGTCATCCGGACTTTACACCATATGAGAAGCCGGCGGCCTTCATGTCAGGTGGTTGACGTGCTGATGTGTGGGAATCGGTATTAGGGGCGGAAAGTGGAGGAAACGTAAAAATTCACAAATTGTACATGATTTTTTGCTGGAGCTGGTTTACAATAAACTTAGCAATCAAACACATAGAGTGCTAACTAACTTTATTAAACGAAAGCAATTGTGATGAAGGAGGAGTGTTCTTTGAATGCTCAGAAATTTACCCAGAAATCTTTGGAGGCGCTCCAATCCGCTCAGAATCTGGCAATAGAATATCAGAATATTCAGATTGAGCAGCAGCACTTGGTCTATACGCTGCTAATGCAGGAAAACGGGCTGATCGGCCAGCTGCTGAAAAAGATGGAAGTCGACCTCCCTGCTGTGCAGTCTGCGGTGCGTGCGGAGATTGAAAAGCTCTCACGTATGAGCGGGCCCGGACGGGAAGAAGGAAAAATCTATATCTCGCAGGAAGTGGATAAGTCACTAATCGAAGCTGAAAAAACAGCTGAACGCATGAAAGACGACTATGTATCGGTGGAGCATGTCATGCTTGCCCTGCTCGATTCGCCGAACAACGCAATGAAGCAGGTCTACCGCCAGTTTGGGATAACAAAAGATCGGTTCCTTGCCTCACTTGCCAGCGTGCGCGGCAGCGCCCGCGTGACCTCCGACAGTCCGGAAAGCACCTATGACGCCCTAAAAAAGTACGGCTCCGACCTTGTGGAGCTGGCGAGGAACCAGAAACTGGATCCGGTGATCGGACGTGATAACGAGATTCGCAATGTCATTCGCATCCTGTCCCGAAAGACCAAAAACAACCCGGTGCTGATCGGCGAACCGGGCGTCGGGAAAACCGCAATTGCGGAAGGTCTGGCGCTGCGCATTGTGCGCGGGGATGTTCCGGAAAATCTGAAAGACCGCACCATTTTTTCTCTGGATATGGGCTCGCTGATTGCGGGCGCGAAGTTCCGCGGGGAGTTTGAGGAACGTTTAAAAGCCGTCCTGCAGGAGATCAAAAAGAGCGAAGGCAGGGTGATCCTGTTTATTGACGAACTGCATACGATTGTGGGCGCGGGCAAAACAGAAGGCTCCATGGACGCGGGAAACCTGCTCAAGCCGATGCTGGCGCGCGGGGAACTGCACTGCATCGGTGCGACCACCCTCAACGAATATCGCCAGTACATTGAAAAGGACGCGGCGCTGGAACGCCGGTTCCAGCCTGTGCAGGTGCCGGAACCGACGGTGGAGGATACCATTTCGATTCTGCGCGGGCTCAAGGAACGGTATGAGGTGTTC
>CAUQLV010000019.1:0-51033 GCA_963519235.1 uncultured Oscillospiraceae bacterium
ACCTTACACAGGCATGCTACGCCGACCTGTACACTGGCATTTTGCGCCAGTGTGAAAGAGCACAGTATACCGTACGGCTGTTTTTGACTGATGATTCAGAATATCAGGAATCTCAGGCCGCTGAAAGCGCTTTGGCACTGAAGGTTTGCGGCGTGTTGACAGTATCGTGCCTTTCAGATGCCAAGGCTTATCAGCCCCTGTTCAAGCGCGGTATTCCGATTCTTTTTCTTCTGCGTTCTCCCGCCGTCGACAGTGCCTGTTTCCGGTTCGATATGAAGCAGGCCGCATTGCTGGCGGCAAAACAGCTGCGCGGTAAAAAGAATATCTCTTTGATTCTTTTCGACGCTGCTTTTTTGGATCAGCGCGAATTTTTCGAAACGCTACGCAGCCAAGCTGGGCTTTGTGATGTGCCTATTTACGAAAGCATATCGGAAACCCATTCTCGGTCGCGGAATCAGTTACTGCTGGATTGCCCTTGTCCGGAGGCTCTTGTTTCCACTGATATCTCCCATATTGAACAAATCCTGTGCCGTTTTCCTGAAATTGCACAGAAATGTTCTATCATTTCGCTCGCTTCACTGCGTGCTTCCTATCGCTGCGCATATACCACTCTTTTCTTGAATTACCGCAGACTTGGGCACGATGCGACTGTCGCAATGATTGCATCTGTTGAAAAAAGCGAACCGATTTCCTCAAAAATATATCCCATTTCACGTCTTGTTGTTCCCACTGCCTCCTGCGCCGTATTACAACGCCAACCCCTGCGCATGCTTTCGCATGATACACCGGCGGTGTCTGCGCTGCGTCTTTTGACGACCCAGTTTACACGGCAGTTTGGCATTCCTGTGGAAATCGAAACCTGCTCTCTGGCAGAATTCGGGCATAGAATTGCCGATACCAGTGCATGGGACGTAGTGCGTCTTGATCCCTCCAGTCTGCCCACACTCGCCCCTTGCTTTTTGCGCGCACTGAACTCGATTGACCCAGATGCCGACATGCTGTTCGGTCAGTTCCTTCCCAATCTGGAAAAAGATTATTCTCTCGTCGGCGATAAGCTTTATGCTCTTCCCTTTGACATCAGTGTGCAAATGCTGTTTTATCGGCGTTCCCTATTTGAAAACAGCGCACAGTGCCGTGCTTATCTGGAATCCACGCATCGTGACCTGCGTGTGCCAGACAGCTTTGAAGAGTATCTCAGTGTCAGTCGTTTTTTTACTCAGGCATTCAGGGAAAGCTCTCCCACGCCTTATGGAACTCATACTGCTCTGGGTAACCCGACGTCTACCACCGCAGAATATTTTCCGCGTCTTCTCGCGGCCGGCGGCCTTGTGTACGGAGAAAACGAGTACCTGAATCTTGGCACTCCGGCAGCATTGTCCGCTTTAGAAAATCTTATAGGAACTGCGTCCTGCTCCAGCACAGAGCGTACGTATAACTGGGATGAGGTTGCTTTGGATCTGTTGCGCGGGAATCACGCGCTGTCTATTTTTTATGTCAACCACGCCTCCACAGTTGTTTTAGGGCGTCGCGGCGGCTCTAATACCGAAATCGGGTTTGCTCCGGTACCTGGGAAGCGCCCGCTACTGGGCGGCGGCACGCTTGGCGTCAGCGCCTGTTGCGCGCAGTCCGACAACGCCTATCAGTTCATCCGGTGGGCTACCGGAGATGAGCTAGCGCCTGAGCTTGTAATGCTGGGCGGAACCTCTGCCTGTAAAAATGTCTATGACATTCGCGAAGTTCTGGACTCCTTTCCATGGCTGGAAGAATTACCCCGAAGTATGCAGTATGGTATCCGTAAACCGATCATTTCCCGCGCCGGCGTTAATTATAATCAGCGCGAATTTGAATTTCGTCTGGGTCAATATCTGATTGATGCCATCCTGAAGAAAAGGTCGCCGGAAGAAACCCTGCATCTGGCTCAGCAAATTTTACGGCAGATCCGATAAACAAACTTATGAAATGTCGGGGGTTCAGCCAAGGGAGCGTATGGGCAATCCCCGAAGTTCTTGAATGGACCGCGAGGGCGCGGCGATGGTGTGATTCGTCCTGCACTTGTCAGGCAATCTGAATTGGCAGTGACCGAGCGTTATACCCATTTAGATGAATTGGACGATTTGACAAAAGCCATTGACAGGCTTTAATTTTTGCCCTGGCGTTACGCCACAAATTACGCCAATTCAATTGTTTTGGAGTATTTTGAGCTGATCTTATAAAAAATAAAAAAACCTCGTTAAGTGCTCTAAATAAGCATTTAACGAGGTTTTATGCTGGTGCCGCAGAACAGACTTGAACTGTCACGAGGTTGCCCTCGAGGGATTTTAAGTCCCTTGCGTCTGCCGATTCCGCCACTGCGGCAATTGCGTTTATTATCATACAATATTATCCCGCATTCGTCAAGTGGTTACGTGCTGGGCAGAGCGCTCAAAGTCGAGAGCTGACTACTCAATACAAAGCTGTCTACCGAATAGGCAAAGAGCACCTGATTATAATTTTTAACGGAAATGTTTTTTAATTGCTCCGCAGTCGCCTTTTCGGTATCGACTATCGTCACCCGCCCATAATTAATCAAAAGGAACGGCAGATAGCTTTGCACAGAACGGTCTGTAAACAGCAGCAGCCGACTTCCCTGCTGAGAATTTGTAACAGAAATATCAATTACAGGGGACATTCCTCCCAAAAGAACATCCATCGTGCCTCCAAGTTGCTTTTTCCAGCTGGGATAAAGCGTATAATAACGGCGTGAGCCGTCTGCATCATAGTGGGTTACAATATAGTAACGGCGATATTTGGAAAAAATGTAAGCAGATACCCGATCCGGCGTAATTTCCCGATACGGCGACCGTTTATAAAGGTCTCCATAATAGTTGTAGTCCATATGGTCCACATCGAATTCTTCAAGTCCCCTGACCCGCCAGTCCCCCATTTTTTTTGAAACGGCAGTATAAACATAATATCCGCCCAAGCCTGTTATCGTATTATCTGTGCGATAATACAGATACTCATCCTGATGACTAAACAAGGTCGGATAAACATCTATGGCGTTGACAAGTCCCGACAGACGCCGGTAGGCCTCGTCAATAAAGGCTTTTTGATCGTAAATTTCCGCATAATGCGGCACTTTTTTTTGCTGGATAGCGCTAGCCGTTGGAATCAGCATCAAATAGCTGGGGCATTCAAAATTGCGTACAAATCCCTTGATCGCCTGCATGTTAGTATTAGCGTCCTTCAAATCTTTAGGGGGCTGTACGTTCAGCATTAGGGTGTCCCCTGAGATAAAAACGCCGTTTTGTTCCTGATTTCCGCCTAGATAGCGAAGCGACACCTGAAGCCGTCTTAAAGACTCTGAAACCGGAAATCTCTCTGCGACGGATTTTTCCGTCTTTTCCAAATAGGTTTCAGCAGATAGATCAACCTCCGAAAAGGCGGAGACCGAAAGAAGAAACACCGGTACCGCAATCAGCACCAGCAAAAAGAGAAACCCGACAATTCTGTCTTTCATAGGCCGCACCCTCTCCTGTGTATTACAGTAAAAACGCTGTAGCCAGTACCAACAGCGCTATAGTTGAAAAAATTGAAATTGCATCCCCAAATTTAGGGGTATGTTTCCTGATTATGCCGATCAGCTTTCCCGGCAGATTGCAGGTGCAGACGGCTGAAATGAGCAAAGCTAGATAGTTGGAGGAAAGCAGATACAAAATGCGGTTATCAAACGCCGCCACATTGTTTCCGAACCCAAACATGATTTTCAGATAGTCAAACGAAGCAGCGGGTGTTTTCCCAATAAAAATTGCGAAAGAAATCAACACTGTAACAGAGCAATACAACCATCTGAAAAGCGGTGAAATAAAATCGATGTACTTGAGCAATACATACCGTTCGAGGATGATGAACACTGTGAAATAAATGCCCCATAAAAGCAGGTTGACACTGATGCCAAACCACAGTCCCATTAGAATCGTTACGAGCAAAATGTTGAACACGCCGGAAAGCATGGTTCCCTGCGTCGCACCAAGATTCATATAAACGTGGCGGCGTAAAAAGCGATTGACGGTGATATTAAACCGGCCAAAAAACTCATTGATGCTGAGGGAGCAATATGGTGCTCTGAAATTATCCGGCAGTTCCATACCAAACATTAAACCCAGGCCCTTTGCCATATCGCATAATCCCGATAAAATAAAATAGGCGGCAAACGCCATTGACACGGCCATAGACCAAACGGTCAGTACCGTGGTATTGTAGGTAGGAACCGCTTGCAGCGATTGAAACAGCGTTAACATCGTGTCGCCCAGAATTACTTTTTTGGCGAGCCCCCGGATAAAAAAGCTTGCCCCTTGCCCTATTTTTTTCAGTGTTATGTGCAGTAAATCTAACTGGGGCGCCAGACGGCTGTAGCTTACCAAGGGTCCGGCATAGAGCTTTGGGAAAAAGCCAACCAGGAGTGCATACTTTGTCAGGTTTCGTCCGCATTTGATGCCTCCCCGGTAGCAATCAAGCAGATACCCCATAGAGGTCAGACAGTAAACTCCGAGTCCAAGCGGTATATGCGTACCGTTCAGCTGGTTCATCACGCTGTAATAAGCAATCAACAGGATACTTTTCACAACCGAACAGACCATGATTGCTTTTCTGAGGCGTCGAAAGTCCTTACATCGGCTCATCAGCAGTGCCATCCCATAGTCAAACAAAATCACACCCGCCAACAGAATTAAATTTTCTCCTTCCAGCAGCAGGTAGTAAGCAGCGGAAATCAGCGTTAAAAACGCGGGCCGCAGCCGTATCGGCAATATCAGGCACAGCAAAAGCACCGCGGGGAGAAACAGATAAACAAAGGACAAGCTGAACATATGCATGGACAACACCTCCTTCTAAAAGCAGACTATGACCTGTTGTTTTAATAATTTAGCGCAGTTCTTTCAGAATCCGCTCAAACTGTGAGCGGGTATACAATGAATTCACTACTTTCAGCAGCGCATTGGTGTTCAGCCGCGCCGGCAGCCGCAGACGGTTCAGAAGCTGCTGGCGCAGTGTAAAGCTGTTGTCTCCGCCGGACAGCCCCCACTCCACGAAGTCCGATTTTGTTACCGGGTCTTCTTTTGCGGCGGGTGTCTCGCTGTTTTCCACCGAAACCCCCGCGCGCCGGAACGCTTCCAGCAGGATATCGGCAGGAATTCCCTCCACCCCCAGCTTTCCCTCGGCGGACGGCTGGGCTTTCCGCCGCTCTTTGCCCAACAGGTCGGGAATATAGACATGTATGATTTGATCGGTATCCACGGCACCCGCAATATAGCTTCGGATGCGGAATCCCGCCGCATCAGAATCCGTTAAAATGATGATTCCGTCTTTTTCCGCCAGCGCTCGAAAAAGCGCCAGCTTCTTTTTATCCCGGAAGATATCAAATCCCCCGGTCGTTAAAATGGTTGCATCGACCAGAGAGCTTAGCTTTGACTGATCGTATTTGCCTTCCACAATGATGGTCTGTTTCACTTTTAATTTCATAGTCTCACTTTTTCTCTGTCAATAAAAATAGTTTTGCGATTGTCTGCTCCAACATAACGCGGTCATCTCCGCCTGTGCTTTTCAGCCCAAAATCCGCATCCGCAAGCAGGGCCAGCATCTTACCAATCTGCGGCGCCGTATACGCTCCGCTGTTCGTCATCGCGTTTTTCATGAGGAACTCCCGGTTCTTTGCGTAGCCGAGATCAATCGCCGCCTGAGCGGGCGTCATGCTGGCTTGCCGGGCGGCATAGCCGCGATAGAGATCTACAAACGAGCCTGCCAATACCGCGAGTATTTTGGACGCAGGTTCGCGCAGATCGGAAAGCTGATCCACCAATTCCATCGCGTTGGAAAAATTACCGCGCAGAATCGCCTTTGACAGGTCAAATACCTTTGCCTGAAGAACAACCGTTACCACCGCGTCAATATCCTCGCGGGTGATCGTGCCGCTGCCCACATAGGCACACAGCTTATCCATTTCCGAACATAGAAGCTGCATATCGTCCGTACAGCGTTCCACCAGATAAGCAGCGTTTTCGCTCGAAAGTTCACAGCTGTTCTTTTGGGCGCGGTCGCGCAAAAAGCGGTGGAGGTCGCCGCTTTTGCGCGCCTCCAGTTCCACAACACCGCCTGCTTTGTCGCAAGTTTTGATGAGTGCATTTAGCCGCTCCCTTTTTGAGGGCGGATTTTTGACAGTAACAATGACAGCCGTGGTTTGGGGAGGATCGGCAAGCACCCCGCACAGCTCCGAAAAGGAGCCGGCGTCCAGCTTGTCTAAATCGAGGTCAAGTGTGACACACCGGCATTCCGAAAACATAGGCAGCTGCTCCACAGCGTCAAAAAAAGACTGCATGTTAAGGTTGCCGTTATGAAAGCGGTGCAGATTAAAGTCGCGGGGCCCGCTGCCGAGTGTTTTTTTCATCAGCAGCTTTTCATAAAGCCCGATCAGATAGACCTGCGTTCCATAAAGCAGATAAACCCGCAAGAGCTCGGAGCTTTTTACATGTTTGGAAAAATCACTTTCCAGTTGAAATTTCATAAAGCAGTTCCCTTTTCCTAAAAGCTATCCCTATGCATAAAAACCGGATTCCGGTTGTATCAGCGGTTCTTTTGGCAGCCGGACAGAAAAAACATTGCTGCCGTAATAGCTGTCCTGAACGGCAACACGCAGCCGCTGATCCAAAATCAGCTCGTTGCGCCCGTTAATCAGGATATGGGCAGGCAGCGCAAGCTGCCTGAATTCCTTCACAATACTGAGTCCGTCGATTTCAAGAAGGACAGAATCGGCGTCTTTTCCCTTGGCCGAAACTCTGACATTCCCGAACAATACCGACACAAATCCATAGGTTTCATCCAAAGCGACCGCCGCTTCCACCGGCATCGTTTTTGCCAGAAGAACCGTCGGGTTCTGGTCAAGCTGCGCGTCCTTTTCTGCCACCAAAAGCGTGATTCCCGTAACACCGCGGTCGGCAAAAAACGCAGCAAGATTCTGCGCGGCGCGCGCGGAATCCGGCGCGCCGATTACCGCGCCCTGCTTCCCATAGGCAATTGCAACGCTTTGGCCATATTCGTCTGCCGCAAACCAGACGGCATTGCGCGCCGTCACTTTCTGCGAAAAAGCCCCCGCAAGAAGCGATATGACCGCAAGACAGGCCGCGTAGCGTTTCACCGCCGCCTGCGCGCGCAGCTGCCATAACAGCACCGCTATTATGACGCAAACCACAATCCAGACGAGCAGGTAGCGTTCCGTAACCGGCAGAGCCGAAAACATCTGCTCCGACCACCCTCTGCAAATCCGATTCATGCATTTTACGACGAACCCGCCCGCGAGCCCGAAAATTCTGCCCGGCAGCCTGAGTTCCGAAAACAGGCCGGCCAACCCGCAGAGCATCCCGCTGCCAAGCGCAATCGGCACCAACGCGGCAATCATTAAATTTGTCAGCGGCGAAACCAGAGAGACATAGCCAAATTCCCGGCATACAACCGGCAGCGTCAGCAGATTCGCGCAGACGGATACGGAAAGGCCGTTCAAAATGCCGTAGCGCCAGCGGCCGCGTTTTTTCAACTCCGGCAGGCTGATTTTCCAAACCCGGAGACTGTACCATTCCGCCAGCGGCTTTGTAAAAGTGACGATTCCGAGCGTAGCCAGAAAAGACAGTTGAAAGCTGACGCTGAAAACAGCATAAGGGTTTTGCAAAAGAATCAGAATTGCGGCGAACCCCAAGGAATTTCGGGCATCCGCATCTCTGCCGAGCAGCTGCGCCGCAGTCAGAAGAAGCAGCATAATCCCGGCGCGGGTTACGGATTGCGAAAACCCCGTCAGCCCCATAAACAGCAGTACAGCCGCAATTGTGCACAGGCTGATTTGGCGCGGCGAACACTTCATAAAGCGCAGAAAACCGCTAAGCAGCATAACCAGCACGGCAAGATGTAGTCCGGAAACCGCGAGCAGATGTGAAATTCCGGCGCGGGAATAGTCCCGCCGAAGCGCCGGGGGAAGCTGCTCGGTTCTGCCGAACAGCATCGCGGACAGCACGGTTCCCTCCTCGCCGGTCAGGTTCCTGGTCACCCCGCGGCTCATGGCATCACGGTAAAGTGACAGCCGCACCGCAAGCGGTTTCGCGCCTCCTGTTTTTCGGGCGTCCGTCAGTCTGCCCGAAAATCGAATATTCTCGCTGTAAAGTTTGTTTTGGCGCTCCGGATTGTTATCCAGCTCCACCACACAGTTTACCACATCTCCGGTATCAACATCAAGTGCGTTGAAGTCGATGGCACGAATGGTAACGTTCCTCAGCCCCCGCGGAAGGTCTTTGGTCGTGCGGATAGTCAGCCGCCTGTAATTCTGAAAGACCGCCTGATCGGTTACCGTTCCGGTAACCTTTTGGACAGTTCCCAGATAAGGCTCCGACGGCGCAATCACAGCAGCGTGGTAGACCGCTACGGAAAGCATGCAGGCGCAAAAGGCAGCCGCAGCTACAACGAAGCGGCGCGGCAGTTTCTTTCCCGCAGCCGCTAAAATTTCCAACACAAGCAAGCCGGAAAGCGCACAGACCATCGGGCTGAATTCAAATCCCAGAACCAAGGCGGCGGATGCTAGCCAAACCAGACCCGCCGCATGGAATACACGGATCATCGCGTTTTTCCTTTTCTCAGGGTTCCCTTTCCTATTCTTCCCATCATTTCCTCCTGCGAAACCGTCCTGCTCCCTGTCAAATAAACAAAAATGCTGCCCCGCCCGGTTTACACACACCGGAAGGACAGCAGCGACAACGTATTGCAGACAAACGCTTCGTTGCCTGAAAACAAGCCGATTTTCTATCAAACATTTAGAAAAACTCATGCTAATAATATCATACAATTTTCCCCAATGCAACAAAAATCTGCTTTCGGCGAGCATTTTCTCCAGATTTTGCAGGATTTTTGATTTGTTCCTGCAAATGTTTGTGGAATCTGAACGCTATCCATCAAAAGCAATGCTTGTTATAATAGTACAAGTATGTTTGAGAACAAAAAATGAGGAGAGTGTTTATGAGTTCTAAACGAATCATCGGTATCAATGAAAGACCGCCTCTTGGGCAATTCATCCCTTTAAGCCTCCAGCACATGTTTGCGATGTTTGGAGCGTCTGTTCTGGTTCCGCTTCTGTTTGGCATCAATTCTTCCATCGTGTTATTTATGAACGGTTTGGGCACCCTGCTGTTCATTACCGTAACCAAAGGGCGCGCACCCGCTTATCTCGGTTCGTCCTTTGCGTTCATCGCCCCCACCCTCTACCTGATTCAGAACCACCCGGCAGGATTCCGTGCGGCGCAAGGCGGTTTCGTTGCGGTGGGGCTTGCCGGCTGTGTCATCGCTTTCATTATTTATAAATGCGGCACCAACTGGATCGATGTTGTGCTTCCTCCGGCGGCAATGGGCCCTGTGGTCGCGCTGATCGGCCTTGAGCTGTCCAGCACGGCGGCATCCAGTGCGGGATTGGTTGGCGTCGAAAAGATCGACCCGCGCGCGCTGGTCGTATTTCTCGTTACGCTGGGCTTCGCGGTTTTCGGTCAGGTGCTGTTCCGTGGATTCCTGAGCATCATTCCCATTCTGATCGCCATTGTCGCCGGTTACGTCAGCTGCTTTGTCACAGGGCTGGTCAGTTTCGCGGATGTTGCAAAAATTGTATCGGACGCACCGTTTTTTGTACTTCCCAATTTCCAGCTTCCTGTTTTTGACGGCGGCGCAATCACGGTTATGATGCCGGTTCTGCTGGTGATTCTTTCCGAACACATCGGGCATCAGGTGGTCACCAGCCAGATTGTTGACCGCAACCTGATTAAGGACCCCGGCCTGCACCGTTCCATCTTCGGTGACAACTTTTCCACCGCTCTTTCCGGTATGATCGGTTCTGTCCCGACCACCACCTACGGCGAAAACATCGGCGTCATGGCGGTCACCGGGGTCTACAGCGTCTGGGTCATCGGCGGCGCTGCGGTCTTTTCAATCGTTCTCTCCTTCGTGGGCCCTGTTGCGGCCCTGATTAGCACCATCCCCGGCGCGGTCATCGGCGGAATCTCCTTCCTGCTCTATGGCATGATCGGCACCTCAGGACTTCGTATTCTGGTTGACCAGCGTGTGGACTACGGCAGATCACGCAACCTTGCCATGACCTCTGTCATCTTTGTAACCGGGCTTTCCGGAATCGCCATCAGCATAGGCAACATCCAGATCAAAGGCATGGCGCTTGCCTGCGTCGTCGGTATGCTGATGGGCCTTATCTTCTACCTGCTTGATAAAGCAAAGCTCACCAACGACCGTTAACAGATATCGATTAAAAAACGCCCGCGGCTTGCGGGCGTTTTTCTTTTTCTCTAGAGCTTATTCAGATCTTTATTTTTTGCTCCACTGGACACCCTGCGGGGTATCCTTCAGCAAAATTCCCATTTCGAGCAGTTGGTCTCTGATCCGATCCGCCTCGGCAAAATTCTTTGCTTTTCTGGCGGCCTGCCGCTGCTCAATCAAAGCCTCAACCTCTTCATCCAGCGTGTTCGACTTGCGATTATAAAGAAGCCCAAGGACACCACACAGTTCATCAAATTTCTGAATGGCATAGGAAACGGCAGCTTTCGAGCGGGTCTCGCTGACAAATGTGTTGATATCCCGCGCCATCTCAAAAAGCGCGGCAATGCCGTCGGCGGTGTTCAGATCGTCATCCATCGCTTCAACAAACTGCGCCATCCGGCTATCAATTTGCTGCATGAACGCGTCCTCGCCCTGGGTTGGGGCGTCGCAGGCATTTTTCAGCATAAAGTCGAGGTTGTCACGGCAGTTATGGAGCCGATCCAGCGCAGACCTGCACTGTTCAATGACCTCAAGGCTATAGTTGATCGGGGAACGATAATGCGCCTGCAGCATCATGAATTTGATTGGTTCATAGCCAAATTTGTTCGCCACTTCCCGGGTCGTGAAGAAATTATTCAGCGACTTACTCATCTTGCGGTTATCCACATTGATATAACCGTTATGCATCCAATAACGGACGTACTCCGCGCCGGTACAGCATTCGCTCTGGGCAATCTCATTTTCGTGGTGCGGGAAGATCAAGTCCTGCCCGCCGCAGTGGATATCGATGGTCTCACCGAGATGCTTGCGGATCATCGCGCTGCACTCAATATGCCAGCCCGGGCGACCCTCTCCCCACGGGGACGGCCAGCTTGGCTCTCCGGGCTTGGCAGCTTTCCAGAGCACAAAGTCCAGCGGGTCCTCCTTCACATCGCTGACATCAATGCGCGCGCCGGATTCCAAATCCTCCAGCGGCTGATGGGACAGCTTTCCATACTCCGAAAACCGTCTGGAACGAAAATAAACGCTGCCCTCCGCAGCATAGGCAAAGCCCTTTTCCTCCAGTGTCTTTACCATATCAATAATGGTGTCGATATTTTCCGTCGCCCTCGGATGAATCGATGCGGGACGAATGCCCAGCCCTTTCGTATCCGTGAGATATTCCTCAATATAGCGCTCAGCGACTTCTTTTACAGTGATTCCTTCTTCGTTCGCTTTGTTAATCAGCTTATCATCAATGTCTGTGAAGTTCTGAACGAAGGTAACCTCATAGCCGCGGTATTCAAGATAACGGCGCAGCGTATCAAAGACGCAGATCGGACGGGCATTTCCGATATGGATAAAGTTGTAGACCGTCGGGCCGCAGGCATACATTTTCACCTTGCCGGGCTCCAGAGGGATAAACTCTTCCTTTTGTTTGGTGAGGGTATTGAAGATTTTCATTTCCAGTCTCCTTTATGTTTCTTTGTTGGATCAGAGGGAAAAGGTCCGGTACAGGCGGAACACCCGCTTGCACCGGAAGAGCGGAGCTTTTTTATCATTTGACTGTATTCTGTGCCTCTTCCAATTGTTTCAAACGTTTTTCCAGCTTATCAATATGAAACTGGAGGCGGCAGATTTCCTGCGCAACCGGGTCGGGGGTGTGAACATGGTCAAGCGTTGTGGGTTTGCGCCCCGCGATGCGAACCACGCGTGCGGGTACGCCGACCGCCGTGCTGTCAGGCGGGACTGATTCCAGCAGGACAGCGTTTGCCGCGACCTTTGAGCCGTCTCCCACCTTAAACGGGCCGAGCACCTTTGCGCCCGCCCCCACTGTCACATTTTTCCCAAGCGTCGGGTGGCGTTTGCCCTTGTCCTTGCCGGTACCGCCAAGCGTTACGCCTTGATAGATCGTGCAGCCATCGCCGACTTCTGCAGTCTCACCAATGACCACACCCATGCCGTGGTCAATCATCACCCCCGACCCAATCTGGGCGCCGGGGTGAATTTCAATGCCTGTCACAAATCGGGAAAACTGGCTGAGTATGCGGGCAGGAAGATATGCTTTGCGCTGATAAAGCCAGTGAGCCGGGCGATGCATAATAATCGCGTGCAGACCGCTGGAAAGCAGCAAGGTTTCCAGACCGCCGCGGGCAGCAGGATCTCGTTCCTGAACTGCCTTTATATCTTTACGAATTGAACCAAACACCACGAAAAGATTCCTCCTTCGATTAATCTCATACAGGAACTGACTGAGTTTTGTAGTTGCAAATATCCGCTTTCTAAAGGCTGCAAAATAAAAACGCCTCCGCCCGGGCATACCGGACGAAGGCGGAAGAATCCGCGGTTCCACTTCGAATTTATTGCTCAATCCCTTAACGCAGGTCACGTGCCGCCATACTCAGCTTTGATAGCATTTCAAGCGGCAAGCTCGCGGGCGCACTTCTCCATTTTTCCCGCCAGACACGCTTTCAGCCGGTGACGTGTCTTCTCTGGTGCGGGGAGCCAACGGATACTTCTCCCGGTCAGCGCCTTTCACACAGGGGAATTTCATCCCTGTCTATCCTATGCAAACTATACCATATTTGTTCACTAAATGCAAGTGGCAATTGAACTATTTTATATCGGAAAACAGCTCGCGGTTTTTCCAGATATAGTTGAACCCGGAGAAGACCGTCAGCAGCACCACAACCCACTCCAGTATGAGCACGCCGTAGATCATCCACGCGGGAGGCATCGCTGCGGACGGATCCAGCAGGCTTTGTGCCGTCCACATAGTGAGCAGCGTAAACAGCACCCAGATAATCTGAAATACCGTTTTGAGCTTTCCCCATTTGTCTGCCGCGATAACCCTTCCGCGCTCAGCGGCAATCAACCGCACAGAAGTCACCAAAAACTCCCGCGCCAAAATGATAAATACCGCCAGCGAGGTTGCCCATCCGATCCCCACAAAAAACACCATTGCGGAGCAAACCAGCAGCTTATCAGCCAGAGGGTCCATCAGTTTTCCGAAATCAGTTACCAGATGATCCCGCCGGGCAATATGCCCGTCAAGATAATCCGTAAAGGAAGCCGCTGCGAATATCACGGCAGCCCACAGATAGTTGTGCGGAATCGCGTAAAATATCACAAAAACCAGAAACACCGGAATCAACGCCATTCTCAGCACGGTGAGTTTGTTCGGTAAATTCATATTACTCCAGCGCCTTTCCTGCCAGATCATATTCTTCCGTACCGGTGATTTCCACCTCGACATAATCGCCGATACGCGGCCTTTTGCTGCACTTAAAATAAACTCTGGTATCAATATCGGGGGCATCCATATAGCTGCGCCCATAATAAACGTTTTTCTCATGCCCTTCCATGGCAACTGTGAGAACACGTCCGATCTGGCTCTGATTAAAGGCTTCCACAATGGGATATTGTGCCTCCATAACCAGATCCGCGCGGCGCCGCTTGACCTCCTCGTCAATCTGATCGTCCATTACATAGGCGGGTGTATCCTCCTCGCAGGAATAAGCAAAGCACCCCAGACGCTCAAATTTGACTTTTCTGATGAATTCGATCATCCCGGCAAAGTCCTCTTCACTTTCCGTTGGGAATCCGGTAATCATCGTGGTTCTGAGCACAACCCCGGGGATTTTCTCCCGGACTTTTCTCAGCAGGCTCTCCAAGCTTTGCGCGTCACCGTGGCGGTTCATCAGCCGAAGCAGGCGCCCGCTGACATGCTGAATCGGAATATCCATATATTTTACAATTTTTTCTTCCTTTGCCATCACGTCCAGCAGATGGTCGGTAATGCGGTCCGGATAGCAATACAGCACGCGAACCCACCTGATTCCGTCTATTCTGCACAGCGCTTCCAGAAGCTCCGGCAGCATCAGTCTGCCGTACAGATCTTCTCCATAGCGCGTCGTGTCCTGTGCGACGACATTCAGCTCGGTTACCCCGCGCGCCGCCAGTCTCTTCGCCTCTTCCACAATCTGCTCGATTGCCCGAGAACGAAAATTGCCTCGAATCAGCGGAATTGCACAGTAGGAGCAGCGGTTGTCACAGCCGTCCGCCACCTTGAGATAAGCAAAAAACGGCTCGTTGGCAAGAATCCGTTCTCCCTCCAGCGGCAGGGCGTTTTTATCACCGAACGCCACAGTTCTTTTGCCGTGAAGCGCGGCATCAATAGCATCGGCGATCTCCGCGTTTTTGCCGATGCCGAGCACGACGTCCGCTTCCGGAATCTCTCCGGCAACCTGATCGCGGTAGCGTTCAGCAAGGCATCCCGTAACCGCGACCACCTTGATTTTCCCCTCGTTTTTCATTTGGCAGAACTCAAGGATATTCTCGATGCTTTCCTTTTTTGCGTCCTCAATAAATCCGCAGGTATTGATAATCACCACGTCGCACTGTTCCGGATTCACGCAGATTTCATAACCGCCCTTCACCACCAGAGCAAGCAGCAATTCCGCATCCACCTGATTTTTTGAACAGCCAAGAGAAACCATTCCAACTTTGATTGCCATTATCTTCTCCCATTCATACCATTACTATTCTTTTATGCGCAAAACGCCGCGAATATCCTCGGCACGGTAGCCCATTCGCATCATGGCGGAAAATGCGCGCCTTTTTACTTTCTCGTCTTCCCACGCCGCAGGATATTTTTTCTCCAGCAGTTCCCGCACCTGCTCTTCCGGGTTGTCCTCCAGCAAAGAGACCGCATAGCTGATTTGTTCTTCGGAAAGCCCTCTGTGACGCATTTCCTGCCTGATTCGCAAGAAACCAAACTGCTTGCGCTGAGAAAGATCCCGCGCCAAACGGATTGCATAATCGTCGTCGTCAATCAGCCCCAGTTCTTCCATCCTGCGAACCGCCTGCTGCGCCGTATCCTCCTGCACATGCTGCTTCAGCCGGTCTTCCAGCTGATGCGAGGTATATTCCTTGTAAGAGAGCAGCGTAAGCGCCTTATCCTTCGCCTTTTTCAGCTCCGTCTCCGCTTCCAGCTCATGAACCGCGTCCTCGTCAAGCTCGCATCCCACACTAAGTCTCATCGACGCAAAGGTGTCGGGGTGGACACTGAACAGAAATTCACCGTCTGCAAACAGCGCAATCCTACCCTGCTTTGTTTTTTTAAAATCAGTAATCCGCATGGTTAGTCGTCCGATTCAACATCAATATTCACTGACGGCGCGGGTTCGGCCGCCTCCGGCAGCGCAGAACCAACTTTCACAGGTTTTTTCCCGCCTGCCGTTTTAGCGGACTTAATCAGCTGGTCCGCATTCTCACGAACCTTCGCCTCCACCTCCGCGGCTATCTCGGGATTGTCGCTTAAAAAGGTCTTCGCATTATCCCTGCCCTGTCCGAGACGCACATCGCCGTAGTTGAACCAGGTTCCGCTGCGGCTGATAATTTCCAGACGGACGGCCAGATCAAGAATTTCTCCGACCTTGGAAATGCCGGTGCCGTACATGATATCGAATTCCGCTTCTTTAAAGGGCGGAGCCACCTTGTTTTTCACCACTTTGACCCGCGTCCGGTTACCGATCATTTCGGTTCCGTTTTTCAGTGTTTCGATGCGCCGGACATCCAGGCGTACGGAAGCGTAAAACTTCAGTGCGCGTCCGCCGGGCGTCGTTTCGGGATTTCCGTACATCACGCCGATTTTTTCACGCAACTGGTTAATAAAGATGACAATACAGTTGGATTTGCTGATCGCACCGGTTAATTTACGCAACCCCTGAGACATCAGCCTTGCTTGCACACCCACATGGCTGTCACCCATTTCGCCTTCAATTTCCGCTTTGGTCACCATGGCCGCCACCGAGTCGATGACCACGACATCAATCGCGCCGGAACGCACCAGTGCCTCGGCAATTTCCAGAGTCTGCTCGCCGGTATCCGGCTGGGAAACCAGCAGCGAATCAATATCGACACCCAGAGCCTGCGCATAAACAGGATCCAGGGCATGTTCCACGTCAATAAAAACAGCGTCGCCGCCCGCTTTTTGCGCCTCTGCGACAACATGGAGAGCCACCGTCGTTTTACCGGAGCTTTCCGGTCCGAAGACTTCAATAATGCGCCCTTTCGGAACGCCGCCGATTCCAAGCGCCAGGTCAAGGGAAAGGGAACCGGTGGAAATCGACTCCACATTCAGTGTGCTGTTCTGTCCCAGCTTCATCACCGCGCCCTTGCCAAACTGTTTTTCAATCTGGCCGAGCGCCGTCTCCAATGCTTTTTGTTTGTCCTCCGACGTAAATTTTGTTTTACGCTCAGTTATCGGGCCCGATTTTCTATCCGCCATCGTTGATACCCTCCATATTCATCATACATATCCGTATTATACATGGTTCAGACTTAAAAAGCAAGCGAATCGGAACATTTGTTCCGATTCATTTCCGCTTTTATTTGGCGCATAGTCCGGTAATAATCGGCATGGAACGTTGGGGGAAAATTGAAAAGAGGAGGGTTTTCCCTCCTCTTCCGTCAGCGGCTGGTCGCGTTTCGGAATGCCTGTCTGGTCGCCTTAATCTCCGTAAGCGATTTGACAAGCACCTCCTCGGTTTTGAGCAGGCAGTTGTCGGAAAATTCCTGTGCGGCCTGGCGGATTTCCCTTGATTTCATCTGCGCCTGAGAAAGGATTTCGGATGCCTTTGCCTGTGCCGCTTTCACAACCTCTTCCTGCGAGACAAGACTGCGCGCGCGCTCCTCGGCTTTCCGAACCACCTGTTCGGCCTCTTTCTTGGCGCTTTCTATAATATCGGTGCGGTCGGAAACAATCGCCTTCGCCTGCTTGATTTCCGCTGGGATATTCAGGCGGATGTCATCAATCAAGTCTCTTACCTTGTCGGCGTCCACTACACACCGTCCTCCGGAAAGTGGCAGGCTCCAGGATCGGTCGAGCAGTTCGTCAATCACATCCAGTATTTCATCAATATTCATTTGCATTCACTCCTCACTAGATGATCAGTTTATTTTGAATGTCCTCACCGGGACACATCCGCACCAAAATTGGCTTGAGCACCGAGCGGGGCACAAATCCGCTGATATCCCCGCCGTATTGCGCAATTTGCCGCACTAGACTCGAGGAAAGATACATATTATCGCTGCTGGGAGTCAAAAACACAGTTTCTGCATAAGGCATCATTTTTTTATTGGCAAGTGCCATCTGAAATTCGTAATCAAAATCACTGACGGCCCGCAGGCCCTTCACAATCGCACACGCAGATTTCTGTCTGGCATAATCCACCAAAAGCCCGTCAAACTTGTCTACCTCAATGTTTGGAATTTTCTCACAGACAGTTTGAATCAGCGCAACGCGCTCATCCACCGAAAATACCGGATGCTTGTCGGCATTGGATGCCACCACGACAATCACCCGGTCGAACAGCAGGCTGGCCCGGCGGATGATGTCTTCATGTCCGTTTGTGATCGGATCAAAGCTACCGGGGCAGATTGCAATTCGCTCCATTCAGTCCCCTTCTTCCTGCTTCTTCTTATAAGTGGTGATTTTAGCTTTGCCATACCGGTATGTTTTTGAGACGTTAAACTCTCCCGCTTGTTCCGGTAAAGTCTCATCGCGCTCACTCTCACACACAATAACACCGCCGTCCCTCATTTTTTCCGCCAGCTTTGGCAGCACGGCAGAAATCAGGTTTTTTCCGTATGGCGGGTCTAAAAGAGCAATATCAAACTGCTCCGACGTTCCGTTCAGAAACGCGGCGGCTTCCATGGCGGCCACACGCGCATTGGTTGACAGCTTGGTTGCGGCGAGGTTGCGGCGAATGATTTCCTGCGCCTCACGCGAGGTATCCACAAAAATACAGGACTTTGCCCCGCGTGAAAGCGCCTCAATACCCAGCTGACCGCTGCCGGCAAATAAATCAAGCACGGCGGCCTGTTCCAGATCAAAATGAAGGATGCTGAAGATCGCTTCCTTGGCCATATCGGAGGTCGGGCGCGTTGCCTGCCCTTCCGGTGCCTCCAAACGCGTATTGCGCGCTGTTCCGGTAATTACTCTCATAGTTCTTCTCCTGATTTTCTCTCAAGGTTTTTCCTGCTTATTTTATCCAAACAGTTTGGAAAAACGCAGCGGCATTCTTGTAAAAAAGATTTTCACAAAAAAGATTGCTGCAACGCATCTATTATCCTTTTTTTGCGCCTTTTTGTCAATCTTCCCCATGCAAAAATTCATATAATTTCCTTGCCGCAGGCATGGAAACCCCTTTCACCTGAGCAAGCTGTTCCGGAGAAGCCTCCCTGATGGCCTTTGCGGTTTTATACTGTTTATAAATTTCTCTCGCCCTTGTCTCCCCGATTCCGGGGCATTTAGTCAGAGAAAGCTCAAACGAGCTCTTTTGATGCTTTGCTCGTGAAAAGGTAATGGAGTAGCGGTGAACCTCATCCTGAATGGTAGATACCAAAGTAAAAGCGCTGCGATGGGAAGCGATGGCGATCTCTCCGCCGGTACGCGCAATCGCGCGGGTTCTGTGCTTGTCATCCTTGACCATGCCAAAAACCGGCACATGAATTCCCATCTGCGCAAGCATGGGCACAATGGTGGAAACATGCCTTTTTCCGCCGTCGAGCAGGATCAAATCCGGCAGACGGTCAAACGTCTCGTCCTGCTGCTCCGGGTCCAGATATCGATTAAACCGCCTCTGAAGCACTTCGCTCATGCTTGCGTAATCGTCGGTGCCGGCGACGGTCTTGATGTTGAATTTGCGGTAGCATTTTCGCATAGGCCGTCCATTTTCAAAAACCACCATACCCGCCACAACCGTCTCTGAGCCGATATTGGAGATGTCATAGGATTCGATATAAACGGGCGGTTTTTCCAACCCGAGCAGCCGTGCCAGCTCGTCCAGCGCGGCCACCTCGCGGCCGGTGCGCTGGGACTTCTGGGAAAGGCGTTCCGCGGCGTTCTTTCTTGCCATTTCCACCAGCTTCAGCTGCTCCCCGCGCTGGGGAATGTGCACATCCACCTTTGTTCCTGCCTGTTCGGACAGCAGGCGGGACGCGATTTCGATGTCCTCGATGCCCCCGTCCAGTTGAATCTTCTTGGGGATGTCCTGTCTGGTCGTATAATAGCGCAGCAAAAATTCCAGCCTTGCCGCGTCCAGATCGTCCACAACCCCCAGCAGGAAATCCTGCTTATCCACCAGCCGCTCCCCGCGGAATTTCAGCACCAGCGCGCAGGTGTCGCTGTCGCTTCTCTGCAATGCAATGACATCCTGATTGGCGACGCTGGTGAAAACCACCTTTTGCGATTCGTTGATGCGACTGATGGCGCGGATACGATCACGAAGCTGAGCTGCCTTTTCAAACTGCATCGACTCCGCGTATTCCGCCATACGGCGGTTCAGCAGTTCGACGCTCTGCGCGCTGCCGCCCTTGATGTATTCCCGCGCCTGTTCGATAATCTCGTCGTATTCGGCTTTTGAAATTTTTCCGCGGCAGACTCCCATACAGCGTTTGATATGAAAATTCAGGCAGGGCCGCCCCTTACCGAATTCCTGCGGAAACTTTCGGTTGCAGGTCGGCAGCATAAATGCGCGGTTCACCTCATCCACAGTCTCACTGACCACAAAAGAGGAGATGTACGGGCCGATGTATTCCGCGTCGTCATCGTCACGCTGAAAGGTCTGCCGGATGCGGCTGAATTCCCTTGGAGCAATTTTAATATAGGAGTACCCTTTGTCATCCTTCAGCAGAATGTTGTATTTCGGGGTGTGCAGCTTAATCATGCTGCATTCCAGAACCAGCGCCTCAAACTCACTGTCAGTCACAATATAGTCAAAGTCATAGACATGGCTGACCATCTGGTAGACCTTCGGCAGGTGCTTTTCAATGGCACGGAAATAGCTGCTGACGCGGTTTTTCAGGGCTTTTGCCTTGCCGATATAGATGATGTCCCCCGTTTTGTTTTTCATAATATAGACGCCGGGCAGCAGCGGCAGCTTATGCGCTTTTTCCGCCAGAAAAGGCAGACGCGGATTGTCCATGGATTGATACACCTCCGATCACAGGGGATCTGTCTGAAAGTACAAAAAAATGAAAAAAATGCACCGCCTGATAATCAAACGGTGCATCCAGACCTGAAAGCGCAAAATTTACTCAGTGAATCCGGATTCAACAAGCTTTACAAGGCCGTCAACCGCAGCCTGTTCATCGGAGCCATCCGCAATAATCCGGATATTTGTGCCACCGACAATGCCCAGCGAAAGAACACCCAAAAGGCTCTTCGCATTGACACGGCGTTCCTCTTTTTCCACCCAGATGGAGGATTTATACTCGTTGGCCTTCTGAATGAAAAATGTTGCAGGGCGTGCATGCAGACCAACCTGATTCTGTACGGCGACTTCTTTCACAAACATTTTGATACGCTCCTATTTCTATAAAATCACACATTCGTTTTCAAAGTATGGTATTATTATAAGCGCATTCAAGGAAAGCGTCAACGTTTTTTATGGGAGAATTCTGTTTTACGATTTTTTTCTGCTTGTTTCCCATAACAACCAAATGCATTTCCACTGCAATTGTGCAGGATAACTATAAAGTTTTCAACAATTACAGCAACATATCTGTATTCATCGCACGAATTCTTTTAGAAAACCGAAAATCCCGCCGCGATTAATTGCAATAATGGCTTGAGCATCTCATAAACTACAGGAATCAACAAGGCGGGCAGCATATTTGCTGTGCGAATCGTTGTAAACTCCAGGAAATTGATTCCGATGCACAGCACAATCGTATAGCCGACCATGCAGATACTGCTGAGCAGCGCGTCTGAGATCAGCGGAGACAGCACGCCGGCAAACAAAGTAATGGCTCCCTGATAGAGCGCAACCGGGATAAACGAAAAAACAACGCCAAATCCCAGCGTGGAGCCCAAAATGATTGAGCAGATAAAGTCGAGCGTGGTTTTGAT
Organism: uncultured Oscillospiraceae bacterium; assembly: GCA_963519235.1. GTDB lineage: Bacteria > Bacillota > Clostridia > Oscillospirales > Ruminococcaceae > Anaerotruncus. The sequence continues at coordinate 21,221 of CAUQLV010000019.1, forward strand.
AAACAAAATGCTGCTGTCGCCCGAAAGCCCGTCCGCCAATGAACCGACGATTGCCATCGCGCCGACGCAATAAACCAAAGACGCATTGATAAATCCTTTGGCAAAACCTTCTTTGCCAAATTTTTGTTCAATCCATTTTCCGCCCCGCACAAGTTTTCCGTCAAGATCCCAGCATTCGCCGAGCACCCCTCCGATCACGATGCTGGCAATTAACAGCAGGGACCCGGAAGAGGACAGCTTTCCGTCGCTGCCTACGGTAATCATGGCCGTAATCACGCCATTCAGCCCGATCACCAGCACCGAAAGCCCCAGCAGCTTCATCGCGGTCTGCTCCACTTTTTCCGGCAGCCCTCGGCGTATCAGCAGGCCGATCAAGCCGCCCAATATGACGCCGATTGCGTTTACAATCGTCCCCATGCCACAGTTCCCCTTTCAAGATGTCAAATCCGCAGCAAAAACGCTAGGGTTGCTACTTTGCCTGCTCTGTCCAGCCTATGGTGCGCAGATACCATTTATCTTTTTCACTCAGCGGCGCTTTTTCCAGCAGTTCCGGCCGTTTCTCAAATGTGGTTTTCAGAGACATTTCTCTGCGCCATCTTGCAATCGCAGCATGGTTGCCGTTGGAAATGATTTCCGGGACCGCAACGTCGTGCCAGACCGCGGGTTTGGTATACTGGGGATACTCCAGCAGGCCGTCCCAGTGGCTCTCCTCAGTGAAACAGCTTTCATCCGCGAGGACACCGGGGCAAAGCCGCCCCACGCAGTCGACCAATACCAGCGCCCCCAGTTCGCCGCCTGTCAGAACATAGTCGCCGATGGAAAGTTCTTCATCCACAATTTCGTCGATGACGCGCTGGTCAACGCCCTCGTAGTGCCCACACATAATATACAGGTGCTCCATGTGTGACAGTTCTTTCGCACGCTCCTGCGTCAGGGTCTTCCCCTGCGGCGTCATATAAATAACATGCGGCCTTTCGCCGCGCTGAGCACAGGCGGCCTCCCAGGTGCGGTACATCGGGTCTGCCTGCATCAGCATGCCCTTTCCCGGGCCATAGGGGGTATCGTCCACATTGCGGTGCTTGTCCACCGTATAATCCCGAATATGAAAACACGCAATATCCAAAAATCCCGCCTTGCGCGCCCTGCCGATGATACTGGCCGACAGGACGGCTTCGCACATTTCCGGAAACAGCGTGGCAATATCGATTTTAAGCATCAAACAGTCCCTCCAGCGGACGGATTTTGATGATCCCGCCGTCGAGATCCCGCTCCAAAACAACCTGTGGGATGGCGGGGACATATCTCTTGGTGCCCGCTTCATCTTCCAGGCAATAAACGTCGTTGGCACCCGTAGACTCCACATTAAAGATTTTCCCGTAATCATTCCCGTTGTCCGCGTCCACCACCTGACAGCCGATCAGATCCTGCACAAAATACTCCCCATCTTCCAGCTTTACATCGTCCCGGCTGAGATAGACAAGCTTGTTTCGCAGAAGAACCGCCTGTTCCACCGTGTCAACGCCTTCGATCTTGAGCACCACAATATTTTTCTGAACACGGGACTTTTGTATCCGGACAGGCGTTTCGCCTTTGTCCAGGTAAAGGGTATCAAAATCCAGCAGGAAGTCCGGCGTATCACACCACGGCTGCACCCGCACTTCCCCCTTAATTCCCTGAATTGTCACAATTTTTCCGCATTCCAAAAACTGTTTTTTCATCGTTTTCTCCTCGCCCTGCAAGCATTTCTTTCTGAAAACACCGTGTTTAAAAGCAGGGAGGCTTTCGCCCCCCTGCTTTTAGTCGATTTCAACGGCAACCTTCATTTCGGCTTTGTTCGCTGCCGCACGGACAACAGTACGAATTGCCTTGGCAATTCTGCCCTGCTTTCCGATGACACGTCCCATGTCGTCGGGGGCGACATGAAGGTGGTAAATAACCAAACCTTCCTCGTTGGGCTCGTCGACAGTTACATGAACAGCGTCCTTATCCTCCACGAGGTCTCGTGCTATGGTAACGATCAGCTTATCCAAAACGGTTTACCTCCACGTCCATATTAGAGCACGCCTTCGATTTTCAGCAGCGCCTTAACGGTATCGGTAGGCTGAGCGCCGTTGGAAAGCCATTTCTTCGCTTTTTCAGCGTCCACTTTGATGGCGGAAGGTTCTTGGGTCGGATCGTAGGTTCCAATCTCCTCAATGAATCTGCCGTCTCTGGGATAACGGGAGTCAGCAACTACGATACGGTAAAAAGGAGCTTTCTTCGCACCCATTCTTCTCAATCTGATTTTAACAGCCATGTATGTCACCTCCTATAAAATTTGCAAACTTTCGTCTGACTATTTATTCAACCGGGAACCCGGGTGAAATCAATTAAAAAGGCATTCCGGGCATTCCCCCGGGCGGCATTCCGCCCATCCCTCCAAACGGAAGGCGACGGTGTTTTCCGCCCTTTTTGCCGGAAACGGAACGGAACAGCTTTTGAATCTGCTCGTTTTGCTTGAGCAGACGGTTAACGTCGGAAACCTCCGCGCCGCTGCCTGCCGCAATCCTGCGCTTCCTCGCGGGGTTTATGAGCGCGGGCTTGGCGCGTTCGGCCGGCGTCATTGAGAGAATAATCGCTTCGACACGGCGCATCTCGCGCTCGCCCTTTTCAGCGTCCTCTTCCTTAAGCTTTCCCGAAACGCCAGGAATCATATTCATCACGCTTGAGAGCGACCCCATCTTTTTAAGCTGCCGCATCTGGGCAAGCATATCATTAAAGTCAAAGGAATTGGCCTTCATTTTCTGAGCCATTTCCATGGCCTGCTTGGAATCGAAATCCTGCTGCGCTTTTTCAATCAGCGTCAGCACGTCGCCCATGCCCAGAATACGAGAAGCCATACGGTCGGGATAGAACGGTTCCAAATCTTCCAGCTTTTCTCCCATACCCGCAAACTTAATCGGTTTTCCCGTTACTGCGCGGACCGACAGCGCGGCGCCGCCACGGGTATCGCCGTCCAGCTTTGTCAGAATGACACCGTCAATTCCCAGGGTCTCATCGAATTTGGAGGCCACATTGACCGCATCCTGACCGACCATCGCATCGATGACCAGCAAAATTTCCTGCGGAGCGACCTCTTTCTTGATCGATTGCAACTCGCCCATAAGCGCTTCATCAATGTGCAGGCGTCCGGCCGTATCCAGAATGACCACATCATTCCCGTGATCCTTCGCGTGGGCAACCGCTTTTCGCGCAATTTCCACCGGATTTCCCTGCCCCATCTCAAAAACAGGCGCTCCCGCTTTCGCACCGACTACCTGGAGCTGCTCAATTGCTGCCGGACGGTAGACGTCGCATGCCGCCAGAAGGGGGCGTTTTCCCTGATTCTTAAAATGCAGCGCCAATTTGGCGGAATGGGTCGTTTTACCGGAGCCCTGCAGACCGCACATCATGATGACCGTCGGCGGGTGGCTCGCAAAATTGACGCGCACATTGCTTTCTCCCATTAAGGAGGTCAGTTCGTCATTAACAATTTTAATGACCATCTGGGCGGGGGTCAGGCTTTCAAGCACCTCATTGCCCACCGCTTTTTCCGTCACTTTGGCGACAAACTCCTTTGCCACCTTATAGTTGACATCCGCTTCCAAAAGCGCAAGGCGAACCTCGCGCATTGCTTCCTTAATATCAGCTTCCTTGAGCTTGCCCTTGTTTCTCATTTTTTTAAAGACAGCGGACAGCTTGTCGGAAAGTCCTTCAAATGCCATGGGGTTCACCGCCTTTCCCGTTCAGCGTGGTATGTAAAATAGATCGTTATTCGTTGAGGCCGCCTGCAATCCGTATGATGTTTTCCGCGCGCTGCGAAACCTCACGCGAGATACCGCCCCTGCCCCCGAATTCCTGAATAAAGCGCGCGTCGCTGATAATCTCATCCAGTCCGTCCTGAATTTTCCGAAATCTTTTCGAAAGACCCAGCCGCGCCTCCAGATCCAGCAATACTCCTTCGGCACGTTTAATGGAATCGCGCACACCCTGCCGCGTAATTTGGCTGTGAACCGCAATTTCCGCAAGGGACAAATCCTCGTTGTAGTACAGTTCCACCACATCGCGTTGTTTTTCGGTAAGCATCTCGCCGTAAAAATCCAGCAGCAGCGAAATCTCAAGATTTTTAGCCACTTTCCTGCCCCCTATCATGTAAAGTATTTGACTTTACACGTTCCCTCTTGCTGTATTATACAGGACTGGCATACCCGTGTCAAGGCTTTTTTCTTTACACGACAAAAACTTCTGTTTTTCGGTTTTGCTTTGAACAATTTTCGAAGGACAAGCCTTTTTGCTGTCAAAAAGGCTTCTAAAATCACGGGATAGGTACCTTTCTTCATACTTTACTCATAATTTTGGAATAATATAGAGGAATATTGTGACGGCAGGAGGATACTCTATGAATATCAAGCATGATTTAACGGAATTAATTGGGAATACGCCTCTGATGTACCTTGCCAATTACAGCAATCTGCACGGTCTGAAAGGGCGGCTGGCTGTAAAGCTGGAATATTTTAATCCGCTCGGTTCCACCAAGGACAGGGCGGCATTCGCAATGATCTGCGACGCGGAACAGCGGGGGCTGATCCGCCCGGGCACGGTCATTATTGAACCTACCAGCGGAAACACGGGAATCGGTCTGGCATTCGTCTGCGCGGCGAAAGGATACCGCCTGGTGCTGACCATGCCGGAAACGATGAGCAGCGAACGGCGCAAGCTGCTTGCCGCCCTTGGCGCCGAGCTAATTCTGACCGATGGTGCAAAAGGCATGCAGGGCGCGGTTGACCGCGCAAGGGAACTTGCGGCACAGATACCCGGCGCTTACATACCGGGGCAGTTTGAAAATCCCGCAAATCCGGCTGCCCACGAAGCCACCACCGCAGTCGAAATTCTTCGGGATACTGAGGGGAAGGTTGACGCGTTTGTTGCGACGTTCGGCACCGGCGGCACAGTAACCGGTATCGGGCGCGCCTTGAAACGAGAAAACCCGGCTGTCAAAATTATTGCGGTGGAACCGGCGGAGTCCCCTCTGGTTTCTCTGGGGAAATCCGGTCCGCACGGCATTCAAGGCATCGGCGCAAACTTTATTCCAGCAAATTTTGACCGCTCTGTCGTGGATGAAGTACAGGCTGTCGCGACACAGGACGCCTATACCGCCAGCCGTGAGGTTGCAAAAAGCGACGGGCTGCTGGTGGGAATCAGTTCCGGAGCCGCTATTCATGCCGCTACACAACTTGCGGCCAGGGAAGATTACCGGGACCGCCTGATCGTTGCGCTGCTGCCGGATACCGGCGAACGTTATCTTTCATCTGGTCTTTACGAATGACCCAAATTCTGTTATGCTGATAATAGAAAAAATGGAATGAATTTATTTGGAGGAATTGTTAAATGAATGATTTGAACAACAACGACATGGTTGAATCCACTACGGAAGAACTGAATACCCCTGATTTTACAGATACCCCGCCTATACCGGAAGTTACGGAGACTGTTGCCGCTGTGTCCAGAAAGTGCTATCAAAATAAAACCGCAAGGCTTCTCAACATGGTTTTTGTTGTTCTTCTGGTTGTCATGGGCATTTTCCTGATTCTTCAGCTTTACCTCAATGTTGCAAGCTATCTGCAGCAGGGAGCGTCGATGGGTATCGCGTTGCTCTATACGTTGGCCAGCATTTCCACGCCTTTCCTTCTCTGCGCGCTTCCCTTCTTCTTCAAGTTTTTCGCCGAAGTTTTAGAGCTGATGGACAAACATCAGTCTTAATTTTAAAACAATGTGCAAAAATGGCTGCCGCTTTTCAGCGGCAGCCATTTTTTATTTTTTTTTCTTTTGTTCGCTTTTTAAAATTTGTTCCGCATCGACAGAAAGAATTGTTTCTTCCCTGTTTCCCAGGCCGCTAATTCCCGCGTCTATCAAGCGAAGAAGGTCGTTCTCCTCCGGTACCGGCTCACTGTTCAGACTCATTAGCCATCCTCCCTTTCCACATACTCCTTGACCTTTGCAAAGGTTTCGGCGCTGATTACATGCTCGATCCGGCAGGCGTCATTTGCCGCCGTCTCCTGATCGATTGAAAGCGTCAGAACCAGAAAACGGGTAATCAGCAGATGGCGCTCATATATTTCGCAGGCCTTTGTCTTTCCCTGCGGCGTGAGCAGGATTTGCCCGCTGTCCTTCATGGTGATAAACCCGTTTTTGCGCAGAATTCCCATTGCGCGGCTGATGCTTGGCTTTGTATAGTCAAGTTCATTGGCAATATCAATCGAACGCACAAAACCATTTTTATTTTCCAGAATCAAAATGGTTTCCAGATAATTTTCTCCCGATTCATGCATGGAAACCGTCCTCCTTTGGCGGAATGTCATGCAATGATTCTATCATGTTTGCCGTTTCGCATCAAGCGAGAATCAAAGCTTTCTTGTAAAAATATCACTGTCGTTCAGCAGAGCCTCCACCGTGTCGATTCCAAGCCGGTGAAGCAGCTCAATGACATACGGATTGTCCATCGGGGTCGGATAAAGCGCCTGTTCCCCGTAAGCCTCCACATTGGCCCTGCCCTGCTCTTTATCAATAATGGCTTTCGGGCCGCCCACGCAGCCGCCCACGCAGCCCATGCCCTCAAAGAAGTTCGCATGCGTATCGCCCGCCGTCAAAGCGGCCAGCATTTCTTTGCAGTTCTTTACGCCGTCGGCCTGCTGCGTCTTCACCGTAATCTTGCGATGCGGGTTCAGGCGCTCGACCGTCGAACGGACTGCCTCGCTCACACCGCCCTTATGGGCATAGATGCGGCCGGCGCGGGAGGAATGGTCGCGCTCTTTATCTTCCATGCTTGTCGGATCAATTCCGGCGGCATCAAAAACATCCCGCATCTCCTCAAAGGTCAGCACATAGTCCACCGCGCCCTTCAAATCCGGCTCCCTGGCTTCGGATTTTTTGGCAAGGCAGGGGCCCACAAAAATAGTGACCGCATCGGGATGCAGCGCCTTTACTGCACGACCGCAGGCGACCATCGGTGAAACGGCACCGGGGACGTGGGGCATCAGCTGGCTGTAGCTTTTGCGCAGCATGGCAATCCAAAGCGGGCAGCAGCAGCTGGTCAGCTGAAAGTCTTCTTCCTTGTGGATGTTCTGGTCAAATTCAAACGCCTCTTTCAGCGTCAAAATATCGGCAAACAACGCAACTTCCAGCATTCCGTCGAAGCCCAGCTTCAAAAAAGCGCTGCGCAGCATACCGGGCGTTACGTCCGGGCTGAACTGACCCTGAAACGCAGGGGCAATCAGCGCATAGGCAATGCCCTTGGCGTTCCTGACCGCCTCGAGCGCCGGCAAAATGTCCTTTGATGCAGTCAGTTTCCCCGAATGGCAGCTTTGTGCACATTCGCCGCACCCGACACAGCGGGTAACGTCAATCGCCACCCTGGGGACCCCTTCTTTTCGGGAAATCGCGTCGAACTCACAGGAAGCAATGCAGGACGCGTCGGGTGGGCAGTCGCAGTCTGCAAGCTGCCAGATGACCGGATGCTTTTCCGGATGCAGCAGGCAGTCCAGATGTTGGGGATCGTATTCCAAGCCCTTTACCGTATCGGCACCGGCTTGTCCGCGTTGAACAGATGCCTTCAGCAAGGTCTCATATAATTCCTGAAAAGTAGCCATTAGAATCACTCCTATAAAATTTCTTAACTTCTATAATCGCCGTCTATTGGTCTGTTTTGTGAAAAGGCTTCTCCGTTTTCCAAAATTGGACAACACCGGAATCCTGCAGATTTTTGAGAATAATGACTAAAAGCGGAAACAGGAACATTCCAAGCAGCCCCAGAACATGCAGGCCAAGATACATGAACATCAACGTCACAAGCGGGTGAAGACCGATGCGCTTGCCGATAATCCTTGGCTCCAGAATATTTCTGATAATTGTAATTCCAAAGTAAATCCCAAGGATTCCGGCTCCAAAGCTTGTTCTTCCGATCATCATCGCGATTATGCCCCACGGAATCAGGATGGTTCCTGTGCCAAGCACCGGCAGAATATCGACGAGCGAAATCATCGCCGCCAAAAGAACCGCGTAGTTTACCTTTAGCAAAATCAAGCCGGCTGAAAGTTCAACAAAAGTGATAAACATGATCAGCAGATAGGAGGAAAGCATGCCCACTACCGTTTTGCTGAACGAATTCCAGCTGGAAATCACCTGCGCCCTGTATTTTTCGGGAATCTGCAGCTTGCAGAATTTCACGATGTTATCAAATTCAACAGTCATAAAAAAGGTTGCAACCACCGTTATAATGATGGATATGAGAACAGACGGCAGCAGCGAAGCCTTATTCGCCGCCCAGGCGACAGCCAAAGCAGAGAAATCGATAATATTAGACTGCGCATCAGCCAGCATCTGAGCCGCCATCGCGCGAATCTGTGTCTCCATCTCATCCGGAAGCGCAAATACGATCCGCTCTAGTGTGCGGTTCAGCACATCAGCCACCGAGGGCGCCGCGCTCTGGTAGAGCTCCGGCAGCCTGTTAATCAGCTCACCAAGCTCATTAGCGGCGTTATAAACCAAAAGAACAAACAGAACTCCAACAGTAGAAACCAAAATAAACGCCACAATTGGTGAGAGCAGGCGTCTGTTTTGGTGGGTTTTTTCCGCCAGAAAACGAATGGACTTTTGTAGACAGGCGGCCGTAATCAGGCCGATCACAAAAGGCAGCATCCACGCCAGAAGATATTTAAAACACAGATAAGCAAGTGCCAGAATACACACTGTAAATAAGCAGTTGATCAGAAATGCTCGTTTTTTTTCAATTGTCAAGTTGGCTCCTACTCCCGTTCGACTAAATTCTGCGGAAAAGTACGGGTTGTTTCTGCTCATTTATTCCATTCTTTTCCCCATTGTATGAAAATTGCCGGAAACTGTCAACTAAATTTGGTTTCCCTTTTCGCCCTTTTTCAGTATGGGCAGCTTTTGATACGACCAATCAAGCGAAATGAACGCTCTGATTGTCCGAATAAGAATAAAGACGGGAAATCCCCGCCTTTATTTCAGCACACTTTCTTTCCATTCAGCCAGGCCCCTTCCGTTTTCCATCGCAAAGGCCGATCCGGCAAGCAAGCTGATGAAATCGCAGGCACTTTGAAAATGAACCCGGCAGCTTCGTTCCACCCAAATTGCCGTCCCCTGCCAGGTTCCGCTGCGGCGGGTGTTCACCTGCACAATCACCGTCATCTTTGTTCCTTTTTCGCGGTTAAACACACGCTCATCCTGCATACGTGCGGGTTCTGCAGGCTCTCGGCGGCAGAACCGCTTCGCGCGCAATTTGTAAAAAGAGCGGTATCGGAACGCCGCATGCGGAAACCCCAGCTCGTCAAACACCCGGTCCATTTTGTTCACCAGATCAAATGCGTCGCTAAACGGGACGCAATCCGGCAGATAAGGATTATAAAACCTGCCGGAAAAGTCGGCTGGTTCGATCGAATCAACGCATACCAGCGTCTTTGCGACTGTGCTGGGCTGCAGAAAGGCACCTCGCATCGGCAAAGAAAATACCCCTCTCTATTATAATGGATCCAGCGGTTGGAGCGCTGTATGCAGTTTGATTTCCTTTCCCCGGAAATCCTGCTTGAATCGTTTTTCTATGCGCGAAAGCACAATTTGACCGTTTTCATAAGTGAGCGTCGGCAGCATCAGCACATATTGGGTGACGGAAAAACGGGAAATGACGTCCCCTTTCCGTAATGAGAGCCGAACGGAATCCAACAGCTGATCCATGATTTTACCCAACACAGGAAGCTCCGGAATCCGATTTTTTTGATCGGTAACTGTCAGCAGCGCGATAAAAATAGACTGTCCTGTGCGGTTGGCCGAGCGCGCCTCGACACGATACATGCATTTGAAAATTTCATAGGCGCAATAAAACGCGCCCCGAGCGGTCTGCTGTTCGCACAGATCCTCCTTGATAACGCTCAGATCGGTTTGCACGCTATTCACAGTTTTCACAATTTCCCGATAAAGGCTGCGCACATCCTCCGACAGCGAAACTCCCAACTCCCGATAGAACAATTCCGTCAGGTCGTTATAATGAGCAAGTGCCTGTGTTTGCTTTCCCTGACGCACCAGAGCCTCGATTAAATATTGATGAGCGCGCTCCTCAAACGGATCGAACCCAATCGCTTTTTCACAGACCGCTTCAATCCGGTCAAACCGGTTATTTGCGGCCAAGAGCGCGCAGGCATCATACACACTGTCGAAATAAAGCCTTCGATAATCATTTTCGAGCACGATTGCCCACTCGCGGTAGTTGGAATGGGGAAGGAAATTGCCGCGGTAAAGTTCGAATGCACGCAGGTAAAGCGCAATCCGAAGTTTGTCGGGCTGTCTGGTATCGGCACCCTGCGTGCACAGGCTTGCAAACTGCTCAACATCAATCTCGCAGACAAATCGGCTGTTCCAGCAGTATGCATTTTCACGATAGCAGATCAAATCTTTGGCAAACGGTATTCCGTATCCCGCAAACAACATGCGGATGCGGTAAATCAAATTCTTCAAGGCGTTAGAAGGATTGTTGCTTTTATCGCCGGGCCACAGCGATGCCACCAGATTTTTGGGAGATATCGTCTGATCGCGGAATACAATCAGGTATTCCAAGAGATTCCACATCTGCTGGGAATGGTTGTCGGTATCTTTAATCACGATGTCTCCGATTGTGATTTGAAAACCGCCCAGCATCTGTATTTTTATTTTCTCCGGTTCCTGTCCTTCTTGCATTTTGCCGGTCTCCCCTGCCATAAATTCCTGATTAATTTTACCACTTTTTTGACTGTTTGAAAAGGGAAAAAGCAAATATTTGACAAATTTATGAAAATAATGTTGAAAAATGTCGGCTTTTTTCGAGATGAAACAGAACATTTTTTTGTAAAGCTTCCTATGCCGTTCAAATTATAGTTGCAAATTCAGGCTGAATATTGAATAATAGAGGCGGGAACTGTGAAAATCCGGTATTCTTTATGGAGGCCGGAAATCAGGAATAGCAGGGGGAATCTATTTATGAAGCTTTTAACCTATCATCAGAACGGAACCGACCATGTCGGTATTTTAGCTGATTCTGACCATATCATTCCGATGAAAGAGCTTGGAATCAACTGCCAAAGCATGACGGAACTAATTGATCAAACCGACGACGCCGGCTGGGAATCCATCAAGGCGAAGCTGGCAGACGGGGGATTTTCCACCATTCCCGCCAGCAGCGTGGAAAAACGGGCGCCGATTCCCCATCCATGTCAGGATGTCATCTGTCTGGGCATCAACTACATGGCGCACGCGGAGGAATCCGCGCGCTATAAGCTGGAGACCTTCGACGGGGATCGGCAGTATCCGGTCTATTTCTCCAAGCGTGTCAACGAGGCCAACTGTGACGGCAGCCCGATTCCCGCGCATGCCGATATTGAGGACCGTCTGGATTATGAAGCGGAGCTTGTTGTCATTCTAAAGAAAGACGCGAAAAATGTGGCAATAGAGGATGCGTTCGATTATGTGCTTGGCTATACGGTCGCCAATGACGTCAGTGCGCGCGTCTTGCAGAGCCGCCACAAACAGTGGTATTTCGGAAAAAGTCTGGACGGATTTTTCCCGATGGGCCCCTGGATTGTGACCGCCGACGAATTTGCGCAGCCGCCCGTTTTGAAAATCCAGTCCCGTGTTAACGGCGAACTCCGGCAGGACAGCACGACCGGCCTTCTGATCTTCGGCATTGCCCATGTTATCAACGAGCTGTCACAGGGCATGACACTGAAAGCGGGCACCATCATTTCCATGGGCACGCCCGCAGGCGTCGGTATGGGATTTACACCTCCAAAGTTTCTGAAATCCGGCGATGTCGTGGAGTGCTCGATTGAGGGAATTGGAACGCTGACCAATCCCATAGATTGAAAAACAAAGCTGAAAACCGCTCTTCCGAAAATTCGGAAGAGCGGTTTTTTAATCGATCACAAAGTCCGCGGTAATCTCAGAGCAAGCAAGCGCTTCCCCCTGTGTATTGGTGAAACAGGCCAGCTGGGCGGCACGGTAGGTGCCGGAAGGCAGAGGCTCTTCAAAAAGGTCAAGCAGCACTGTTTCACGGACTGTTTCTCCGGGGTTCAGCAGTTGATCCGTCAGATCAAATACAACGTCGGGGCGAACGGCAAGGGGCGTAATCGCATCGCCGTCCACACGCCGGAAATCATAATACCCGGTGTAACCCAGAAAATCCTCGCTGTGATTTGTAATCACCAGCACAATTTCTTTTGTTCCCGCCGGATAGCTCTCCCGCTCCGCACGCGCCTCAATGCTCCGTCCGGAGCTTTCCTCCGACGAAACGCCGACAGTGGCAAGTATCAAGTCGTTTTGCGCTTTCGGGAGATACTCCGTTTTCGCAGGCCGGCTCAGCAGAAACACCAACCCGCCGATTACCGCTCCGCAAAGGAACAATCCTGTAAAAAACAGGAGAAACCGCCGGGGAATCATACGTTGAAACGGAACAGGACAACGTCGCCGTCCTGGAACACGTATTCTTTTCCTTCGGAGCGCACAAGACCCTTTTCTTTTGCTGCCGCCATTGTGCCGCATTTTACCAGATCGTCAAACGCGATGACCTCCGCGCGGATAAAGCCTTTTTCAAAGTCGGAATGAATCTTGCCTGCCGCCTGCGGCGCTTTGGTTCCCATTTGAATTGTCCAGGCGCGAACCTCCTGCTTGCCTGCGGTCAGATAGGAAATCAGCCCCAGCAGAGAGTAGCTCTTCTGAATCAGTCGGTCAAGGCCGGACTGGTGAAGCCCCATATCCTCCAGAAACATCAGCTTGTCCTCGGGGGTCATCCCCGCAATTTCCTCTTCGATTTTGGCGCAGATAGGCAGCACCTCGCTGTCTTCCGCCGCCGCAATCTCTTCCACCTCGTGAAAAAAGCGATTTTTTTCAATCCCGCCCGCAAAATCGGTTTCGCTCATATTGGCGGCATAAATAATCGGTTTCCCGGAAAGAAGCGGAACATCCTCAAACGCTTCCCGCTCTTCCTCGTCGCAGACAAAGCTGCGGGCGGATTTGCCTTCCTCGAGGTGCACTTTCAGACGTTTGAGCACATCGGCCTGCGACGCCAGCGTTCTATCTCCGCCCTTTGCGGCTTTCAAAGAGCGGTCAATCTTCCGATCCACAAGGTCAATATCGGAAAAAATCAGCTCGAGGTTAATGGTTTCAATGTCCCGCTTCGGGCCGATTTCACCATCCACATGCACAATCTCGCCGTCTTCAAAGCAACGAACCACATGGACAATTGCGTCCACCTCGCGGATATGGGAAAGGAATTTGTTTCCCAGCCCTTCCCCCTTGGAAGCGCCGCGCACAAGGCCGGCAATATCTACAAATTCTATCACGGCAGGCGTATATTTATCCGGGTCGTACATTTTCGCGAGCACATCCAGGCGCTCATCCGGCACGGCAACCATTCCCACATTCGGCTCTATGGTGCAAAACGGGTAGTTGGCCGACTGGGCTCCCGCATTGGTAATCGCGTTAAAAAGGGTCGATTTGCCCACATTGGGCAGCCCGACAATACCTAATTTCATTCTGAAACTCCGATCTGCCGCTCCGCACCGGCACAAAATAGGGGCAAAACTGCTCTTATCCGCGGAGCTTAAAGGATAAGAGGCCGCCCGCAGAAAAATCCATTCTGCGTCCGGCAATCCATACAGTCTTATATTATAGCGTCCTTTTTCTTTTTTCACAAGGGGCTTTCCGTTTTCTTTCTGCCGAAAACAGCAAGAATTCGGAAACTGGACAAGCCTAGTTCAAAAAATATTCACCAAAGCTTATGATTTTGCTGTATAATTGTGGTATTATATTGCTAGAAGGCTGACAACAGACGATAGCATAAACGGAGGGAACTGAAATGTCTACCGGAAAGATACTGATTTGCGACGATGACCGTAATATTTGTGAATTGCTCCGCCTTTATCTGGAAAAAGAAGGATACGCACTCGCAATCGCCAACGACGGAGAAGAAGCGCTCGCAAAGTTTGCCTCCGAGGCGCCGGATCTGGTTTTGCTGGACATCATGATGCCCAAACTGGACGGCTGGCAGGTTTGCCGCGAAATCCGCAAAAAATCCAACTGCCCGATCATTATGATTACCGCCAAAGGTGAGACCTTTGACAAGGTGCTCGGCTTGGAGCTTGGCTCCGACGACTATGTGGTCAAGCCCTTTGACCCCAAGGAAATTGTCGCCCGCATTAAGGCGATCATGCGCCGGACAGGAAAAGCCGCCTCTGAGAGCGATGTCAAAGAAGTCAGCTATGACAAGCTGGTGGTGAATATGACCAAATACGAGTTGAAGGTCGACGGCAAAGCAATTGATACGCCGCCTAAGGAGCTTGAGCTGCTTTACCATCTGGCGAGCAACCCGAACCGCGTTTATACGCGAGACCAGTTGCTGGACGAAGTGTGGGGATTCGAGTATTACGGCGACTCCCGCACCGTCGATGTTCACATCAAGCGCCTGCGCGAAAAGCTGGAAGGCGTCTCCGAGCAGTGGACGCTGAAAACCGTATGGGGCGTCGGTTATAAATTTGAAGTAAAAGAATAATTCTTACAACTGGGGAACGGGTCGGGCGGTGTCCGGCCCGTTTTTGCATCAATGTGCAGGGGGACGATTCAATATGCGCAAAACTCTGTTCAGCAAGCATTTTGTCACCGTGGCAGCCATTATCCTGCTGAGCATCACAATTCTGGGCGCGGTGCTGCTGGTTTTCGCGGCGCAATACTTTAAGCAGGACCGGTATAAGCTTTTGGAGCACAACGCCAGTCAAGCCGCGGCGCTGACCTATTCAAACATCCGGAACAACTCGTTTGAAAGGGTAACTCCGCAGGTTGTGCTTCCCATGTATACCATTCTGGCCAACTCCATTGAGTCGGATATTTATCTTGCCAATACGGAAGGGGAACTGCTGCTGTTTGCCGAAGGCACCGGCGCCGACCATTCGGACCGGGTTGTCTCTGCGGCCATTATCGAAAAGGCTTCCACAGCAGGCGGCTATCAGGAGCTTGGGAAAATGGGGGGACTTTACCCCGACGCCCATTATACCGTGGGCATCCCCGTAAACCGCGACGACGGCACGCCCGCCGCAGTGGTGTTCGTATCTGCCTCCGCCAAAGCGCTCACGGTGTTTCTCAAGGAAATTTTAAAAATGTTTATGGTCAGCTCCCTGGCGGTGTTGATTCTGGCGTTTGCCGCCGTATATTTTATCACAGCCGATCTCGTGCGCCCGCTGCGCAAAATGGTAGCGGCAACACAGAGCTTTTCCAAGGGGGATTTTACCATCCGCGTCCCAGTGGAAAGCTATGATGAGCTCGGGCAGCTGGCAATCTCTTTTAATAATATGGCTTCCTCTCTGGCAACTACGGAAACCACCCGCCGTTCCTTTACGGCCAACGTTTCCCATGAGCTGCGCACCCCGATGACCACCATCGGCGGGTTTATCGATGGAATTCTTGACGGAACGATCCCTGATGACAAGCGGGATTACTACCTCAATATCGTTTCGCAAGAAATCAAACGGCTTTCTCGTCTGGTCCGTTCAATGCTGAATATCGCCCGCATTGAAGCCGGCGAGCTGGAGATTAAGCCCGACCTCTTCGATGTAAACGATACGGTCATCCGCACCGTCTTCACGTTTGAGCAGCCGCTGGAAGCCAAAAACATTGAGGTGCGAGGTCTCGACCATGGCAAGGTCATGGTGGAAGCCGACCCTGACCTGATTCATCAGGTGATTTACAATTTAATTGAAAACGCGGTAAAATTCGCAAGCGAAAGCGGTTATATTGAAGTCGGGTACACAGAGAGCGACGCATCCACCAGTGTTTCCATTAAAAACTCCGGCGACGGGATTCCCAAAGATGAAATTCCCCATGTGTTTGACCGCTTTTATAAAACAGATAAATCCCGCAGCCGCGAAAAGGGCGGCGCAGGTCTCGGGCTGCATATTGTCCGCTCCATCATCAATTTGCATGGCGGCGACATCATTGTGCGCAGCGTAGAGGGGGAATACTGCGAGTTTGTGTTCACCATTCCAAACCCGCAGAAAAAAAAGAAGGAAAAAGACAAGGAAATCTGATTAAAACAAGGCCGTAACAAATTAGAAATAAAAGTACCAACCATATTTCATCATAATATTTAAATCTTTTTAAAACTTAGCTATTTTATTTTCATATTTGCCCGTTATACTAAATACAGTCGAAACAACAAGACCTTGAATTTCACATAACCGGAAAGGCAGTTGACTAATATGGAAGACAATTATAATCACTTGAACTCAGAAGACAACCAGAATACAGAGCACACCACAAATAAGGAAGAAAACGGCGCCCCGAATTCAGGCAATAGCACGCTGGAAAATCCGCAGAATTACGGAAGTGGACACGGAACTCCTCCAGACGGAAACGGCGAATGGAATTCGCAGCGCCAAAACGGCGAGGAATATCGGCCTCCTTATTACTCGGAAGCCTATCGGCAGTCTTCCCGTCCGCAAAATGAGATGCCTCCTCAGCAGTATAGCGCGTCGGGAGGCTGGCAGCAAAATCCGAATCAATCGCGCGGGAAAGAACCGTATCAATGGAAGTTTGAGGATTATCAGCAGGCGCAGGCCGCACGCCCGAAACGACGCAGCAAGGGCTTGCTCGTCTTTTCAGTGATTCTTGCGTCAGTCGTGGTCGTTTCGCTGGTTTCCGTTGCCGGCGTTAGCATTTTTAACGCCGTTCAAGGGGACAAATCCTCTGTTTCCGATACCAACGAGCCAAGTCTGAATGTTCCCGCAAGCGAACTGCCCGGAATTGCTTTGAAGGATAAACCCGCCAACTCCGAAACGCCCTCCGCAGACGGGAAACTCACGACCATGGAGATTGTGAAAAAAGTCGAGCCCTCCATCGTGGCAATCACCACCTACCTGAATTATGGGCAGTATCAGGCGGAAGGCATGGGCAGCGGCATCGTAATCAGCGATAGCGGGTATATCGCCACCAACGCCCATGTAGTAGAGGGAGCCATCGGCATTACGGTGACCATGAGCGACGGAACCACAAAGTATGAAGGACGTGTGGTTGGTTCTGACGCGAAAACCGATCTGGCAGTCATAAAAGTTGAAGCAACCGGGCTTTCTCCCGCATCCTTCGGCAATTCCGATCAGGTCGAGGTTGGCGAAAAGGTCATCGCAATCGGCAACCCGCAATCTATGGAATTCGCCGGAAGCGTTACGCAGGGCATTGTTTCCGGATTGAACCGCCAGCTAACGGCAAGTTCCGGCGCCGGCAGCTCGACCACCACTTATTCCAAGCTGATTCAAACCGACGCCGCCATCAACCCCGGCAACTCGGGCGGCGCGCTGGTCAACGAGTTCGGGCAGGTTATCGGCATTAACTCCGCCAAAATGATCTCCACCGGTGCAGAAGGCATGGGATTCGCCATTCCTTCCAATCAAGTTAAACCCATTGTTGATGATCTGGTGAAAAACGGGCGCGTTACCGGTCGCGCTATGCTCGGGATCACTGTTTATCCCGTTGATATTTCCGCCGCGCGGCTGAACAATGTGCCTATCGGGCTTTTTGTGCAGTCGACCATGCCGGACTCGGGCGTCTCACGGGCAGGCATTGTCCCCGGAGACATTCTGACGAAAGCGGACGGCGTTGATCTGGACAGTAATCAGGCGCTTAGCAAAGTGCTGGAAGCCAAAAAGCCAGGCGATACCGTTGAACTGGAAGTCTTCCGTCCTGCTGCCCGCTCGGGAGTTTCCGGCAAGAAATTTACGGCAGCCGTTAAATTGATTGAAGATATGGGAAACACTACGACCAACACTGAACAGCAGCCGGCGCCTGAAGTCACTGACCCGAACAGCGGCAGCAAGTATAATCCTGGCAGCGATGAAAGCGACGGCAGCGAGCGTCAGGATCCTTATGATGAGTTTGAAGATTTCTTCAACCAGTTCTTTGGCTGATCTCCAATTTGATATGAAAAAGGCAGTTTTGGAAAATTCCAAAACTGCCTTTTCTGCTTAATTTTTTATACTCAATGGCATTATTTTTAATTTTAACAACAGATTGTATACTTCTGCTGTCAATAGGAACAAGAGCTTGTCGTTATGACAATCGACGCGGCGACCAGGTGCTTGGCCCGGGTCTGTTCCCTTGCGAATCAATCGTTTCAATTTACATAAACTGAGCCTGTTGAATTTGTGCATTTTTTCTATCAATTGATAGAATCTCCTGCAAGAAGAACGAATCATCGCAACGCAATTGATGCATTCTTACAAACCTTACTGGAATGTATTGACTGTTGGAATCGTTTACAATATACTTGTAATACAAATAGCGCTTCCCTATGAGATGCCCGCCATTATCTCCCATGGTGGGTGTTTTCATGTTTTCGACGATATCGGGCTGCGCTATACACCGAAGCGTAATCACAACCATATAATAAAACATGGATATAAGATCCATAAATTATTGATTATGGATGTGATGATAAAATGGGAATTAAGACATTTACAAATAACACCGGCGATACTTTGCAAGTCTATTTATTTGTGAGAGCCGGAAGCACTCCGGGATGCATCAGAAGGCGGGTCGGGTTTACCCTGATTGCAAATGAAAGCAAAACCATCTCCTATGGCAGCGACGCTGATCCATTCCTCGATGGAATTTTGGCATATCAAAACAGCAACGGACAATATATCTGTACGAAAATCTGTGTTACTGTCAGAGGAAGTGTGGCAGACAACCTGCTGAATACAAACAATACGATCTTTTTTTGCCTGACCAACAGCTCCATTGTGATCACTGCGGCAAACCTCTGATCGTTATTAGAAGTTTTTCAAACCGGAGCCGGTGCAACAGCGTGCTCCGGTTTTTATGTATCCAGTCTGAGTGAAACCATCCAGCAGTCTAATTCTTTTTATTGACGCATAAGAATTGAGAAGGTGATGCAACATGAATCATTCCGGCTGCCCCGACAAAAACACCTGCAATTGCAGACCGCAAAATTGTTCCAGACGCCCGCAAGGCTGCTGCGGTACCGGATGCCTCACTCCATTTCTGATTGGCCTTGGAATTTTCTTTTTGCTGCTTGTCATCTGCTCGCCCTTTCTATTTTGCTAAAAAGCAGAAGCCCGCATAAACAACCGTGTTATAGGGAAAGATTTTTAATTCAATAGTTTTGTTTGCATTTGGGCAGACAGCTTTCACCAAGCTGTCTGCCTTTTGCTATTCTTATGCCACACCTAATTCCCTTTGCAGTGCCTGTGTGTCTGCTAAATCCAGTAATCCTACATCACGATAGTAGATAGTCACCTGTTGAAATGCTGTTCTTGAGTATCGTTCCGATTTTTCACCAACTACAATCCTATCAATAAACAGGTGCAGTATTTCAGAAGTTAGCTCCGGAATTTGGGGATACTGTTTGGCTTTGGCTATAAATAAATCTACATTGGCGATACTACTTTCCAGCTTTCCCAGCTCTTTTTCTTTCTCTGGAATAGCAGCTGCTACTTCTTTTTGCTCATCAAGGTAGTCTTGGCTTAGGGCACGAAATACTTCATTTGGAATTTTACTCAGCACATTATCCTCATAGAGCCGTTTGAAAAGCGCCTTTAGCTCTGCCTCACGATGCTTAAGCTTGAATATTTTTTGCTGCAAATTTGAAATTTCACTTTGCACCTGTGAGGTGTTTTTCTTATTGAGATACTTTCCAAATAAGCTTTCATGTGTACGAGCAAGGTGAGTAACACGCCTTAAATCATCCAGCACGATTGCCTTTATAGCATCCTCTCGGATGTAGTGAGATGTACAAAAGTCTTTACCGTTTTTGTTGTAGGTTCGGCATTTGAAATTGTTATAATTCTCACCTTTGGTGTGGGTGCGATAGAGGTCAAGCTTGTCACCGCAATCCTGGCAGTATAGTAGTCCCGAGAAAATATTTGGGTTGTCCATGGGTGTTGGTCTGATTTTGCTTTCTCTTAGCTTTTGGACAATATCCCAAGTTTCTTTGTCTACAAGAGCTTCATGGGTATTCTCAAACCGCACCTGCTCATCTGTGGGACGCACCACCCGCTTTTTGTTTTTATAGGACTTGGTGGTGTTTACAAGGCTTATGGTGTGTCCGAGATAGACCTCGTTTTCTAAAACTCGTATCACATTTTCAGAGTGCCACTTGTATGGTTGCTCCAAATTAAGCTTGGCATTCTTTTTCCCCTCTTTGCGATAATAGTAATGAGCAGGGGTAAGTATCTCACACTTTTTCAGCTCTCTCGCAATCTGATTGGGACCTTTACCACCAACACAGAGAGAGAATATCAGTTTTACAACCTCTGCGGATTCTTTATCGGGAATAAGATGGCTCTTTGGATTTTCGGGGTCGCGCATGTACCCATAGGGAGGCTTGCCGCCAAGCCAAGCACCTGTTTCAGCTTTGGCACGCTTGGCGGCGCGGATTTTACGGCTACAGTCTTTTGCATATAGTTCGTTGATTATATTTTTAAAAGGGGTAAAATCATCGTTACCATACAGACTGTCAATGCCGTCACCGATAGCGATAAATCGTACATCATAGTTGGGGAATACGATTTCGGTGTATCTGCCTACCTCTAAATACTCACGCCCAAATCGACTCATATCTTTTACGATTATGGTTTCTACTTCGCCGTTTTCCACAAGTAACATTAGCTCCTTGAATGATGGCCTGTTGAAATTCGTACCCGAATAACCATCATCCGCCATAAACTTTTGATTTTCAAAGCCATTTTCCTTTGCGTATTTCTCTAAAATTAACCGTTGGTTAGCAATGCTGTTAGACTCACCTTGGCTACCATCATCTTGACTTAGTCTTGCATATAAAATTGTGTACTTATCGTTTGCCATTTTTACGGCTCCTTTCTCTTGGCAAACTGAATACGATGTGTGCGGTAGAACCGCAACCACATCATACCCAAACGATTTGCCAAAGTCTACTGAAAAGCTGAAACTATTCAGCCTTTTTCATTACATCCAAGTCAATTAGTTTAATGATTTTTTCTGTGGGTGTAGCTGTTGCCAACGTTGGAAACACAGAAATAACAAAAAAGGTTTGACCGTTTATCTTCATCTGCCGTTCGGTACGCATACCGGCTTCGTCAAAATATACTCCGGCATCACGATAGATGGACATTACCTTTCCGTCCTGCTGCCTTGTTAACGGCAAGGTTTCACCATAAAATCCAGCATTTTTATTCATTGAATACCTCCTACATTTTCATCTCAAAATCATATCCGCTGTGGTCATCCTGCTTTTGACCAACGCCTTTTTTATGCTCCTTGACTGTGGGTCTTGTGGTGCTGTCCCTTACAGGAGTGGACTGACCAAGAGCCTCCACAGACCTGCCAAGGCTGATAATATCACTGCCAAGGGCAGCAAGCTGATGAGTATCCACAGCCAAACTGTCCATTCGATTTGGTGCAATTTCAGCTTGGGCAGAGAAAAAGATTTCCCTTTCTTGCTCCCAGCCTGTGACAAGGTCTGCTGTATCTGCAACAAGCTCTTGCTGATTTTCTCCAGGTGCATCTGTGTCGGCAGGCTGCTCAACTGGGTGTGTAACGATTCGTTCCGCACCTGTATGGCATTGAGTTGCTTCTCGAGATTCTCTATCCCATCCCAAATTACGCTCTGATTGTAAAATAGATTGTCCAATTTCTCCTGTGTCAGAGGAGAAGAAATGGGCATCGGCGGTGGTAACGACTCTGACTGTGGCTGTGGTTTGTTCCGCTGTTTGAGTTCCTCCAGCGACAATTTCCTGTCTGATTCGTAGCTCAAGCCCCATCCTCTCCTTTAAATATTTTGATTCGTGCAGGCGGTCATCTCGGCATTTCATACCCTTGGGTGTAGTATAAGTGATGCTTTTTCGGGTGTCCGTCCACTTGACACCGTAGCCCTCAAACTCCATCAGCTGTATAAATTCATCCTTGCTGCCTGCGTATTTCATGCACTCATCAATGGTGTTCATCAGTCGCATTTTCCAGCTTTCGCCCTTGGCTGCTGCGTGGTATTCTGCTACGCTCATGGATTTGGTACGCTCATGCTTGGGTTTCGGCTTGTAAACCTCGAAGCCATATTCCATGCACAGCTTGTCATTTAACTGCCGTATGGGTTCAATCTCCGGAGTGCTAATGTGAAACTTTCTGCCACTTTCCATGGCAACCGAGTTGATAATAAAGTGTGAATGAATGTGGTCACGATCGGTGTGGGTGCAGATTAACACCTCGTAATCCTTGAAATGCTCCGCTAATTTGACCGCCATTTCGTGTGCAACCTTGGGTGGAATATCCTCGCCCTTGGGGAAGGATTGCACCATGTGGTAGTACATTCGACCGCTGTCCTTGCTGTGGTACAGCTTGGTATTAATAAATTCATGGTAAACCGTTTCGGGAGAACAGTTCAGCCCCGACACCAATCTCTCGCCCTCGCACAAAGTCTTTTCCGTTTTCATGGCATAGTTCATCACCGCAGACATACTGGCTCTTGACTGCTTTTTCTTAATCTTTGCGAAGCTTACAATAGCTATACTGACCACCTTCTACGCTCCAAAATCTCTTTGAGCAGCCGATTGATTGTGACCATTTCCTCCTGTACACCACTAAGGTTGACTGCTGTAATTCTTCCGCTGTGGGCAAGCACAGCAATCTGATTGAGGTTTCTGCCCACCGCTTTCAGCTCCTTAAGCACCTCGGCAAGGTCAGTGATGATGACAATTTCCTTGCCAAGACAGGCGGTGGTGACATAGTCGGTAACGTTCTTATTGGCTTGTTCCGCTTTTCGGTGAATTTCATCAAAATTCTCTTGGGTTAGTTTGATGCTTAATCTTCGCTTTTTTGTATCCATAAGCGATGTACCTCCGTTTCTGAAGTGGGTCTGGGCTTCTGCCCAGCCAGCTGCATCGGCGGTCGGGGGCAACGCCACCGACAAGCCGTTTGCGATGCTGGCTCTCTCTGAGGAGAGAAAGTGGAAGCGGTAATCTTTGCGGTTAAAGGCATAACCGACAGAGAAGAAAAATGTCGGCGCTTGCGCGCTTGGTGGCTGTTTTTGAAGATATGGTGGTGTTATGCCATCCCATCGTGAATCTCGCCACACAGGGGCAAACAGGGGGCAACGGTGGCGAATGGTTTGTCCACATGAAGTGCCGATAGGGTCGAGAATTATGACACACGCTTTTGGTCGGCACTATCGTCACCCGCCTTAACTAATTCAACAATTCTTTTCCCATTACTACGTCGTGCAGAGCCCAGTATTCCAAGCTTTTCAAGGCTTTTGGACAACCTCTTAATATTTTTAGAGATGGATTTGTTTGAAAAATTATCGTCACTTATTTGATTGAGCAGGGTCGATAATTCTGTTGCATTTCCAATGTAGCTATCCTTATCACACATAAAAATTTCTACTGCTTTTATAAAACTTAAATCCTTTAGATTGCTTTCTGAGAGACTGTCTGAAATCTTAATCCAAATATTATCCTCGCTGCGTTCCAGCTCCAATTCTCGACTTTCAATATCTCTCCCGACACAAGAAAGGGTTGCTGTTTTTTCACCACGCTTACTTTGGCTTAATGTAAACATGGTATCCACTGCTCCCTGCAAACCTGTTGAGCCTGTGATTTGATTAAACACATCACCGTCTTTTTGTTTTCTAAAATGGTGAATGAGTAAAATAGCAATCTTGTACTCATCGGCAAGATTTTTAAGAATGGTCAAATCAGAATAATCATTGGAGTAGGTACTTTCGGTATTAGGGCTGCGAATTGTTTGCAGGGTATCAATAATAATCAGTTTTGTGTCTTGATGCTCTGCAATAAAATTTCTGATGCGAGTTTCAAGCTCACCACCTAATTTTGAAACCTCAGTACAAAAATGAACATTGCTTGGGGCCTCATCTGTAATCTCTAAAAGCCTGTTTTGGATACGAATCTCATTATCTTCATAACAGAGATAGAGCGTGGTACATCGTGTGGTTTCATATCCCCATACAGCTTCACCCTTGGCAACAGCGATACTGAGCCACAGTGCAAGCCAGCTTTTGCCCACCTTTGCCGAACCGGCAAGAAGTGTAAGCCCGATAGGAATTAAATCTTTGATGATGAAAGGAATTTCCCTAACTTCCTTAGACAGTAATTCTTCGCCGGTGATCGTGTTAAACTTCTTCATTTGTTCTCCTTTCGAAATAGATGTTGTAAGATTGATAGCTATCATCTACCAAAAGCATACAGCAACTATTGAAAATTGTAAATAGATGTGATACAATAAATTATACATTCTCTATTTTGAGGGTTTGCATTATCTATTTCAGTAAGCTCTCAATTTTTTGTGATGATATTATCTATTACAAATACACTTTCTATTTTTGTGTTTCATATCATCTATTTCATGTTTAAAGGGGTGAGCTTGTATGTTTACTTTTACAGCAAATTTTAAGGACAACGATATCTATTTAGAAGGTAAAAAAGCATTTGTTTCCAACGAAGTTTTAATAGAAATACTAAACTCCAACGTGCCTAATTTGAAAGGCTGCAGAGAGACTTTAGTCAGGGAACTTCCTCAGCTCGACCTATTTGGCAATATGGAAATTTTCAGAATAGAACAATACAACTCCCATGTGCAGAAAGCACAGGGAGCGATGCGACTCATAGATCAATATTTTAATCAGCTATCCATTACCAGCCATATTGCAAGCAGTAGTCAGCTACACGCAGAAAAACTAATTGACGTCTTAAACACGAAGCCTTGGATATGGGAAACAGGCGATACCGATGAAGTAGAGGACGAGCTTTTATACAGCGATGATTTTTCCAACGAATACGGGTTTAATCATTATGTTGATACCGATTGTGGCGAAGACATACACCATTTCTATATTACTAAATTTGAGCCGTGGGATTTGAAAGAGCAGCTTTTCGACTATGAGATGTCTGCTGATTTGGAAGAATTGAACACGGATGTGAAAAATTTGTTTGACCGCTATATTACTTTCATTGATGATATTTTGCGTGTGAAGGAAGTGTATGTTGATTTTATTGATAACTACTTAAATGCAGAGCATAAGTTCTTGGATAATAATGCTTTGGCACAGCGGTTCACGGCTTTTTTGAAAAAATACGATAGTTCAAGAACAACACCATACCTAAACTTCACTTCGGGGTATGGTATGTTTTCTCATTCGGTTTTGACAGATGCGAAAGGAAAATCCATTCTTTGCAAAACATATAAGTTCCGGTCACTGGGCGCATTTTTATATTACGATTTATTCAGCGGCATCGAAACCAACTACCTACCAAAGAAATGTGAAAACTGCGGTCAGTATTTCCTCATTCAATCTGGAAAGTATACCGACTACTGCGAACGCACCACACCACAGGACAGCACCAGGACTTGTCGAGAGGTTGGGGCAAGAAAGCGATATGATGATAAATGCAAAAATGATCCTGTATGGCAAGGCTATAACCGAGCATACAAGGCGCATTATGCAAGATATATGAAAAAGAAAATGACGGTTTCTGAATTTGAGCAGTGGGCTACCTGGGCAATCCTGTGGAGTACAAAAGCCGAAAATGATGAAATTACCATTGAGGAATATTTGTCGGAGATTAAGAAATAGAACAAGGTGACGGTATGGCTGATACCGTCACCTTGTTCTCGTTTTAATGGTCAATCCATGATACCGACCATTTTATTGATGTCCCCATCGCCGTCTACAAAGGTGCCACCGCCCATGCTGCCGATTTTATTTCCGTTTTCGTACATGTCTTCAACATAGAAACCTTGATTTGGCTCATCGTTATCATCAATCCAGCCGAAGCCTAAAAAGTAAATCTGTTTTTGACCATCTACTGTGCGAGTGTCGCCCATCTTAGGCTCACACACCTTGGTTGTGGTCGTGTTGTTTATTGGTGCAGATGTGGGGGTAGTGTTATCCCTCGGGCTACTGCTCTCAGCCAAAATCTCCCTACTGTCAGCTGTGGCTGGCGGCTCAAAATCGATTTCTATGAGGGTGTTTCCTGCGATTGGTTTTGGGTGCTGATTTCGGGGCTTCCGTCCGCAACAACGGCTTTGCTTTCTGCGAGTGAGGTGTTATCCCTATCCACCTGCATAGGGCTCGACACGGGGGGAATGTCGGTCGGTTCGGGTTGTGTTTGTGGCTGCAATTGTTGGACTGTTATCATCAGAGAAAAAATTATGATAGCAGCTGCCAGGATTTTAGTTTTCTTTTTCATCTTCCATCACCTCCTGAGGCATAAAGAAATTCCCACAGTTTTGAGAGTCTATCTCAGCACTGTGGGAATCGTAAGTTTGTAATTCAGTTGTTAGCGCAAAGCCTAATTTGAAACCTTGAATAAAACTCGCCTTGCTTTGGTAATGGCTAATCATTTCAAGTTCATCAATGATTCTTAGCACTGCCTTTCCGTCTGATTCCGTAAGCTGGTCTATTAAAGACTTACTGTTTTCTTCAACCAAAAGCATACGGTTTGTAAAGTCTTGCCGGTTACAGAAACTGTGGTATAGGTCGTCTAATCGTTTTGCATAGTGGCACCTCCTTTGTAAGCACAAAGGGTATCACAATACACATGGAATAGCTACTAATTTAATCTTAATTATAAAGTTGTAAAATATTAGTTATAAAAGTATTGACAAAATTTTCATATTGATTTATTATGACAGTGGACACTTATAAAAAGTGATTTAATTTTGATTGACACAACTCTGCTTTTGTTGTTAGCGCAACAAAGCACTTTAGTTTATAGGATATTTCTATAAGCTTTAGTTGGTTGTGTTCTCAAGGATTAGATCTTTTTTTATAGGTGTCCTTTAATTTTATCCATTTTAAAATTAAAGGAGAATGAAAATGTTAGATTATAGCTTTAAAGAAACTGAAATTATGAAAATCGACTTACACAAAATGAAAGTTTGGGAGGCTGCGATTTATTTGAATAATAAAGTAGCCACCACCCCTCGGGATATTAAAGAAATTATAGTAATTCATGGATACCATAGTGGAACTGCTTTGATGAATATGGTGAGGAAAGAATTTTACAATCCAAGAGTTAAGCGTAAATTCTTAAGTTTAAACCAAGGTGTTACCAGTCTAATTTTGCAATAGGGAGGGTAATGAATATGTGTACTATAAAAATAACTTGCATAGAATGTGGCAATAAATTTGAGATGACTGAACATGAAGTTGAGTTTTATAAGAAAAAAAGATTTGCCCCTCCCAAACGTTGTAAAATGTGTAGACAAGCACATAAATGTGACGATTTAGATACTAATAAGCTTGGGCTGAAACGAAATAGTTTTGGGGATCATATAAGAATTTTCGGCATGCCAGTAGATGTAAGAAATGAACATCCCCATGATGATTTGTGGTCTCAATATTATAAGAGGTAAGTGAGGAAAATATAATAATGACTTTAAAAGATGTATGGCATAAAGTGTTTGGAAATGGTTCAGTCATTGATGAATTCAATGATTATGTCTTGGTCAATTTTCATAATGTTGGCGAAAACAAAATTTCTAATTCCGTATGGGGAACTATATTGTTTTTTTCAATCGAAGATTTTAAAGAACCTGATAAGCAAAAGATTAAAGAAAAATACAGCAAGTATCTACCAGAGCCAATAATTGTAGAGCCTAAAGAAATCACCGTAGAAGCCATTTCGACTAACGAAAATTGTATTGATATTTTTAATTTTCCTACAATTGATGAAAGAATGTTGTTTGACAGCTTTGATGGGGTCATGAAGAGAAATATTGTGATAATACTCTGCCAGAAAATCAAAAGAGGAAACAAGCCATTTTTACGGATAATTGGTATTGATGTTTTTACTGGTAAGGTTGTAAATGTTGTTGACACCAACGGCAGCGAATACGGTTTGCATAGTTATCATGATGAGTTTGCACGACTCAAAGAGCAAACGGTTATTCAAGCTGAATTCAAAACAATTAAAAACTTATTTCATCTTAATACACTTCGTATCGTCAGCCCTATCCGTGTTTTAGGAAAGAGTAATGTTCCAAAGTTAAAAGAAAAACATGAGCAGCTTTATCCAAATATATCAGGCTTTATTCACAGCTTTGATGAGGTGTTTGAATTCTGTTCCGGTCACAAGAATTCACGAAGCTACTTTATAGTGAATTTCACTGGCACTCAGGTTCAACGACATAAAGATAGATACCAGCTAAAGATGGAGAAATACTTTGTAGATATTAGAGATGTAAAATATGATTCAAAGCAAAATGGGGATAAGTATTATCACGGCTGGACAATTTTACAATGTGACGCAGGTGCTAATGGTGAGTGTAGATTTTCAGCACAGCGACTAATTGGCAAGTTTTTGACTAAGGAAGAATTCGAAAAATATAAGGCAGATCGAAAATTTGGATACGATGATGATTATTCTGCTTATGAGGATTCAGATTTTATTATTGAGGATTCTTTTGAATATGGTGAAGAATACGAAGCTTATGAGAACGAATGCGTAGAAGAATTGGCGGAAACATACAAAGAATACGCTGGTGATATTTTAGACGAATATAGCGAGTATGACGAAGATTGGGATGAGGAGGGCTATTATGGTGAAGACAGATAATGTTTTTTATGGCAGCAAAGAAGATTGGTTAAATTCTAAAGAGTATGTAGTTGCAGATATTTTAGACGATCAGTTTGCAGTCAATTTCGATCAAATTTCTATAAAAGAGAGAATTGCACGAGGTGAAGAGGTCTTAGAACCAGAGGTTTTCGATGAAACAGGCTCTTTTGCCCCATTTTAGGAGGAGTAATCAATGAAAATACCAATGAGATTTAAGTATTACGATAACTGGGCAAAGGTTCCCATGATTATTAGCGGACTGCTGGCAGGTTCAGGACTTATATCTTGGCTGTTAAATTACATCTACCTTGAAGATGCACGCATACATTATCAAGACAAACTCAATGAATATTTACTTATAGGCATTCCGGCATTATGTTGCTTTGCGATTTTTAAATATTACAACTACAGAATTGAACTAAAAGAAAACACTGGTCTCTGGTCAATTGAAGAAAATGATGAAGCTATCAAAACTCGCTTAGATGTTATTTGCGATATCATTGGCGATCCAGATGTTAAGAAAAAAATATCGTCCGAGATTTATTCCACAGAAAATCGATTGGTTAGGCTTGCTATTCTTGGTCAGCTCGAAAGCTCAATTAATGAGGAAATACGAAAAATAGAAGTCCTTAACATTGCTCAAGGGTTAGTGGACAAGCTTACTGAAGAAACACAAGCGTCATTTTTGTCTGATTTAGGGGAATGCAAATATGCCTATCAGATGGGGAAAGTAATAGAAAATTATACGAAAGAAAAGGAGATTTAAAATGTCTTTTGAAAAGAATTTACAGAAAATATTAGAAGCTTATGTGATAAATCCAGACGTTTATGCTTATGCCTACACGCATTGCGAGGAATATAAAGTTTTTATAGACAACCTATCAGATGAAAATAGACGTAGATTTGAAAAGGCACGAACCGCCTTTAAAGTTTCTAATGGTGTTGATACTTTTAGAGCAGGTTTATTTCACGCTGCTACTTTTGGAGTGTTTTATGGGGCAAAAAAGCTAATCAATATTAATAAAAAATCAAAATCAGAGCTAATTGCAGAATTGGTTGAGTCACCTGATTTTGTGGAAGTGTTTAGGGCTTTTGGTAGTGTCAAGAGTTATGCGCAAATAGGTTTGCAGTTTCTGAGGGAATGAA